>PAZC01000044.1 GCA_002716045.1 Opitutia bacterium
AGGCAAATACCTAATATATAATTTTTTTGTTTACACATGTATAAATACTCCTATTTGTTAAAATATGATCAAATTAGTTAATTGAAAAAGAATTTTTTGATTTATAGAGATAAATAATAAATAGGAGTATTTATACATGTGTAAACAAAAAAATTATATATTAGGTATTTGCCTAACTTTTTCCCAATTGTGCTTTATGTCTGCATCAGGAATAAAGGTAATTATTGGGGATCCAGATATAACAAATTTCCCTGAAATTTGTATGTCTATTTCTGTCCGTGATACAGCGAATAAGGAAGATTTCAATTTTGACAGTTCCACGGTTTCTTTATATGAGGATGGTATACAGAATCATTCTATCGCACTTCAAACAATTGGTGACAGAAATGAAGGAGTTGCTATATTAATTGCTGTGGACGCATCCCTTAGTATGGCTGGGGAGCCTATGGACAGTATTAAGGCGTCAATTCGGCAATTTATAGAGCAAATATCTGATAATGATCAAGTAAGTATTATATCATTTCATGATGATGTGCAAGTGATTAGCGATTTTAGTTCGGAAAAAGGCACTTTGTATGAAAATACAGGTACAATTGAAGCTATCGGTCAAAATACTCAATTAAACAGAGGGATGTTCAAAGGGCTTAATATGTTACATGATACTGAAGGATTGCCCAGTAACAAGGTATTGATTGTGCTTTCGGATGGTAAAGATGAAGGGCCGGGGACTGCTTACACTGATAATGACGCCATTGAAAAGGCCAATGAATACAATATTCCTATTTATTCAATTGGCTATCATACCAAATCAGAAAAAAGATATCTTTGGGTTCTAGAAAGAATATCTGAAAAGACTGGTGGTCGGTATAATGATGCACCTACGAGTAAAGAATTAAACAAAATTTATAGTCACGTGTTTTCACAAATACAACAACAGACAAAGTTATGTTATGTATCAGCAATATCGGATCCGGATAGTAGCGAACATACAATTTCTATTACAGTAGTAAATGCCAATGGATCAAGTGATACTGCAGATTTAACAATCATTATTCCTCCACAAGCTCATGTTGAAAGTCAAAATAATTGGATATATACCATTAGTATCCTTGCCCTGTTTGTTCTTATTGCATATTGGATCAATAATTCTAATAAAAAGAAGGCTCAACAGGAACGAGATGAATTGCTTGATAAACAGGAACAACTTAAAAAAGAATTAGATCAAGAGAAAAAGGCGAAGAGTAATTTAAGTGATGCCTCTGGCGATGATCGCACAGAAGTTGTTGATATAGGAGAAGATCCTAGGCAAACAATTATTTCTGGTAGCACTTCTGGTAAAGAATATCAAATTCAATTCCATTTTGAAAGTGGTCCATTAACTGGACAAACTAAGCAGATCAATGCAGGAATGACTATTGGCCGCAATGATAAAAATGATTTGATAATTGAAGATAATACTGTATCAGGTAATCACTGTAAGATAGAATATCAGGCGAATCAATATATGATTGTGGATTTGAATTCCACCAATGGAACGAAAGTAAATGGGGAAAAAGTATCATCTTGTGAAGTAAAACAAGGTGATAAGATTCAACTTGGGAAAGTTCAGATACTTGTCAAGTAAAGAAAGGTAAAATCGATGAATTGGTATTTAAAAGTAGTCAAAGATAATTATGCGAATTTTAAAGGAAGAGCTACTCGCAAAGAATATTGGATGTTCATTTTATTCAATTTAATTATTTTATTTGGGCTGGCATTTTTTGAAGGTTTTACGGGAATGTTCCCTTATGCAGAAGAACCTGTCCTTTATACTATCTATTCATGGGCAGTTTTTATTCCGACATGGGCTGTTGCTGTGCGAAGAATGCATGATACAGGCAGAAGTGGATGGTTCTTACTAATTCCGATATATAATTTCTTAGTTTTGATCACAGAAAGCGATGAAGGTGGAAACAAATATGGTCCACATCCAATAACCGGATCAAATGTAGAAACACAGCAAAATGATCAGTCTAGTACAAAAAATATAGCTACTCCTATCTCAGCGGATGCTACGGTAGTTGAACCGGATGCCACAGTGGTTGAAAACACCATGGAACCCATTACGCTAACTATAGAAACTGGACCAAATGCAGGTAGCTTTTATCCTATTAATGATGATACTAAAATTGGAAGAGCAAATGATAATGATATAGTCTTAGATGTGAAAACCGTTTCTGGTTATCATTGTAATATTACTATAGAAGATGGAAAATTTATTATTAGAGATTTAGATTCAACAAACGGTATAAAAGTGAATGGTAGAAAAGTAAAAAAAGGAATAATTAAACCTGGTAAGATAATCGAGTTAAGTACTGTAAAAATAGTAGTGAGTTAAACTAATATTATCTAGAAATATATTTTTTATGGCTGGAAAAATTTCATATCAAGTAGGCAATCATTCTGATAAAGGAATGGTTAGAAAAAACAATCAAGATTCTTTCGGATCTGCAACAAATGCCTGGGGAGAAATTTATATTGTAGCTGATGGTATGGGGGGGCATAAAGGTGGCGAAGTAGCTTCTCAAATCACTGTCTCGCATATAACCAATGCATTTAAAAAGGCAGACGCAAATGAAAAACCTATAGATTTCTTAGAAAGAACGATCCAAGAAGCTAATCAGTTAGTATTGGAAAAAGGTAAAAAAGATAATGAGTTAGAAGGAATGGGAACAACTATTGTCTGTATCTTAATGGTAGACGATATTGCGCATATTGCCCATGTAGGAGACAGTAGATTATATATATTTCGTTATAACAACCCATATTTTGTTACTAAAGATCATTCCGTTGTACAGGACCTTTTAGATAAGGGATTAATTTCAGAACAAGAAGCAGAGGATCATCCTAATAAAAATAGAATCTTACAAGCCATAGGTATCGGGAAGATTTCCACTTCTATAACTATAGAAAAATTGTATAAAGGCGATTATGTATTACTTTGTTCAGATGGTCTTACAGGAGAGGTAAGTGTTCCTGATATTTTTTCAATAATTAAATCAAATAAGCCAATGGATGCAACTGAAAAATTGATTGATAAAGCGAATAACAATGGAGGTTCAGATAATACTACTGCAATTGTCCTAAAAGTAGATAAAGGCCCTAACCCACCAAAACAGAAAGTATTGTCTGCAAGCCATCGCCCTACAACAGATAAAAAAAACGTATCAAGCTATATGGTCTTAAGTTTTATCATAGGTTCAATCATCACACTTTTAGCTATTATTACATATTCTAAAGTGAGTGATTTATTGATCAAGGATGAACCTATTATAGATATTGACCCCGTTATTATCGAAGAAGAACAAGCGGATCAATCTGAAGAAGTAGAAGAACCTAAAGAAGAAGAAAAAGCAGACCAAACTGAAGAATCTGCACCATCCAAAGAGGAAAAAGTAGGAGATATTGGAAACAAATCTTCTAATCCGATCGTAAATACTAACCAAGATACATCGAAAAATGATACTGTAAAAAAAATTAGTAAAGATCAAACGTCCAAAAAAAAGAAATAAATAAAGAAGATACATGAAGAAAAGAATTGGACAAAACATAGGCGGATATATTATTAAAAAACGTATTGGTGAAGGCGGTATGGGAGTTGTTTATCTTGCTGAACATTCTACGTTAAAAACAAAAGTTGCTATCAAAGCACTTTATCCTAAATTTGGATCAGATCCAGAATTACAGGACCGATTCAAACGGGAAGCAGTAGTGCATAGTACACTTGGAAGACATAGTAAAATTATTGAGCTGATCAACTATATAGAACAAGATGGGAATAGTTTCATATTAATGGAATATTTTAATAGTGAACCATTGTCAACAGTGATTGGAAAGAAGGTAGGTCCAGTTGTATCCAAAAGGGCTATCCCAATATTCAAACAAATGTTAGATGGGTTAGAATATGCACATTCAAGGAAAGTGGTTCATCGGGATATAAAACCTTCTAATATTTTGATTAATAAAAAAGATGAATTGAAATTAATGGATTTTGGTATTGCAAAAGCAAGAGATGCAAGCGAACTATTTAAAACACAAGCTGGAATTATAGTTGGAACCCCTTATTATATGTCTCCAGAACAAATTAAAGGACACGATGCAGATCATCGATCTGATATTTATTCATTAGGCATTACTTTTTATGAAACTCTTAGCGGTCAATTGCCTTTTCGTTATAAATCTCATTTTGATGTTCAACAGGCTCAGGTTAAAGAGAAACCTCCAGACCCAAGGGATCATTATCCAGATATTCCAGGTCCTCTTGTTAAAACTATATTAAGGTCTTTAAATAAGGATCCAGATGAAAGACAACAGTCATGCAAAGAGTTCGCAAATGATATAGAGGAATCTTTAAAACCTAAACCTAAACCTAAACCTAAACCTAAACCTAAACCTAAACCTCAATCTTCTTCAAATAAAGCAACTTTAATTGAATGGGCTTTTGGATTTGGATTTGCAATACTATTTGTTTTTCTGATTATACTTGGATTTGAACAATCAACTTCTAAAAGTAATAATTCGTCTACTGCTGCTCCATCTATTGTATCAAAAACCTTAGATGCAGATGATTGGTATGCAAAGGGAAGAGAGGAATATAAATCAAATAGACATTCTATTGCCGTTTCATATTTTAATAATGCTATAGAAATAGATTTTAATCATTTGGATTCAAGATATTTAAGAGGTTGGTCTTTCTATTATTTAGAAAAGTATTATAATGCAAAAACCGATGCTAACTATCTGATTAAAAAACGACCTAAAAATCCTTTATATTATAGACTAAGGGGTTGGATAAATGTGATGTTTGATAATTTAGACGAAGCACAAAATGATTTTAATGAACAAATTGCTCAAAATCCTGATAAAGCTATTGGCTATTATGATAGAGGCTATACCAAATATTTACAAAAAAAGTATGGTCCCGCCATCGGAGATTTAAAAAAATCTATTTCATTAAATTCCGAACATGCAGGTTCATATCTGTGGAGGGGTGTGGCATATATAGAAGGATATAGTAATAGACAAAAAGGGTGTGAAGATCTAAGAATGTCAAGAGATAAGGGCAATACGTATGCTAAGGATTATTTAGAAAAATATAATTGTAGAAGATAAATGCTTCATCAAAGTTTATTTATATGAAAATTTTTATTATTTTTTTAATAAACACTACTTTATATAGTCAATATTTAAACATTATTTCACCTAAATCTGGATCCTCAATAAATGATGAAATTTTCCTCGAATGGACATATGGTAAATTAGATGGAAATGTAGAGATTCAATGGAAAAAGTCGAAAACTTCAAAATGGAAGCGTATTGATGAAATAGGAGTTGCAGAAGTTTCGTATTATTGGATTCTTCCAAAAGAGCTTCTTAATAATAAAACAGATAATATTGATATAAGGATAGTCTCTCAATCTAATTCATGGGCAAATGATGTAGTAACTATTGGTTTTAATATAAATAAAAGAAACTATTCCAATCAAAATTCTAATAATAGTAATCAAAATATATCAACTAACAATGTATCAACAAATAATTCAAATGATATGTATGTGGGAATTATGAGCATTTATTGTTTGTATATAATAATTTTAGGTTTATTGCCAAGAGGTTAAATATTGGAAAGAATAATTTTCTTCTTTTTATTTATTTGTCTTTTTCAAGGTTGCGATAAAGATCCTATTTCTGGTTTGGAAAGAGGTTGGGTTTGGGATGCTATTGGTCTTGAAAACAAAAATGATGATTCACCTGGGGAACTACGAATAGAAATGAAAGATTGGGGCACAAATAGTATATTTATTTTCAAAGGAGCAACGACAGGTGGTGATCCATTAATATCAATTACTTTAAATGAGGGTGATATTAGGACTATTGAATTGGAGAGAGGAGAATACACAATTAATTCAGATGCATGTAATTGTAGTGAGGTATTTGAATTGAAAAGTTGCAAGGAAATAAAAGTGTGGAATTACACAATAAGTATTTACGATTGCTAAAATATAATAATATCGCTAGAACATGAAAGATCATAAAACTTTAACCATAAGTAAAATATCTACTTTTTAGTTAATATCTTGATAATTTGATTGATTTTAAAGAAATTCTATTTTGGAGGGAAATAATATGACTGATCAACAAACATGTATAAATGGACATAAATTTGATGCAGGGCTTGACAATTGTCCATATTGTCCCGCTGAAACAGTAGTCGAGGTAGAAACAAGAATGGAAACGGATGATAGTATAAGCAATGACTTAGATAAAACAGAAGTTTTATCTTCANATAACCCTGATCGTACAGTGATTCATAAGTCCGAAACTGATTCTAATATTTCAAAATCTAAATCATCTCAAGGTCGCAAGCTTGTAGGATGGCTCGTATCTTTTACCTGGAATAAAGAAGGTCAGGACTATCACTTAAGAGAAGGAAAAACTCTCATTGGAGCTGATTCATCATCGGATATTGCTCTTGGAGATAGTGAGGTTTCAGGACAACACTGTACACTCTTGTATAGAAGTGAGAAATTTTTACTCAAAGATGAATTTTCTACAAATGGAACATTTGTTAATGGTGATGAAATTGATACACAAATAGAATTATCAGATGGAGATAAAATTACTGTTGGAAAAACTAATTTCTTATTCCGAGAAATTTGATTATATGTAAAAACTGTCGGCAGGAAAATCCTGTAAATTCTACATCTTGTTCCAAATGCTCAATACCATTATTTGAGTCACAAATCATCTCATCTTCCTTAAATAGCTATGTGCTTAAATTAAAAAATGGAAAAGAATTTCTTTTGAAAAAAGGAGATAACACTATTGGAAGAGATGGTGATATAAATATTCCAGATGATAATTATATATCAAAAGTTCATGCCAAAATTGTATTACATAATAACAAATGTACAATTCATGATCTTGGTTCGAAAAATGGTACTTATATCAATAAGACAAAAGTATCCTCTGCTTCACCTCTAACACATAAAGATCAAATTCTTTGTGGAAAAACAAAATTTGTATTCTGTCAAGAATTAATTGAATAATGTTTTATGCGATCTAAAAAAGGTGATATTCAAGTATTTAGTATATCATTTCTTGATGTGTTATCTTGCGCTTTAGGAGCAGTCATAATTCTATTAGTAATAGCTCCAACTACTCCAGCTACCCCAGAATCAAAAATTAAGGTGATTCAAAAACTTCAGAGCATTATTAAATCGTTTAAAGATGAATCAAAATCACTTGAAAAACAAATTCAAATTTTGCAAAAAGAAAATAAAGAATTAAAAAAAGAAAAAAAGAAAACTGTAGTTACCGAGCCTAAAAAGCCCCTAGCTCCATCCCTTTTTGGATTACCCTTAAAAGCTGATTATGCTATCTTTGTTGTAGATGTTTCAGGAAGTATGTCTTGGCAAATTGACAATTTGTTTGAAACGGTTTCTTCTTTATTAAATAGTTGTGAAGTTAAAAAATATCGATTCATCTATTTTGACTCAATTGTATATAGTTCTGGGATATATTGGAAACATGGATGGCTAGATGGCTCTGTAAACAATAAGATCAAATCATTGCAAGATACCAAATCGCACTTATCTCAATTAATATTTTCTGAGCCACATGCAACAAATACTGGAGATGCTCTATATGAAGCGCTCAGATTTAGTAATGGTGATGTAATGTACTTCATTACAGATGGGTATCCAACCGAAGGAGAGAAAAGAGTAGATAGTATTTTACAACGTGTAAGAAGGTTGAATCGAAGTAATATGATTATTAATACGATAATGGTTGGGTTGCCTGGGACAACAATTAATACTTACGGACGTGTAGTATTTGAACCAAGTGCGAATCCAAAGGAATTATATGAATTCCTACATAATTTGGCTGAACAAAATGGAGGTGTATATGTTGGAAGGTAATAACGATGAATAACAAAAAAGAACGTAATGAGTTTGATGCGTTTATAATCGCATTGATAGCAACATCAATTATTTATGGGTTGCTATGGTTATTCTTCAATTTTGGAATTCAAAATCCCACCCATAGGATATATTTACTACTTGGTGGTTTATGGCCACAGGGAACCATTCAGTTTCTTACCACCTTAGCTTTTTCTTGGGCTCTTTTTATCCTAGGATCGAAATCAAGGAAGTTAAAATGGCAAGAAAATGCGTTTAGAACGCCATTATTACCTGAAGATGAACATAAGGTATTACTTCCAGATGAAATCAATGAGCTGCGTTTACAATTAAGCGAAGATTCTGAATATAAAGATAGTATAGTATTTAGTACATTAAGAATGGCCTGCACAAAATTCAGGGCTAACAAATCTGCTCAAGAAACAATGGATGTAGTTAAGATACAAACCGAGATAAATATGAACTATCTGGATTCTAGTTTCAGTATCATACGATATTTGGCTTGGTCGATACCATCCATTGGCTTTATAGGTACAGTTTTTGGAATTAGTGGTGCTTTAGGTCGTGTAGATGAAGCTGCTGCTGGCGATATTTCCGGTGTAACATCTCTTTTAGGTACAGCGTTTGACACAACCTTTCTTGCATTATTTTTAAGTATTATCCTAATGTTTCGTATACATAGGATCCAACAGAAGGAAGAAAATTTTATAATTAATGTTCAAGAACATATGATGACCAATTTTGTAAATCGTATCTATGTGCCAAAAGCTGAACGCTGATGCCTAATACACTTACAATTACCTATTTATCCGGTCCTCAAGCTGGGCAGACTGTATCATTTAATGAAGGGGTTAAGATTTCTATAGGGCGTAACAAAAGCAATACCATTGTTTTGGATGGTCCGGATAATCAAAAAGTATCCAGACAGCATGCGTATATAGAGCTGGATAAAAGTCCATCTGGAAATGGCAAATGGATTATCTATGATCAAAGTACAAATGGAACAGCTGTCAATGGGAAAACCATTAAAAAAGAATCATCACAATTAAACAATGGAGATATATTATCTTTTACAAAAGATAAAGGAGATATCAAGGTTGAAATATCAATGGGAATGCATCCTGATAAAAAAGTTTCGAAAAAAAATATTAAACCTGATTATCAAAAAACATCTCCAAGTTTTACAAAAATAATACCAACATCTAAGGCTGGTTTTTTAGAAGAAGTAGCATCACAACCTTTTTTTCTACCAGGTGTAGCAACGGTAGTGGCTGGAATAATATTATTTATTATTTTGCAAATTGGATTACAAAATCAAGATGTTCAGTTTTTAATATATTATCAAAATGTACTTGGTTTATATCTAGGGTTTATGATGATCTTATTTGTACGTGCAGTTTCTGGAGTAAGTGTTCCAATATGGTTTTTACTTGGTTCTGCGTTTTGCACTACTTTATTATATTTTATTGAAATTCCATTTTTATTACTTGGAATTGTGTTTCGAACGACTGCAATTACAAATATGATGGAATCTAATCTGTTTTCTCAGCAGTTTATTGGTCATTTTGTGGGAGCAGGATTAATGGAGGAGCTATTTAAGTCTATTCCAGTATGGCTTGCAATAATACTTGGTAGGAATTTTGCAAATCTTAAAATTCCTGGTTTTGAAACTAATAGGCCTAATCCAACTATTGCTATTGTTATTGGAGCATCATCTGCTGTCGGGTTTATTATTTTGGAGACCTTAGGAGAATATGTGCCTAAAGTTTCTGATGATCTAGGTACTATTTTTGGCTTGATGCTGTTAATTCCACGTTTTATTACTGGTATAGCTGGGCATGTGGGCTGGTCAGGTATATTTGCCTACTATATAGCACTTGGGTTTTATTATAAGAGAGTTAATCTTATGTATCCAGCCATGGGTTTAATTCTAGCTGCATTTTTACATGGATTATGGAATGCAGCAGCTGGTATAAGTTTGTTGATTAGTACTTCTGTTGCTGTTATTACATTTGTGATATTTATTATTTATCTCTATAAATCAAAAAATTCTTTTTCAATTAACTAATTTGATCATATTTTAACAAATAGGAGTATTTATACATGTGTAAACAAAAAAATTATATATTAGGTATTTGCCTAACTTTTTCCCAATTGTGCTTTATGTCTGCATCAGGAATAAAGGTAATTATTGGGGATCCAGATATAACAAATTTCCCTGAAATTTGTATGTCTATTTCTGTCCGTGATACAGCGAATAAGGAAGATTTCAATTTTGACAGTTCCACGGTTTCTTTATATGAGGATGGTATACAGAATCATTCTATCGCACTTCAAACAATTGGTGACAGAAATGAAGGAGTTGCTATATTAATTGCTGTGGACGCATCCCTTAGTATGGCTGGGGAGCCTATGGACAGTATTAAGGCGTCAATTCGGCAATTTATAGAGCAAATATCTGATAATGATCAAGTAAGTATTATATCATTTCATGATGATGTGCAAGTGATTAGCGATTTTAGTTCGGAAAAAGGCACTTTGTATGAAAATACAGGTACAATTGAAGCTATCGGTCAAAATACTCAATTAAACAGAGGGATGTTCAAAGGGCTTAATATGTTACATGATACTGAAGGATTGCCCAGTAACAAGGTATTGATTGTGCTTTCGGATGGTAAAGATGAAGGGCCGGGGACTGCTTACACTGATAATGACGCCATTGAAAAGGCCAATGAATACAATATTCCTATTTATTCAATTGGCTATCATACCAAATCAGAAAAAAGATATCTTTGGGTTCTAGAAAGAATATCTGAAAAGACTGGTGGTCGGTATAATGATGCACCTACGAGTAAAGAATTAAACAAAATTTATAGTCACGTGTTTTCACAAATACAACAACAGACAAAGTTATGTTATGTATCAGCAATATCGGATCCGGATAGTAGCGAACATACAATTTCTATTACAGTAGTAAATGCCAATGGATCAAGTGATACTGCAGATTTAACAATCATTATTCCTCCACAAGCTCATGTTGAAAGTCAAAATAATTGGATATATACCATTAGTATCCTTGCCCTGTTTGTTCTTATTGCATATTGGATCAATAATTCTAATAAAAAGAAGGCTCAACAGGAACGAGATGAATTGCTTGATAAACAGGAACAACTTAAAAAAGAATTAGATCAAGAGAAAAAGGCGAAGAGTAATTTAAGTGATGCCTCTGGCGATGATCGCACAGAAGTTGTTGATATAGGAGAAGATCCTAGGCAAACAATTATTTCTGGTAGCACTTCTGGTAAAGAATATCAAATTCAATTCCATTTTGAAAGTGGTCCATTAACTGGACAAACTAAGCAGATCAATGCAGGAATGACTATTGGCCGCAATGATAAAAATGATTTGATAATTGAAGATAATACTGTATCAGGTAATCACTGTAAGATAGAATATCAGGCGAATCAATATATGATTGTGGATTTGAATTCCACCAATGGAACGAAAGTAAATGGGGAAAAAGTATCATCTTGTGAAGTAAAACAAGGTGATAAGATTCAACTTGGGAAAGTTCAGATACTTGTCAAGTAAAGAAAGGTAAAATCGATGAATTGGTATTTAAAAGTAGTCAAAGATAATTATGCGAATTTTAAAGGAAGAGCTACTCGCAAAGAATATTGGATGTTCATTTTATTCAATTTAATTATTTTATTTGGGCTGGCATTTTTTGAAGGTTTTACGGGAATGTTCCCTTATGCAGAAGAACCTGTCCTTTATACTATCTATTCATGGGCAGTTTTTATTCCGACATGGGCTGTTGCTGTGCGAAGAATGCATGATACAGGCAGAAGTGGATGGTTCTTACTAATTCCGATATATAATTTCTTAGTTTTGATCACAGAAAGCGATGAAGGTGGAAACAAATATGGTCCACATCCAATAACCGGATCAAATGTAGAAACACAGCAAAATGATCAGTCTAGTACAAAAAATATAGCTACTCCTATCTCAGCGGATGCTACGGTAGTTGAACCGGATGCCACAGTGGTTGAAAACACCATGGAACCCATTACGCTAACTATAGAAACTGGACCAAATGCAGGTAGCTTTTATCCTATTAATGATGATACTAAAATTGGAAGAGCAAATGATAATGATATAGTCTTAGATGTGAAAACCGTTTCTGGTTATCATTGTAATATTACTATAGAAGATGGAAAATTTATTATTAGAGATTTAGATTCAACAAACGGTATAAAAGTGAATGGTAGAAAAGTAAAAAAAGGAATAATTAAACCTGGTAAGATAATCGAGTTAAGTACTGTAAAAATAGTAGTGAGTTAAACTAATATTATCTAGAAATATATTTTTTATGGCTGGAAAATTTTCATATCAAGTAGGCAATCATTCTGATAAAGGAATGGTTAGAAAAAACAATCAAGATTCTTTCGGATCTGCAACAAATGCCTGGGGAGAAATTTATATTGTAGCTGATGGTATGGGGGGGCATAAAGGTGGCGAAGTAGCTTCTCAAATCACTGTCTCGCATATAACCAATGCATTTAAAAAGGCAGACGCAAATGAAAAACCTATAGATTTCTTAGAAAGAACGATCCAAGAAGCTAATCAGTTAGTATTGGAAAAAGGTAAAAAAGATAATGAGTTAGAAGGAATGGGAACAACTATTGTCTGTATCTTAATGGTAGACGATATTGCGCATATTGCCCATGTAGGAGACAGTAGATTATATATATTTCGTTATAACAACCCATATTTTGTTACTAAAGATCATTCCGTTGTACAGGACCTTTTAGATAAGGGATTAATTTCAGAACAAGAAGCAGAGGATCATCCTAATAAAAATAGAATCTTACAAGCCATAGGTATCGGGAAGATTTCCACTTCTATAACTATAGAAAAATTGTATAAAGGCGATTATGTATTACTTTGTTCAGATGGTCTTACAGGAGAGGTAAGTGTTCCTGATATTTTTTCAATAATTAAATCAAATAAGCCAATGGATGCAACTGAAAAATTGATTGATAAAGCGAATAACAATGGAGGTTCAGATAATACCACTGCAATTGTCCTAAAAGTAGATAAAGGCCCTAACCCACCAAAACAGAAAGTATTGTCTGCAAGCCATCGCCCTACAACAGATAAAAAAAACGTATCAAGCTATATGGTCTTAAGTTTTATCATAGGTTCAATCATCACACTTTTAGCTATTATTACATATTCTAAAGTGAGTGATTTATTGATCAAGGATGAACCTATTATAGATATTGACCCCGTTATTATCGAAGAAGAACAAGCGGATCAATCTGAAGAAGTAGAAGAACCTAAAGAAGAAGAAAAAGCAGACCAAACTGAAGAATCTGCACCATCCAAAGAGGAAAAAGTAGGAGATATTGGAAACAAATCTTCTAATCCGATCGTAAATACTAACCAAGATACATCGAAAAATGATACTGTAAAAAAAATTAGTAAAGATCAAACGTCCAAAAAAAAGAAATAAATAAAGAAGATACATGAAGAAAAGAATTGGACAAAACATAGGCGGATATATTATTAAAAAACGTATTGGTGAAGGCGGTATGGGAGTTGTTTATCTTGCTGAACATTCTACGTTAAAAACAAAAGTTGCTATCAAAGCACTTTATCCTAAATTTGGATCAGATCCAGAATTACAGGACCGATTCAAACGGGAAGCAGTAGTGCATAGTACACTTGGAAGACATAGTAAAATTATTGAGCTGATCAACTATATAGAACAAGATGGGAATAGTTTCATATTAATGGAATATTTTAATAGTGAACCATTGTCAACAGTGATTGGAAAGAAGGTAGGTCCAGTTGTATCCAAAAGGGCTATCCCAATATTCAAACAAATGTTAGATGGGTTAGAATATGCACATTCAAGGAAAGTGGTTCATCGGGATATAAAACCTTCTAATATTTTGATTAATAAAAAAGATGAATTGAAATTAATGGATTTTGGTATTGCAAAAGCAAGAGATGCAAGCGAACTATTTAAAACACAAGCTGGAATTATAGTTGGAACCCCTTATTATATGTCTCCAGAACAAATTAAAGGACACGATGCAGATCATCGATCTGATATTTATTCATTAGGCATTACTTTTTATGAAACTCTTAGCGGTCAATTGCCTTTTCGTTATAAATCTCATTTTGATGTTCAACAGGCTCAGGTTAAAGAGAAACCTCCAGACCCAAGGGATCATTATCCAGATATTCCAGGTCCTCTTGTTAAAACTATATTAAGGTCTTTAAATAAGGATCCAGATGAAAGACAACAGTCATGCAAAGAGTTCGCAAATGATATAGAGGAATCTTTAAAACCTAAACCTAAACCTAAACCTAAACCTAAACCTAAACCTAAACCTAAACCTCAATCTTCTTCAAATAAAGCAACTTTAATTGAATGGGCTTTTGGATTTGGATTTGCAATACTATTTGTTTTTCTGATTATACTTGGATTTGAACAATCAACTTCTAAAAGTAATAATTCGTCTACTGCTGCTCCATCTATTGTATCAAAAACCTTAGATGCAGATGATTGGTATGCAAAGGGAAGAGAGGAATATAAATCAAATAGACATTCTATTGCCGTTTCATATTTTAATAATGCTATAGAAATAGATTTTAATCATTTGGATTCAAGATATTTAAGAGGTTGGTCTTTCTATTATTTAGAAAAGTATTATAATGCAAAAACCGATGCTAACTATCTGATTAAAAAACGACCTAAAAATCCTTTATATTATAGACTAAGGGGTTGGATAAATGTGATGTTTGATAATTTAGACGAAGCACAAAATGATTTTAATGAACAAATTGCTCAAAATCCTGATAAAGCTATTGGCTATTATGATAGAGGCTATACCAAATATTTACAAAAAAAGTATGGTCCCGCCATCGGAGATTTAAAAAAATCTATTTCATTAAATTCCGAACATGCAGGTTCATATCTGTGGAGGGGTGTGGCATATATAGAAGGATATAGTAATAGACAAAAAGGGTGTGAAGATCTAAGAATGTCAAGAGATAAGGGCAATACGTATGCTAAGGATTATTTAGAAAAATATAATTGTAGAAGATAAATGCTTCATCAAAGTTTATTTATATGAAAATTTTTATTATTTTTTTAATAAACACTACTTTATATAGTCAATATTTAAACATTATTTCACCTAAATCTGGATCCTCAATAAATGATGAAATTTTCCTCGAATGGACATATGGTAAATTAGATGGAAAT
>PAZC01000045.1 GCA_002716045.1 Opitutia bacterium
CTCATCCGCTGTCATCCCAAGTCGTATCCCTTGGCTTTCATCAAGTTGGATCGGAGCGTCCCAATACAAGTCGGTTGTAAGCTCGATTACCACCCAATCATAAAACTGGGTGAAAAAACTGCGGAATGCCTGCCCCAGTTTGGCATGGCCATGGATTTCGTTACCGTTCCCAAATGATATATCAGAGTCGAAAAGCAAAGTATGTTTCTTGAAATCCCAATGGGTGACACGCTCCTTTATCGCCAAAACTTTCGCCATGGAAGTAACGTCGCCTCTTTTCAGGCAATCGACGTAAAACGCCATGGCCGCCTCCGGCGTGGGGAATTCGGCTTCCTTGGCGCTCGGGATGGCAGCTAGAATCCGCTTGGTTAAATTATCCATCGGGGCAGGCTCACCGGATTCCGCTTTTGGTTCCGGAACTTCGTTTCCTTCCTCGCATCCTATTAAGGCGAATATCATAAGAGTGATCAATGGGAGTACTTGTTTCATTTGCGTGCAATTAGAAGACACGACGCATAGATGGTAAGATTACCTTGTTCTCGTGCATCGCCTGCCTCGATAGGCTTAATTAAACTGAATCACACAGTCGGGAAGTACTCTTTGAAGCAACTCGCGTTGGTTTTGGGGTATGGGATTGTTCTTTAGTTCCAAGTCGGTGAGGTTCGTCAATCTCAGGAGGGCCTCTATGTCAGGGATTCTGTTGTTGTTGAGGTGCAACTCGGTCAGGTTGGTCAGTTTGGCCAACGGCCCGATGTCTTCGATGTTATTGCCGCTGAGAACCAGTTTGTTCAGTTTCACCAAGCCTTGAAGCGGCGTGAGGTCATTGATGTGGTTGTTTGTCAGTTTGAGCGATCTCAGGTTACGTGCATTTTGGAGACCGTTTATTTCAGAAATACTAGCGCCAGAGACATCCAATCCTCCTAGCCTGTTTAAGTCGGCCGGGGTGATTGGTCCCGATGGCTTGCCGAGCACTTGGCTCAAGGAGCCTCCAAGGAGGCTTTGAAAATTGATTCGTTCGTTCGGGTGCGGTTTCGAATCCGGGCTTCGCATTATTTCCAACTTGAAAGTGTCTTCGGTTAACTTAGCCATCCTCAACGCGAAACTTGCCGAAGTCTGTTGCGGTGAAGGTGGTCTGCTCGGCGGGTTCTGATCATTGTTTCCGAAAGGATTGTCTGGCGTCGGGTCCGTTGGTGGTTGTGGTCGTGGCGTGGGCGTAGGTCTGGGTGTTGGTTTCGGTGGTTGTGGCAGCGGTTGTGGAGTTGGTGGCGTGAAGTTCAGAATTTCCTCTTGCTTCCTCACTCCTTCCAGTTCCCATTTCAGGCCATCTCTTTCCTCGACGAGTTGCGCGTTCTGCGTCTCCAGTTCGTCGATGCTATCCATCAAATTATAAATGGTCACACCAAAGATCACCATCATGGATACGGCCAAGCCGATGAGCAGGTATGCCTTGGTATTTGTTTTCTTGGGTTTGGCAGCCGCTTGCACCACTCGCGCCGGGGTTTGTGTTTGCCTGTAGCGTTTGATCCTCCTTTGTCCGGTGGCGGCTCCGGTTGGACGACGAGGGCTTTGCTGTCGCCCTGCAGCCGGTTGCGGAGCGGCTTCTTGGGTTTCTTGCTGAGGGTGTTGCGGAGCGGTGGTTTCGACCTCCGGAGCAACTTCCTCGGGTTGCTCGTCTTCTTCATGAACTTGGTAAGCCGCCGCTTGTTCAGGTTCGACGGGTTCCTCGTGAACGGGTTCGGGTTCTTCGGCGACCGGCTCGGGTTCCTCGGCGAGAGGTTCGGGTTGCTCGGCGAGAGGTTCGGGTTGCTCGGCGACGGGTTGGGGTTCTTCGGCGACGGGTTCGGGTTCCTCGGCGACGGGTTCGGGCTCCTCGGGAACCTCCTCCGCAGGCAATTCGAGGGCGGCCATTTCGTCGTCGAAGGGAGCGAGTTCCAGGGAGTTCACGACTTCAGCGGACTGTATGCGTTCGGCGGCGGTGCCGGGCCATCCGCCGATCCACAAAAAGTGGGCTGGATCCTCGTTGGGCTGAAGAAAGGTGGTGAACGGTATCTTCCAAGCCTGTTGCGCGGACTCGAGTTGAGCCGATGATTCTGCATAGAGCTGAAGCAGTCTGTCTTCGTCTCCTGGATGGATACGGAAGATGGATTTGTCGCCTTGGGGGATCGCCGCATTGTTTTCGTCGCCTGACCATTTAAACCAAGCGAGCGAGCGAGCGGGCGAATCGATGCCACTTGCGGCCAAGTTGGGTGCATCTTCTTGTTCGAAGTAACGGGGGTTTTCGTCCCACTCGTCACGCCACCCGTCCCATTGCGTCAGAATGTCTGCGGGGGAGGGGAGCCCCGCGGTCTCCTCGGGATCGATGATCAAATGATGAGCTACATAGTTGGTTCGATTGGTGTAATCTTGGCCGGCGCTGCGGATTCTACTTAAGAGGCATACACTATGTTGGCCCACTTTCAGCAAACGGAAGGCGTCGACTTTTGGCGGGCTTTCCCCTGATCCGGATATGTCGAGCACACTGATTCGCTCGATTTCTCGAACCAGTCGTTGAGGCAGGGTTTTGTCTCGGGCCACCGTGCAATATCCCGAGCGGCCTGGCTCCAGGCCCATCGGAGAGCTGGTGAAGATCAATTGTCCAGTCATGGGTCTTGCCATTCGAATGTACCCGCCGAATGCTGTCAACCGTCTCATTTCTTGTCTCGAGTACATATGATCCACGCCTTCTGCTGAATCTGCAATGCGTTCATTTCATTGCAAGGCCACCGTAGCAATTGAACTTCCTCAACCCTACTCTTGACCGCCGCCGCTTTGGCGATACTTTTGCAGGAGATGAAGAAGTTTATTGGTTGGATAGCGATACTTTGCATTGGCGTGGTGGTTATCGTGCTGGTTAAGATCGAGGTTTCGGACCAGTTGGACCGCCAGTATTACGAGGAGCACGTGGCGACGCATATGCTGCCCATAGCCGAAAAACCCCAATCCATGGCTGCCCGCGCCTTGGTGGATCAGGACGAAGTATTCGGGCAGGGACTCGAGCTGATTCGCGGAGCAAAGAAGCGGGTGATGTTCGGCATGTACCTCTTTGGCGGTGACATCGGCGACCAGGTGATCGACCTGCTGCTGGAAAAGCAAAAGGAAGGCGTGAAGGTCTTCATGTTGCTGTCAAAAACTTCCCAGGATTATGCGCGAGCCCAGGAAAAAGAGGCCGAGACCTTGGAGGAAATTGCGGCTGGAGACGAGGCTGGCACACCTGTGGTGAAGCCGCAGTACCGGCAGAAAATGTCCAAGGCCAAGGAGCTCGGGTTGAACGTGCGCAACGCCGACACCGGTTTCATCAAGGCCCTTGTGCCAGCTCGCGTGGACCATAGCAAAATTATCATCGTCGACGGCGTGGAGGCGATGTTCGGGGGCATGAACTTTTCCGATACCACTGCCAAGAATCATGATGCCATGGTGCGCGTGGCCGGACCGTTCGTGCGCGAACTGGAGATCAGTTTCTCCAATAACTGGAACTGTATACGAGACGGCTCTCCCTACGCCCCCATTGCCATCTACGACGAGGCCGCGGCCCAAGAGCGCATGCAGATACGCTTGCAGGAAACAGGGTACTCTTCCTGCACCGGCAACCTCACCTTAACCTCACCCTACCTGGAAAACACGCGGGAGGTATTGATTGAGAAGTTCGATGCCGCTACCAAGAGCATCGAGGTGGAGCAGTTACTCCTAAACGACACGAAAACTCTGAAAGCCCTTGCCCGTGCGGCCAAGCGCGGAGTGAACGTGCGTCTGCTGGTTGACCCCGCCAAGCACCTCTACTATCGGGACTGGAAGGGCGGCCCCAATAACAAGGCGGTGGGCATGGTCGAGGAATTGAAGAAGGAACATTCCGGGCTGGCGATCGAAGTGAGACATTACACCGTGGAACCGGGTCAAGAGCTGCATGTCAAGATGTGTATCATCGATGACAAGACCCTCGGCTTCGGATCGACGAATTTCAGCAGCGGCGCCTTTCAATCAAACTACGAATTGTTCGCGTTCATCGAGGGAGCCGGCATAGTGGGCGACTTTTCGGCCATGTTCGAAACCGACTGGAAGACGCGGGGCGAGCCCGCCCCCAAGCTAAACCTCGGACGCAAGATCATCAGCGTATTCTCGGACGTGATCTTCTAGTGCCTGCTCGGCGTTGCCCGCCGCAGTTACAACTTCGCCGCATCCACGCCGTCCAACCAGGCGGACACTTTTTCGACGATGGACTCGAGGCAGCCTTCCTCGAACGGCGACTGCAGTTCGGCCAGCTCGAGCAGTTGCTTGAAGTGTAGGCTTCCGCCCGCCTGACACAGCTTGAGGTAACTTTTCCAGGTTCTTTCGGGATTTTCCTCGTTCCTTACCCAGTACTGGAAGGCGCAGGTCTGGGCTATGACGTAGTCGATGTAGTAAAAGGGGCACTGATAAAAGTGCAGTTGCATTTGCCAGGCGCCCCCGGCCTTGGGGAAGGCCAAGTCATCGTAGTCACAAGTGGGCAGATAGATGCCCTCCAGTTCCTGCCATTGTTGCTTGCGATCCCTTGGCGTGGCCTCCGGGTTTTCGAATACCCAGTGCTGAAAGTGATCCACGCATGCCCCGTATGCTAGAAACGCAAAGCTGGTGCCCATGTGCATGTACCTGTAACGATCCGCTTCTTCCCCGAAGTATTGGTCTAGCCAGGGCCAGGTGAGGAATTCCATTGCCATGGAATGAATCTCTGAGGTCTCAGCCGTGGCCCACATGTAATCGTACAAGGGCTGGTTCCTGCTGGAGTAGACCTGAAAGGCGTGTCCGGCCTCGTGGATCAATACGCGCACGTCCATGTCGGTGCCATTGAAATTACAAAAGATATAGGGCCGTCCATAGATGGGAAACCCCGTACAGAACCCGCCCGGCATCTTCCCTTCGCGATTGACCAGATCCAACAGGTCCTCGTCCATCATGCGGTCGAAGAACTCCCCCGACTCCGGGGACATTTCGCGATACATTTCCTGGGAGGCAATCACCATGTCCTCAGGCGTTCCCTTGGGCTTTGGATTTCCCTCCTTGAAGTGAATGCCATCGTAATAATAGAGGAGATCCAACCCAAGGATTTCCTTTTTCTGCTCATACAGTTTCCGAACCACCGGCACCACCAAGTCTATAATTCGCTGGCGGTATGTTGCGACTTCTTCGGGGCCGTAGTCGATTCTGCCCATGCGCTTGTAAGCCAACTCTATGAAGTTCTCGTATCCCAAGGTGGTGGCAATCTTGTGGCGGAGCTTCACCATGCGATCGTAGAGATCGTCGAAGACCTCTGCATTTTGTTCGTACCATCCGAACTTCGCCTCCCAGGCGCGCTTGCGCACGCTCCTGTCCTTGTCCTTTTGGAAGGGTTCCATGCCGGCCAGGTTGTAGGTTGCGCCCCCGAACTCGATCTTCGCGCCCGCCACCAGTTCGCTGTGTTCGTTGATCAGATCCATTTCTTGTTTCCGCATCTCCATGATCTTCGGATCGAAGGTCTTCAACTCGATTTCCAGCTTGTCGAGGAAGGTAGGTCCCCATTCCTTTTTCAGTTCCTCCTTGAAAGGGGACGCGACCACGGCCTGCTTCCACCGATTGTCGATTTCCTCCATGGCGGGTAGGATCGAGTCATAATATTCCTTCTCTGCCTTGGCCTTCTCGTCGCGCAGGTCCCGCTTGAAGTTCAAGCTGACCATGTTGAAGTAGGAAGTGTTTTCCCTGCGGGTTTGATCCACTTCCTTGATCACCGCGATCTGCTCCTCGACCGACGTGGCGTCGTTGAATCGCTCCAGTCGTTCGTTCAGCAGTTTGTCCTGCTCTTCGACGGAAATACGCTCATAGTGAAGATCGCTGTATTTCATTTTGTTTTACCTATGGGGAAACCCGGAGGGCGATCAACTCGCTTCCAGTTCGGATGACAAAGGTTTGGTCGACCGCGGCGACCCCGTAGATTCTGCCCTCGATGCTTAGCTTGTTCTCGGCCAATACCTTGTCGCTGCCATCGTCGGCGAGTACGAGGGCGGGCCCTTCCTTTATGAAGAAGTAAATTCGCCCCTCCGCCCAGATCGGGGAGGCCCAGCAGGAACCCGGTAACCGTAGGTTCCATAATTTCTTGCCAGTTTTTATTTCATGGCAGGAGGCCACGCCCGCCCGATTGACGAAGTAGACGTGTTTGTCGGTGGCCAGGGGGGATCCAAAACTGGAGGAGCCATCCTCGGCAACCCAAGCCACGCGGTTCTTTCCCTCCAGGCTCTCTTTCCTGCGCAAAGCCATCGACTGGTCGGGGGCAGAGGAGCCAATGATTACGAATTCGTCCGTCAAGGTGGGGGAAGCCACTGTGTTGCCCTCGATGCCTTCCTTGCTCCAAAATCTTTTTCCTGAGGTGAAGTCATAGGCTTCCGCTATGCCGTTGGAACTAATGAAAAGGGTTTCGCCTTCCCCTTGTCGGGACAAGGTGGGCGTGCTCCACGAAACACGCTTCGGGCGGTCCACCTTCCATGTCGTTTTGCCCGTCACCTTGTCTATCTTCAAGAGGTAGGAGGGGCCTCCGTGATCTACCAGCAAACCGAGATGTCCGGTGGACTGCACCAGTGATGAACCGATCCCGTGGTTGCCCTCGATGGGGCCGTATTCCTTGGTCAGGAAACGCTTCCATAACTCCTCGCCTGCATGGCTCAAGGCAACCAGCAAGCCGTTTTCGAAGAAGAGGTAGATTCCCTTGTCATCCACCACCGGGCTAGGGGCTGCTTGCGAAACCATCATGCTTCTCTTGGTCTTGACCGGCGACTGGTAGCTTTTGTTCCAGAGCGACTTGCCATCGGAGAGGCGATGGCAACCTATGACTGACTCCTCGCTGAACTCGCCTTTTGTCCAAGTGCAAAATACTTTGTCGGCCCAGACGACCGGAGTTGACTGGCCATAGCCGGGAAGCTTCATCCGCCAGGCCATGTTTTTTTCGTCTGCCCAAGTCAGGGGCAGTCCCTTGGCATCCGCATGACTGTCTCCCAGTCCGCGAATTCCTTGCCAGTTGGCTTGGCTCTTTTGCGAGATCTTCGAAGAGGCGGGCGGCTCCCTTTCCTTTTTTTGCGCCAAGAGTGGGAAGGGGACTATTTCCATCGAGCTGAGATGGCCGTCGTAATTGGCTCCTCCGAGGAAAAGCGCATGGGATTTGTCCATCGGGACCATGCGGTGAAAGAAGCGTCGCTCCCGGAGCTTTGCTGCATTGTCCATCCATTCATCCCCTTTGGCCGACAGAATTCTCGGGGTGGAGCTGAAGGCTCCCGCAACCAACCTGCCATTCAGGCTGCAGGCGGCGCTTCCGAAGGACTTCATGCTCTTGGGTCCCGGATAATCCGGGGCTTCCGACCATTTTCCGCTGGGGAGGTGCAGTTTGCGGACGGCATTAGTGGTTCCCTTCTTTTCCTCCAGTCCCCCGATCACGTAAAGAAACTCTCCCGCGATGGCTGCCCCGTTGGCCCGTACCGCCCACGAGGCGGAGGGAAGCTTTTTCCATTCGATGGGCGAAGCGGACAAGTCGGCCATCCAGCCGTGCTTGTGCCAGGTGACGCCTTTGCCATCCTTCATTTGCCATCCACCGATGACGTAGAGCTTGCCCTTGTGGGCTACCATCTCATGAGAGGATCTGGGTTCAGGCAAGGGGCTGAGCGTTTTCCAGGCTTTCTTCCTCGGGTTATAGACAAAGACTTCGTCGACCGAGCTCAAGTTGGAAGGTTTTCCCTTTGGGTTGGATGCTCGTGAACCGCCCGCCAAGTAAATTTGTCCCTTGTGCGCCGCCATTCCGAATCCCTGCAAGGGCTTGTTGAAAGGCAACTTTTCCCATTTGTCCTTTTTCTTGAGGTCCATGCGGACGAAGTGGCGGGAATGTGTTTTCTCGGAGTAGACATGAGCCTGACCGACGTGTCCCCCGTAGACATACAGGAAATTTCCTGCCCGGCAGGCTCCAAAACTGGTCACCGGATCCGGCAACTTGGCTTTCAGGAGAACGGATTCTTCCTCGGCGTCCAAGCGGATGACGGTTGAGGCTCCAAGAAGAATGAGATTTGCCAAGCAAGGAAGGACAGCTTTTATGGACATAACCTCTAGCAGGCGATTTTTTGCAGGGAACGCAACCGGAAGCTTTTGCCTTTTTTTGGATTAATTCACCGGAGCTGGCCTGTTTTACTTTCCTTGCTCGGCGCTTTTGAGGCGCATCAGGTTTCTTTGGTAGCGCGATTGGACGAGGTCGACCAGCACCAGTATGGCGATGACGAAGTAGAAGGTTGCCTTGCTCATCGGTTCGATGGTGTAGCCGAACAATTTGAGATAGGTCACCACTTCCTCGCCATGCCCACCGACTTCGCTGACCAACATGATGCCGACCACGAAGAGAACGAACAAGCCCAGCACTTCGTACATGCGGTTCTTTTCCAAGAACTCGGATACCCGGTCGGCCAACCAGATCATGAGGGCGCCGCTCACCACGATGGCGGTGGTCATGACCCAGAAATTGTCCGTCAGGGCCATGGCGCTCAAAATGGAGTCGAAGGAAAAGACCAAGTTCATGATCACTATGCGACTGATCACGGCTTTGGCAGAGGCTGCTTCGGAGTCGCCCATCCCGTGCCCCAGTTTCTCGAGGGACAGCATGTGGTAGATTTCCCTTATTGCGGTGTATATGATGAATACGCCGCCAATCATCACGATGATGCCGTGCAGGTTGAGGCGGGCGTCGATGAATCCTTCCCAATGCAGGCGGGGGAATGGGTTCTCGAAGAACGACAACACCTGCAACAGGGTGAAGAGCAATACGATCCGCAGGACGATCGCTATGCCGATGCCCAGTTTGCGCACCTTGGCCTGGTCGGCGGCAGGGGCCCGCTTGGACTCCAGCGAAATATAGAGCAGGTTGTCGAAGCCCAATACCGCCTGCAGCAGGATGAGCATGATCAAGGTGAATACGATTTCCATGATGATTTCGGATTAAATGGTTCAGTCACTTTTAGCAACAGGAGAAGAACGTCAACGAGTGGTTGAACGTAATGAGCTCCGCCCTTAACCGCGGTTGCAGAGGCAGATTGAAATTCTTCAGATCGGCGAGTAGGTTCGGAGAAGAAGGATTGCGCAAGTAAGCCGATTCCTTCATGAGATTTCGCTGCATGACTGGACCCGGTTTCCATTTCGACAACACTTACCTCGACCTGCCTGAGGCATTGTATTCCAAGCTTTCGCCCGTGCCGGTGACCCAGCCGGAAATAGTGATCCTGAACCTCCCCTTGGCCACCGAGATGGGGTTGGACTTTTCCGGTATGAGCCCGGATGAGCAAGCTGCCTTGTTTGCTGGCAACGTTTTGCCGGAAGGAGCCGAACCGTTGGCCCAAGCCTACGCTGGTCACCAATTTGGTCACTTTACGACCCTGGGTGACGGGAGGGCGATTTTACTGGGTGAGCACTTTACCCCTGCAGGGCAGCGCATGGACGTTCAATTCAAGGGGTCCGGACGCACGCCCTACTCGCGCGGAGGGGATGGGCGCGCCGCCCTCGGGCCGATGCTGCGCGAATATGTCATAAGCGAAGCAATGCATGCCCTGAAGGTTCCCACTACCCGTAGTCTGGCGGTGGTCGCAACCGGGGAGCAGGTGCACCGAGAAACGGATTTGCCGGGAGCCATCCTTACGCGCATCGCCTGTTCTCACCTTCGCGTGGGAACCTTTGAGTATGCCATCATGCAGCAGGACAAGGAGATGATGCGAAGCCTCGTCGATTACACCCTCGACCGGCATTTTCCATCCATTGAGGATACGGCAAACAAAGCCCTTGCTCTTCTTGAAGCGGTAGTCGAGAAACAGGCGGACTTGGTCACTAATTGGATGCGGGTGGGTTTTGTTCATGGCGTGATGAACACGGACAACATGGCTTTGTCGGGTGAAACCATTGATTACGGCCCTTGCGCCTTCATGGATAGTTTTGATCCCGGCACGGTGTTTAGCTCCATCGATCACAAGGGTCGCTACGCCTATGCCAATCAACCGAGCATCGTCCAATGGAACTTGGCCCGCTTTGCCGAAACCTTGTTGCCCATCTTGGATGACAATATCAAACATGCGTCCGAAATAGCCGAGCAAGTTCTGCGTTCCTTCGGTCCGCTCCATAAGGAAAAGTGGTTTTCCATGATGCGCGCCAAGCTCGGGCTCACGGGTGACCGAGAGGACGATGAAAGCCTCGTCACCGACCTGCTCGACTGGATGCATGGAGCGGAAGTCGATTACACCAACTTCTTCCGTGATTTGGTCCCGGGCGACCGACCGCATGGCAAGCCATACGACGACGAGGCCTTTGTGGCATGGTACGCCCGCTGGCAGGAACGCCTCGCCCGAGACCAGAAAGATTTGGAAGCTTCCTTGGCCTTGATGGGCGCAAGCAACCCAGTTGTTATCCCTCGCAATCACAAAGTGGAACAGGCCCTCGATGCCGCCACCAATGGCGACCTGCAACCCTTTCGTGATCTTCTGGACGCTTTGGAAAAACCCTATCAAAACCAGTCTGGCCTTACACCCTACCAATCTCCGCCCAAGCCTGAGGAAAAAGTGCTGCAAACGTTTTGTGGCACCTAGGCCTTGAGGTGCGCAAACAGGAACTGCAAAATCACTGTCCGACCTCAGTAGAGACGTATCTCGCGTCCCACGAATAAAATATGGTTCTTTGCCTTTTCTTGGGTTGCAGATGATTCCATTCAAGGTTCATTGTCCCGGCATTGTCATTCATGCAAAAAACTGCACGGTGAACTTCCTCGATCCGAACAAAGGCACATGAAAAATTTCAAGATACCCCTGCTTCCCACGCTGATTTGCTCTCTGTTTGCAGGAACTTTGTGCTTTCCAAAAGCTGACTTGGCGGCAGCAGACGACTCGGTTGTACGGGTCTTCATCTTCGCCGGTCAGTCCAATATGGTGGGTTCGGATTCCAAGGCGCGCGACGTGCAACGTTTCCCTCCGTTCGCTGGTTTGGAGAAAGCGCAGCCCGGAGTACGGTTTTCCTACAGTATCGGTCGTCAAAACAAAATGCTTTCGGAAGGTTGGACGGATCTCCAACCGGTCAACAACGTGATCGGACCCGAGCTTAGCTTTGCTCGCAAGGTAACCGCTGTCGCCAAGGCGCCATTGGCTATCATCAAATGCGCTGCCGGAGGCACCCATCTAGGTGGTGACTGGAACCCGGACGAGCCGATTGGCTTCAAGATGTATCCGTTGGCTCTTGATTTAGTCCGTTCGTCGTTGGAGGAACTGGACAAACAGAAGGTGAAGTATCGTTTGGAGGGCTTCATGTGGCACCAGGGCGAAAACGATATGTTCAACAAGGACTATATGCCGAACTATGGCAAAAACCTGAAAAACTTTTTCGCCAAGTGGCGCCGTGACCTGAAGGCGCCGAAATTGAAGTTCTACGTCGGCGAGCTATGCACCAAGACGATTTGGGGCATGGATCTGCGTCCCCGCATGTACGCCATCAGCCAAGGACAGAAGGCTGTCACCTCGGCCGATCCCATGGCCGAGTACGTCCCCACTTCTCACGTCGGGGTGGAGATCGGCAATCCGGTCGGGCTTCATTACCACTATGGCACTCTGGGCCAACTGCAGCACGGCGTGAACTATGCCGACGCCTACCTTCGGACAATTGGCAAATCGAGCGCCGTCGAGCGCAAGCTCAAGAAATGGCCTTACAAGAAAGGCAGTCCGGTCAAGTTGTTCGTCCTTGCGGGGCATCGCAACATGGAAGGAGAGCGTGCCTTCGTCCAGGATCTCGAGCAATTGAAAGGCAAGCAAGGCTTGTTAAAGGACAACGCTTCGATTGCTTACAAGTACAGCTTGGGCGGCGGATACAAGACGTCCGCTGGCTGGGAACCCTTGGGCTTGGTCGACTATTACGACACCTTCGGCCCCGAGCTCAGCTTCGGCCATGCCATGAAGTCCAAGGTCTCGGGCAATCTCGCGATTGCAAAGTACACCCACAGTGGTTCGCAAATCATCGACTGGACGCCGGAAGGCAGCATGGCCAAGGACCGCCACCTCTATCCGCGCTTCATTGGCTTCGTGAAAGATTCGATCAAGGAACTCGAGGCCAAGGGCCATGACGTCGACTTGGCTGGAGTCTTTTACCACCTCGGTGAAAACGACATGTCTTTTCACCCCTATCGCAAGGACGCTGCCGCAAGACTGCAGTCCATCGTCAAGCAAAGCCGCGAAGACTTGGGCATGCCCAAGTTGAAGTGGTTCGTCAGCCAGCAGCCCCCGACTGACGTGGAGCGCCTCAACCAGCTCGACGTGGTGGGCGAGGTGGCGAAGGTGGCGGCGGCCGATCCTGAGATCATTCACCTCAAGGCCTTTGGTTTGCCAGCTCAGGAGAAGCGGTTGGTTATTCGGGCCGATGGCATAGTCGAGCTCGGCGAATTCATCGCCAAGGGCTACCTTCGCAAACAATGATTTAAATTTCCTTACTGTAACCACCCATTATCATGATGTGCCGCATTCGATTTTTCCTATTGTTCCTCAGTTGGCTTTTTGTCGGCATGGCTCAGGCCAAGAACCAGCGACCTAACGTATTATTCATTTTCCTCGATGACTTCGGCTGGAAGGACGTCGGGTACATGGGCAGCGACTTCTATGAGACGCCGCACTTGGACAAGCTTGCCGGCGAAGGCATGATATTCACCGACGCTTACTCCTGTTCCGCCAACTGCGCCCCCGCCCGGGCCTGCCTGCTATCCGGTCAATACACTCCGCGTCACGAAGTCTACAACGTGGGGACGGGTCCCCGCGGAAACGCCAAGCATCGCAAACTGCTACACATTCCCGGCACCACCACTTTGCGCAAGGACATCGTGACTTGGGCCCACTGTATCCAGAAGGCGGGATACAAGACGGCCACCATGGGGAAATGGCACCTTAGCAAGGACCCCTTGCCCTACGGGTTCGACGTCAACGTCGCCGGCACCCATGCGGGTGGTCCGCCACGGGGCTATTTTCCTCCGCATGGTTCCGCGCCCGGTCTCAAGGATACTCCGAAAGACGAGTACCTGACGGATCGCCTAAGCGACGAGGCGATCAAGTTCATCGGCGAGAACAAGGAGAACAATTGGTTCCTCTACCTGACCCATTTCGCTGTGCATACACCGATCCAGGCTAAGAAGGAGGACATTGCGAAGTTTCAGGCCAAGAAGCCCGGCAAACTGCATTCCCATGCTGTCATGGCAGGCATGATAAAGAGCGTGGACGATGGGGTCGGGCGCATCGTGGCGGCCCTCGAGGAACTGGAACTTGCCGACAATACGGCGATCTTCTTCTTCAGCGACAACGGTGGCTACGGTCCAGCCACCTCGATGCATCCTCTCAAGGGCTACAAGGGAACCTACTACGAGGGCGGCATTCGGGAACCGTTCTTCGTCAAGTGGCCCGGGGTGGTCAAGCCTGCCACCCGCTGCTCGGATCCCATCATCGGCGTCGACTTGTACCCGACTTTTTGTGAAATGACGGGAGCCAAGTTGCCCAAGAAGCAAGCTTTGGACGGAGTCAGCTTGATGCCACTGCTGGAAGGCGATGACAGCTTGGGGCGCGAGGCGATCTACTGGCATTTTCCCGCCTATTTGCAGAGCTATGCCCGCAATGACGAGCAACGCGACCCGCTTTTTCGTTCACGGCCTTGCAGCATCATCCGGGCGGGCGACTTCAAATTACACGAGTATTTCGAGGACGGTGGGCTCGAACTCTACAACCTCAAGGACGACATCGGGGAGAGCAAGGATCTGTCCAGGAGCATGCCAAAAAAAGCAAAGGAACTGCACGGCATGCTGAAGTCTTGGCGAGCCAAGATCAAGGCGCCGGTGCCTGATCAACTGAATCCTGCCTACGATGCCGAAGCCGATGCCCAAGCCCGCAAGGCAGGGGGCGAAAAGGACAAAGGCAAGAAGGGCAAGAAGAACAAGAAAGGGTAGGGCGGTCTCAGTTTGATGACGACCCCTTTGCCTCAGGTGTCGGTCGTCGTACCGACTTTCAATCGTCGCGAGGTTCTTCCGCGGGCGCTGGACTCGATTCTTGGGCAAACCTTTGGCGCCTTTGAATTGATCGTGGTGGACGACGGTTCCACCGACGGAACGGCCGAGCTAGTTGAGCGCAGCTATCCGGACATTCATTTTCTGCGTCAGGAAAACCGTGGAGTGAGCGCCGCCCGTAACGCGGGGATCGCCACTGCTCAAGGCGAATGGATCGCCTTCCTTGATTCCGATGATGCCTGGTTGCCCGAGAAGTTGGAGAGGCAAATGCAGGCGCTCGAAAGGGAGCCCGTTCATCGCTTTTGCCACACTGACGAAATTTGGATACGCGATGGCCAGCGAGTCAACCCGGCGTCCAAGTACGCCAAGTCCGGTGGTTGGGCTTACCATAGTTGTTTGCCGCATTGCGTGATTTCCCCTTCCAGCGTGTTGATGCATCGCGATTTGTTGCGCGAAACAGGGAATTTCGACGAGTCGCTCGAGGTCTGCGAGGACTATGACCTTTGGTTGCGCGTGACCGCTCGCGACCCCGTTCTCTTCTTGGATGAGCAACTTCTCTTTAAGTATGGAGGGCATCAGGACCAATTGTCGACCAAGCACTGGGGCATGGACCGTTATCGGATCAAGGCCTTGCAACGCGTCTTGGAGGACGGCCTTGTTTCCGGTAAGGACGAACGCATGACCCGCCAAACCTTGGTTGATAAACTGGAGATTCTGGTCGAGGGCTCGAGGAAGCGCGGGAACGATGCCCTTCTTCAGGAACTGGAACCGCAACTAGCCCAAGCCAAGGCAATTCTAGCTTCCCCGCTCAGTTGAGCGGAACGGTCAGGAAATCGTCTAACTGGGCTTGCCCGATGAATTCCTTGCGAGGCAAGCGGGCGATTGCCCGGAAACTTCGGTTGCGGAGGGCAGCCCGCTGGTGAAAGCGGAGCAGCGCCTGCCGGTCGCCCTCCAGTACCTCCCTGAGGAATCGATCTTTGCAGCGGGCAATGATTTCGCCTGATTTGCCCGCCAGCCGGTTGGGTAGGGCGGCTGAGTCTGCTACCCAGAACTGGGATAACTTGCGCCTTATCCTGGAGCTGGCCTTGCCAAAGGATTTTTGCAGGTCGAGCTTCAATTTCCTCGGGGCTTTGCCATCCAACCATCCGTGTGGAAGATCGTGAATGGTCGCTCCGGTGTTGTCATGCCACCAGAGGAGGCGTCGCAGAGCGGTCATTGCCCGTAGGGCGACTCGGCTTCGAAAGGCCCCGTGCACTTCGGTGCCTTGCCAGTTCTTGGCCTCCTCGGGGGAGCGTGTCCATCGCAAGACAGTTTGTCCGGCCGACTGTGAAAGGCCTACCATTACGTTGGTTTCAGGATGAACGTTGACCGAGTTGTAACGTGGGCGATGGAAGCGAATCCACTCGTTTTCCAGTTGGCGGGCGGCAGGCAAGTCGGGGCTCGTTTCAAATGTGGCCTGTTCGATCTGGGCGACCAGGCGAATCACTTTGCGCGAGGCCTTGCCAGGCTTTGCGTAACGGTAGGATGACAACCGTTGCCGCAGGTTGACCGACGAGCCCACGTAGAGCACGCCACCGTCTTGGCTCAGAAAGCGATAGGCGCCCGGTTCTTTGGGAACCGAGAGGAAAAACTCCCTCCCCAACTTGTCGGTCAATGGGTTCCGACAAGGAAAGAGCAGCAACTGTTCGTTGTCTCCCGTCATCGATTCTCACTTTGGGGATGGCCGATTGCTTCGTCAATCCTTGTGGCGAAGGAGCGATTTGGTTTTGCTTCCACGCGCTTGCTCTCTAGGATTCGGACACTCCTTCGAAAACTTCCCATGAAGAACCTAGCGCGACTATCTCTCCTTTTCCTTTGCTCAATGTTCTTGGCTCATGCCATGCGAGCCGAACACCGGCACAGTCTGCAATGCCGTCACGCCGTCCCGTTCCTTGCCGGCGTGGACACCACCACGCAGCGTTATGCTCCGGATCGTCAGGTGGACATCCTCCATTTTGCCTTGGACGTTACCCCCGATTTCAAGAACCGTCGCGTGGCCGGCACCGCCACCTTCACTTTCAAGACCATGCTGAAGGCGGTGAAACAACTCCGCTTGGACGCAGTGGACCTGGAAGTGAGCGAAATCAAGGCAGGCCCGAAGATCGAGGCGTGGCAGAACACCGACAGCGCCTTGCTCATTACCTTTGCCAGACCGATTCCGCCGATGCGTCAAGTCAAGCTGAGCGTGACTTACGAGGCCCAGCCGGTGAAGGGCCTTTATTTTCGCACCCCCGAGCTGGGTTACAACCCCGGTGACATGCATATTTGGACACAGGGCGAAACCATCGAGGCACGGCATTGGTTTCCCTGCTTCGACGCCCCCAACGAATTTTTCACCTCCTCCATGACCTGTCGCGTGCCGGAGGGCATGGTGGTGCTTTCCAACGGGCGCAAGGCATCGGAGAAAATTGATCCCGAGACTGGACTCAAGGTAGTCACTTGGGAGCAGGAAAAACCTCACGTCAACTATCTCATCTCCCTCGTCGCCGGCTACTTCAAGAAACTGCAGGAAAAGCATGGGGACTTGTCCATGTCGTTCTGGACACCTCCGTCCGAGTTTGCCGAGGCGGCCAACTCTTTTCGTGAAACAAAGCAATGCATGGAATTCATGGAAAAGGAGATCGGGGTGCCCTATCCTTGGGTAAAGTACGACCAAGTATGCGTGCAGGACTTCAACTGGGGCGGGATGGAGAACACCAGCCTGACCACGCTCAACGCCCACACCTTGTTCAGCTTGGAAACCGAAAACATACGCAGCAGCCAAGGCTTGGTCGCTCATGAGTTGGCCCACCAATGGTTCGGGGACCTGGTGACCTGCAAGGACTGGAGCCACATTTGGCTGAACGAGGGATTCGCCACCTATTACACGCATCTTTTCGCAGGCCACAAGGATGGGCCCGAGGTCATGCTCTACGGGCTTCACCGCAACCTCAAGAGTCTCATCGGTCGCGCCAATGACGTTGTGCCCATGGTCAATCGAAAGTACCAAAAGCCCTCCGACATGTTCAGCAAATACGGATTCATGTCCTATACCAAGGGAAGTTGGGTGCTGCACATGCTACGCTCCCAGTTGGGCCCAGAACTTTTTCGCAAGGCGGTGAAAATCTATCTGGAGCGCCACCGCCACGGCAGCGTGGTGACGGAAAATTTGCGTGCTGCCATCGAGGAGGTCACAGGCAACTCTTATGACCGTTTCTTCGACCAGTACGTCTACCATGCCCACCATCCCGAGTTTGGAATTAGCTATTCCTGGGACCAAAAGGCAAAGCTAGCCAAGATTAGCGTGAAGCAGGAGCAAAAGGTCGACGACAACGTCATGTTGTTCCAACTCTCCTTGCCTGTGCGCTTCAAGGTGGGCGACCAGTCGATCGACCATTCCATGGCAATCGACAAAGCCTCCGAGGACTTTTATTTCTCCTTGCCGGCTGCCCCCGAGGTGGTTCGCATCGATCCCGATCTCACTTGGCTGGCCAAGACCACTTTCGCTCCTCCCGTCGCCATGTTGCACGCCCAACTGGCTGACACCAAGGACGTCGTGGGGCGTCTCCTTGCAGTCGATGCCTTGGGCAAGCGAAAGGACAAGACTTCGGTTGACAAACTTAAGGACGTCTTGAACAAGGACCGTTTTTACGGTGTTCGTCACGCTGCTTCCCAAGCCCTGCGCAGCATTGGGACGGAAGCCGCTTTCGATGCCTTGCGCACTTCCACCAAGCAGCCGGACGCCCGGGTGCGCCGACAAGTAGTCACCGATCTTGGCAGTTTTTACAAGCCGGCTGCCTTGGCTGCTCTCAAGAAGTCATTGGCAGGCGAGAAAAACCCTGCCGTGCGGGCTGTTGCGATCAAGGCATTGGCGGGTTTCGGAGACGCTGGAGCTGCTGGACTTATCCGCAAGGCCCTGACATCTAGTTCCTATCGCCATCAGTTGGGCGACGCAGCCGTGACGGCCATGCGCAAACAAGATGATCCAGCCGACCTGCCCGTTCTTCTGCAGGCACTTCGCGAGGACGCCAAGAAATTCACTTCGCGTGGCTATGGTTCGGGTCTTCGGGCCTTGGCTTACCTCGGACGCAACGAGGAGGACAAATCGAAGATTCGCGGCTTTCTCCTTGGCAAAGTCAGTCACCTGAATCCGCGAATTCGCTTGGCCGCGATCGATTCACTCGGTCAATTGGGCGACCCCAAGGCGATCGCTGCATTGGAGAAGTTCGCCCGCGGCGGGGAAGGTTCTCCTGAGCGCAAGAACGCGGAGGCGGCGATCGAGAAGCTGCGGGTCGCCCGCAAGCCGGTCGATGACTTCAAGAACCTACGAAAGGAAGTCACCGAGCTCAGGAAGGCCAACGAGAAATTGAGCAAGCAAGTGGAGGACTTGGAGAAGCGTTTTGGTGCTGTCATTCAGCCCGAGGAAAAGAAATGAACACTGGTCTTCGTTGCTTTTTGCTAGCCGGAATATTCCTCTTTCCTCTCCCTTGCCTTCAGGCTGCTTCGATTTGGGTGGAGGGCGAAGACGCTCACTCAAAGAACAACCGGCCGCATTCCTGGTACGACTCAGTCAAGAAGGACGTCTTGTCGGGCGGTAACTGGATATCGCATTTCAGCTCCAGCGGGGAGGGTTTGGTTGGATACCAGCTCGATGTGCCTGCGGATGGCGCCTACGCCTTCTGGTTGCGCGCCAATCACGTTAAGGCCGCTCTTTCTTATCGTCTCGACCGAGGCTCCTGGGTTCCGGTCGCTTTCAAGGGGAATCTCCGTGGCTCCATGAACATTGCCTCCGACAACAAGCCCGACCTGCGCTTCATCAGTTGGGTCAAGGTCGGTTCTCTTCCTCTTCGCAAAGGGAGGGTGGTCTTGGAGTTTCGCATGCACTCGGAAAGTTCACACCATGGCGCCATCGATTGCTTTTGCCTGACCACTGAAGCATGGGTTCCATCCGGTGCCTCCAAGCCCGGTTCCGGCGGCTCCGTAAAGTCACGGCCGGCTGACCCCAAGGACGCGATCTGGATAGAAGGAGAAGACGCGGATCGTCGAACTACCCGGCCGCATTCCTGGTACGACAGCGTCAAGACCGATACCTTGTCCGGTCAAAAGTGGCTTTCCCATTTCAACAAGGAGCAGCCGGGTTTTGCCGAGTACAGATTCGAGGTGCTGGCGAGCGATGTCTTCACTTTCTGGTTGCGGGCCAATGCCTCGGCTGGAGCCCGCCTATCCTGGAGCTTGGACGGAAGCCCCTATCGCCTCGTGGAATGGAAGGACGGCCGCGGCTCGATGAACATAGCGTCCGACAATAAGCCTGACATGCGTTTCATCAGTTGGTTCAAGGTCGGGAAGTTGAACCTGAAGGCGGGTCGCCATGTCATCACTTTCCGCATGGATAGCCCGAGCCACCATCACGGTGCCATAGACTGCTTCACCTTTACCCGCGTGCCCTTCGTCCCGAGCGGAGCCAACCGGCCCTCCGTGCAATCGCTGGCGGCGGGGCCGGGCGATTGGTTTCCCTTCGTTGCGGATGACGATCCGTTTCCCCGAGACTCCGTCATCGACGTAAGCCGCCTGATCGAGGCTCCTGCCGGCAAGCATGGATTTCTCAAGCGTGACAAGGATCGCCTGCGTTTTGAAAAAGCTGTTCGCCCGGTTAAGTTTTGGGCCATTGGGTCGGCTCCGCGGGAGATGACGGTTGCCCAGATGAAGCAAGCCGCCAAGTGGTACCGAAAGCATGGGGTCAACATGGTTCGTCAACATACCGTGATCGCCACCACGGGGCTGCTCGATGCCAATGGTAATTTCAACAAGGAGAAGCTGGACCGCTACGACCGCTGGTTCGCTGCCATGAAGGAAGAGGGCATTTATTCCGCCTGGTCAGTGATTTATCCGCATCACGGGGCTTTTTTGCAGAAGCATGACGGGTACGACCCCGCTTTCTTTTACGAATTGGATCGCCTGAACGCGAACCGTGACGGCAACCGGCAGCCCTTGGCGGTTAGTGATTTCATCAACTTGGACCGACGCCTGCAGGACATAGCCCTCAAGTATTTCCGCAAGTTGTTGCAGCATCGGAACCCCTATACCGGACTTGCCTACAAGGATGATCCGGCTCTTGCCATCCTCGAGTTCCAGAACGAAAGCAATGCGTTCTTCCATAGCCTGAGCGATATGTTTCTCGGCAGGGCACCGACTTTTGCCAAGATGATGCGCGGCCGGTTCCACGCCTTCGTCAAGGAGAAGTACCGGACCAAGGAGGCGGTGTCCCGAGCCTGGAGCAAAAAGTGGAGCCCCCGTGATAATTGGGAGGGCGGTGAACTTGCCCTGCAGGGAGCTTATCACTGGGGGGCGGATGGGCCTCTCTTCGAGTATCGGGGACAAGTGCAGCGAACCGCCGACTATATCGAGTTCTACACCCGCCTGCAATGGGAGTACTATTCTCGGCGCCAAAGGGAGGTTCGCGAACTTGGCTTCAAGGGAGTTACCGTCACCACGGCCTGGCACTCCGGCGGGCCCGCAGCCAGCATGGCCAATTTGTTTTGCGACACCGCGGCGGACATGATCGATCGCCACAATTACCACGGCGGCGGGTCCGGCGGACATGTCATAACCGAAGGCAAGGTCAACAACGAGAGCCATTTGGGCAAGCCGGGGCGGGGCCTGTTCAACCTCGCCTTGTTCCAAGTGGAAGATCGCCCCTTTGGGGTCAGTGAGTGGACCATGATGCCGCCCGCACCCTACAAGGCGGAGGCAGCTCCCTTGTTTGCGTTCTACGGCATGGGGCTACAGGGTTGGGATGCTTCCTATCATTTCAATTGCGCTCAAAGCCGCTATGGCGACGGTTGGCCTAACTTGAGCAAGTACGCCAGCCACACACCTCACTACATGGGACAGTTTCCGGCCTTGGCCTTCGCCATCCACCGGAACCACCTTTCGGAAGGGGAGGTGGTGAAGTCGCGCCAGATGTCCGATAAGCAATTGTTTGCCGGCAAAGACGTCGCGGGCCAAGCCCGTTCCGCAGGCACACATGATCTCAAGAAACTTGTGGGTAGTCCGGTCACTCCCACTGAATTAATCGCGATCGGGCGGGTTGCCATGGGGTTTTCTGACCAGCGGCCTTCCCCTGGTCCGGACCTTACTCCCTACTGGGATCAAAAGAGGAAAATCCTGCGCTCGACCACCGGCGAATTGGTCTGGGACTATGGTAACCGGATCGTCGAGGTGCGCTCGTCCAAGACCCAAGGCTTAATTGGCTTTGCGGAAGGCAAAACCATCGATTTGCCGGGGGTCGAACTTTCCCTTAAGACTCCTTTCGTGTCGCTCATCTTCACACCCTTGGACGATCTGGAACTTGCCCTCTCCAAGCAAATCCTGATCACCGCCCTGGCCCGTGACAAGCAGACCGGTTCGATCTACAACGCAGACTGGTCGCAACTTACCCAAGTGGGCGGCCCTCCCCTGTTGCTTGAGCCCGTGCAGGCCAGCATCCGGTTGAAGGGGGAGCCGCCACTGATGGTCCGGCCACTCGACGTCTACGGTTCGCCCAAGTCAACGCAGGTTGCCGTGCAGGCCGATGGCAGTTTTGCCATCGACGGCACGCACCGGACTTTCTACTACGAAATCAAGCGCTGACTTTTTTGCCGCTTTATTGTTTTCGTCATGTGTGGCAGATACACCGTTGCCAAAGGCTCACTGAAAAAGTTCGAGGAGACGCTTGGTATTCGAGTACCCGAGATTTCTTCACGCTACAACGTTTGTCCGGGGCAAGACAATCCGGTCATTCGGGGAGGCTCCGAAGTCACCGGATTTTCCTGTGACGCCATGCGCTGGGGATTTCTGCCCAATTGGTTGGACGAACCTGACACTCAGGCATCCACTATAAATGCCCGGGTCGAAACCGTTTCCGAAAAACCGTATTTTCGCGATGCCTACAGCCAACGAAGATGTCTTGTGCCCGCCGACGGTTATTACGAGTGGCAGCAAGTCGGGAAAGCAAAGATTCCTCATTACATTCAAGGCGAAAGCGAAGTTTTTGCCTTCGCCGGTCTTTGGGATGAGCGTAGAGACACTCGCCCCGATAGCGCTTCTTCTTATGCCATTATCACCACGGCCGCGGCCGAGTGTATTCGGTTCATTCATCATCGCATGCCCGTCGTGTTGCCCCAACGTCATTGGAAAGCTTGGCTTGATGCCGCTACCTCGCCCGATGCCTTGCCCTCCATTCTCAAGGATTGGCGCGCGGACTTTCAGAGTCATGCCGTGTCCAGTTTGGTTAACTCGAGGGAAAACGAAGGGCCCGAGTTAGTTCATCCTGTCAAACGTTCCTTGCAGGGAGAGTTCGACTTCACTTGACTCTGACTCCGAAAATTTCCCACCGTTTCATTCTGTTTTCTCACTAACCAAAGGTATCCCATGTCACGTCTTGTTCTTTTCATGTCTCTTTCCTTGTGGGCCTTCTTCTCCCTCGATGCCCTCGCCGCCGACAAAAAGAAAGCGGACCGCTTCTTCGAAATGCGCACCTACACCACCCATCCCGGAAAACTCTCCGACCTCCACAAGAGGTTTAGCGAGCACACCAACCGTATCTTCCAGAAGCACGGCATGGAACTGGTTGCTTACTGGACGCCCACCGAGGACGGCAAGGACGATACCTTGGTCTATGTCTTGGCCTACAAGAACAAGGCTGCTCGCGACAAGGCATGGGCTGCTTTCGTCAAGGATCCCGAATGGCAAAAAGCGTTTCAGGCGTCCCGCAAGGACGGGCCCATTGTGAAGAAAGTGGTTAAGCGTTTCCTGACCCCCACTGATTATTCGCCCATCAAGTAATCTCTCTCTTTTCTTTTGCATCCAATGACAGGAAACGCTGAACAACTGGATGCTGGGTTGGCTGCTTTGCAGGCAACTCTCGGCGAGGTCGTGTCCACGGAGGAAGGGGATTTGCGAAGGGCCTCGTTTGACGCCATGAAGCTTGCTTTTCCCGCGTCAGCGGTGGTGACACCTGTCTCCGAGGAGCAGGTGGGCAAGCTCCTTCGTTTGGCGAATGAATTCGGTGTGCCCGTCACGACCCGCGGGGCGGGTTCCTCACTAACTGGATCGGCTGTTCCCGTGAAGGGTGGTTGGGTGCTCGACTTGTCGCGGATGAATGCTTTTTCGATCGATCGCGACGAACGTGTTTGCGTAGCTCAGGCAGGTGCGGTGGTGGCTGAGCTGCAAGCGGATGCGGACGACTTGGGCTTGTTCTATCCCCCGGACCCCTCTTCCAAGAAATTTTGCACAATAGGTGGCAACGTGGCATGCAACGCGGGCGGCCTTCGTTGCGTGAAATACGGGGTGACTCGCGATTACGTCCGGGCCTTGAGCGGCTTTTTGCCCACAGGCGAAAAGGTGCAATGGGGTAGGGCCACGCGCAAATTCGCTACCGGTTACAACTTGCGTGACCTCTGGATCGGTAGCGAAGGCACCTTGGGCGTTGTCACCGAAATTACCTTGGGGCTCGTTTTGAAGCCGGCTTCCACCCGCACTTTTCTGGCAGCTTTCGCAGATGAGGCGACTGCCTTGGAGGCGCCTTTCTCTTTGCCTCGCCTGGGCCTGCAACCTTCTATTTTGGAATTCCTCGATCAATGGACCATATCCTGCGTCGAGGCTTTCACCGGGAAGACTGTCCTCGATGGTGCCTCCGGGTTGCCCGTCCTATTGATCGAGTTGGACGGCCATCCTGCCCAAGTGGAGGAAAGCGCCGGCAAGTTGCTTGGCTGGTTGAAGGAACGGGCGGTCGTCCATCGGGTCGCTGCAAGCGATGCCGAGGCGGAGGAGCTTTGGGCTGTTCGGCGCACCGGGTCACCGGCCATGAGGCAATTGGCAAATACCAAGTTGAACGAAGACGTCGTGGTTCCTCTCCGCAAACAAGTCGAGCTTGTTGAGTTCGTACATGACCTGCGGGTCGGTCATGACTTGCGCATTGGCACCTTTGGTCATTGCGGCGATGGCAACCTGCACGTCAACTTCATGTATGATCGCGAGGATCAGAAGGAGGCCGAGCGAGCGCGCATTGCCTTGGGTGAGCTCATGAAGAAGGTCATCGAGTTAGGCGGAGCGATCAGCGGTGAGCACGGCATCGGTTTGGCCAAGACGGAGTTCGTTCGCGATCAATTCAACGAAGCAGAATGGAATACCATGGAGAAAATCAAGAATACCTTGGATCCCAACGGCATACTCAACCCGGGAAAGATTTTTCACTCCTTTCGCCCCTGGGAACACGTCCCCGTAAACGAAACCTTGCCTTGGGAGCATCAAAAGGAAGAATGTAGACCAGTTGATTCATGAAGAAATTAATATATTTCCCCCTTTTGCTTTCCCTTTTCCTTACCTCTCTACTTTGCGGACAAGAGGACGAAGAGGAACCAGCCCGAGCTTGGACTAACAAGGCCGGTCGGACCATCATTGCCCAGTTCGTCGAGGCCGATGACAAGACAGTGATCATTTCCATCAAGGGACAGCGACACACCTTGCAACTGTCCGACCTCAGCGAAAGTTCCCAACGTTTGGCGGCTGAGTTGCAAGCTGTGTCCACACCTGATCCTGAGCCCAAACCGGAACCACAGACCCCAACTGAGGAGGCTGCCACCGAGAAAAGCCTGCTCGATCAGGAACATCAATGGAAGAATTCCGCGGGCAAGATAATCACCGCAAAATTTGTCAGGGCTAATGATTCCGCCGTGACCCTCTTCTTCGGCGGTCGGGAAATTCCCGTTCCCTTGAATTCTCTTTCGACCGAATCACAGGAATTAGCTTCCAAGTTGCGCAAAATGGTCCAATCTGACGAACCTGCCACCACCAAGCCCGGAAAGCCCGCCATCGATTTGGCCAAGGATCACCAATGGACCAATGCGGCCGGCAAGACATTGACCGCGCGCTTTGTCTCAGCCGATGACGAAAAAATCACCTTGCTCATAGGCGGCCGTGAATATCCCTTGCCCTTTGCTTCTCTGTCCAAGGAATCCCAAAAACAGGCCGCCCAGTTTCGCAAGGCGTGGGAAGCGTCCAAGCCACCGGAGCCCAAGGTCATTCAAGGCAGTGGCAATCGCATGGCCTATTACGGCAACGGGGATTGGAAATATTATAACACTGTGTTCAAAAGCGATAACTTCGATGCCGCTCTCCACTACAATGGGCGCAGCATGCATGTCTGGTTCAAGGAGCGCGGTAGTCGACGGGGAGCTGGAGACGGAGCCCGAACCGGTTCAGGCAAACCCATTACGATCAATTTCAACATGCGCTACTACGACCGCACGGAGCCCAAGAGGGTCCGCCATCGCACCCGCAAAGTGGTTTCCATCGAGAAGGAGTGGGAGGTCGACGACGATGCGTCCAAATGCATCAAGATCGTACGCGGCACTCTCGATAACAACGGGACTTTCGAGGTGGGCTTTGACTTCAATCACAAGTCACTCGGTGTCTGGGGCAAGGTCAAGGATTTGCCGAGCGAAAAATGGCCGACCCGGGTTCACCTCGGGGTGCGGGTACCTAAGTGCATTAATTGGACCGACGAGATGCGGCCCAAGGACTGGGACCCCCTCCTCGGAGACGCCGCCATCCACATCACCCCGGTGGAAGGCCCTCAGGCCCGCTTGCCACTCAACATGACATGGCTCGACCTGAAGAAAAAATTCGGGCACACCAACCCCGCCAAGGAGGCATTGGTCTTTGGCAAACCATGGGGCGACTTCAAGGTGCGAGTGACGCCGCGCGCGATTCGCGACGCCAGTTTTAACTGGGGCAAGGGCTACACCGGAGTCTTTCCTTTCCAAGGTTTTTATTTTGGCTACCACATGAGTGAATATTCGGAAATTCCTCGCGCCAAGCGCTTGGATTTGATCGTATACCGCTGATTTTTTCGAAAAGTAGATGGGTATGGGGGTTATGCGTTTGCTTGCGGCAGGGCTTTTGCTTGTCGCGTTACAGGGGCTTCCGCTGAAGGCGGGGGATTTGCGAGTGGCTACCTTCAACGTCAGGAACTTTTTGGTCTGTGATCGTTTGGTGGAAGGTGTTTGGCGCAGGGAATATCCGAAGCCGGAGAAGGAGAAGGCAGCGGTCCGCAGCATTATTTCGAAAGTGAAGCCAGATATTTTGGCCCTGCAGGAAATGGGGCCCGAACCCTTTTTGCTGGAACTGCAAAAGGACTTGGAGAGCGAAGGAATCAAGTACTCCCACAGTGCATGGATGGAGGCCGAGGACGAAAACCGCCATCTCGCCGTCTTGTCCAGAATACCCATCGTGGAGACGAGGCGGCATGCAGATCTTGACTACAAGTACTTCGATGGTCGCGAGAAGATCAAGCGTGGTTTGCTCGAGGTTGTTTTCGAAACGAATGGCATGAAGTGGTCCCTTTTCGTGGTACACTTGAAAAGCAAGTGGACCGAAAGGAAGGACGATTTCGAGGGAGCCGCCCGCCGCACCGGCGAGGCTCGGGCTGCCCGAGACTTAATCAAGAAGAATCATCCCGCCAAGGATGCGCCTCGTTACTTGGTTGCCGGTGATTTCAACGACCATCGGGACAGTTCCCCTTTGCGTCGCTTCCTCAAGAGCGGTGATACCCAGTTGACGTCGCTTGTGCCCGCGAGCGACTCTCGTGGGGAAGTATGGACCCACTATTGGAAAAAACGAGACCTCTATTCGCGGGTCGATTTCTTCCTCGCCACCTCCGCCATGTTTGAACGAGTCAAGAATGGACGTGGCACGCTAGTGGATTTCCCGGAAGCTGGACAAGCCAGCGACCACCGCATGATATACCTCGATCTTTCCTTCGGTACGCCGAAGAAAAAGTGAGAGCCTATGGAGCCGGTGCCGCGGTCACCGTCACCGGAATGACCAGTTCCTTGATCCCTGGCACGTTGACGAAAATACTGCCGCTTCCAGGCACGCCGCCCTTGATCGGGGCGCTGATGCTTTTACCACCTGCCGGTATGCTTACTTCGGGCATGATTACGGACGGGGCAACGTCCGTTTCGATCTTCACCGGGATGCCACCTGCAGGTGCGTCGAATGGAATTTGGAAGAGAATAGTTGCGACGTCTCCGCTGGCTACCTCGATGGATCTGGGCGTAGTCTTCATTTCGGACTCGTCGATGCGAAATTCGCCGATCGGCAGCTTGCCGACTCCCCCTTCAAGAATTAGCGAGTAGTCGATGCCCGAGGGAAGCGATGGTACAACGAACTGCAGTTCGTTTTCCGAAAGAAAGGTGGTTTCCACCGCATCCGTTCCGAAATGCACAGTGTCATGCTTGGTGAAACCTCGGCCCTGCACGGAAATTTTTTCGCCGATGGGGGCCCGGTAGGCCAACAAGTTGCCCACGTAGCGATTCTCCAGTTGAAAACGATAGAGCTGACTTTTTATTACGCGCGGTTTGATGAGGTCCTCTCGCAGAACCTGATATTCCGCCGTATAATAATAATTGGCTTCGTCGAAACCGGGCGGCAATTTGTAGTCGTAGCTCCAAATGTCTTGTCCAGCCTGTCCCCGCACCATGGGATGCGCCTCCTCACCGATCACTACACTGACGTTCACGGTTTCCTTCACCACCGCCTTGTCCTGAATGTCGATCTCGGTTTGCAAGGTGTATATATTGGATGGATTTTGGTTTTGGTGAACCGCCGTTAGGTTAATAAAGTTAGCTCCGCAGGCTCCAAGCAAAACGACGCTTGCGAGCAACGCCGCGAAAATTAAATGTTCCTTTGACTTCTTCATCATGATCTCTCCCTTTAGTTTCTCTTCTTCTCTCTATTGAACACGCAAAACGATATACTCGGACTTGGGGCGCTTGGCCTGTACGTCCATGCGCCGTTTTGCACGTCCACCTGTGACTTTTGCGCGTTCTACCAAGAAAAACCAAGAAAAAACGCGGTAAAAACTTTTCTTGATGGATTGTTTGACGAGTGGAACCTTGTTCTGCCAGCCCCTCCGGTGGACACTGTTTTTCTAGGTGGCGGTACCCCGGGAGCCCTTTCTGAAAGGGACTTGGAGCGATTATGCTCCTTTGTTAGGGAAGCCGCAGGCGAGTGCTTTGATGAATGGTCCGTGGAACTGGCGCCATCAGAGGTAACTCCAGCCAAGTTGCGCGTCTTGGTGGAAGCCGGAGTGAACCGCGTGTCCCTTGGAATCCAGAGTTTCCAACCCCGTTTGCTTGAGGCTTTGGGACGGAGGCATCCCCCAGAACGCGCCCGCCAAGCCTTCGACTGGATGAGAGAAGCTGGCTTCGACAACCTCAATCTCGACTTGATCTTTTGTGTGCCGGGCCAGTCCTTGGAGGATTGGCGCCTTGATCTCGATACCGCTGTCTCCTGGGAGCCCGACCACCTCTCCACTTATTGTCTCATCCACGAAGAGAAGGCTGCTTTGTTCGCCCAAGTGGAGAGAGGTGAGATAGGTCCTGACCCGGAGCGGGAAGAACGCTTTTTTCGCTTCACCTGGGATTTCCTCAAGGAGGCGGGGTTTGACCAATACGAGGTGGCCAATTTCGCCCGAAGCGGCAAGCGTTGCAAACATAACTGGAATGTTTGGCGTATGAACGAGTGGATCGGTCTTGGTCCGTCGGCTGCCTCCCAACGGGCCGGCGAACGTTGGGCTAACGCTGCCTCCCTGGACCGATGGAGCGCCGCGCTCAAGGAAGGCAGGCTCGAGCGCGAGGAAGTAGTTACCTTGGGGGCGTTGGAGTTATTCGAGGATTACTTGCTTTTTGGTTTGCGATTGAACGATGGCATCGACTTGGGTGAGGCGACTATTCGTTGCCCGCAGGTTGACGTTAATCCTGTGCGAGAGCTCTTGTTTCAACTTGCTGAAGAGGGTTTGATAGAGGGTTGCGATGACCAATTCCGGGTCACTGACCTTGGGCGTTTGGTGGTCGATCGATTAGGGTCCGAAGTAGCCGATCGAGTTAGAGTCGCGGCATGAAACCAAGATCGACAAGTTACAAAAAGGCTGTGCCCTAAGTAATTTTCTCGTGGACATCTTGGTAAATCGTTGGCAAGTAACAAACAACGTGAGGTTATTAGCTTCGATGGGAGACGAGGCATTACGCTTTGAGCTGAAGGGTGCGTAGATGGCGGACCACAAGTATACTGCGGACAGTGTAAAGTCCCTCGATTGGAAGGAGCACATCAGGCTCCGGCCAGGTATGTATATTGGCAAATTGGGGGATGGATCCTCCGATGACGATGGCATCTACGTCTTGCTCAAGGAGGTTTTGGACAACTGCATCGATGAGTTTGTCATGGGCTTTGGGAAGACCATCGAGGTGGAGTGTGACGGGCAGACCGTCAGCGTGCGCGACTTTGGTCGTGGCATCCCTTTGGCCAAGTTGATGGATTGCGCCTCCAAGATAAACACGGGGGCGAAATACGATTCCAAGGCATTCAAGAAATCAGTGGGACTTAATGGTGTCGGCATCAAGGCGGTCAATGCGCTGTCCGGCCAGTTTGACATACAAGCATTCCGAGAGGGCAAGACCCGTCGAATCGAGTTTTCCCAAGGCAAGGTCGTCAAGCAAGACCGCAAGGACAAGGGTTCTTCCGAGGAGGATGGCACCAGCATTTGCTTCACGCCGGATGCCGCTTTGTTCAAAAAGTACCGTTTTCGCAACGAGTACGCGGAGCGCATGATGCGCTACTACACCTACCTGAACAAGGGACTCACCCTCAAGTACAACGGTAAGAGCTTTCGATCCAAGAATGGATTGCGTGACCTGCTTCAGGAAAACCTTTCCGAGGAACCTCTTTACCCCATCGTCCATCTCGAGGGACCCGACATAGAGGTCGCCTTCACCCACCTCGACCAGTACGGGGAGGAATACTTCTCCTTCGTCAACGGTCAACATACCACTCAAGGCGGTACCCACCAGTCGGCTTTCCGTGAAGCCGTCGTCAAGACAGTCCGCGAATTCACCAAGAAAAACTTCGAGCCCAAGGACGTTCGCGGCGGGATCGTGGCGGCGATCCGCGGGAAGGTGGAGGAGCCGGTCTTTGAATCCCAGACCAAGACCAAGCTAGGTTCTTTGACTGTCGCTCCCAAGGGGGAGAGCGTTCGCTTGTTCGTCGGTAATTTTCTTAAGCAGAAACTCGATAATTACCTGCACAAGCATCCCGAGACAGCGGAAGCCTTGTTGGAAAAGATGAATCGGAGCGAGCACGAGCGCAAGGAACTCAAGGGCATCCAGAAGTTGGCTCGTGAGCGGTCCAAGAAGAGCAAGGTGCATAACCGAAAGCTCCGTGATTGCCGGGCTCACCTCAACACCAAGGACAAGAAACGCTTCGAGAGCACCCTTTTCATTACCGAGGGCGATTCCGCCAGTGGTTCCATCACCAAGGCTCGTGACGTCGTGACCCAAGCGGTCTTCAGCCTCAAGGGGAAACCACTCAATTCCTTTTCCCTTACGCGCAAGGTGGTCTATGAGAACGAGGAGTTTAATCTAATCCAGGCTGCCTTGGGGATCGAGGAGGAACTCGAGGATCTTCGCTACAACAAGGTAGTCATTGCGACCGACGCTGACGTCGACGGTATGCATATTCGCCTGCTCTTGATCACTTTCTTCCTCCAGTTTTTTCCTGAGCTACTACGCGAAGGTCACCTTTTCGTTCTGCAAACTCCGCTTTTTCGGGTGCGCAACAAGAAGACCACGATTTATTGCTATGACGACGCCGAACGTGAGGCCGCCATGAAGAAACTTGGCCGCAACCCCGAGATCACCCGATTCAAGGGGTTGGGCGAGATTTCTCCCGACGAATTCAAGCATTTCATAGGTGAGGACATGCGACTGGATCCCGTCCGCATCGACGCCAACGAGTCCATCAAGGGCATGCTCAAGTTCTTCATGGGCAAGAACACTCCTGAAAGGCAGCAGTACATCATTCGCAATCTCCGCTACGAGCACGACGTAGTGGATGACGAGGAGGCCGAAGACGAGGCGACCGAGGCGACCGATGAAAACAGGGAGACCGCAAGTGAGGCGGCCTGACGTTAGGTAGGGGAGGAGAGCGAGTTCGATGGCAAACAAGAACGAGGATCCTCCCGAGGAAGAAAAAGCGACTGACGATTCTTCCGACAAAGAAGAAAATACTGCCGAGGAAGGGAAGGATTCCGCCGAGTCTGCAGCTGAAAAAGCCGGGGGCGATTCCGTCGAGCTAATCGTTTCCGATGGCGGCAAGTTCGATCCCGAGGCCCGGGCCAATGGCAATGGATCCAATGGAGACGGTCGGGCTGATGACGGTATTTACGTCGACGACATGTACGGCGATTGGTTTCTCGACTACGCCTCCTACGTTATCCTCGAGCGAGCAGTGCCCCATGCTGATGACGGGCTGAAACCCGTCCAGCGACGCATCTTGCACTCCATGCGCGAGATGGAGGATGGGCGGTACAACAAAGTGGCCAACGTCATAGGCAACACCATGAAGTATCACCCCCATGGTGATGCCTCCATCGCCGATGCCATGGTGCAGATCGGGCAGAAGGAACTACTCATCGACACACAGGGAAACTGGGGTAACGTCCTGACCGGTGATTCCGCCGCGGCTTCCCGTTATATAGAAGCTCGCTTGACGCCATTTGCTCTCGAGGTCGTGTTCAGCCCGAAGGTAACCACTTGGGCTGCCTCCTATGATGGTCGCAACAAGGAACCGGTTACCTTTCCGGTCAAGTTCCCGCTTCTTCTCGCTCAAGGAGCGGAAGGCATTGCGGTGGGGTTATCGACCAAGATTCTACCACACAACTTCAACGAAATCCTCGATGCCCTCATCGACTCCTTGCGAAAGAAGAAGGTGAGCCTTTTGCCTGATTTCCCCCAAGGAGGCATCGTAGATTGCACCGACTACAACGGAGGTGCTCGTGGTGGTCGCGTTCGGGTGCGGGCCAAGATAGAGATTGTTCGCAAGCAATTGCTCAAGATCACTGAAATTCCCTATGCCACCACCACTACCAGCCTGATCGATTCCATTCTCTCGGCCAACGACAAGGGCAAGATCAAGATTTCAAAGGTGGAGGACAACACTGCCGAGGTGGTTGAAATATTGGTTTATCTCCCCTCCACGGTTTCGGCGGAAGATGCCTTGCCCGCCCTCTATGCCTTTACCGATTGCGAAGTAAGTATTGCCCCTAACGCTTGTGTGATTCACGAGAACCAACCTCAGTTTCTTTCGGTTAACGATCTTCTCGTCACTGCCGCTGACCGCACCCGCGACTTGCTTCGACAGGAGTTGGAGATTCGTTTGGGCGAACTGAACGAGAAATGGCACTTTGCCTCGCTCGAGAAAATCTTTATCGAAAAACGCATCTACCGCGATATCGAGAAGGAGGAGACTTGGGAAGGTGTTCTTGCGGCCGTCGACAAGGGGCTCAAGCCACACAAGAAACTGTTCCGCCGCGAGATTACCCAAGACGATATTCTTCGTCTTCTGGAGATACGCATAAAGCGAATCTCGAAGTATGACTCTTTTCGCGCCGACGAACTGATCAAGGGTATTGAGGATGAAATCAAGGAGGTCGAGCGTTACCTCGCTCAACTCACCAAGTACGCCATTCGCTACTTCAAGGAACTAAAGAAAAAATACGGCAAGGAACGTACCCGTCGAACCGAGGTGTCTCGTGACGAGGATGGCGAACTCGTTGCCTTCGATCGCATCGTGGCTTCCAAGGTGGTGGTCGCCAACGAGATGCTTTATCTCAACCGCAAGGATGGTTTCGCGGGTTTCTCCCTCAAGAAGGACGAGGCCATCGAGAAGTGTTCCAACTTGGATGACGTTATAGTCCTCGGCAGAGACGGTGTCATGAAGGTGATGAAGATTGCCGACAAGATGTTCGTTGGCAAAAGTCCTCTCCACGTTGCTATCTTTCGCCGCGACGAAAGAAAAATCTACAACATGGTCTATCGAGACGGCAAGTCCGGCAGGTTGTATGCCAAGAAATTCAAGATAGGTGGTGTGACTCGCGAGAAGGAATACAATTTGTTCAAGCCACATTACAAGTCCCGCGTGTTTTTCTTCGCCGTGCATGACTCGGAGAAGAGCAACAGCAACGTACTCGTCCACATCGATCCGAGCCTGAAGCGGGTGAAGGAAAAAATCATCGAGTTCGATTTTGGTTGGGTTGATCTGCAAGGACGTTCCGTCAAGGGAGCGACCCTCACTGCCCACAAGGTAGCTAAAGTAGTGAATGCCCCGAAGTCCGCCGATGGAGCCAAGAAACCGCAGCCCAAGAAAGTGCCTTCAAAGAAACCGGAAGCCAAGAAAGAGTCTCCGCCGGTTCGTGAAAAAGCGCCTCCCAAGAAAGAAAAAGTTGCCGCCAAACGCCAGACCTCGCCCAAGAAAGCGACTTCAGAGAGCAAGCCCGAGAGTACTAATAAAAAACGCCGTGGACGTCGCGCCAAGCCCGAGCACAAGGGGCAGAGCACCCTCGACTTATAAGCCAAAAGGGTCTTTCTCGTGAGTCTCACGGCCGAGGAAATCAATCGCAAACTGCTTCATGGCCTCGCCGTGATTCTTCCCGTCGGCATTTTCTACGGGCCTCATTTGTCTTTTCTCACTGAATATTTGGTCTGCGGGATTATTGGAATCTTGTTTTTATTTTCTCTCCAAGTTGAGTATACTCGTTTCCGCCGTCCTGCTTTTGCCGAATGGTTCAACNAGTGGTTTGAATCCATGTTGCGATCCGAAGAGGCAAACCAAATCACTGGCGCCACCTATCTCTTGGGGGGATCTTTTCTCTGTAGCTTGATCGCACTTCAGNAAGANCCCGGTAGCCTCTGCTTCAGCTTTCCTTGCCCTGTCACTTTTCATTCTCGGGGACGCCGCCGCCGCATTGGTTGGCAAGGCAATCGGACGCATTAAGATTGGTGACAAGACACTCGAGGGCACGCTCGGTTGCTTTTCCCTTTGCTTCCTCCTGGCTTGGCTCGTGTTCCCTGCCTTGCCTGACTTCACCCTCCTTTGGGGGCCAATGACCATTGTCGATGCCTTCCTTCTTTCTGCCCTCGTGGCAGTCCTCGAGCTCTACCCAATCCGATTTGGCAAGGTTGTCTTAAACGACAATCTCTATGTGCCGGTGGTGGTCACCTTTGCTGCCATCGCCTTGCATAATTGACCGGCATGGACCCAGTTGCCCAAGGACTGGCTGGCGCGGCTCTCGCGGGATCCGGAGCGAGCGACGAGAAGGAGGTGCGCCATGCTCTCTTTGTAGGTTTTGCGGCCGGCCTTTTGCCTGATCTCGACGTTTTCATTCGGTCGGCCGAGGATCCTTTGCTCCGGCTCGAGTTCCATCGCCAATTCACCCATTCCTTGATTTTCATTCCACTTGGTGGCTTGCTCGCAGCGGCTATACTCTGGCCTTTTTTTCGCAGGAAAGCCACTTTCCGCAGAACTTGGTGCATGGCCTCTCTGGGGTATGGCACTCATGGTCTGATCGATGCCTGCACAAGTTACGGCACATATTTGCTCTGGCCCTTTTCCGATGTGCGGGTGGCCTGGAATATCGTTGCCATAATAGACCCTGTTTTCAGCCTGGTCTTGATTCTGTTGCTCGGTCTTGCCTTCCTTCGACGGAATCCTCGCTTGGCTCGCCAAGGACTTTGCTTCGGCTTGGCTTGGTTGTTTCTCGGCGCTATCCAACGGGAACGGGCTGAAACCGGGGCACGTCAACTGGCCGAGGGTAGGGGGCATTCCGTTGAGCGTATCGTGGTTAAGCCCAGTATATTCAATAACCTGCTTTGGCGCTCCACCTACTTGTCCGATGGAGCCATCCATGCGGATGCCTTGCGATTGCATGCTTTTTCAGGACCCACTTTGTACGAGGGCGGTTCCGTTCCGTTGTTGGATTGGCAGGAGATGGAATCGGTCTACGGAATTGATTCCCGAGCCTATCGGGATGCGAAGCGTTTCACCCATTTCTCGGATGGGTTCGTTGCCTTGAAGCCGGATGACCTCAATGTCATTGGAGACTTTCGTTACGCCCTCCTGCCAAATACTCTGGATCCGGTTTGGGGCATACGCCTGAATCCTGAAAAGCCAAACGGCCCCGTTAGCTTCGAGAATTTTCGTCAAGTGGATGAAGCCACTTGGGAAGCATTTTGGAACATGTTGTGGGACTGAGCGTCCCTTGAGGGAATTATTCCTCGTCCTCTTCGGGGTCGCGGTCGAAGTATTCCTTGCACTCCGATATATCTTCGCAAATACCCCAGTCTTCCGCTCCATCTAGATTGTTCCACATATCGCCATCCTCGCCCTCGGCGATCACGGCAACTTCCATTGGAAGTTTTTCCAGCGCCTCGGCCAAGTCGCCCACCACCTCCACTGCGGCCTCGTCCATTTCCTCGAGCGAAGTCGTGTCGATGATGATCTTCATGATCCCCTCGTTGATTGTGTTCTTGATACGAGACTCCATGTTCTCCTTGATGTCGTTCACGATAAAGTTCGTGAATTCGTTGGGGAGACGGAAGTAGAGGTAATCTTCTTGGACGTCGAAATACCGCTCGGAGGAATCTAGATTCATCACCTGGTACAGGGCAGCTTCCGTTTTTATTAGGTCGAAAGGTTTGGTAATGCATTCCGCGAAGCCCGCCTCGATTGCCCGACTCTGAGCATCCTCGTCTCCTGTTATGATCATGCCGACAACCGGAGTGTTCATGACGTTGTTGGTGGTTTTCAATTTCCGCCGGAGAGTTACTGCCGAATCGTCGGGCAGGGCCATGCTGATCAATATGCAGTTAAACGTACTGCTTTGACACTGGGCGAGGGCTTCTGCCTCGCCAGCTGCACCGGATACCGCCCACTCGTTCTTGGCTAGCGCATCCTGCAATTGCTGAATGATTGCAGGTTTGTCATCGACCACCAGCAACTTCACTTGCTGGCTTTCGCCGCCCCCGGTCGCTTCCGGTTCGGCAGGCATCGCGCCAAAGGCAATTTCGTTCATTCGGTTCAGTCGGCGGCCCAAGGTGCGAATCAGCTTCACTGCCACCTTGGGGTTTTTCATCACGATGACCTCGAGGTTTTCCTCGACGTGGCGCACCACGGTTTCTCCCTTGGCTCGGATAGTAACGTCTCGCTTGATGCCTAGTATCTCGCTCAGCTCACCGAACACGGAACCCTTCGCGTCAATGGTGGAGAGCACTTTGTCTCCCTTGACCACTTCTATGGCTCCCGATTCCAGTACGCAGAAGCCTTTGCCTAATTCTCCTTCCGGTAGGATGACGTCTCCGTCTGCGTGTTCGACTGACCTGATCATGGCATTATCCTCGTGCGTTCACCTGTGATTGTCGAATGGAAAAAACATGCGCTTAAATGTAATCATTCAATAGATTTTCCAGCATCTCCTGACGGCCCGATGGTAGAACGCCTGGTTCGGCGTTGCCCAATGCATGCGCCTCGAGTTCGGCGAGTGAGGCGTCGCCGCCTTCTATCTTGGCGCCCAATCCACTGTCCCAACCGGAATAGCGGTTGGCGATGAATTCGTCGAGTCGCCCGTCCGCTCGAATCGCGGCTGCGGCCTTGAGACCACGAGCAAAGACATCCATTCCGCCGACATGGGCATGAAAGAGGTCTTCCGGTTCGTGGGACTCTCGCCGTCGCTTGGCGTCGAAATTCAGGCCTCCGGTGGTGAACCCTCCCATCTTTAGCAAAATCAGCATGATCTTGGTCGTATCATAGACGCTTGTGGGGAACTGATCGGTGTCCCAGCCAAGCAGTTCGTCGCCTGCATTGGCATCAATCGAACCGAGGGCTCCGGCCGAGGCCGCTACGTCGAGGTCATGCTCCACCGTGTGCCCCGCGAGGATCGCGTGATTGGTCTCGATGTTGAGCTTGAAATGATCCAACAGGTCGTACTCGCGGAGAAAATTCAGGCAGGCCGCCGAGTCGGAATCATACTGGTGCTTGGTAGGCTCCTTTGGCTTGGGCTCGATGTAGAACTGTCCTTCGAACCCGAGCTCCTTTTTCCATTGGACCGCCATGTGGAGAAATCGGCCCAAGTTGTCCAGTTCGCGTTTCATGTCGGTGTTTATCAAGCTGCCATAGCCTTCGCGACCGCCCCAGAAGGTGTAGCCTTCCCCACCAAGGCGATGGGTCACCTCCATGGCTTTCTTCACTTGAGCTCCGGCGTAGGCGTAGACCTCGGGGTAGGGAGAGGTCGCCGCCCCCATGGCATAACGCTCATGGGCAAAGAGGCACGCCGTGCCCCAAAGGAGTTTCTTTCCCGACTCATTCTGCAGGCGCAGCAATTCGTCGGCCACGGCGTCCAGGGCCGCGTTTGATTCGGATAGGGTCGCAAGCTCCGGCGCCACGTCCCGATCATGAAAGCAATAATAGTCGATTCCCACCTTGTCGAGGAACTCGAAGAAAACTCTGGCCCGCTTTTGGGCGTTCTCCACGGAGTCACTGCCATCGTCCCAAGGCATTTGAGCGGTGCCTCCCCCAAAGGGGTCGGCTAGCGGGTTCCGCATGCAGTGCCAATAGGCGGCTCCGAAACGGAGATGGTCGCTCATTGACTTGCCCTCCACTTCCTCCTCTGCGTTGTAGTGCTTGAAGGCAAGCGGGTTCTTGGAATCAGGTCCCTCGTATTGAATCTTGGAGACGTTAGGAAAGAATTCGGACATCCTTGCTTGTTGGGTTTGGGTGTTTGCAGGGTGAATGACTCGAGCTCATTCTCTCGAGAGAGTACGACGCAAGCCGTTGGATAGCTTTCCGTTGCGGAAAATTGAGTCAAGCCGGAAAACCTTGAGGTTGTACTTCACTTGCATCTCGGTCTTGACTTGTGAAGGCGACCCGATTGAATGCCTTCCCTTACGCGGTTGGGGTAGTAGCTCAGTTGGTTAGAGCGCCGGCCTGTCACGCCGGAGGTCGCGGGTTCGAGTCCCGTCTATCCCGCCATCGCAATCTCCCGTCAGGTTGCGTCAATGAGCGTCCAGAGCCCACTATCAAAGGGCTTCCTGCGATTTCACCCTCCTCACCCGTTTCGCCAACCCGCGACCCCAAACGACAGGTTTCGCCGGGAATTTGTGTCCATATCTGTGTCCACTCCCCGAACCCGTCTATCGAACTCATACACACTAGATTTAGGGGAACGAACAGAAATAGACGCTA
>PAZC01000046.1 GCA_002716045.1 Opitutia bacterium
TTTGAACATTTCGAGCATGCGGTCAGTGACTACGTAGCCGCCGACCACGTTAATGGAAGCAAGAACGAGTGCCGCGAAGCCAATCCATTGGCTGAGCTCGCCTTGGCCGAGCTGAAGAGAGAGTATGGCGCCAACTATGGTAATGCCAGATATGGCGTTGGACCCGGACATGAGCGGCGTGTGCAATTGGGAAGGCACCTTGGAGATGAGTTGGTAGCCGAGGAAGCCGGCCAAGGTGAAGATGAAGAGCAATTGGACGAGTTCCATGGCTTAATCCTTATCTTGGAAGCGTTCGTGGATCACGGCGCCGTCGTGGGTGATGAGGCAGCCTTGCATTATCTCGTCCTCGAGATCGAGGTTGAGGGCCTTGGATTTCTTATCCCAGAAATGTTCGATGAATGCGGTTACGTTGGCGGCCAACATTTGGCTGGCATGGCGTGGCACCATGCCCTCGAGGCTGGCGTGCCCGATGATTCGCACCCCGTTTTTGGTGACTACTTCGTCGTTAACCTGAACACCCTCGACGTTTCCACCGGTTTCGGCGGCGAGGTCCACCACGATGCTCCCGGCGCTCATTTGGTCGAGAATTTCCTTGGTCACAATGCGTGGGGCTGGCCGCCCGAAGAGCTTGGCTGTGGTGATCACGACGTCGGCCATCGCACAGGCCTTGGCCATGGCCTCGCGTTGTTTCTCCATTTGCTCGGGTGTGAGTTCCTTGGCGTAGCCCTGATCGGTTTGCCCGGTTTCACCGAGGTCGACCTTGACGAACTTAGCTCCGAGGGATTTGACCTGTTCCTCGACCACGGGCCGCGTGTCAAAGGCTTCGACGCGGGCCCCGAGGCGCTTGGCTGTGGCGATTGCCTGTAGGCCGGCCACGCCTACACCGATGATAAAGAACTTGGCCGGCGAGATGGTGCCGGCGGGCGTCATCATCATGGGGAGTATGCGATCAAAGCGTTCGGCCGCGAGTATGACGGCCTGATATCCGGCGAGATTGGCCTGCGAACTGAGGGCGTCCATCTTTTGGGCCAAGGTGGTGCGTGGAATCATTTCGAGGCTAGCCGCGCTGATGCCAGCGCCGGCGAGTTGCTCGATCAGTTCCTTTTCGTTGAAGGGGTCGAGGAAACTGATATGCAGGCACCCCTTGGCGAGTTTTCCGACTTCTCCGCCATCCGGTTTGTTCACACGGGCCACGAAGTCGGATTCCCGAGAAACCGAGACTGAATCCGAGGCAATGGATGCCCCGGCTTCGGAGTAGTCTTTGTCGGCATAACCAGCTTTTGCCCCGAGGCCGCTTTCCACAATCACCTCGACTCCGAGGCTGACGAGTTTGCGGGTGGAGCCGGGAGTCATTGCGACCCTCGTTTCTCCATCAACGGTTTCTTTGGGGATGAACAGTTTCACGATTTACCTTTGGTTCTAAAAAGGCCTTATGGCAAAAAGGAAACAACAAATGCCTGCAGGAAAAGAAACCTTAGTTTCCGAAAGTCTCGTCCAAGAGACGCCTGACCATACCCTCCACTTCGTTTGAACCGGAGATGCGGGGCCCAGCGACATTGAGGGCGCTGATTTTGTGTTTCCGAATAAAGGACCGCAGGAGGACAGGGGCTTCCTTCTCGTTTTGTAGTGTCACCACGAGCACGGGCTTGTTGATTTCCTTGGCGTGTCTGAGGGTGAGTAGCGTGCCTCCCTCCGGTGATTGGGGTGATACGATGAGAGTGGCGTCGGAGTCCTCCACGTTCCGTCGGGTGCGCTCTGGATAGGAACTGCTTGGAGTTTCTCGCAATTGATATTTTTCCGGGATTCGCCCATCCTCTGCGAGGCGCCCGGCAGGGCACCATCCAGCGTGGGACACCTTATGATCGATTGCCCAGTCGAGAGCTGCTCGATCAGCGCCGGTTTGGCCACCTGACACGATGTCGGGCGTTGCAATCTTGGCGCCAACTTCAGTCACTCGGAAAAGATCTTGTCTGCCTCGATGGTCGTGATTTCACCGAACTTGGCGAGTGCTTCCATGTCGATTTTGGACGAGTCTCCCACGATGGATATGAGTTTGGGCCGTGGCTGAATTTCCTTTTCGTAAAACTCCTTGAGCGTGTCGATAGTGGCGTCTTTTATGATAGGAAAGCGATCCTGCCGCGGATCCTTGTCGAGCCCCAGATTTTCCCAGTCGATGACGATGCCCGGCACACTGCGGAAGGCTACGTTTGCCGTCCGGTAGGTACTTTCGAGAGCTTGGCGAGCATTGTCGAAGCGATTTTGTTCAAGAGGCATGTCCTCCATCAATCCAAGGAAGGCCTTGACTGCCTCGATGGTCTTGTCCGCTTGGCAACCGATGAATCCAACCACGATGTTTTCGTCCTCGGGTCGGGAAGCGGGGAAGTAGTGACCGAAGGCAGAATAGGCGAGGGCACGGGCCTCGCGCAATTCCTGGAACACGAGCCCGGCCATGCCGCCACCGAAGTACTCGTTGAAGAGTTGGGAGGCAGGCCGGGAGGATTCCTCGTAGGTTCCTGCTGCAAATTCCATTCTTACCAATGCTTGGGCCATTTCCTTTTGCAGGAAGAGAATACGAGTCTTTACCGGCGTTGCCGAACGGAGTGGTTCATGGGCACTGATGTGATAGAGAGCGCCGACTTCGCCGTATTCCTTCTTGAGAAGATCGGCTACCTCGTCGACCGAACGTGGCCCGACATAGAGAACGGATTGCTCGGTGGCGAGCAGTTCGCTCAAACTGGCTGAGAGTTTTTCCACGGTGGATGCATTGAGGTCGGCGCTGGAAAGGCGATCGCGGTAACGGGAGCGATCGCCGTAGCGGTGGAAGTGGGCGAGGGCGTGAGCAAGGACTTGGGGGGACTTGGGTTCGTCTTCGCGCTCGGCGAGTATGATCTTGATCAATTCGTCGAGGGTATCTTGTTCGATTGCGGGGGAGGCCAGGAGCTTGCGACCCAGGGAGAGGGCATCGGGCAAGTTCTCGTCGAGCCCCGCCACGGCCACCGAGCTGTGCCGTTCGCCCACGTTCATGCCGAAGTCGATACCCATCTTGTACCACTCCACCTTGAGTTGGCCGGAACCAAGGTCGCCGACTCCGGAGCGGTCGATCATGCGCTTGGCGTAGGGGAGATTCTTGTCGAGTCGATGGCCCTTCTGGAAGCGTATCTCGATGGCGCCGAGGTCATTTATGGGATTGGGCGCATGATACAGGGTGAGTCCTGACTGCAGTTCGCGTTTCTCAAAGGTGGTTCCTTCCTCGATATACCTTGGCTCGAAGGGATCGAACGGCATTTCGCTGATCTTTTTCATGAATGCCGATTGCTTGGAGGGATCGATGTCAAGCGCGTCGATCTTGGGCTTGTCTATGGAGGGAAGGTCGTGTTGGGCGTCGATTCGGTGACCGGAAACGAAGTTTGGCCCGAAGTACTGGTTGGCCACTCGCACGACTTCGGCTTTGGTAACTTGCTCAAGTAGGTCGATCTCGTTGACGACGTCTTCCCATTCGCGTTCGGCGAGGAAGGCGTCGCGCATGAACTCGACGCGCTTCTGGTTGTTCTCGAGGTCCTGTTTGCGGCGCTTCTTGAAGTCATTTATGACGGCCGGCAGGATCCAGTCGGCGAAGTTGCCTTTCTTGATTAAGTCAACTTGGGCGAGGAGCAGATCCTCGACCTCCTGCAGGGTCTGGCCGTCCTTGGGTATGCCTTGTAGGTACTGAGCCCCGTAGTCGTTGAGGTTTTGCGGGAATGAGCCAGCTGAGCGAACGGCTTGGGCTTCAACCAAGTTGAGGTTAATGAGTCCGGCCACGGAGTTGTCGAGCACCATGTCAAGGAGGCGCAGTGCGGGCCAATCTTCGTGTTTTCGGGGAACGGTACGAAAGGCTAGCAGCACTTGCTCCTCACCTTGGTATTTCATTTGAACGAACTCGCGCCCGGAAAGTGATTTTTCGGTCCACATAGGAATCTTGAGCTCCTTTTCGCCGGATTCCCAACGTGAGAATTGCCGCTCGATGATCCTGATAGTTTCCTTTGGATCGATGTCGCCCGATATGCAGATAGCCATGTTTTCGGGGACATAGTATGTGTTGAAGTATTCCTCGATGGCATTGATGGATGGATTCTTGAGGTGTTCCACCGATCCCAAGGTGCGTTGCTGACCGTAGGGATGATTCTTGTAAAGGAGTGCGTTCACCTCGCGATGGATGAGGCGAACCTTGTTGTCGATCGAGCGATTCTTTTCCTCGTAGACTGTCTCGAGTTCGGTGTGGAAGAGGCGGAACACGGGGTTTTCGAAACGTTCGGATTCGATGACCGCCCATTGCTTCAATCGATTGGCGGGGAGATCCACTTTGTAGACGGTTTCCTCGTGCCAGGTATGTGCGTTGATGGCTTGTCCCCCCATGTCCCCATAGATGCGGTCAAGTTCGTTGGGCACCGCGAAGGCGGCGGCCTTCTTGGCGATTTCGTTGATTTCGGCGTAGATGGCGTCTCGCTTGGAGGAATTGGTTTCCTGGGAGCGTTGCTCGTATAGTTCCGTAATGCGGTCGAGCAGGGGTTTTTCCTTTTCGTAGTCGATGGTGCCGAAATTGGTAGTTCCCTTGAACAGGAGATGCTCGAGGTAATGGGCGAGCCCGGTGTTGGTGGATGGGTCGTGCTTGCTGCCGCCCCTCGTGATGATCTCGGCGTAGAAGCGAGGTTCTTCGTGGTTGGGGCTAAGATATACGGTTAGCCCATTATCTAGTTCGTATATTTCGACGTTCATTGGATCGTTGCTGGCGTTTGCCTCGTGGACGCGTTGGTAGCGATTGAGGTCAAGCTCGCATCCGGCGAAGCAGAGGGCGATCGTTCCGAACAACGAGCGCATGGGTACTGATGACTTGCTCATTTCTTTGTGATGGGGCTTTTTGTTTGCAGTTGGTCACGGGGCGAGGGATTTTTGCGATTCCTCGACGCATTGCACTCTTAAAATCAATTTATTCCATGAAAGTTTTTATTTATGAAAAATGCGGCACCTGTCGCAAGGCTCTTAATTGGTTGGATGAAAGAGGCATAGCATACCAAAAGGTTCCTATTCGCGAGGTCCCTCCGAGCAAGATGCTTCTCAAGAAAATGCTTAAGGCCAAGGAGGGTCAGCGTAAGAAAATCTTCAATACCTCGAGCAAGGACTATCGTGACCCCGAAGTTAAGAATCGTTTGCCTGACTTGTCCGACGACGAGGCAATGGAATTGCTGGCCTCGCGCGGGAATCTTATTAAAAGGCCTTTCGTTCTCGAGGGAGAGGTTGCCCTCGTTGGCTTCAAGGAAGACGAATGGGCGCAGGCACTGGGCCAATGAGTTTTCAATGAAACTGGCTGGCAAAGTTGCCTTGGTGACCGGAGCCGGCACCGGAGTGGGAGCTGCCACTGCCCGCCTGCTTGCCTCCAAAGGTTGTCATTTGGCGATCAACTACCGGAAATCCGAGGCGGGGGCAGAGGAAGTGGTGACATCGATCATGGAATCGGGAGGCGAGGCATTCGCTTGTCAGGCTGACGTTGCGGAGGACGCCGAGGCCCGCGCCTTGGTTGAGTCTGTCCGGGAGAAGTATGGTTGCCTGGATTTGTTGGTGAACAACGCGGGAATCACGGAATTCATTCCTTTCGATGATTTGGATGCAGTCACCGACGAGGCTTGGCATCGCCTTATGCAAGTGAACTTAGTTGGGGCCTTTCACTGTGTACGGGCGGCGGTTACACTGATGCGGAAAACGGAGCCAGCGGAGGGGGCTGAAATCGTGAACGTCGGATCGATCGCCGGCCTCAAGGCAACGGGCAGTTGCATCCCCTATGCCGCCAGCAAGGCGGCCTTGCACAACTTGACCGTAGCCTTGGCCCGCACCTTGGCTCCTCTGATTCGCGTTAATGCAGTGGCTCCTGGTTTCATCACCGGTCGTTGGTTACAGAATGGATTGGGTGAAGCTTACGAGGCGACCAAGGCGGCTTTTGAGAAAGCAATGCCCCTAGAGACCGTATGCGATCCCGAGGACGTCGCCGCGGCCATTGTCTCGTTGGTGGAAGGGTCCGACCTCGTGACCGGCCAAATTCTAGCATGTGACGGCGGCATGAGCATCGCCGAACCTATCAGTATCTGAGCCTTGGTTGGGATAACTTCGAAATACGAGATTGCCACCTTGGTAACTTTTCGAGAAAAGAATCCGTTTTCCCTTACCTTTACTTTTGTTTTCCCGCCATGGCATTTTCTTTGGAAGGTCGCGTCGCCTTGGTCACCGGCAGCAGCCGGGGGCTTGGTCGCGGCATCGCACTCGCATTGGGCAAGGCGGGGGCCAAGGTGGTTATCAATTATTTCAACGACCGTTCAGCGGCGGACGATGCCATGCGCGAAATGAAGGACGCCGGCATTCATGCCATGTTGGTTCGGGCCGACGCATCCGATCCAGATCAAGTCGCGGACATGGTTCATTCCGCTTCCGAGAAACTGGGCTTCGTCGATATCGTTGTCCCCAACGCCACCCCCGATCAACCGCAGAAGCCGATCGAGGAATACGATTCCGATTTTTATCTTCAAATGTACGAGTTCTTCGTCTTGGGGCCCTATCATCTTGCCAGGGCCGCCCTGCCGGGGATGAAGTCTCGCGGGTGGGGTCGAATCGTGAACGTGACGAGCGAGGTGTTTCATTGCGGGATGCCCAACTTCAGCGCCTACGTTGCAGCCAAGGGCGGACAAATCGGCTGGAGCCGCAGCATGGCGACGGAACTGGCGCCCAGTGGCATCACGGTCAATACAGTGGCCCCCGGTTGGATTCCGACCGAGCGTCACGCCAACGATCCGCAAGATGCGCTGAACGCCTATCACGAAACCATTCCAATGGGTCGTTGGGGAACCCCCAAGGACGTGGGCGACGCAGTGACTTTCTTCGCTTCCCGGGAAGCATCCTTCCTCACTGGACAGACTCTTTGCGTGAACGGGGGGCGTACCCCTTGGTGAAGATGCCTTTGACTTTCCAGCAACATATCTAATCCTGCAAGAACCATGAAAATCAAATCTTCCTACATCACCTTGACGGCTGCCATCTTAGGTCTAGCCACCTGCTTTTCCTTCTTCACGGGTTGCGGAGCCGACGAATCCAAGCAGGAATTTCGAATAGCTTTCGTCACCAATCAAATTGCCGATTTCTGGAACATCGCCAAAGCCGGATGTCGTGATGGTGCCAAAGACTTCGGAGTTAGCGTGGAGGTCAAGATGCCAACCGAAAGGTCTGCCACGTTACAAAAGCAAATCGTCGAGGATTTGATTTCTTCAGGCATTCAAGCCATCGCCATCAGTCCCCTTGATGCTGATAACCAGACCCAATGGCTCAACAGCGTAGCAGCCAAACTCCCCTTGATCACTCATGATTCCGATGCTCCTCAATCGAATCGCGTCTCCTATGTCGGGATGGATAACTATAAGGCTGGTCGGATGTGTGGAGAGTTGGTCAAGAAAGCTCTTCCGGATGGCGGCGGCGTCATGCTTTTCATCGGCGGCATGGGCCAAGATAATTCAAAGCACCGACGCCAAGGGGTCATTGATGAACTCTTCGATCGTGAACGTCCGGAGAAACTCGATACCAAGAACTACGACCTCGACTTGGAGAAAGTATTGGATTCGGGAAAATACCAAATCATTCGGACAATTCTTGCCGATGACCAAAACGCCAAGGACAAGGCAGCCGATGCCATCAATGCCTATCCTGAGATGAATGCCATGGTGGGGCTTTTCGAGTACAATCCTCCCGGTTGCTACCAAGCGCTTAAGCAAGCCGACAAACTTGGACAAATCAAACTCATCGGTTTCGATGAAAACGACGTTACCCTGCAAGGCATTAAGGATGGTTTCATCACAGGAACCATCGTGCAGGATCCCTATCAATATGGTTATCAGTCGGTCAAGATTCTCAAGGAACTTCTTCAGGGCAAGAAACCCGAATCATTCATTGACATTGCTCCTCGTAAAATCGTGAAGGAGAACGTGGATGAGTACTGGGCGGACCTCAAGGCCAAGAAGGCCGGTTGATGATCATGCTCCTTGAGTAAACTCTTTCAAGTTAGCCTAGGTTCTTTCCTCTTTCATGAGTGATCCAACTCCTGACGCTCCCTTGTTACAGGTAAGGAGCATCGGAAAGAGTTTTCCTGGGGTCCGAGCCTTGAACGAGGTCGACCTTGCCTTGGATCATGGACAAGTCCTGGGTCTCATTGGCGAGAATGGAGCTGGCAAGAGCACCTTGATGAAAATTCTCGCTGGGGTGCAACCACCGGATGATGGGGAGATCCTGATCGAGGGCGAAGCCGTGGAGGTGAGTTCCACGCGCGATGCCCTTTCGCTGGGCATCGCCCTCATTCATCAGGAGCTCAACTTAGCCACCAACTTGAGCGTGGGGGCGAACGTATTCCTGGGGCGAGAACCTTTGCGCGGGGGATTCATCGACGACACTCGTATCGCCGAGGAATCTCGAAAGTTTCTTTCCATGGTTGGCTTGGATGTTGATCCCGCGACTTTGGTCGGTGACCTCACCATCGGTCGGCAACAGATGGTGGAGATTGCCAAAGCGCTTTCCGTTGATGCGCGCGTATTGATCATGGATGAACCCACCTCCAGTTTGTCCCAAAAAGAGACAGAGAATCTCTTTGAGGTGATCAAGGACTTGCGCCAACGCGGAGTCAGTGTGATCTATATTTCGCACCGACTCAGCGAGGTAAAGGAACTGTCTGATCACGTCACCGTGTTGCGTGATGGTGAGAATGCGGGCGAGTTGGCTCGAGAGGAAATCAACCATGATGCCATGGTACGTCTCATGGTAGGTCGCGACTTGTCGGGACACTTCGCCAAGGAACAACGGGAAAGCGGAGACACCGTGTTGGAGGTTCGAGATCTTCGAACTCCTGCCCATCCTCAATTTGCCTTGAGCTTTTCTCTTCAGGCGGGAGAGATCGTGGGGGTGGCCGGGTTGGTGGGAGCGGGACGTACCGAGATGCTGGAAACCCTGTTCGGAGCCACTCCTGCCGTGGGTGGCACAATTGAGATTGAGGACCAAGAAAGTGTGATTAAAGCACCCCTGGAAGCCATTGGCATGGGTGTGGCCCTTGCCCCGGAAGACCGAAAGAAGCAGGGGCTCGTGGTCGATATGAGCGTTCGTGAAAATCTGAGTTTGGCCGCCTTGCGTCGAGATAGAAAAAAAGGAGGCTTCCTCGATTTCGCCAAGGAAAACGAAATCACCAAGGAAATGATCAAGAGCATGCGGGTCAAGACTCCGAGCGAGGAACAGGTCGTCCGTTACCTCTCCGGAGGAAACCAACAAAAGGTTGTCCTCGGCAAATGGCTTGCAATGAAGCCACGAATTCTCCTCCTCGACGAGCCAACCCGCGGCATCGACGTCGGGGCCAAGCGGGAAATATATGCCCTCATGGACAAACTGGCTCAGTCGGGTGTGGCGATTCTCTTTGTTTCCAGCGAAATGGAGGAGGTGCTTGGCATGGCCGATCGAGTTATTGTTATGCACGAGGGTCGCATGACCGGTGAATTGTCTCGCGAAGAACTGACTGAGGAATCAATCATGCAATTGGCCACTGGTCGTGAAGAAGCAGCCGCCTGAAGCTGCCCCGAAAAGAAAAAGGAGATTAAACTCTTGTGAATATTAAGACACTGGGAATAGGGCTTCTCTTGATTGGGCTTTGGGCTTATATGGCCATAACGATCCCTGAGTCTTTCCTCGACGGTGGAACCATCTTCAATTTGCTCCTTCGCACCGCCATGTACGGTGTGCTTGGAATTGGGGTTGCATTTGTCATCATCACTGCGGGGATCGATCTTTCCATTGGGTCCGTGGTCTGTCTCAGTGGATGCTTGCTCACAATCCTTCTCAAGGTTGTGTACGAACCTTTCACCCCCTCAAAGGTCCTTGAGGTCGATTCTGTCGCGCAAACCATCGTCATCGAAGGCTCAAGTAGTGATTTTCAAGAAGGTGATTTGCTCCGATTTGATAAAAGCCCCAAGGTTCGAGGGGCTGTCGTGGAATTGAATTCAACCGAGCAAATTCAGTTCAAATCGCTAGACGGAGAGCAAGAATCTTTCGCTACTCTTTTATCGGTTTCCGGTCTCAAGGGAGAAGTTGTCGATGATAGGGGAGAAGTTGCGAAGCTCTTTCCGGTCGCTCGCATTTTTGCTGATCTTGATGCCGAAGAGAAGTTGCATGCGAAAATTCGGGAAAAATACGATACTGATCGAGATGGGTTGCTTGCCGAAAATGAATGCGAGGAGGTAGCCGAAGAGGACAAGGGACTGATAAAGGCTGCTCGGCCTGCGATCTTTATCGCCGGAAAGCACAAGATTGCCACCCGAGACAAGGTAGCTTTCTTTAGCCCCAAAGGTTCGATGGAGGAACTTGTCGTTGCCCATTCCGAAGTGGTTGGAACCGATACGAGGGTTCAATTCAAGTTAGCCAATCCCGACTCCTTGGATGAGGAATGGATGATTCCCCCAACAAGTACTACTGGAGCAGTTGGGGACGACTGGTCCGCTTTACCCAAGGAGCGAAATCAGCGCATGCCTGTTCCCTTTGCTTTGCTAACGGTATTGGTTTTTGCCTTGTTGCTGGGTTTGCTGCATGGGTTGCTTGTTACAAAGATCAACTTGCAGCCCTTCGTTGTCACCCTTTGTGGTCTTTTGATGTACCGCGGAATTTCAAGGTGGTCGGTGAAGTTCTCCACGGGCGAGCCAGATATGGACACGGGTCTCAAAAATGAGTATGAGACCTCTCTTTCACCTCTTACCGAAGGGAAAATGATCCTATGGGAGGTCCCGGGTGGATCTGACTATGCCATTCCTTATGCTTTTTTCATTTTTGCAACCGTAGCGATTTTAGCCGCTGTTTTCCTTAACAAAACCATTTGGGGCCGTTATATGTTAGCTTTGGGCCGAAACATCGAAGCCGCTCGGTTTTCTGGGATCAATACGGACAGGATGGTTATCATCAGCTATGTCATTTGTACTGCGATGGCAGCGTTAGGTGGGGTGTTCTTTTTGGTCTATTCCAATACGATCTCTCCTGCTAAACATGGTAATTTCTTCGAGCTTTACGCCATTGCGGCCGCCGTTTTGGGTGGATGTAGTCTGCGTGGCGGTGAAGGCAGCATACTCGGTGTCGTGATTGGTACCGCCCTGATGGTGACGCTCAAAATGTTGATCACGCTGAAGAAGGTTCCCGACGCCTTGGAATTTGTCATCCTTGGAGCTGTAATCCTCGTTGGTGTAATTGCCGACGAAATGCTCAAGCGAGCGGTTGCTCGTAAACGAGCTGTCCAAGGTTAGGCTGGCTCCATCCTCGATGATTTTGTTCACCGAAGGTGCTTTATCCCTTTAGCCCCCTTCCTGTTCTTATCCTATCCAATTCATGAAACCAATCAACCGATTCCTTCTCGATAACGACCTTCGCATTGCTGACAATCCATGCGTCAGTCCTGATTTCTGCCTCGACTGGGAAGGTCTTCAAGCCGACCTTTCAGCAGGTGCGAATCTCGTTCATCACCGCAAGAGCGGGGTGTCCACTTCCCATGGCGAATGGACCTTGGTGGAGAACCAACATGGCGATCATGCTTGGTGCCTGGATCCCTCGGATGCTTCCACCTCCGGACTCGAGGACTTGATGGAAGATGATAGCTCCATTGCGGGGCAGATCTACTTTCCCGCCAGTTACGAGAACTTGATACGGGCCAAGAACCTTTTTCAGGAAGCTGATTCCAATTGCACCATATTCCCTGGTGCTGGAGCAGACCTTGGCCAATCCACTTTGGGCATCGGGGCTCGTTTCACGACACTTCACTGGGATGGGGTGGACTGGGCCATGGGCCGACTTGGCAAGGGCCTCACCGCGAACCAGAACAGTATACCGCGGGAATTGGTCTATGACGTTGATGAAATGCTTGCTGACCGGCTCGATTCGGTTCCTTTCCCATTCATTGGTTGTGATGTTCCCGAGGGTCACCAGGGCCAAAGCGTTGAGGGCATGAGCCATGGTTGCGCCTTGGCCAAGCTCAAAAGTGGGTTTCACCGACTTGGTATTCCGTGGAGCTTCAACGCCGACCACCAGCCAATCGGCGGCAAGTTCGACGTCCGAGAGGATCAACTGGTTGCCGGTTGTCTTTTTGCCAGTTACATTACCTTCGATATTTCTCCCGAGCTGGCTGAAACCAAGGTGCCTGATTCCTCGGAAGAAAAGTCAGCCTATGTTGAGGCCAACGTTCCCGTTGACTTGGTGTCCGCCGCTCGTCAGCGGGTGGAGCAGGCGGGACTCGCTCCCTCGCAGGACGAGTTCAATGGTTTGCTTGCCTATGTCTGGCCTGCCATGCAGAAAATGAAGACGCGCGACGACAAGTACCGGCTCGCACGTGAGGCAGCCTTCACCACGGATGTCGGTCGATCTTATCTGCGTGAATTGTCGATTGACGAATTGCCCGGCTTGACTACCCCGGAGACCACCGCCGTCATGTTGGCCTTGGCCTTCGAAATGGATATGCCGATCCATTTCGTGGCTCCCGCCTTCGGGTTTCAGAAAAACATTCCTTACCCCGACAACGACGATTTACGGCGTATGGTGGCCAAGATCTGGACAGTTTGCGAAAAATTCGGCGTATCCATAGGGTTTCATTCCGGCTCCGGCAAATCGGCCGAGAACTATCAGGTAGTCGGCGAGATGACCGGCAGTCGACTGGAGATCAAGACCAGTGGTCGCTACACCTACGAGATGGGAGTTGCCCTACATGCCTCGACCAACGAGGAAGACCAAGCTCTCTGGCATGATTGGTATGCATTCACTCTGGAATTGGCAGTAGCCTGTTGTTTCGCCCATGATGAGACCGAGCGAAAGATGGCTCGTGAATTTGTCGCCGAAACATTGTCCACCGCCGGGGCAAATCCCGAGGTCTTCGAAAACGCTGATATTTGCAGGGCCTCCCTCGATGCCCTCGATCCAAGCCCTGACCATGTTTTTTGGTTCGAATACAATTTCCTCTATGTCTTGGCCTCGGAAGGTCAGGCGGACAAGACAGCTTTGGGTGATCACTCTCCCTCCGGTTACAGGCAACGAAGTCGATTTTACTCCATCAGTGACGAGGGGCGCCTCGGCTTTGCCCGTAACGTCGCCAGCTACATCTTGTTCCTTGCCGAGAACGTTGGGATTTCCGATGCCGCCACCTGTGAAAAAGCTCGTGACGAACTAGAGTCTTATCCAAATTTCGCTGCTTTTTACGAATCCATTGATTCTGCTTCCTGAGCCCATGCAGGCGTGATTTTCGGTAAGTGCAGGAAAGGGGTCGTTATTCTTTTCGCTTTCGTTTGCCCGTCAAAAAGTGTTCCATGGTAAGCGATGAACGACATCACCGATTTCGATAGCCCTCAAAAGCCCGCTTGGATGGGTGCGATCATTCCCGTTGTTCTTGTGGTTGCGGCAGCCGGCTTGTTTTGGTTTCTCAACGAGGGCGGCGATGACAATCCCAACGGCGGCGGCTTGCCTTCCGCGGCCACTGCTACCTCGGGCAAACTAGTCTCGGGCCAGACTTATTATCTCTTCGCGTCCGAAATCGAGTTGTATCCATCCGACCTCGATGGCAAGGCTTGGGATGGTGGTGACGATGGCCCTGACATTCGTTATCGTATGTTGTGGCAAGGCAACGAAGTCTTTCAGAGCGAGATAGTGGGTGATTCCCTGATCGCCCATTGGTCTGGTTTGGCGGTGAAGTTGAAATGGAGCGATCTTCTCGGTAAGACCATTGCTCCCGAAAATGCTATCAAGGCAGCCTTGGTCAGTGCCAGCGAAGGGAGCACAGTTGTTTTGGAAGTGGAAGACGTCGATGTCACTGATGACGACGAGGCCGGCAGGCTCGTTGTTTCCTTGGACGAGCTTCAGGTCGGCAAAAAAAACTTTTCCTATCCAAAGTCCTCGAATAACTCCGTGCGCCGAATAGTGATTCGTGCGTTGCCGGTGAACTCGAGTGCCCGTGACTTGATCAATTTGATGAAGGATTAACTAGCCGTGAGCAAGGCTCGTGTGGGTGTCTTTGTCAGTGCAATCCTCCTTGGGTTCGGCTTGTCGGCCCCGACCTTGACCATCGATCCCAGTTTCGCCGATTTCAATTGGTTGGTGAAGATTTTTTCACCGGAAAATCTTGAATCCACCACCTATTCCATTCTTGGCGTCATTGGGAAACTGCTTGATTCAGGCGACTTGTTTTTAGGCGTTGTTCTCGGGTTGTTCTCAGTTATTTTCCCAGTGGCAAAGCTAGGACTTTACTGGGTGGCCACCGGATGCAGCCTCGAAGTTGGTCGGGCCAGCAATTTGTTGGGTTGGGTCCATCGGGCAGGGAAATTTTCCATGGCTGAAGTATTTGCCCTCGCTCTCATTGTGGTGGTGGTGCAGACCTTGCCGGGTGGAACCACCGCCTCGGTGGAGTGGGGAGCCTATGTCTTCGTTGCTTCCATCTTGTGCTCCATCTTCGTTTCCTTCTCTCTCGACAAAGCTTCCTCTTCTTCCCCCTCGAATTAACTTCATTACAATCTTTCCTTAAACTTATAATGGCATCAATAATGGTTTTTGAGGTATTTTGCGCATGTGACAACTTCACCCTGCAACGAAAAGACCTTGACGGATTCGCCGATTTCGATGGAACCAAGAGAGGTATGTCGTATTACATCCCCTGTATTTTATGATCGAATGTTGGCAAAACCTAGGGCAGGCCCCCGTCCTCGCCTTTGGAATGGATCTCCCGCATGTGCTGGGAGGCATTTCCGAATGGTGGCAAAATCTAGGGCAGGAAGTGCCAGACCACGCCTCCGGCCTGAAAATCTTTTATACCATAGGAATCATCTCGGGGGCTATTCTCTCGATCCAGATGGTGATGAGCCTGATCGGAGCGGAGACCGACTTCGACGTGGATGGCGTGGGTGTGGGCGAAGGCGGGGACACTGGTCTTTTCTCCATTCGCAGCGTAGGGGCTTTTTTCACTGGTTTCGGATGGACTGGTGTGGCCATGTTGCAGCATGGCTACAGTACCGGCGCGGCCACTTTCGCGGCCACTTTGGTAGGCTTGATTTTTCTCGGCATGGTTTTTTACCTCATGCGTTACATTTTCAGCCTCAGGGAAGAAGGCACGCTGAATTACTCGAATGCCATCGGCGAGATAGGAACCGTTTATTTACCCATTCCCCCGAAACGCAAAGGCATCGGCCAGATCGAGGTTTTGGTGCAGGGGCGCATGCGTACGGTTCGCGCCGTTACGGATCACGACAAGAAAATCGGGAACCGAGTGGCTGTCCGGGTTTCGGATCTCGTGGATCAGCAAACTCTTTTGGTAGAACTTCTGGAAAGCAAATCCGACGAGGATTCGACCGAATAACAATTTTCACACCCTTCTCCAACCCATCCTAAAATAGAAAGAACCTCGTTATGGACGGATCACTCGTACTCGTTATTGCCTTCATCGTCGTGTTTCTGGGCACTTCGGTTTTCTTCTTTAGTCGCTACAAGCGCTGTCCTTCCGACAAGATTTTAGTTATTTACGGAAAGACCGGCGGCGGCCGTTCCTCCAAGTGTATTCATGGTGGCGCCTCCTTCGTCATGCCTCTCTTTCAGGAGTCGGCTTGGCTGGACCTCACGCCGATTCCCATTGAGATCAAGCTTGAAGGCGCTTTGTCCAAACAAAACATTCGTGTGAACACGCCTTCTACCTTCACCGTCGGTATCTCAACCCAACCCGGTGTCATGGAAAATGCCGCCGAGCGTTTGCTAGGTCGTAACCTGCAGCAAATTCGCGAACTGGCAGGTGACATTATCTTCGGTCAAATGCGCGTTGTCCTCGCTACCATGGACATTGAGGCCATCAACGCCGACCGTGATCTCCTCATCGAGAAGATCACCAACGGAGTGGAAGTAGAACTGACAAAGGTCGGTCTCCGCTTGATCAACGTCAACATTCAGGACATCACCGATGAGTCGGGCTATATTTCGGCCCTGGGTAAAGAGGCTGCGGCCCGAGCCATCAACGAGGCGAAGGTTAGTGTGGCCCAACGTGAACGTGACGGTGAGATCGGTAAATCAAACGCCGAACGCGAGCAACGCGTTCAAGTGTCCGCTGCCCAAGCTACCGCCGTTGAAGGTGAGAATCTCGCTAAGATCAAGGTAGCTCAATCCGATGCCCAGCGACGGGAGCAAGAGGCCGAGGCCGAGCGCCTTGCCGCCGCTGCCGAGAAGGTGAAGGCGGCTCAAGCTCTGGAAGAAGCTTATGCTTCGGAAGAAAGCGCCGAGCGCGCCCGTTCCAAGAGAGAGCAGGCGACGCAACATGCCAATATCGTGGTGCCCGCTGAAATCGAGAAAGCCAAGATCGAAACCCTCGCCGAGGCGGATGCCGAGAAAACGCGTCGTCTTAAAAAGGGTGAAGCTGATGGTATCCAGTCCGTCATGGAGGCGGAAGCTCGTGGTACCTTGGCCGCCCTGCAGAGCAAAGCCCAAGGCTTTTCCGATATTGTTCGCGCTTCCGGTGGATCCGACGAAGCCACGCTTTTGCTCGTGACCGAGCAATTGCCGCAACTAGTCGAAGAGCAAGTGAAAGCCATTTCCAATCTCAACATCGATTCCGTCACCGTCTGGGATTCGGGCAAAGGAGAGGGCGGCAAGAATGACACCGCCAACTTTGTTTCAGGTCTGGCAGGGGCGCTTCCCCCGTTGCATCAGCTCACCCGTAACGTTGGCATCGAGCTACCTGAATTTCTCGGCAAGCTAACCGATAATCCGACTGAGGCGGCTAAGATTTTGGAAGACGCCAAGACCACTCAACCGACCGAATCGGCGGATCCTGCTGGGGAATAGGCATTCCAGCCTCAGTTTTCCAGCAGTTCCTGCAAGAGTTCCTCGTCGAGATATTTCTTTACCGTGCGCCGATCGATTTCGAGTCGGCGCCCCGTCTCCTCGTATTTTCCGGTGCGAGAGTAGACAAGCGTGACATAACGGCGTTGTAGTTCATCTAAGCTCATCTTGCCTCTTCTCAAATCCTCCGTCAGGTATTTGCCGCCGGCTCCAGGTCCATCGATTCCGTCGGGATGGTACTCGCGGTGTATTAGAATGTTACGGACACATTGCTGAAGTTCACGAAAATTTCCCGGCCATGTGTAATCGAGTCCCAGTTTGCCCCGGATCCATTTACAAGTTTCCTCTGCGAGGGCAGGGGCCTCGTCAGGACCCGCCACGTGCTCGGAGATGAAACTGACGAGGTATTCGAGTTCACCCGGGGAATCCTGCAACACCTCACCCAATGAAGGCGTTCTGATACGGTTGGCGCAAAGCCGATAGTAGAAATCTTCCCGAAAGCGCCCGGATTGCATTTCTTCCGCCAAGTCTCGATTCGTTGCTGCCATGACCTTCCCTTCGAATCGAATGGATTTTACGTCTCCCAATCGTTGGAAGCGGCGGGTTTGCAATACCCGGAGAAGTTTGACCTGAGCCTCTGGCTTGGTCTCCGTGATCTCATCCAGGAAGACCGAGCCATGTGGACCGCAAGTTTCGAAATAGCCTTTCCTGTCCTGCAAGGCTCCGGTGAAAGCCCCTTTGGCGTGTCCAAACAATTCCGATTCGAGCAAGGTTTCCGATAGCGCTGACAAATTGATCGGATGAAAGGCTGAAAGGAAATCTCCGGCGAACTTGCCCTGCTTTTCCTCGAACGGTATGAAGCGCGACAGGCCGATGGCTCGAGCCACCAACTCCTTGCCCGTGCCCGATGGGCCGCTGATGAAGGTGGTGATGTCACCGAGGCGACCGTAGAGCGAGCGTTGGTAGCGCAGCATGTCATGGGTGAATACGGATTCCCAGACACGAGCCCGCAAAGCCTCCATCGCGGAACTGTTGCCTACGATGGAATCAAAAATATGATAGAAAGCCCGCCTTACTTGAAAAAACACCGCGAAGAGGTGAGGGGCGGAAAAATCGGGTGGGCTCAGGTTGTCCTTTGCAGGGAAGAACCATTCGAACCGTTTGGCGAAGGATCGGTAAAGAGTTCCATGGTCTTCCCGCTCTTCCTCCTCCACATGAGCTCGTTCTATTTTTTCGATGAAGGGTTCACGCACCTCATCGAAAAGGGCCAGAAAGACGAGATCCCGATAGAGGTTGAAGTCTCGGGCCGCCAGCTTCCCTTTTTGTCGCCTTTCCAGAATGGATGATCGCGTTTTCTCCGCTAGTTTCGCCGCAATGCCCAGTTTGGCCAAGTTCGGGCTGAAAAGCCGCCTGCGAGGCAATTCACGATGCATTGAGCGGGGTTCTTGGTAGTTGTCTCCTAGTATGGTTCTCTCCAGTTCCCGCCGCGCCGGCGTAAAAGGGTTGCAAGCCAGCAAGGCGGAAAGGTTCTTGGCCAAATGCCGCTCATCCTTTGAAAAGAGTGAATTCATGTGCCAACTCAAAGTTGTATCTTATTATTGGGCAAGTAAAACATACGTAATATGTGATACTTTGTACGTTAAATGTATGATGATGTGTGCTGTATTTTGATTTTCGGATTGGTTTGATATAGATAAATAATTACATAAAACATTCATAAACAAATAATTGCAATTATATTTCTGTATCATTTTGTTTTCGGACCTAAATTGGCGCGAAAACGGCAAAAAGGGTGGCATGAAAAAGAAACCAATTCTTCATGAACCGTTGGATGCAAATGAATTGAGCGGGCGATTGCTTGGCGGGAAAGTTCCACCTTGCATGTCGAACATTGTCTCTACTTTTTTTCGTTTTTCGCATTTGAACAAAGTATATCACCAAGCGGAAAAAAGGCTTCGAGAATCGTCTGGAGACGAAAGTATTTTCGAGGCCACCTTGGAATCGCTGGGCTCGCGATTGGAAGTATCCGACCTGGATTTGGATCGAATCCCCACGGAAGGGCCTTTGCTTGTGGTGGCGAATCATCCACTCGGGGGTTTGGATGGATTGGCCTTGATGAGCTTGATCTTGAAACGTCGACCAGACTGTAAATTGTTGGCGAATTCCATTTTAGAACGTTTCGAGGCTTTTCGCTCCTCTCTCATTCCGGTGGATATCTTGGGAGAAGAAAACGCATCTTCCAAAAATGCTTCCGCCCTGAAAGGAGCGGTTCGTTGGATGAGGAATGGCGGTTGTCTGGCAGCTTTTCCGGCTGGTCAGGTATCCAACTGGAAATTGAAAACCAGATGCGTGGCCGATCGAGAATGGAATCCTGCTGTCGCATCCTTGGCCAAAATTTCCAACGCGACCGTTGTTCCAGTGTTCTTCGAGGGTCGTAACAGCGCTTGGTTTCAGGGAGCTGGATATCTGCATCCTAGATTCCGCACCTTATTGCTTGGGAGGGAACTATGGAATCTTCGAGGTGCCGCCATACGAGCTCGTGTGGGGGAATCTCTGGCTTCTTCAAAACTAAAAAAATACTCTTCTGTCGAGAAATTGAACGATGATCTTCGACTAAGGGTGGAGGCTTTGCGTGGAACCGCGAATCAACTGATTCGAAAAAGCCCGGAAAAAGTCCTGCAACCCCTTGCCGAAAGTCCGTCTCAAGATGCCATTCAACGAGAGGTTCGTGCTTTACCAAGGGAGGAGGAGTTAGCCCGCAAGGGCGAATTCGTGATCTATGCGACCAAAGCGTCGAAGATACCAAACGTAATGCGAGAAATCGGTATTTTGCGTGAGTTGACTTTTCGGGACGTGGGAGAGGGGACCGGCAAGAGCATCGACTTGGATGCTTACGACGAATACTATCACCAGCTTTTTGCCTGGGACGAGAAGGCGGGACAAATCGTCGGCGGTTATCGTTTGGCAGTGGTCGACGAGGTTTTGCGAGAGAAGGGTCGGAAGGGGCTTTACGTGAGCAATCTGTTTTCATTGCGCAAGAGTTTTTACAATGCGATGGGACCCGCGGTGGAATTGGGGCGCTCGTTCATTCGTCCCGAATACCAACGAAAATTTGCCCTGCTTGGCCTGATTTGGCGGGGGATAGGTGAATTCCTCAATCGTCGCCCCGGATGTTTCGTGCTCTATGGTCCGGTTAGCATATCTGCGGATTATGCTCCCATTTCTCGTAACCTCATGGCTCGCTTCCTGCGTGGCAAGGAATGGTCGCCGGAGATGGCCAGACGGGCTCGTCCCAAGCACCGATTCAAAGGATCGTTGCCACGTTCCTTGAAGCGTTGGGTACGCAAGGAGGAGCGCAGCTTGGAGGAAGTGTCGGCCATCATTTCGAGTGTCGAACCGGATGGCAAGGGCGTGCCCGTGCTCGTGAAGCATTACCTGAAGCTGAATGGGTCCTTTGTTGGTTTTGGGGTGGACCCGGACTTCGCCGACGCCCTTGACGGGCTTATCGTCGTTGACATGCGGGATATGGGTGATGCTCACCTCGAACGTTATTTTGGGGAGAAGGGTATGAGTCGAATGATTCAAGCCAGACTCGCAGGATGTTGAAATTCAATTACATGTATAACTCAGGAAAGGAACTCAAATGAATGCAACCAAACCAATCCTTAAAGCATTGACGGCGATTGCCGTCCTTCTGGTCCTTGGCGGTTGCGGAACCAGATCCATCTCGAACGCGGGATATCGTCATGGTAATACGTATGGTTTCCGCGGCGAATTGAATGAACTCTCGGTCTTGGGAGTGCGGGTCAATGAGGAGGTTTCCAGCAAAGAGATCGCAGCGGTGCTAGAAGCGCGAGATGGCAAATTCATTGAATTGAAGCGAGGAGAGGTCCTTGCCGTGATCCAATCAGGAGCCCGTTTCCCTGACAAAGAAATGTTGGTTTCCCTTGAATCTCTTGCTAAGCTCGTTCCCTTGTCGGGCGTATCTCCAGAACCTGTCAGATTGCATGGAGAACAAAACAAGAACAGGGAACCCATGCGAATCGACAAATCTCTGCGTATGGCCGCAGCCAAGGGAGGAGCGAGCAAAATGTTGGTCTACTGGGGTATTCTGGAGTCAGCTTCGGAGCCTGAGCAAGCCGCCAAGCATTTGTCTTGGGTGCCCATTGCGGGCCGCATCATTCCGGATGAGACCCAGCATGTGCAAATACGCGTGAAGGCTGCTCTCATCGACGTTGCCACGGGTAATTGGTCGATGCTTCGTACCGAGCCCATTCAGGACAAGCGGATGAGTTCCAGATTGACTAGAGAAAGTTCCGACCTGAAGCAGGTTCTTGCTCTCAAGGAAAAGGCCTACGATCGGTTTGCAAAGGATCTCAAGGAGCGTTTCCAGTTACGCTGATCTATGTCCCGCCTCTTAGCAATGCTCGACGCAATCTGCCAGGAATTTTGCGAGTGGTTTCACCACTTTAACGGTACAACTCATGTTGTCTTGGAGACTCAATACTTCATGGAGCTCTTCAATCGACTGCTTTCCCTCGGCTATGTTTGCGAGGTTGTTACGCACATCTGCGAGCACAGTGAGTTCTGTGCCGCAACGTTCACCGAGGCCACTTCGTCGATCTAGTCAATGGAGATCAGATGTCGGGTCTTCCAGGTGGCCGAGATCGCGTTCCGGAGCAATTGTATCACGGATCCGTTGCTTGAGAGTCTTGACGTCTGGAAACCCGCCATCTCGCTTCCGGCACCAGATAAGTTGGTCTTCCAGTTCGATTTGAAAGTGCCCGGCGGTCTTGTGCTCGGGTGAGAGAGTGACTTTCCCGAGTTCATTGGAGAAAGTGCTCAACAATTCCTGAGCCATCCAGCAGGCTCGAGGCAACCATTTGCATTTCGGGCAGTACCGGATCAAGACTTCTGGTTGGAGATCGTTCATTTTTTAATTCTTTTCCTCAACTGAAAGGTTGCGCGCGCATTACGTGAAGTATTAGCTTTTTTACATGTTCAACAAAAAGGCAAACGCCTTCCTCTGCTTCTTTCTTGTGGCGACGTCGGCAAATCCGGTCATGGCCAATGAGACGTTTTCGAGCGAAGATATCGCCTTTTTCGAGTCGAAGGTGCGCCCCTTGTTGGCAGAGCAATGCTACAAATGCCATTCACAGCAGGCGAAAAAGCTTAAGGCCGATCTCTATCTCGATAGTCGAGAGGGGGTCTTGCGGGGTGGAGACACCGGGCCTGCGATCAAACTTGGCGACTCTGCCCACAGTTTGCTCATGGAGGCGATTCGCTATCGAAACCCTGACCTTCAGATGCCTCCGAAGACCAAGTTGTCCAACCGGGATATTGAGGTCTTGGAGCGATGGATTTCACTAGGGGCTCCTTGGCCGAACGAACCGAAGGCAACTGGTGTAGTCAGGAAAGAATTCGATTTGGCGGGTCGCAAAGCCTCTCATTGGTCTTGGCAACCGGTCAAGAAGACAACCTTGCCTGCGGTCAAGAATCAGGAATGGGGCAAGTTGCCGATTGATCGCTTTATTCTCGCCGGATTGGAGAAAGAGGGGTTGTCGCCTGCGCAAACAGCTGATCGCCGTACTCTCCTCCGGCGGCTCACTTTCGATTTGCGAGGCATGCCGCCATCGTCACAAGAGGTGCAGGCTTTCCTGGAGGATGATGCTCCCGATGCCTATGAAAAGGTGATCGACCGCTTGCTTGCCTCTTCACAATTTGGGGAGAAGTGGGCTCGACATTGGATGGATCTCTTTCGTTATGCCGAAAGCCGGGGACATGAGTTTGATTACAATACCCCCAATGCCTTTCGATACCGCGATTATCTCATTCGGGCGCTCAATGACGACCTTCCTTATAATCAGTTCGTGACCGAACACGTAGCGGGTGACCTGCTTGAAAAGCCTCGACTGAATCCTGATACCGGAGCCAACGAATCGGTTTTGGCGACCGGGTTTTGGTTTCTTGGTGAATGGATTCATTCACCTGTCGATACTCGTCAGGATGAAGCTGATCGCTTTGACAACATGATTGGTGTGTTTTCCAAGAGTTTTCTGGGGCTCACTGTGGCTTGCGCACGCTGTCACGACCACAAGTTCGACGCGATCTCAACCAAGGACTTCTATGCCTTGCAGGGTTACTTGCAAAGTTCGGGTTATCGGCAAGTTCGTTATGAGAGCATGTTGGAAAACGAGCGTGTGTCCCGTGATTTGGACAAACTGGAGCAATCTGCTGGTTTGGCCAAGAAAATCTCCTCGGCTTTGGTTGCAAATTCTCGTCAGGTGGAAAAGTACATGTTGGCGGCTGGTTCAATCATGAGAGGTGAAGTGGCAGCGAAGGCAGAGCCTCCGAAACGAGAGAAGTCATCAGGTGACGAACCCATTGTCTTTGCCGATTTCGAGGATGGTACCTATGGCAAATGGCTCTCCACCGGGACAGCCTTTGGCAAAAGGCCTGTTACCCTTGAAACCAAGGCGGATTATCAGAAAGACATTCGTCAGCGTGGGAAATACTTCGTTAATTCACATAATGTCCGCAAGGATTCGGCCAAGGGCGATCTTCCGTTGGGGGACGATCAGTTGGGCACCTTGACCAGCCCTCTTTTTCGGATTCAGCGGGACTACGTTACTTTTCTCATTGGCGGTGGCTCCTTCAAAAAGGAAACCTGCGTCAATCTGCTGATTGATGGCAAGGCCGTCCTTTCGGCCATCGGACGGAGCAACAACACCATGGCGGAGACCGTCTGGGACGTTAGGAAATGGAAGGGAACGGAAGCCCGCCTGCAGGTCGTCGACAAGCGCAAAGGTTCCTGGGGGAACGTGGGAATGGATCACGTGGTATTCACCAATCAGGCCAAAGCCTCTTCACCCTCTCCAGTCGCCCAATCAGGATTTAAGAAAGGAGTAGTTGCTTCATTTGCCAAGAGTCAAGGGTTGGATGGCAATCTTTTGCAAGGATGGGTCGACGCTCTTTACTCGGCCCAAAAGGATCGATCGGATTTGTTATCCCCATTAGCGGCGGTGTTGGGGGCAAAGAATCCTGACTGGAAATTGGCTCGAGCAGCCTACGCCGATGCCACTGATCGCAGGACTCGCTATCTGGATGCTTTGAGTCGTTTGGAATTGGCCGTCAATTACGCTTCCCCTCGTCCAGGTGACTTCATGCAAGACGGTGTCACTTTTGGCCGGCGCCCCAAGTTGCCCGGTGATTTGCTTTTCAACGAATCAGGAGGCTTGGTGGGCTTGGCCCGCTGGGGCATGGCTCGCCGCGAGCCTGTCTGGAAAGTGTTGCGAATCGTCGATTCGGCTAGGGATTCAGGTGGTGGCCTTAACTTTGTGCGAGCCGGTATCACTTTGCGCACTCCTACCTTCACTAACACTCATGGCGATGCTCATTATCTTCTTCGCGGCAAAGGGAAGGCAGTTGCCGTTGTTGATTCCCATCGCTTAATTCAAGGTCCCCTGCACCGCAATACTTCCATTGACGTCGGTCGACCGGGCCAGCTTGCGTGGGTTTCGCAGGACTTGGACAGGCAAGGCCAGACCTATCTAGGACATCGTCTCCATGTCGAGTTCACGCCGACCACCGGGGATGATTTCGAGGTCTTGATGATAGATCTTTCGACGGATTCAGGCGCTCGCAACGAGGTTATGGGGTATTTAAACAATCCACCCAACCCTCTCTATGACGGCATAGATAAATTGGGTGAATTGACCACCCGCGAGCAATTGACTGGCTTGGTTGCAAGTAACTTTAAGTCAGTTTCCGCGAAGTTAGCCGTTGGATTCGGTTCGGAACCGAAACCGCAAGCCGTCGAGTTCGCGAAGGTTGCAGACTGGTTGGTTCGCCGCAAGGATTCCCTGGGTCTTGGCGATTCGATTCCCAGCAAGGATTTTCTTGAGCGTTATCGCCAATTGGGGGGCGAGATAAAGAAAGATTCTAGAACCGCAATGGCCATGCTGGATGGGTCGGCAGACAACGAGTACGTTTTCATACGAGGCAATCATCGCAGTCGAGGAGATGCTGTTCCACGGCGATACATCGAAGCCTTGGGCGGTTTGGATACACCAACTCCCAAATTGGGTAGCGGTCGACTGGATTTGGCCCGTCAAATCACCAACCCTCAACAAACTCCTTTCATAACACGTGTCATGGCCAATCGTTTGTGGCACCACTTGTTTGGTCGTGGCATTGTCGCTTCTACCGATGATTTCGGTGTCTTGGGACAAAGCCCCACCCACCCCGATTTATTGGATTATCTCGCTAGTCGCTTAGTGGCTCACGACTGGTCGGTGAAGGCCATGATCAAGGAAATCGTCATGAGCCGCACCTATCGCATGAGCAGCGGGGCAGGCGGGTTAGGGGAGGAGAAGGATCCTGCCAATTTGTTGTGGCGGCGAACAAACGTCAGACGCTTGCAAGCCGAGGCGATCCGGGATTCGCTTCTTTTCCTGTCGGGCAGGCTGGATTCCAAGATGTACGGTCGACCTGTCTCTACCTACCTTACTGATTTCATGCAGGGTAGAGGGCGTCCCGGTCAAGGACCTGTGGATGGCAGTGGAAGACGAAGTATCTATCTTTCCGTACGACGAAATTTCCTTTCCCCATTCATGTTGGCATTTGATGCGCCTTCCCCCTTTAACGCCGTAGGGCGCCGCACCACTTCCAACGTACCTTCCCAGGCCCTTATCTTGATGAACGATCCTTTCGTCGTGGGACAAGCGAGTTTGTGGGCCAAACGCATCCGGGGGGAAGCTATCGAAGCCAAGGAACGTATTCATAACCTCTATCAGTCAGCCTTCGCCCGTCCTCCAAGCGAACTCGAAATGAATGCATCACTCTCCTTTTTGACCGAGCAAGCCAAGCTTCATGGAGTGCCGGAGGACAATGACTTGCCTTGGAAGGATTTGGTGCATGCCATCATCAACGCCAAGGAATTCATCTTCTTGAACTGAGAACTTCATCATGAAACATCACTGTCGTAGGTTTAGAGGAGCGCCCACCACGCGCCGTGAAATGTTAAAGTCTTGCGGAATGGGCTTCGGAGCGGCTGCCTTTTCCGCCTTGTTTCAGGACACGGCTTTTGCGGGTCTCGATTCCGCCGGTCGCGATCGGCATTCAGCTTTCGATCCCCTGAAGCCACGCCGACCTCACTTTCAACCGCGAGCCAAGAGTGTTATTTTCCTATATATGGACGGCGGTGTTTCCCACGTGGATTCCTTCGATCCCAAACCTATGCTGAACAAGCACAATGGGCAGGATCCTCGCAAGCTCATGGACGTGCAACCGACCCAGTTCAACAGTATCGGAAAGGTTTTGGCGAGTCCTTGGGAATTCAAGAACTATGGCAAAAGCGGTCTCCCGGTCAGTGATCTCTTTCCACATATTGCAGCCCATGCTGATGATATCTGCGTGATCCGTTCCATGACCTCGAATTTTTCCGAACACACCAACGCCAATTATTTTCTACACACCGGTAGTGGTCTGCAAGGGCGTCCCAGTATGGGCGCTTGGGCTGGATATGGGTTAGGTAGCTTCAACCAAGACCTGCCCGGTTTCGTGGTCATCAACGGTGGCCTCATTCCTCCGGGAGGCTTGGATAACTTCAATGCCGGATTTCTTCCCGCAGCCTACCAAGGCAGCGTCTTTCGAGCCTCCAATCCGCCGGTCTCCAACGTTCTCCGCAGCGACCGTACCGATGATATTCAACGGGCCAAGCTTGGCCTTATGCGCAAACTGGATGCTGAGAACTTGAAGAGAGCGGGCGAACACGATGCCCTCGAGTCGGCCATATCCAATCATGAGTTGGCCTATCGGATGCAAATCGAAGTGCCTGAGTTGATGGATTTGTCAGATGAACCCGAATACTTGAAGGAAGCTTATGGTTTCAATCACAGTTGGAAGGGAACCAAGACTTTCGCTCGTTCCTGTCTCACCGCCCGTCGCTTGGTCGAGCGTGGTGTTCGCTTCATCGAGCTTACTTGCCCCGGTGGTTCTGGGGACCGTTGGGACCAGCACGGGAAATTGCGTGACGGGCATACCAAGAACGCGCGCTCGGTGGATCAACCCATTGGCGCTTTGCTGAAGGATTTGAAGCAACGCGGCCTATTGGAGGAGACTCTTGTTGTCTGGACGGGTGAGTTCGGTCGTACGCCTTTTGCCCAAGGGGGCGACGGACGCGATCACCATCCATGGGGTTTTTCTCTATGGATGGCGGGAGGAGGCATCAAGGGAGGTACCACTTACGGGGCAACAGACGAATTCGGTTACCACGTGGTTGAGAACAAACTGGAAATACATGACTTGCATGCCACTATGTTACACCTCTTGGGAGTCGACCACGAGCGATCCACCTTCCGCTGGGGAGGTCGGGATATGCGTTTGACCGATGTCCACGGGCATGTCATTCATGACATAATAGCATAGGTTTTGTGGCTTGAATTTTAAGACAAGCCCCACCGAAGTGTCATTTATACATCCAGGGATTTATGGATCAACCAGTTGAATATGACCCTCAGGCAGTCGCTCCCGAGTCGATTGACGGTGAAGTGATGACTGATGGAGAGCTTGTTTGTCAGGAAGGTTTTTTCCAAGAGACTGCGTTTCAGAAGTATTGGCGAGAAAATCGACTGCTTAACAGTATGCTGATGGCCTTGCTGTTGCTGTTGATTCTCTTTGGCGTTCTATGGAACCTAATTATTTACCAGAGAATAGGCATCGATGCTGGCACCGATTTCACCGATGCTGGCCAGCAGATTGCTCAACAGAAGCAAAAGAAACAGCAACAGGTTCGCCTCAAGCAACGGCAAAAGAAATCCAGCCCGCCGCCCTCCTCATCCAGTTTTCGGGCCCAAGCCGTTTCTGATATCGCGATACCCGATCTCTCCATCGACACCAAGGACCTCAATCCGACTGTTGAGGTTAACGTCAACACAGACGTTGGCGTAGGAGACGTTGGGGTCGATCTCTCCGCCTTGAACAATGCCTTCACCTCGAGCTTCATGGGCGTGCAGTCACAGGCGAACCGCATTGCCTTCATAATCGACTACTCGGCTTCCATGAGGGGCAAGGACAGGGTTATGCGTTCAGAGTTGGAGGCGGCCGTGAACAAACTGCCTCCCGCCGGCGAAGTGTGCCTCATCTTCTTTTCCGGTCCCAGTTGGCTGGCCGGGGAGGACGCAAAAGTCATTGAAAAGAAATGGAAGGGAGACAACAAGGGCGGTTGGAAACCTGTTGCCGGATTCAAGCCGTCCAGACCCAAATGGATTCCTGTTACGCCTTCCACCAAGAAAACACTCTCCAAGGCCATTTGGAACACGCCCCTCACTTTTGGTTCGGTTTGGGACAATTCCTACCGTTGGGCTCTTACCTTGCTCAATCCCAAGCCTGACGTTATTTACTTCATGACGGATGGAGCCGCGAGCGTGAAAGGTATGGATATCATAAAGAAGAACAGCGGTCGCACTAAAATTTACACCATTGCCTATGGAACCCCCGACAAGGCAAAGATTCCCTTGCGGGAAATCGCTGACATGACAGGTGGAAAGTTCAAGTTCGTCAGCATGGATCAGATCAGGAACATGGAGCAGAAGATCAAGAAATAGCTTCCCGTCAAATTTCTACAATTCACCCGCCTAACAAACCAAAACTCCCCGTACTCATGACCTTGCCTCGATTTCTTGGATTCTTTCTTCTCCTTGGTTTTGCCAGTTCCGCTTGGGCTGATAAATTGAAGGTTCTGCTCATAGATGGACAGAACAACCATAACTGGAAAGCTACTACCCCCGTCTTGGTGGATGCCCTCGAGAGCTCCGATCGATTTGCGGTAACAGTATCCACCAGCCCAGCCCGCAATGGTTCCAAGGAGCAATGGGCTCAGTGGAATCCTGACTTTTCCGCATTTGACGTTACTCTCAGCAACTACAACGGACAGTCTTGGCCCGAGAATGTGCAGAAGGACTTGGAGAAATACGTCAAGGAGGGCGGTTCTCTCGTGATCGTGCATGCGGCTAACAATTCTTTTTCCAATTGGCTCGAGTACAATCGCATGATCGGCCTCGGAGGTTGGGGTGGACGCACTGAAAAGAATGGCCCTTATCTTTATTTCAGCGATGCTGGAAAGCTAGTGCGTGACCCTCGTCCCGGACGTGGTGGCAGCCATGGTCCGCAGCATGAGTTTACGGTGAAGTTGCGTCAAAAAGATCATCCCATCGTTAAGGGCATGCCTGCCGAATGGAAGCATGCAAAGGATGAACTCTACGATTCCTTGCGGGGACCGGCCGAGAACGTCGAAGTCCTTGCCACCTCCTATAGTTCAAAGAGCAAGAAGCACGAACCAATGATCATGACCATTTCCTACGGTAAGGGACGTGTCTTTCATACTCCAATGGGGCATGCGGACTACTCCATGCGTTGCGTCGGATTTTACGACGTTGTGCGCCGTGGCACCGAATGGGCTGCGACCGGCAAGGTCACTTTGCCGCTTTCAAATAATTTCCCCACTGCCGACAAGGTGGTTTCGGTTTCCCGGAAATAAGTCGGGAAGCTTACCTCCCTAGAAACCACACACCGCTCAGCTACTTCCGGAACTTTTTGCGTAGCGAATATTCTTTCGCTACTTCCTTATAAACAAAAAGACCACGTCGTGAGACGTGGCCTTCCTGTAAAGTTCTGTAAAATCAGATACTTACTCGGCTGTGGAAGCGTTTTCCTCGCCGGTCTTGGCTTCTTCTCCTGTCTTGCCTCCGCAGCTAGCGAAGAGGGCAAGTGACAGGATGCTCAGAATAACTAAAATGCTCTTCATTGCTTTTTCCTGGTTTAGGTTTGAATGTTGCTAGTGTTTAAGCGACCTTCCCTCACCGGGAAAATCATCGAGGCAAGGATTTTCATATGAGGGAACAAGTCAAGGGGAAAACTTTACATTGAATTGTCACTCATTGTAGTCGTATTGGGTTTTTCTCCGAAAAAAATTCTTCTCATCAAACGAATTGATTTTTCCGTTTACGTACGGGCTCGCATGCGTTGCTTTTTCGATTAGCAAAAAAAGGAACAGAAAAACTTAACTTCCAGCACAGAACATACCCATGGCGACTTACTTAATTGGACTCGATGTAGGCACTTCCTCCACCAAGGCTATATTAATCGACGAGGCGGGCGAGGTTGTGGACACGAAGGTTCCCACCTATGATTTCAGCACACCCCGTCCCTTGTGGGCGGAATCCGATCCCGAGCACTGGTGGGAGGCAACCACCGAAGCCCTTCGAGCACTAGCGGAAAAAGCGGGCCCTGAAAACATAGCCGGCATCGGCTTGACCGGACAAATGCACGGTTTGGTGATGTTAGATGGGGCAGGAAAAGTTTTGCGTCCCTGCATCATGTGGAACGACCAGCGTACGGAATCTCAGTGCGCCGCAATTACCGAGCAGGTAGGTCTTGCCCGCGTGCTTCAATTGACGGGAAATCCTATTTTGCCAGGTTTCACAGCCCCAAAAATTGCCTGGGTTAGAGAAAACGAGCCGGAGGTTTTCGCTCAAGTCGACAAGATTTTGTTGCCCAAGGACTACGTTCGATACCGTTTGACGGGAGAATTCTTCACCGATGTTTCAGATGCTTCCGGGATGTCCTTGCTGGACGTGGCCAACCGTACTTGGTCCGATGAGATGATTGCTGCCTTGGATATTCCGTCCTCTTGGTTGCCCGAGGTAACCGAGTCACCTGTGGCCTCGGCCAAGATATCAGCGGAAGGTGCTTTGGCCACCGGTTTGGTCGCTGGAACGCCTGTGATTGCCGGAGGTGGTGACCAAGCTGCTCAAGCCGTTGGATGCGGCATCGTGAGCGAAGGCGTGGTTTCCACCACGGTGGGAACCAGTGGCGTGGTTTTTGCTCACAGCGATGAGTACCGTGTCGATCCAGAAGGTCGCTTGCATGCATTTTGTCATGCTGTTCCAGGTCGTTGGCACTTGATGGGGGTCATGTTGTCAGCTGCAGGTTCCTTTCAATGGTATCGCAATGAATTGGGCAAAGCCGAGATGGAGGCGGAGGCCGATGGTGGTCTTGATGCCTATGAAGCTCTCACCCAATTGGCCGCCGAGGCACCTCCTGGCTCCGAGGGACTTCTATTCCTCCCTTACCTTTCTGGTGAACGCACGCCATATCCTGATCCTAGCGCTAGAGGTAGTTTCGTCGGCCTTAGCTTGCGGCACGGCAGGGCTCATTTGACGAGGGCGGTGCTCGAGGGTGTCTCCTATGGATTAAACGACTCGCTTTCCCTCATGCGTCAACACGGAGTCGAGCCAGATCGCGTTATATTGTCTGGCGGCGGAGCCCGGTCCAAGTTTTGGCGGCAAATGTTGGCTGACGTTTTCGCCGCCCGTTGTGAATTGCTCAACGCCACCGAAGGAGCGGCCTATGGCGCTGCTTTGCTGGCTGCCGTTGGAGTTGGGGTTTATGATAGCGTGGAATCTGCCTGCGGAAAGTGTATCCGGGTAACCGATCAAACCGAAGTTGGGCCTGAGAAGGAGGTGTACGCCGATTTTTACCCTCGTTATCAGGCTTTGTATCCGGCTCTCAAGGAAGAATTCGCTGCCTTGTCCACCTTGTCTGACAAATATGCAGGCTGAACGGTGAAAGGGAACGATCCCTATCTAACCGATCTCGCCTTGAGCGAGTACTTGCTTTTTCACTACGGTTCGAAAGAGGAAATTCTGAGTTTGGGTGTTGGCCCAAAGGATGCCCTTGGTTTCAGCGTAAGAACCGTTGAACGATTATTGGACTCCAATGCCTTGTCTGGTGACGAACGCGCCCTCGACCTCGGTTGCGCCGTTGGGCGTTCCAGTTTCGAGTTAGCCAAGAGTTGCAGGAAAGTCATCGGCATAGACAAGTCACCTGCCTTTGTTCGTGCCTGCGAGACCTTACGCATTTCCGGTGAATTACCTTTTCCAAGTGTCAAACAGGGAGAAATTTCTCGTTTCTTGCTAGCCCGTGTAGAGGATCAAGTGGATAGGGAGCGAGTCCGATTTGAAGTGGGTGACGCCTGTTCTTTGCCTAACTCGTTAGGTTCTTTTGAGGTTGTTCACGCTGCTAACCTGCTTTGCCGGTTATCCGAACCACGGGCTTTTCTCGCTCGTTTGCCCGACTTGGTGTCTCCGGGTGGGCAATTGTTGTTGGCCACGCCGTTTACTTGGCTGGAGGAGTTCACCCCCAAGGATCAATGGATCGGTGGTCTGGAAGAGGATTCGTCTCATGTTCTCAAATCCTTCCTCTCCAGTTCCTTTCAACTTGAAAGGGAATTGAATTTGCCTTTTCTGATCCGCGAACATGAGCGGAAATTCCAGTTTGGGGTTTCCCTTGGCATGCTTTGGAGGAGAAACCGTTGATTGAACTTGATTTGATACAGTACCTGTTTTCAATGTGTTGTTAAATGAAAAGTGTGGAGGATCTCATGACCTCCGTCGATGATGGCAGGGAACCACCCGACGGATTGGCTGAAGCTTTGTTAGCCTTATGGTTGGCTAGAAAAGATCGTTGGCACGATGCCCATGAAGTAGCCCAAAGCATGGATGCCCCGATTGGTTCATGGATTCATGCGTATCTCCATCGAGTTGAAGGAGATTTGGGCAATGCGGGTTATTGGTATCGGAGAGCAGGAAAGCCAGCCAAGCCATCTCTTGATGGGCTTGATGACGAATGGAAGGAAATTGCCGCCGTCGCACTGGAGGGGTAGTTCCTGACTTGGGTGTCTGCGGAGAAGATCATGGATCAACAAGTTGAGATATCGGAGGCAATTAACGATCCAAGAGCGCAAACCAAGCCTTTGCAGGCAGTTCCTCGCCTCGATTGGATCAATCCATTGGCCATGCTTTGCCTCGGTGTAATTAGCACGATCTTCATATATTCCGCTCAAGCATACTCCCAAGGCACGCACTGGAAGATGCAGATCGTTTGGTTTTGCCTTGGATTTGTGGCCTATCTCGTGGTCTCACTCACTGATTACCGGTTTCTCTTGAGGTATGCCCATTACTTGTACGGGGCCGGAATCATTATGTTGCTGTTGGTTTTTTTTGGGCCAGAGGTGTATGGATCCAAGCGTTGGATTGATTTTGGAAAATTCAAGATACAACCCACGGAAGCTGCCAAGATTGGAGCCTTGGTTCTGTCAGCGAGTATCTTGGCGCGATCAGAAATTGGTTCGGTCCGCGAGTCCCTCAAGGGAATTGCCAAGGTTACCGGATGTTTTCTTCTCCCAATGTTCTTGATTTTTTTGCAACCCGACTTAGGGTCTGCCCTCGTATTTCCACCAATGGTGTTTTCACTCTTGTACGTCGCCAAGGTGCCCGTACGCTTCTTCGTAGGAGCACTTGTAGCCCTTTTGGCGTTTGTCGCAGTGATTGGCAGCGACGTATATGGCTATTATCAATATCGAAAGGAAAAAGGAGCGTCATCAGACGACCAAGGCAGTTACGAGGATCGTTCCCTGATCCCTCTGAAGGATTATCAGAGGAAAAGGATTCTTTCCTTCATCGCCCCCGAAGTGGCGGACCCGCGAGGAGTCGGGTCGAACTGGAACCGCAATCAAGCGTTGATTGCGGTAGGTTCTGGAGGATTGAGCGGAAAAGGGTATGGGAAAGGTTTGCAGGCGGGGCTGGGGTATTTGCCACCAGCCGTTGCTCACAACGACTTTCTCTTCGCGGTGATCGCGGAAGAGTCGGGTTTCGTGGGCGGTGCCTTCGCGTTGATCCTCTACGGTGTCATTCTATGGAACAGCCTGCGGATAGCAAGCATGGCTCAGGATCGCTTCGGCGCGCTACTCGCCGTCGGAGTTGCAGTTTTGTTGATGGTACATGTATTCATCAACGTGGGCATGACCATCGGGGTGACCCCGATAACCGGATTGCCCTTGCCCTTCTTGAGTTACGGAGGGTCATTTCTCCTGAGTTGCTGCATCTTGATGGGCCTCGTGCAAAGCGTTTATCGATTCCGCAAGGATTTCAGGTGAACCCGATCATGAAGATAATCCCGGAATCAGCCTAGGTCGTTTCAATGAACTCCTTGTCCCCAAGCGGGAGAAGAAGTCATGGAACAAACAGAAAAAAACGAAGAAAAAAAAGATTCTACAGAAGATCCCTTGAATGAATTAAGGGAGCCTCCGAAGGAAAGAAAGCCTATCCGCATATCCAAGGGTGACTTGCGGAAAAAAGCTCGAGAACGAGCCAAGGACCGCCCGATTCATGAGCGCATCATGCAGAAGCTGTTTTCGCGCGATGAGCAGAAGTCCTACAAGGAACTGATCATCAACTGCGAGGCTCTGGAAACGCGAGTCGCTCTTCTCAAGGAAGGAATTCTCGAGGATTTCGACGTTGAGCGGAAAGAGGACGATCGCATGGTCGGCGCCATTTTCAAGGGATACGTCCAGAATCTCGAACCTGGCTTAAAGGCAGCTTTCGTCGACATTGGACAACCGAAAAATGCATTCTTGCATTACTGGGACATGTTACCGGCATCTACCGATTCAGGTGTTGAAATTGTTCGTAGCAACGAGGGCGCTCCCAAGAAAGGGCGTCGTAAGCCAGGTAACATCAAGGATATCCCCTCGATGTATCCGGTCGGTTCTGAAATCGTGGTGCAGATCACCAAGGCTCAAATTGGAAGCAAAGGGCCTCGGACCACCACCAACGTGGCACTTCCAGGGCGATTTTTGGTTCTCATGCCTTACGCGGGCCAATGCGGCATTTCACGGAAGATAGAGGACAAACAGGAAAGAACTCGCCTAAAACGCATTCTCAATGGCCTCACTTTGCCGGAGGGCATGGGCGTTATCATTCGAACTGCAGGCGAAGGCAAGAAAGGTCGCTATTTCATTCGTGACCTTCATCTCTTGCTCTCTACATGGGACAAGGTGGTTGCCAAGATGAACGCCACCAGTGAGCCGACCTGCCTTTATCAGGAGCCTGGTTTGATTGGTATTACGGCTAGGGATTTCCTGACCGAGGAAATCGATCGCGTACTGGTTGACGACAAGGCAGCGCATCAGGAACTAGTGGAAACCGTGGCTCGGATTTCCAGTCGATCAAAGTCCAAGATTCAATACTTTGACGAAAAGATTCCTGTTTTCGAGCGTTTCAACGTGGAGCGTCAGATTCAGCAGGTCTTCATGCGCCGGGTCCCGTTGCCTTCCGGAGGTGAAATTGTCATCGAGCAGACCGAAGCCCTCGTGGCTGTCGACGTTAACACCGGCGGTCATAAAGGAAGCAACAAGGATGGCAAGGGTTTTATCCTGCAAGCCAATATCGAGGCCGCCGTGGAAGTGGCTCGCCAAGTTCGCCTCCGCAACATGGGTGGCCTGATCATCATTGATTTCATCGACATGAAGCATAAGCGCGACCGTAATGCGGTTCATAAGCGCATCAAGGCGGAGATGGCCGAAGACAAGGCCAAGCACAATATTCTGCCCATTTCGTCTCTCGGCATCATGCAAATGACTCGCCAGCGCCATGCTGAAAGCACGATCAGTGGCATCTACGTAAATTGTCCCTATTGCACTGGTCGCGGTAGTGTGAAATCTCCTCGCGCCGTAAGTATTGAAGTACAAAGACGTATCCTCAGCGCGATCACTCGCTTACAGAATGAGAGATCGGATGCTCCCATCCACTTGAAGACTTATCTGCACCCGGTGAACTATGAACGCTTGACGGTGGCTGACGATAATTTGGTCAAGGAGATCGAGCGCAGTTATGGGGTCAAGTTGACCTTTAGCTCAAATGAAGCCTATCACGTCGAGAACTTCAAGGTGCTCGATGGAACTACAGGCAAGGAGATCGTTTAAAGAAACCGCTTCCTTGCAACCTTTCCTGGAGCGATCGAATGGAGCGATGCGAGTTCTCGTTGCCTTTGACAAGTTCAAGGACTCCCTGACCGCGAGTCGAGCTTGCGAAGTCACGGGTGCGATTTTTCGAAACCACTTTCCGGATTGCCTTCTGGAAATTGCCTCCCTGACAGATGGAGGCGAAGGGTTTTGCGAGATTCTGACCACCGCCGCCAAAGGTCGGTTCGAGACGATTGGAGTTCGTGGCCCACGCGGGGAGCCGTGCACGGCCCGACTAGGCCTTGTGCAGGCCGAGGATCTTTCCGGTGATGTCAGGGAAGTCGCTTCCCTGCCTCCGCGGGGGGTCATTGCTGTTTTCGAGATGGCCGCCGCCGCCGGCCTTTCCTTGCTAGTCCAGAAAGATCGCGATCCATGGGAGACATCTACTCATGGGGTGGGGGACATGATTACCCGTTGCATCGAAAAAAGAGTGGATGTCATTCTCCTTGGGATTGGAGGCAGCGCCACTAACGATCTTGGTTTTGGTGCCTTGCAGGCCCTGGGACTGCGTTTCCTTGACAAGGATGGGAGGATCCTCGAGCGAGTTCGTCCCTCCTCTTGGTCTAAACTCATTCGAATGGATGGTGAAATTCCCGACTTGCCACCAATTCGCATTGCTTGCGACGTGGACAATCCTTTGTTGGGCCAATCGGGAGCAACCAAGGTCTATGGTCCCCAGAAAGGCGTTTTGCCTCGTGATTTGGAGCGAATGGAGGAGGAGTTGTCAGTAGTGGCCCATGTGTTGATTGATGCCACTGGAGAGAATCCATCCGCTCTGAATGAATCGGGTGCCGGCGCAGCTGGTGGATTGGGTTTTGGGTTGAGGGCCGCTGCGGGCGCTTCATTCGTTCCCGGCTTCCCCCTTGTGTCCGCTTGGCTTGGCTTGCAGGAGCATATTGAAAATGCAGATTTAATCGTGACTGGCGAAGGTCGGTTCGATGAATCTTCCCTTCGCGGCAAAGGACCCGGCCTCATTGTCAAGATGGCGAGCAAAGCAGCTAAACCAGTACTTGTCTTGGCCGGTTCCGTCGATTCGAGAGCGGCTGCCGAGATACAGGGTTTTTATCCCAAGACAGTGATTCGTGAAATATCCAATCCTAAACTTTCCTTGGAGGATAATATGCGCGAAGCCTCCGAAAACCTTGCGAAAGTCTTGCAAGACTTGATTGAAAACGAAAACTGGAATTTGTCGTGACTGCTGATTGGGTCAAGGAACGCCGCCGCCGGATTCGGTTGGTGAAGAAGTGGCTAAAGCCTTTGCCACGCCGTTCCACCGTACATCGATATCCCATCCTGAAGTGGTTCGGGGAATCCGCCAAAAAACGTTCCTACCTTTGGTCTTTCCGATCGCGTGAAATGATCCCCGCTATTTATTTGGGGATGGTCATTGCTCTCATGCCCTTGGTCGGCGTGCAAATGCTCGTGGTGACCTTCTTTGCCATTTTCTTGTTTCGTGCCAATTTGCCTTTGTTGATTGGTTTGCAGTGGATTTCCAATCCCCTGACCATGGGACCCATCTATTTTGCCGATTACCAGATAGGCATAGCTCTCATGGAAATGATTGGCCTTGAACCCGTGATTAACTCAATCCTGCAACCAGATTATGATTGGGCTCATTTCAAATGGAGCGATTTGTCCGGGCTTTTGGATACCTTTCCGCCAATGATGCTAGGAGGTCTTGTCCTTGGATCCTTCGCCGGAGTTGTTGGTGTTGCCCTTTACAAATATCTCGCCAAGAAAACAAAGGCAGACTATGCGTTCGAAAAGGAACTCGAGGAGGCTCGTTCCTCGAACCAGAAAAATAATAATAAAGAGCAGCTATTGGAGGATGAGGAGGCATGATTAACAAGAATTCCCGTAAGGCTTGGAAAATATTCGTTCCGTTCATGGTTTTGTTTGTATGGGTTGGTGCACAAATTTGTTCAGCCAAACCGCGCATTAGCTTGGGCATAGATCATTTGGCTGAAACAAATTTCGCCATCTTGAAAGGAAAGAGAGTGGGTTTGCTGACTCATCCTGCGGGTGTAAATCGAACAGGGGTTTCTACCATCGACGTCTTGCGGGCTAGCCCGGACGTCAAACTGGTCGCGCTCTTTGGTCCGGAGCATGGCATCTACGGAGACGAGAAGGCGGCGGTGCCAGTGGATGACAAAATCGATACTCGCACCGGATTGCCAGTTTTCTCACTCTATGGAAAGTTTCGCAAGCCGACAGCGGCTATGTTGGCCAAGATCGACGCCCTGGTCATTGATTTGCAGGACGTTGGCGTACGATGTTACACTTACGTCAGTTGCATGCGCTATGCGATGGAGGCTTGTTTCGAAAAGGATATCGAAGTCATTGTGCTCGATCGCCCCAATCCCTTGGGCGGCGAAATAGTCGATGGTCCAATTATCGAAGAGAAGTGGATGAGTTACGTTGGAGCGTTCCCGGTGCCTTTCGTGCATGGGCTTACAATTGGAGAACTTGCCCTGTTCTCAAAAACTACTCCTGACATACTTAAGGTAAGCGACTCTGTGCGACGCAAGGGTCGTTTGACCATCGTTCCCATGTTGGGTTGGAAGCGAAGCATGACTTGGCCCACCACCGGCTTGAAGTGGTTGCCCACTTCACCGAACATTCCAAGCTTGGATTCCGTCGCTGGTTATCCCATGACTGGTTTGGGCGGCCAACTGGGTCTTTTTCGCCATGGCATAGGCACACCACACCCCTTTCGTTTTCTCACTTTCGAGGGAAAGTCAGCGGTTGAGATCAAGGCGAGCCTTGAGCGCAAGATGATCCCAGGTGTTTCTTTTCGAGTGAAAAAGGCGACCAATGCAAAGGGCAAAATTGTGGAAGGAGTCTTTGTTGTCATCGACGATTGGAATCGATTCCAACCCACCGCTCTAGCTTTTCACATGATGCAACTCACTTGCGAGTGGCAAACTCCGCAACCCTTTCTCTCCGCTTCCGAGGCAGAAGGAGTCTTATATAACAAGCACGTGGGATCCACCTCTTGGTGGAAAGAGATCACAACGCTAGGAAACCGAGCCAGGGTGAATGAATTCCTCGAAAGTTGGGCTCTTTCCGCCAAGCGTTTCAGGAAAGACTCCCGCCGCTATTGGCTTTATCCCAATTGAAGAGGGTGTTTAGCGGGTAATGTCTTCCAACGAGAGGACTTTGATTTGCCGGCGAGTGAGCGTGTCGATCGCTACGTCCACGTCTTCTACCCTCATGGCCAAAGCACTTTTGCCATTTGGGCGAGACAAGAACGGATACAGGTAGTGAATGTTGATTTCTGCTTCCAAAAGAGCGGAAGTGACTATTGGGAGATCCTCTTCGGTATTGAGTTCAACTGCCACTATCGGGCATTCGACAAAGGAAAATGACTCTTGCTCGAGGGCTTTACGAGCCGACGAAGGGTAATTTGGGATCATTCGCACGATGGTGACGTCGGTTGTTTCCAGCGTGGTCAAGGCCATGATGTGAACACCGTGACCTCGCAGATTTGAGATGACGTCATTGAGGCGTCCTACCTTGTTCTCCGAGTAAATGGCGAACTGTCGAACGCTTGCCGTGCCCGGACTTCGACTGATTGATAGTCTCGTCATTTCGCTCTCCTAATTTTTCTCAATGGTATTGTTGGCGCAAGTTTATACTTGCTCGAACGACATGCTCGCTATGCTTAATATATGACATTTGCGCCGTTAAGGATGATAACCACTCGTTTCACATGGATTCTCCCCTTGTTTGCCTTTTGCTTTGAGGCAATGGTTTTGCCTCTTTGCGCGTCGCCTGTGGTGGACATGGAGTTTGAAGCCATTAAAACTCGAGCAGAGCAAGGTGATGCTTATTACCAAGCGGCTCTGGCCTTCGTTTTTCTTCACGGTGAAAAAGGCCAACCCAAGTCAATCGATCAATTCAGGGATTGGACAACCAAATCTGCCGCCCAAGCTCATCCTCTCGGTCTCTTTGCCATGGGTTACCTCGGCAAGATTGATGGTGATCCGGAAAAGAGCCGCCGTTATTACGGTCGTGTTTTCGGACCAGGGGAGAGTAAGCTCATCAAAATGGCTGCCACCGGTGATGCCTTGGCGTCTTATTGTTTGGGTGAATTGTTTGTTTCCAACGTTTTGCCGAATGGGATCGATCAAGATACGGATTTGGCGGCTCTTCATTTCCGTGTTGCCGCAGATCGCGGACATCAGCCCTCTCGGGTTCAGTACGCTGTATTCCGAATCAAAGGATGGGGTGTCGAGAAGAACGAGGCGGAAGGGTTCGCCATGCTCCTGAACGTTGCTGAACAAAATTTGCCTAGCGCCCATTATTTCTTGTCCCATGCTTATTTCGAAGGGTGGGGCGTGGAGAAGAACGACAACAAGTCACTTCTCCACATGGTGACTGCGGCAGAACTTAATTATGGTCGGGCTCAACTAAAGGCGGCCCAGTTCTACGCCCATGCTGTTGCCAGCCCAACAAATTGGGAGCTGGCATCCAAGTACGCTGGAATGGCTTCTGCTCTTGGTGTGCCAAAGGCCAAGGAACTTTTCGAGGAGTACGAACGAAACCGGCTTGCTGAAAAAGCGAATAGTTCCCAATCGCCACTTGGCATTCATGTGCCTGAGCCTGAAGAAACTGTGTCACCCCATGAAACACAACCTCCAGTTTCTCCGGAACCGGTTTCTCCGACCCCAATCACTCCTTCTGTGTCCGCGAACCCTTCGTCCAAAAAGGCATTGGCTCAAGCTCGGGACGCCCTTCGTCTCAATCATGATGTCAAGGCTGCCGTCATTTTCTATAACACTGCCGCCGAGACCGGAAACTTGGAGGCTCAGAGAGAATTGGGCGAACTTTATTACGAAGGTAGTTTCGTAGACCGCGATTATCATCTCGCCCTCAAGTGGTTCCTCAAGGCTGGGGAAGCGGGCGATGCTCCGTCGCAGCGATATCTTGGGGCCATGTATTTCATCGGCAAAGGATTACCCAAGGACAAACAGGCAGCCGTAAAATGGCTTCGACTGGCTGCAGCTCAAGGCGATGCTTTGGCACAGGAGCAACTCAAGATGGTCGAACGTTTGCTTCCGCGTTAAGTACTCGATGTTTTCTTTTGCCCGTTGACTCGAGCGGCCTCCTCCTTTTTTTTCCCATCCTTACAACCGAGCTCGCCCCAACGATCAAGGAGAGGTGGCAGAGTGGTCGAATGCGCTGGTTTGCTAAACCGGTGAGGGGTTTTGAGCCCCTCCACGGGTTCGAATCCCGTCCTCTCCGCCATTTTCATTTTCGTGGCTTGCTTTACGTAAGTTGATCTTGATTCCGTCGACGGGTACTAGCTTCTACTCGCAGGACCAAGTAGAAATGATTTTAGGCCCAAACTCTTTTGTCGACCCCTTTTAGACCGCTTTTTTCCCATCAGGCTGCAATGTTTGTCCAAGGCGATTTCGCCCTTTGTGACCTCCTATTTCTTCGATCCTTTTGCCAACCGCAAATGAATGACCCTTTTCGCTGGGGAGGCGTTTTTTCATGATTTAATATACCTGAATCATGCTCATAAGTCAAAATTTGGCGTTTGATGCATAGGTGCAAATTGTGAATTTCTCACTAGCCAAGAAGTCCCTTAGATGATCGAATTCCAATTTCATGAATAAGCTACTTTTGTTTTTGTTGTCTATGACTAGCGTTTTTCATTGCGGATGCCAGACGCCGGGTGATTTGGGGAAGAAGCAAGAAACGGTTTACCCCAAGAGAAATCTTGAGATCCTTCTGCCAGGAAAAAATCAAATCGAAGTCATTGAGCTTTTGGGTCATCCAAATGCGATAGGGGAGAACTCTTCACGCCGACTCGTCACTTGGGAATACCGAAGGGAAGTACTTGATCAAGCGACTGGCCTGATTTTTTACCTGAGCCGCATTTGGCTCACTTTTGAGAAAGGGGTTTGCGTCGAGGTTCAAGTGGAACTGCTTTGAGCCTCCAGCGAGCTGTTTTCTAGCTACAAATTTATCGAAAAAAATAGTTGCGCGAGGTCATTAAACGTGCGTTTATTGCCTTCCCTCCCATCATCATGAAGTAGCAGCTCGCGAGTCTGCTCCCTCTAACGGCTACCTTCGGGTAGCCGTTTTTTTTGAACTTCAGATAGCCACCGCAGAGACAATTTGCGGTCCTTTTTTCCTCAGGATGTATCCAAGTCTTTAAAAAGAGAAACGCCGGGTGGTTCACCCGGCGCTCTCTGGCTTAGAAAAACAAACTAGACTGAAACAAACAGTAACCTGTTGTAATCTAAGACAAGGAGTTGTTCGAAAACGTTCAAAAATTAAGGCGTTTTTTTTAAATCTTTCAAAAAAATTGCCACAAGGGTATGAATGCCAATAGTTTGGGAGAATAAAAAAAACATCAATTACTTGAGGTCTACAAACCCCACGCCTTCGGAACCTCCCAATGACTTGATGACTCGCCCACCCGCTTCTATTTGGATATTTTTTCCTGAGGAATAGGTGATGGCCATTTGACCAGTCCGGGGTAACACTAGGCGTTCACCTTCTTGAAGATTCTTCCAGATTTCGTTTTTCCCTTTTGGTTTCACTAGAACCCAAACATCAGCTGAAGCGGTTATTACAACGTCAGCAGTCGGCTTTCCCAGAGTCTTGAAGGGAGTATTTTCCTCCAAAGGCGGAAGCATTCTACTGGAAGAAGGAGAAGGGCTATCCGGCCATGGCGGTTTTGGAGTGGGCCCTGGCCCTTCCTTTGAACCGCAGGCTACAAGATAGAGCGTGGCTAACAACAAAAGCAAACTTTGCGTTGTATTTTTTTTCACTGAATTTGATATTATCACCATTTGCATTTTAATACTCTCACTCTCTTGTAGTGACCAATTTGCTAATGTCCTCAACAAAAAAATATATCCAGCTCGCAGGATGGTATTAATTTCTTGATACCAGTTGGCTCTAATCTTAAAGCATGTTCGCAATTGCCATTGAATGAATTTATGAGCGATAACAGCGATTCTTTGGATGAGCTAAGGCTTGGTTTGGTGGGTGCGGGTCGATCTGGAATCGCCTTTGCGCGGGTCTGCGAGGGATTGCATGGATGTCGTTTGTCTGCCGTTTGTGATCTTGAGCCCGAGCGAGCTGCTGGAATAGTTGGAGCGAAGCCCTTCAAGGAGTTTGACCAACTACTTGCTTTTCCCGAAATCGACGCGCTCGTGATTGCTACTAACATTGGACATAGAGGAGAGATTGCCTTGCAGTCATTGAAGATAGGTTTGCCTGTATTGGCTCGAGCGCCTGTTTCCGCGGACAAAGCTTTGAATGAGGAGATAATGACGTTGGTCTCCAAGAGTCGTGGTAAATTGGTTTGCGGAATTTGGCGCCCATTGCGCTTTTCGGTTCGTGGGCGGAAATTGAAGGATTTAACGGATGGAGCTTTCGGTCGCCCTTTTCGGGTGCAATGGACTTTGACCGATCGTTTTTGCGACGAGGCTTCTGCTTTGAAGATTGCCCAAAAGGGGGAAGAGCCCCTTGGGACCCTCTTGAATTCGTTGCGGGAGGAGTTGGACCTTCTGCTTTGGTTGTTGGGAGAACCGGATTTTATCGAAGCTTCACAAGTAATTGGAAAGCATCACGACGTCGAGGTGCAGGACGAAGTTTTCTTGCGACTTGCTTGGGACGATGGGGCTACTTGTTGCTTTGTTGCATCCAGCGGTGAGATTCCGGGAGTGGATCGACTGGAAATGATTGGCGATCGTGGATTGATTGTTTCTGAACGAGACCGCCCAATCCACTGGAATCGTTGTGAAAAGTCGGTGGAGGAATTTTCCCGCTCGATCAAAAACTCTTCCACCAAGCTAGCTTCCTGGGAAATAGAAATCCCTACGCAGCCTTCCGGACCAGAGATTGACCATGAGGCGATATTACTTGATTTTTCAGACTCGATTAGGCTTGGAGGCAAGCCTGTTTCCGGTCCGAAAGATGACGCTATGTTGCTGCGCTTGCAGAGCCGGATTGCTGAATGCCTGAGCTGAAGACGGATTAGGATTCCTGCAAAGCTTGTTCTTGGCTTTGTGGGTTTTCTTCACTGAGACTTTCTTCGGGAGGGGACAAGATCAATGCATCTTCCCCGATGACATATTCTTCTCGTTCCGGAATGGGCAAGTTGTCCCATGTCTGTCTCCATCTGTTCCAATTGGCAAATTCCTGCAGGATCGGCTTGCGCCCTGTCTTAAGGCAAGTATACGCGAACATTTCAATTGCTTCCTCTGCACTGCTTGCAGTGAAGTAGCGTTCAACCGGAACGACTTCGTCATCCCAAACATGACTGAAGCGAAACTCTACAATGCTGTTTTCTGGAGATGAACGTTTGCTCATGAAACTATCTTCTCATCGTCATTTGATTTACCCTTTGAGAATAAATTAAACTTCGTGCGTCAAATGCAAAATTGCAAATGACTTTTTAATTTTATTCAGGTTTTTCGGACGCTTGGCCTCCTAGCCATGCCTTAACCTTTTGACTGTCAATGCTTTTAAGGGAATTTAATAGGTCTTCCCATCCTTCGTCTGGTTTGGCCATTGACCAGTCCACGGAGGGATAAGCAAGTATTTCGCCACTGTTTAGCTGTGCCAATGCAATGCGATCATCCGGCGAAAAGGAGGCTCGAGCGACAGGCGACCGCAATTTGTCAGCGAGCACAGTGTGAAGAGAACCCGTTTCGGTTCGCCATAGACGCAAAGCTCCGTCTGCGTGGGTTAGGGTCCACTTACCGTCACTAGAGTGGGAAACAGAAGCATCATCATTTTCAAGGCCTTTTTCCTCGAGCCAGCGTTGGAGGTAACCGGATGAACCTACGGAGGTTCTGGAGGCGCCGGTCAAGGTGAAGAAATAGTCTGGAGAGCGATTGGAGGCGCCACCCTGGTCAAACACCACCAGACTCCACCCAAGGGGCACTCGATGTATTCTCAAGACGTTATCCATGTTCGCTGTAACTAACCTAGTGCCGTCAGGTGAAAAGGAGAGATCTGCTATTTGTCCCGCGTTTTGCCGCAAGGAATTGATTGGCAAACCGTTGGTTAGCTCGCACATGAAAATCCGATTGCCGCGAGTGGAAACTGCCGCAAAGGCTCCGTTCGGAGAAAATCGGGCGGATGTGACTTGTTCCGGATCGACGTTCAGGGAAAGCATTCTTTCGCCAGTTTGGCAGTTCCACATCTCTGGCTTGGCTCCAGGACCAGAAGTTATAATTCTTTTTCCCTCGGGCCCGAACGACAATCTATGGAAACGAACGTTGGGATTCTGAAGAACTTGGGTTGTGTTGCCGTTTGCGAGATTCCACAGGCGGCAGGATCCGTCGAGGCTACCGGTGGCGAACAATTTGCCATCAGGCGAAAAAGCTACACTGACGATAGCAGCTGAATGGCCTTTGCAATTTCGTATCAATTTCCCTGTCTGAGCATCCCACAGTCGAGCTATGCCATCTTGGCTACCCGTTAGGACATATTTCCCATTGTGAGAGAGGTCGAGAGATGTGGCGGGTGATGGTAGTTTCTCCGTGGTGGAGACCTTGTTTTTGCCAGGCAATCGTAAGACTTTGACGCTTCCGTCAATGTCGGTGTGAGCCATCAATTGACCTTTCTCGGAGAAGGCGCCGTTCATACTTCTCAAGTTGCCGGGACTGCCCTTAAGGAAAGCTCCGGCCGGGATGGGAACCAAGGTAAGCTCAAGTTTGTCCAAAACACGCTTTTGCTTGGCCTCAAGGACGGGCAAGGTGGCATTTTTATCCTCGTCGACTACTTGATCGTTTTCGATGTCGGGTCCCAACACGATGCGAAACCCTCGATCCCCTCGCTTTACTTCGGGTGCGTTTGCCCCACGGTATGCGCTACGGCATCGGTCAAAAGTCACCGCTGAGCATCCGCCGCGCAAGGTACGCCAAGATCCCTCTCTCCAAAATGGGTCGATGGCGCCTGGCCGACAGGACTCAAGCATTCTCCCTTTATTTTGCTCAACTTGATCAAGGCACCATTCCCAGACGTTTCCATGCATGTCATGCAAGCCAAAGCCATTGGCTTTCTTTTTGCCTACGGGATGAGTTGTGCCATCCGAGTTGTTCAGGAACCAACCTATGGAGTCGAGACTTTCAATGTAGTCTGCAGCTTGGCGAAGCTCACCTCTGCGGGTTCCGGCGTAAGGGCCTTCGCTTCCCGCCCTGCAGGCATATTCCCATTCAGCGTCTGTGGGCAGTCGGTAAAGATATCCTTTTGGCGGAGGAAACTTTTCATTCAGTGCTCTACAGAAGTTGATGGCATCGTGCCAAGAAACGTTTTCCACGGGCAGGTTGGGGTCTGTTGCGTTGGCGCTGGGGTTTGCTCCCATGATTGCTTCATATTGAGCCTGCGTTATCTCGAATTGGCTCATCCAGAAATCGCGACTGATACGAACCTGATGGATCAGTTCATTTGGATATCGGCCAAACTCCGGTTGAGGGAAGCCGATATCGAGTCCAACACCTTCGGAGACAACCTGATTGAAGGCGGAGTCAATCAAGCTGTGGCCTCCATTCGCTCTACTAGTTAGAATGAATTTCCCATCCTTGGAGAAGGTGGCTCCGGAAATTCCGTCTTCATGGCCGGATATGCTATGGATTTGTTCGCTGGCTTGGGCTAGCAAATGAAAGTAGAGGCGCCCCCACTGCCATCCTCGATATTGGGGAGGGGCGCGGAGCAAGGCATCGCGAGCTACGTCGAAGTTTCGAATGGCAATTGCTTTGTCAGCCATACGCAAGGTGGCGAGGTATTGCTCGAGTTCGATAAGGTGCCTATTGCATTCTATGCGTCGCAACCAGTTTTGGTTTAGGGTAATTTCTCCGAAGACGGGGCTGAAGGCAGTAAACTTGCCATCGGCCAATTCGTCCAGGGTGACAGACAACATTCCGAGTCCTTGAGCTAACCAAACGCGGTCTGAAGGTACTTGTAGATCGGTCGTTTTCCCTGCGGCGAAGGAGATGCGTCGGATTCGATCCAAAGGTACACCAAATTTTCCTGCCGACGAACTTATGTCCAACTTGCCATCTTGGATATTCCCAACGTCTCCTGTAGTGCCATCTCCGTTCACAAAGGTCACGGCGGTTACTTCAGAAGCTTTCTTGGAACCGTCGGGCGGCTCGAAATCTCCGTCCCAACCAGTCACTGAAAGGTTTGAAATTCGGAGCTGGGCGCTACCGCCTTGGTTGTAAAGAACTATGGCGTTTCCCTTGTCAGATATAGGTTCGTCATCACCGTCTTGCCAGCGAGCAACACGCTTGTCGTCCACCAAGATGGTGAAGGTTTTGGACTTCCGGTTGGCGTAGACCATTATGTGAGCTGTTTTCTTGTGATGAAAGTTGCTCAAGTTCGCTGTTCCAATGGTTTCTCTTACCACGCGGCCCTTTTTGTTTTTGTTAGCGGTCAGGTTCACTCGACTGGAGGAGAATGAAAGGTTGTATGCATCGCTCCCGTAAGCGGTGCTTTCGGCGCTTACGGAAAAAAGGCGCAAGTTGAAATAAAAGGATCGATCCCACTTCACTCTGAAATCGAGGGCAATGGTTTCCTTGTTCGGGAACTTTTTCCCCATGCTGCCAGAGGCGAGAGAGACAAACTCGCCCTTTTCTTGTCTCCATGACTTGGCGTTGGGTAGCTTCCATTCGCCTATCCCTTCCGAGATGTCGTAGAGGTTTTCAAAACTTGTGGGCAGTGCAAGCAATGACTCTATGGCTGTTCGGGAAGTTTTCACCTCACCAGCGAATGAGGTGGAGAAATCCAATTTCTTGTCATCCATCCCCACGAGGTTACCGTAGCAGGTATCACCGTTTCTGAAGCGCAGAAGGCATCTCAAACCTTCACGAGAAGGTTTCTTGTCCTCTGGTTGAGTTCTGCCTTCGAGCGATATCGAGGCAACCGAGGAATATTGGAAGCGGACCGGTCCGATGGCTGCAGGATGCTTCCAGAGCAGATTTCGTCTGGCTTGCAGGGCCTTGAGCTCACCTTTCAAAAGAGAGCCGTCAAAGAACTCCAGCCTATCCGGGCGAATGGCATCATGAGCCTGCGCCTTCTTTGGGTTGCCGGAAGCCAATGGAAGGTTGCCTTTCTCGAAATCGTTGATGTGAATGAAGGGCTCAACCCCGGCTCCATCAATTATTTGGATGTTACCGTTGTCGCCATTGACGATGATTTCTTTGCCATTGACGACTACGTTTATGTCAATTGATGGCCTCTCTCGGGTCATTCCCAAAAAGGGCATGGAGAAAAGGAGACAGAAGTTGAACGAAGCCCGAAGCAATGCTCCGGGAGTTCGAGGCAAGAAATTACCTTTCATAGATCGGTAGAAAACGATAGTTGAGGGCGAGCGATAGGAGAGCCGCGGAGGTGCTGAAAGTGGTACCATAGTTTCCCGTCCAACTGCCACTCTCGGTTTGTGAGGCCTTGAGGCGTTTGACGTTTTTCGCATTCCAGGTGCGCCATGCATTGACGCCGCCGCAAACGCATTTCGAGCCCTTGCAGTTGCAAGAGTGAAAGATAGCCTGCGAAGTATAGTAAAGGTTGTAATGCTGGTAATGACTAGTAGCGGAGTCCCCTTGGTTCAGAACATATTCTCTAGCCTTGGCAAATTCCTTCAGGTCCTTGTTCTTGTTCAGCGCCAAGGTCAGGCATCCTATGGCTGATCGCGGGGCATTGGGGCTGCTTTTGCTAGTGTAGCCAAAACCCCCGTTTGAAGCTTGGCACTTGAGCATGAAGTCTTTCCCTTTCTCCAGTGCATTTTTATCGACATAGAGGCCGGCATTCCTGGCTGCTAGAAGGGCCACCATTTGGGCTCCGCTCACTGTCACATCACCGTCCTTAGCCTCAGGAGAATAGCGCCAGGCTCCAGTGGGATTTTTCTTTTGGGCGTTCACGATCAGGTCTACCGCTTTTCTCAGGGCGGGTCCCAAGCGGGGATCTGCCACGACACCATAGGCTTCGGCCAAGGCCAGCGTGGCGAACCCATGATTGTACATGGAAGTCCCGATGTAGCCAGTCTGCTTGTTCGATTTGCTGATGATGTAGTCCAGTCCTTTGCGTATGTTATCTTTGTAAGGCCCAAAGTTGGGATCGTCGCCATGAGCGAGGATAGCTACGACAGCAAGCCCTACTACCCCGGGTTCCGAGCCATAATTATCATTGGTCCAGTACCCTTGATCATTTTGCGAGCGGGTCAGGTATCCGACTCCTCGCATATAGGATCGCTCAACCTCCTTGACCCAGCGGTCAGTACTTTCCTCGAAGATTTTTTGTCCGTGAGTTGGGCTGATTGCCCCAGACCCGAGGGCAATCAGCGTCAAGAATGATATTGGAGAGAATCTCATTGAAAATTTTTATTCCTCGATTTCGCGAAAGTAATTTTCCAGAGCGTCACGAAATTCGTTTGGCAATCCGCCACTCCATCCACTGGCTTTGCGGCTGCGTCTTTCATCGGGAGTTCTATCTCCGCCACCGACTCTTTGGATGGGGGGGTTGGAATCGGTGTCACCGCCTTGATTGCTTCCTCCGCCAAAACTGCTCATACCCATGCCTTGGCCCTCTTGTTCGCCTTCGCCGAATTGCTGAAGAAGAAACTGCATGGCAGCTGCGGTGGCTTGGCTTTGACTGGAGGAACTGGATTGGCTAGCTGATTGGCATTGGCTTTCGATGATGAGGTTGACGATATCGGAAACGAAATCGTACGCTTTGGTTTCGTCTGCCACGGTTTCCTTGCCGGAGTTCTGTTTCTCTAGTTTGCCGGCGGCATCTGCCATGGAAGAGTGAGCGTCATCGAAGATGGGATTCAATTGCTCCTTGGCTAATTCAATTTGCACGTCGGTCAGGTCCACCATAAGATCGCGTTGCCTTTTGCCCAGTTCATCGGAGCGCTCTTTCAATTCCTTTTCGATCNTCAGTTTATCTTCATTGGAGCGTTCCTTTAATTCCTTGGCGACTTCCAGTTTTTCCTCGTCAAGTAACCTAGTATGGCGGCGCAGGTCCGATTCGCCTTTGCGGATACGGAGTAGGGCGATGAGTTGTTCGGTGATATCTTCGCCTTCGCCGCCGCCGCCTTCGCCGCCGCCTTCGCCGCCGCCATCTGGTTCTAACATTTTGGCCCACTCCTCGAACTTCACGGACCAGTGGCTGAGTTTGGCGGTGGCATTAAGCGATATGTTTCGGCTAATCAGTTCGGCAACTCCATAGAGTCCCTCGGCTGCTTGGGTATCCTCCATCTCGTCGCTGACTTGTCCGTACTGGGGTTTGCCGGTGCGTTCGTGATAGCGACTAATTTCTCCCTTAAGGGTTTTTGCATCGTAATGGGTTTCGAGTTGTCGCTCATGATGATTTTCGCTCAACATCCTTTGCTTTTCTGGAAGGTCATTCGGCCGCAAGCCAATGGTCTCGGAAAGATTTTTGGTCAGGGATTCACCCAAGTCATCTTCCGTTCGTTTGATTTTTCGTAACCGCTGAGCGAGCGTCATTGCCTCCAAGTCATCAAGGCGCTCGTTGATTTCACCTTGCAGTTTTTGGATTTCCTCGAGGATTTCACGTTCCTTGTTTTCCGCTTCGCTGAGGCTTTCGCTTCGCTCCGATTGAGATTGGCTAGAGGCTGCTTGGCTCAATTGTTGGGAAGCTTCCTGCATTTTCCCTTCGGAAAGCTCCTTCATGGATTGCATGGTTTCACTCCACTCTTTCAAGGTTTCTTCATCAAAGACTGGATTCTTCATCGCCTCACGAAGGTTTTCCATGCCTTCCTTGCTCATGGAATTCAGTTGTTTGGCAAGATCCTCTTGTTTCTCGGCGGTAGCCTCCGTTTTTCGTTTGGATGATTCCTCGCCTGCTTTTTCAGGATCCATCGCTTCCAATTTCAATGTTTCGATCAGAACGTTTTCTTCCAATCGGGCGATTTCCGATAATTTGCTCAACAAATCTTCCATCCTCGCTCGAATTAGTTCGGCGTGAGCTTCTATGCTTACGATCTCGGCAAAAATCACCCGTGAAAACACTGGCTCCGCGTCTTTTCTCCAGTCAGTGGTTCGCGCTCTGATTGCGATAGTTGAGCCTGCTGGAGCTTCGAGTAAGGCAGGGCTGAAAGCATGAGTCCCTTCCGCGGTTCGATTCGATCGAGACTCTAAGTTCCATTCGCGAGCGACTTTCTCCACTTCTTCGGCACCCGTGTTTTGAAGGATCCACGAGAGGGCGATGTCTTGTATACCAAAGTCATCTCTAGCTTCCGTTCTGACTTCAAAGATTTCCGTCTCAACAATAGCCATGGTATTGCCAACGCCGGGGAAATCGACTTTGGGTGGCTCATCTTTCTTGGCTATTAATTCCAAGTTGCGAGGCCCACTGCAGCTCAGGTTGTGGAGGTCTCGCCAAACCAGTTTGTTGGATTTGGCGTTCTCGATTTTACCTAAATTCAAGGTGAATCGATTCAAGTCGATCGACCCTTCNCCCATGGCTTGGCCATTTTCCCCAAACATTACTACCTGTCCCAATGGTCGATTGGCGAGGCCCTCGATGGTTACACTCGAGCCAATAGGAGCAGTGATCGTCGATCCAGTGACTTCTCTGTGCTCCGTCTCATATCCAAGGTAATCTGGATATTTTATAATGGCATGAATTTTCTTGAGGGAGGGACGAATAAGGGGGGTCACTTCCAGTTGTCCGCTGGCATCACCAGTTTTCAAGTGGAATGATTCCGTTTCAAGCAAGCCCTCGAATTCGAAAAGATAACTGGAGCCATTCAGTGATGCGACGAACTCCTTGCCTTCAGAGTTAGTCAAAGTCGCTTCGGCTGGGAGCCAGAATGATTCCGGATCGATGGTGCACAATATTTGAAAAGGTTCGCCTCGTGCGACAAACTTTTCGACAGGGAAGCTGGTCAGGCTGGCAAAGGTGTAGCGAGGAACTGGATCGAATGGGTTGGCCCAGCGTTTCAAGGCATTGCCAGTGGCCTGAGGCATGAAGGTCGAACAGACTGTGGCAAGGCTGGCGAGAGCCGCGAATGCAACTCCCACTCGTTTTGCCAATCGCATGTCAACGGCTTTGCCTAGATCGTAACGAGCGGTTTCCTCGGCAACTTGCGCCACAGCTGCTTCCCGTAGTGCTGCAGAGTGCTTCGAAGTCTCCTTGTTTGGGTCACATAACTCGATCACTCCAAGCATGCGGTCTCCGAGGGAAGGAAATCGAGATTGCGCAGTCTTGGCTAAGTTTTCGTCATAACGAGGTTGAGAGATAGCCAATCTATAGCCCAAGGCCAAAACCCAGGCAGTTGCCGCCCAGCCTGTCAGTGAAAAGAGCACAAGGAGAGGTTGAGGGGTATCCCACAAACGATCGGAACCGAACACGACAATCCAAGAAATTAATAGGGCGCCGAGTGCGGAGAAAATAGCCCGCGAACCTTCTGTCCAACGGAGCTTGAGGCGCAAGCCGTCCAATTGGGCTTTGAGTGAAGCGGGTAACGAACCAGTTCCTTTTGAGTCCTTCATTATGTTTTCCTGCATTGTGCGCGTGAGACTATAAATCAGTTTTCAAGAACTCACATCATTCCTGCGAGCTTCCTTCCTGTCCAGTAAATAGCGAACAGGAAAACGATTACACCACCCCACCAAGGGTTGGACCAAAAACGTTGAATCTTCACTTGAGGCAAGGGGTCAGGAAGAGTTGCGATTTCATTCACGATTGACTGCAGATCGTCGGAAAAACCGAATTTCCCTCCAGTCAATCGAGACAATTCGCGCAGTTCGTCCGATTTCGCCGGCCGCCCCAAGCGCTCTAACGGAATGCCATCCACTTGGAGTCTCNCTTTTATTTCCCGCTCGTGGCCAGTGGATCCAGCTTGGATTTCGGTGATACCCGGTTCCCGGGCCAAGAATGATCCTGCGTATACTCCCGATCCACCCTCCACTGCGGTTAAGCGCACTTCTTCGATTACCCCGGAAGGATAGGAGATGCGGCCTTCGATTTCTTCATCACTGATGGGGAAGCCAGAGAAATCAAAAACATGGCAGTGCAGGAAAACACGATCGCCTTCGCGTGGTGATTCGGGGCTGTATATGAGGCGGATACCATCTTTTTCAGCAAGATGTCGTTGATGTGCCATCCAGCGAGCAACCCCTTTCCAGAAACTCATGTGATACTTGTCCTCCACGCCGCGGCGCCACCGCCAAGCGGCGTCAGTGCCCAGGAAAAGGGCTTTTCCGCTACCAATTGTCTTGATTGCCAACAGTGGCAAGGGGCCCCATTGGTTGCGGAGATTCGAGTGGACGGCTAAGACCTTTGATCCGGGACGGCTTTTGGTCACTCCGGCAGACCACCTGAACCCGGGTAGTCGCCTCCAGAGGTTGTAGTTGGTTTCCTTATCCTTTTCCAACTTCGTTAGCCGGTGATCCTTGCCGGTTGAGGTCAGTACCAAATTAGCCTCGTTTTGCATGCCAAAGCCGTTCGGTTTCTCGTCGTCAAAGACAATCGGAAGAAAATCCGCCAAAGGGCTGTCGCGAAAGGTCATTTGGCGTCCCCTGAAACCTGGAATGAAAACAACTCCTGCAGCTTGCAAGCGGATCAAGTCAGCCAAATCCTCAGCGTTTTCCGTGGTTAGTTCGCCGTTTCCAATGCCAACGTCCCCCAGGAACACTACGTCAAAGCGAGCCAGTTCCTCCGGGCTGGAAGGGAATTCCGGCAGGTAGCCGTCACCAGCACCCATCTCGAGGTCGGGATGGAAGAGGGTGCAATTTAAATCCACCTTGGGGTCACGATCCAAGGCATTGCGCAAATAGCGATATTCCCAGCGAGGCAAGGAGTCGACGACCAGCACTCGTATTGGCTTGTCGTCAATGCGAACGCGCATTTGTCGCTCGTTGTTATCGGAGAAAGTTTCACCGGTTACCGGTACAATGCGTAGTGTGAGAATTTTTTCGCCATCGCTGGACGCGTTCCAGTTTATGGTGCCGTGGGTTTCCTTTCCGCTGGGAGCGATCACTTTTTCCGTTTGGACCACGATATCTCCCTCAAGCAGTTCGAGAGTGAAATTGTTTTGTTTCTCGAAATCGTTTCGCAAGAGGTAGGAAATATCCAGTTGTTCGCCCAGTAGTCCAACGGGTGGCGCGGCCGCGTGTTCGATTGAAACATCAGGCAAGGCTCTATCGCTTCCCACTCTTACCGTGTAGATGGGAATTCCTCTGGCCCGGTATCTGGAGGCGGCCGCCAAAGGAGTTTGTCCNTGATTCCAATCACCGTCGGTCAAGGTGATGGCGGCTTTTAGATTTGGGAAACGCTCGAGGGCATCGATCAAGGGAGCGGCCAAATCGGTGGCGCCTTTGCCTCGTGGAGATGAGAAGGGACTGGCAACGGCAGTGGCGGATTCCTTTAGGGGTTTCCAAAAGGGAGCGCCTTCCTCGGTTTTCAAAGCAATCCACTCATTTCTCTCGTAGATGTTTCCCTCACTTTTGACATCCCGCGTCTTCATGCTGCCGGATTCGTCCAGCAAGGCCAATATCACGGGTTCTTCCTCTCGTGAAATGGTTTCCACTCTTTCTGGGCGTAACAAGGTAATCAGGAGGAGTGAGATCGCCAGGAAACGTAAGATTTCCAAGACTCCTACCACCCGGCGCTTTCCATTTCGCCTCCAATTCAATACGCCGAGTACCGCTGCCAAGACCAAGGTGGCCAAAGCAGCTGTCAGAACCGGCCAGGAGAGATCCCATCGCCAAGTTGTGGGATCAGTCATGCCCGACCTTCCTGTTTCCTTCCCATCGGGGCATTGGATTTTTCTTTTTTCGGTAATANGAGCAGGGCTTCGNCGACTAGTGCTCCCAAGGTAAGGAAAAGGAACGATCGCCATATTTCAGCGGGAATTTCCGAGCTTTGGTCAGAAGTTCCCTGAAGAGTGGAAAGTTCTTCGCTTAGCAATCCCTTGCATTGTTTCAAGGTCAGTGTCGCTTTGTCGTCTTCCAGAACGGGCCGGTTGAGAGCCACAAGCTGGCCGTTAATTTGATAAATTCCAGCCTTGGCATTAAAATCCTTTTGGCCCGGTGTGTCGATGCATTGCCATTCAGTGCCAGGCGGAGCCAATCCCGGTGTTCCGCAAGGCAGGGACGCAGGCGGATTGAATCGGCCTGCCCCGGACTCTAGTAAGCGTTGCGCCATGGGAACCAAAATGAAACCATCGGCTAAGTCCGACCATTCCGCTTGTGGCAAGGTACAAAGAAAATAAACCTCCCCTTTGCCCAAGGCTATTCGAGACAGCAGTGGGGCGCCGTCTTCGAAAAAAGCCAAGGTCCGAGCTTCACCATCCAACTTTCTTCGCTTGCTGACCTGTACTTCAGAGAGTGGGAGTCTCAACCCCTCTTCAGTGTTTGCAAGCGGACCATCATTTTCTTCCCAAGTCGTTATCTTAAAGGTGCCTTCATCCTTTTTTCGAGTTTCACTTCCTCCCCAAGAGCAACTCGCAAACGTTCCACCGTCGTCCGTTTCAGGTGGTAGAAACAGGACTCTTCCTCCTTTTTTGACAAAATCGCTTATTGTTTCGGCGGTTTCGTTCGTGGGCAACGGGCCTTGCCAGAAAAGTAAACTGGCCGCGTCCAGTTCGCCCGCTTTCAGGTCAACGATTTCCTTCGTGACTGGATCCTTGTCCTCACTAGCGGCGATATTGATCGATGCCTTTGCCAGGGAGCGACGAATTTCTGGATTTTCCGTTATCACGAACCCTTTTGCATTTTGAGGCGAACCATAGACGAAGTAGGCTTCGTCGTCGCCGGGATTGCCGTCCTTGGGTAAGCTGAATTTCCCCCAACCTTGCTTTGTCTCGCTTGTTAGCTTGAGTTCCGGTTGCCAAAGAAATCGAGACCCTTCGAACAAGCATTCCTCTTCACTGCGTTGCCCGTTTAGCAAGACTTCCAGAAATAGGGAGGTTTCTTTTATTTTGCTTATGTCCAAGGTCATGGCGCAACGGAGAATGTTTTTGCGGCGGACCACTTTCTCGCAACGTAGTCCGGCGTTCTCGGTCGACTCGGCATCATAGTTTAGAAGCCGGAGGGCATATTTTTCATTCACCTCTTTGAGTCTTTCAGACAAACGTTTCCAACGTGGTTCGGACCCACTGGGCAACCAGTCATTTGTCCGCAAGTCCGATGCGATCCAGATTTCGGCTGATCCGACATCGTTGTTTNCCAGCCAGTCCAGTGACGTCGCCAACAAGGCAGGGATGTCTGACGCAGTGTCAGTGGGGCCGATGTATCGCTCCATTTCTGGATTCAACAAATCAGCGGGCGAAGACAGTGCCTGTGGGTCACGAAAAACATTTTCGACCAGAACAACCGTCGACCCTTCGCGAGCAGCAGCAGTTTCTGCAAAACTCTTCAATGCTTTTTCACGGCGCGTTTGCCCGTCAGGCAAACGCGTCTCCATGCTGGCTGAACGATCCAGGGCCAGCAAGATGATCTCAGGTTCTCCGGAGGAAAAGAANCCGGACCACCCGCCGGTCANCGGGCGGGCCAGAAAGAGAATGATTGCGAGCACCGCCAGCATCCTCATCAACAGGACGATCCATTGGCGAAGCCGTGAACGTCGAATGGATTGTTTCTGGGCGGAAAGAAGAAACCTCATCGCGGCCCATCTTTGCGTGCGATATCGCAGCCGATTCAGGAGATGAATCAATATAGGCAAAAGGACCAGTGGCAGGCCGAACAATATGAACGGTTGCAGAAAAGTCATGCCGGCGTATAGATAAGTTTGTTCAAGCGGTCTTGCGAGCGCGTTCGGAGAGGAATTCGACCAAGGCTTCTTCGTACGGTTTGTCCAGGATCAGTCTCCTGTACTCCACGCCTCGTTCGTTGCAACCTTGGCGAATGTTCTCAAGGAATGCGTTGATTTCCTCGAGGTATTGTTTGCGGATCACGGCGGGTTCCGTAATGAGGTTTTCAGGCCCCTCGAGATCGATGAATCGAATGGGTCGATCAAAGGAGAATGAGATTTCAGAAGGATCCAGCAAGTGGAAGAGGCAGACGTCATGCTTTTGGAAGCGAAGGTGCTGGATGGCTTCCATCAATTCGTTCAGGTCACAGAAGAAATCTGAAATCACGACGACCAGAGAGCGTCTTGGGATTCGCTCCGCAACGTCATGAAGGGCTTTGGGCAAGTCAGCGTCGCTGGAAGGCTTCTTCTTCGCTAGAAGTGACAACATGTTCCGAACATGCATGGGATTTCGACGAGCAGGCAATTCCTCGACCCCCTTTGCTCCAACGGTCAGCAGACCGGCGGCGTCTCCTTGATGGATGAGCAGATAGGCGAGGGTGGCTATGATGCGTTTGGCTGTTTCCACTCGAGGGCCATGTTCGGACTCGAAACTCATGGAGGCGCTGCAATCCAAGGTTAGATAGCATCGCAGATTGGTTTCAGCCTCGAATTCCTTTACGTAGAAACGATCGCTTCGGGCATATACTCGCCAGTCCAGAAGTCTGGGATCGTCTCCCGGCGAGTATTCCCGGTATTCGGCGAATTCCACGCTTGAGCCACGATGAGGGCTCTTGTGGAGGCCGGCCACGCTGCCCTCCATAGCCTGAGGTGTCAGGAGGGTTTGCGCCGATAGGCGCGACAAAACAGCTTGGTCCAGGTATTCGGTACCGTCTTTACTAGGCACGTTCAGCGTCCTTTTCCTTGCGTAGTTCCTTCAGCAATCGCTCGATGATAGTGGCACTTGTAATGCCCTCGGATTGAGCTTGGAAATTAGTCAAGATTCGATGCGAGAGAACAGGTTCTGCAACCGCTTCTAAATCGTCCAGCCCGACCAGATATCGGCCGTGGAGCACGGCTCGAGCCTTCGATCCGCGGATGAGGTATTGCACTGCTCTTGGACCGGATCCCCACTGTACCCACTTATGGAGCCAAGCCGGAGCTTCATCGGAGTTCGGGCGTGTGCGACGAACGAGATCAACAGCCATTTCATGAACATGCTCTGGAACTGGAACGCGCTCAACAAGAGATTGGAACTCGAGAAGTTTTTTCCCGTTAATGACTTTTTTCAATTTGGGCGGAACGCCGGCGGTGGTTTCTCTTGAAATCCGAAGTTCGTCGTGTCGGTTAGGATAGTTTACCGTGATCAGAAACATGAAGCGGTCCAATTGAGCCTCCGGCAAAGGATAAGTGCCTTCTTGCTCAATTGGATTTTGNGTNGCCATGACANGAAGAAGGGTTCGGGTAGCTTATAATGTCGACCTGCCACCGTGACACGGTGTTCTTGCATGGCCTCGAGAAGAGCCGATTGAGTCTTTGGGGGAGTCCGATTTATCTCGTCGGCCAAGATGACGTTTCCAAAAAGCGGTCCTTTGACGAATTCGAATTCGCGTCGCCCGCTGCTGCTCTCCGTTTGGAGTATGTCCGTGCCGGTGATGTCGGATGGCATTAGGTCAGGGGTGAACTGGATGCGACTGAAGCTCAGCGAACTGGTTTGAGCCAAGGAATTCACTAATAGCGTCTTGGCTAATCCCGGTACGCCCATCAACAAACCGTGCCCTCCCGAGAGTATGCAAATCAACATCCGCTCGACCACTTCTTCCTGCCCGATTATAATGCGGGCGATCTCAGACCTCACTTTCTCGTTTACTGTGCGGAGCTGGTCGATGGCTGCGACGTCGTTCTTGGATAATTGGTCCCCGGATTTGGTAGAGGACTTCGTTGTTTTCTTCGTCGTACTTGCGGTTTTTGCCGTCATGCTTTGTGATGGTTAGTAAAAGGTGCAGATGAGACTATGTCTTTTGGTCGAGTCATGGGTAAACCATGACACGCTCTGTGCAAGCCTTTATCTGCCTTTAGTGAGAACAGAAAAAAGATTCATCATGATTCAAAGAAAGTATCGTATCGTGAAAACCGGAGGCTGGACCTCTTTGGTTCGTGAAGTCAACGATCTCCTTGAACAGGAATTCAAGGATACCGAAGGCTATCTTTTCACTGCAGCCGGTCGTTGGCAATGCCTTGGGGCGCCTTTCAAGGATGGCGAGGATCATTGCCAAGCAATGGTTTTTGAGCGCGATGAAGACTGACCGAAAAACTCGTAATACAATTTTTCAGCGGAAAGAGACCACAGCCCACTCTTTTCTTTCCTGATCCAAGTTTTCGTCGCGTTCATGTTTGGCTCTAGGAAAATAAATCGGTTGGTGCGATGAATTAATTGCTCAGAACCTTGATAATGCCTTCGGCCGATTTCCATTCCTCCTCGACCATTTCGATTATTCTACGTAGGTCGACCGGTGGAATGCCGATTCTCTCCAAGAGCAAAGGGCTTGGAGGGGGGGATTTCTCGTGACCGGAAAATCCGAATTTGCGATCATGGGCTATTTGATTCGCAATGGAGACTATGTCCACCACTTGATTAAGGCTTTCGGAAGCAATGCCTCTTGCTTGCGAATCCTCTTGATGATGGTGCCCGACCGTTGCCAAAATGAATTTCGAGAGTTTCCAGTGCTTGCAGACTAAATAGCCCAAGACGTCATGCCGGAAGTAATTGTTGGATCGTTCGGCGGAGCACAGGTCAACTTTCTTATCCAAGGAAAATTGAACCACTTTCAGGAATCCCTCTGGGTCCACCATGTAATTAACGATCTTGCCTATGTCATGAACGAGCCCGCATACGTATGCGGTTTCATGGTCTTTCGATCCCATGTATTTGGCTATCGCCCCACTGGCGACAGCCACTCCTATTCCGTGTTTCCAGAAACTTTCCACGTCGAAATTATCAGCGGAGGGTCCCTTGAATACGGACAAGATAGAGGATGACAGAGCGACTTTCTTAAGTTTCTCAAAGCCTAGATAATTTACTGCATCGCCGATATTGGTGACGCGGTCCGATACTCGATAATAAGCCGAGTTAGCCACCTTCAAGACCCGCATGGTGAGGCTTTGGTCGCTCTCCATAAGGTTCTCTACGTCTTGGACGTTCGAGTTGGTGTCACTGAGCATTTGGGCCAACTCCGTGAAGATCGCCGGTAAAGTGGGCAGATCACGAACGTCCTCAACACGGTCCAAATAATTTTTGGCAGTTAATTCCATGGTTTGGTTTTCATACCAGACAAAAGATTCTTCTCCGTTCAGCGTTAATTTTTCGAATCAGCTCAATCACTGTCGCCAATTCTTGGTGTTTCTTTTGTTTGCGCTCAGGATTTCAAATAGTCATGGCGGAGTATCCTCCGTCTACGATTGTCTCCGTGCCGGTAACGAAACTACCTGCCTTTCCCGAGGCAAGGAGAAGCGTGGCACCGATTAATTCGTCTTTTTCGCCGAATCTGTCCATCGGTGTGTGTTTCATGATGTCTGCAACTCGGTCAGGTGTCAGCACTTTCCGATTTTGCTCTGCGGGGAAGAATCCGGGCACGAGAACATTTACCCGGACTCGATGAGGAGCCCATTCGCGGGCCAGGTTTTTGGAAAGGTTATGGACAGCTCCCTTGGTCGCGGAGTAAGTGAAGACTCGCGAAAGGGGGTTAAGACCCGAGATGGAGCCGACGTTGATGATGCTTCCCCCTTCTCCGCGATCCACCATGTGTTTTCCGAAGATTTGGCAAGCGAGCAGTACGGCTTTCAAGTTAACGTCGAAGATACGTTGGAATTCTTCTTCTGGTATATCAAAGAATGGGGTGGGGGAGTTGATCCCGGCTCCATTAACCAAGATATCCACCTTGCCCGATTTTTCCAGCACTTGATCCAGCAATCTTCGCAAGGCATCGGCGTCACCGACGTCACAGGGAATGAAGTATCCCAATCCTCCGGCCTCCTCAATTTCAGCAAGTTTTTCGACGGCTTTGTCTTGATTTCTACCCACGATCACCACCTCTGCCCCTGCTTTGGCCAAACCCACTCCCATCGCTCCACACAACTCTCCAGTGCCCCCAATGACCACTGCGGTCTGGCCCGAAAGACCGAATAATTTCTCTACGTAATTCATCGAAATAAAGTCAATGCAGGGCGTTTCAACGATCCACCCTTGCTCCTCCTCCTCCTTTGATTTTCTCGACTTCCGAGACCGACACCATCGAGGTGTCTCCCGGAGTGGTCATTGCCAAGGCTCCGTGAGCTGCGCCGTACTCCACTGCTTCCTTCGGTTCGCCCGTCTTGAGGAACCCATATATCAAGCCTGAAGCGAAACTGTCTCCCCCGCCCACGCGATCTAGGATTTCCAAGTTTTCTCTATGCGTGGCTTCGTGGAAATGTCCGTCCGCCCAGCAAATGGCGCCCCAGTCATTGACACCTGCGGTCTTCACGGTACGCAGGGTGGTGGCCGTTGCCTTGAAGTTCGGGAATTCGGTGACTGCTTTTTCGATCATGGCCTTGAATGGTCCCACTTCAATTTCTGAAATATTTTCATCCAGACCCTCGACCTCGAAGCCAAGGCATGCCGTGAAATCTTCCTCGTTGCCGATCATTACGTCGACACCTTGGGCGATTCGACGGTTCACTTCCTGAGCTTTCCTTTGTCCACCTATGGATTTCCACAGTGAAGGTCGATAATTCAGGTCGTAAGAAACGATGACACCATGTCTCTTGGCGGCTTCGACCGCTTCGATCACCACCTCCGCGGTACTTTCCGAAAGAGCCGCAAAAATACCGCCGGTGTGTAACCAGCGGACGCCTTGATTTCCGAAGATTTCGTTCCAGTCGACGTCGCCTGGCTTCATTTGTGAAGCTGCGGTATAACCTCGGTCTGAGGTGCCCACAGCTCCTCTTACCCCGAATCCTCGTTCGGTGAAGTTCAGCCCGTTTCGCACTTCGCGACCCACTCCATCAAAGGGGACCCATTGAACCAAGTCCGTATCCACTCCCCCTTGCAGGATAAAGTCTTCTAGTAGTCTCCCCACTTCGTTGTCCGCGAAGGTAGTGGCCACGGCGGTACGCATGCCGAAGCAACGCCGCAAACCACGAGCCACGTTGTATTCGCCGCCTCCCTCCCATACTTGAAAAGAGCGTGAAGTGCGTACGCGGCCTTCACCTGGATCGAGTCGCAACATGATTTCTCCGAGAGACACGAGATCCCATCGGCATTCGTTTGCGGGTCGGATATCTAAAACTGACATGACAAGAATTTGGGATTAAGGGTTTTCATTCAGCTGTCTTGAAACCGGAACGATCCCATTTTTGCTGGCCGCATTCTTCGGCAACCTCATCAAATTCGTCCAGTTCTTTTTCACTGAAAAGAAGGCCGCCGTTCTTTTCCGAACGCTCCGCGAAGAGAGCTTCTGGTTGACCTGGAAGCAGGCAGTGCTCGTTTCCTTCTTTGAGAATGTCAGCAAGAACTGTCTTGAGGTTTTCCGCTTGAGAGCGTCCATGAGCAAAGGAACCGGCGTCGAAGGCCTCGGGATGGATCACTTGAAAGAAAAAATTACAGGAATACTTCTCTCCGGAAACTTCCCCTGGAATACCTCTCACCGTTGGAAGCGAACCACCTGCCATGGCGCCGATTATTTCGTTGAGAAGACCTAGTCCGTATCCTTTGTGGGCGGCGAAAGGCAGTAGGGATGCAGCGGCATTGGGATCAGTGGTGGGGTTGCCTTCGTCGTCGACGGCGGCGTTGGGAGGGAGTTCTTGTCCCTCTCGTTTAAGTTGCTGCACACGTCCCATTGCAATAACGGAGGTAGCCCAGTCGACGACAACGGGAAAGCCGATAGCTTCGCAGGTGGGCAAGCCCCAGGAATGGGGATTGGTGCCTAAAGTTGGTGTCTTGCCGGTAAAAGGAACTACTTCGGCCAAGGTGGAAGTGCAATTGGTGTAGGCAAAGTATCCCTTTCGAGCAGCATCCATGACGTAGCCTCCGCCCCAAAGATAGTGAAAGGCATCGTCGACCACCACTGTGCCGGATCCATGTTTGTCTGCCATTTCGATGCATGCTTCCATGGCGGAGCAAGCCACGGCTTGCCCCAGCTTTTTGTTAGCATTCCAAGTTTGGCAGGCGTCGAACCGCTTTTGCTTTATCTCGATTTTTGCGCTTGGAGCGCAGCCACCAACCGCCGAGCCGAACAGCTCGTCCAGATGCAACGCCTTGAGGGCATTATGCGTGCGGATGCCATGTTTGGTTGCATAGGCAGAAAATTGAGCGGCTGCCAAAGCTTCCGCTTCATCGAAACCTCGATGTCGGAAAGCTGCGCAGACGAGGTCGTCATGAATTTCTTGTGATACGACTTTGAAAGATTCTGTCATTGGAGCGTGCCTGCGCTTTAGCTATCATTCGAGGGGATTGGAACCTCGTTCACTTGCGCCAGAGGTTTTTCTCCCTTCATCACGTGGATGAGGTTGCGTACAGCCATGCCGGCTTGCCTTTGCACGGATTCGAAGGTTCGAGAACCAATATGCGGTGTGATCACGGTATTCGGGGCGTTAAGCAAGGGGTGATCTTTGGGCGGAGGCTCTTGGTCCAGTACGTCGGTCCCGTAGCCACCAAGCTTCCCGCTTTCAAGGGCTTCCACCATGGCGGATGAATCGACTAGTTCGCCTCGGGCGCAATTCAGGACGATGGCTCCGTCCTTCAGTTTTGCGATATTTTCTGCATCGAGCATGTTTCGAGTTTCATCGGTCAGGTTGACATGGAGCGAGATCACGTCGGCGTCGCGCAAGACTTCGCTCAATGAATCACATCGAACCACTTCGTTCGCTTCTGCGAATTCCTTGTCCCAGTAAAGGTCGAAGGCTTTTACTTTCATCCCAAATGCCTTGGCTCGAATGGCAACTTCCTTTCCGATTCTCCCGAGACCCGCGATGGCCATCGTCTTGCCCATTATTTCGGTGCCGGTAATGCGTTCCCAACCGCCCGCGCGTGTGATGTCCACTTCCTTGATCAGTTTCCTTACAACGGACAACAACAAGGCGAACGTGTGTTCGGCCACCGTGGTGTGATTGACTCCGGGACAGAAGGTTACCGGCAACCCGCAAGAGGTGGCGTGTTCGACGTCTATTTTATCGATGCCTATCCCATACTTGGCGATAACCTTCAGGCGAGGCAAAGCCTTGTCTATAACCGCTGAAGTTATGGCGTCGTCACCGCAAAGCAATCCGTCCAGGTCGCCCACCAATTCAAGCATCCGTTCTTCGGATAAAGGGCCTCTCTCTCCGATGACTTCGTACCCTTCTTTTTCCAATAGTTCGTGATGCTCTCCGGGAGTATCTTGAAAAGAAGTTGTAGTTACCAATATTCTTGTCATGAGAAAAAGGAGAAACTGCTACTCCTGTTTCTTCCCTCCCGCAAGGAAAAAGCCGATTGCCAAGAGGCTTTTAGATGTTTTGAAAGGGAGGTTATGAAATTTTGTGGATGCTTCGCTCCAACGAGGTGTCTTGAATGAAAAATCAGGAGAACACGATGAACAAAACAAGCAAGATAATCGTATCTTTCGTTATGGGGTTGGGAGCCTTGCTGGTAGCGCAAGCTCAGTTATCCAAGCCTCCCAGCGTCCCGCCAAATCTACCAAAGAACATTCCGCCTCCCCCCAGTTTCGGAGTTTCCAAGAATAATAACGGCAAGTTTCAGATTATTAGCGCCGAGTATTATTCGCAGGACGCCAAGCCGTTCCTATACAAACGCCTTTTAAAAATCGATACCACGACTGGTGAAGCTTGGTTGCTCCATTCTTCTCGTGGGGAGCGCGGCGAAATCCGGCAGTGGTTGCCTCTCACGGGCAAATGAGGCTTCATTCACGCAGGTTGTGAGCGTGATATACTACGAGAGGGTTGATTAAGGCAGAGCCATCCGCGGTGCGCAGGTTCTGCAAGGAGATCTCGTAGATCCTTCTAGCTTCCATGTTTGGTATGCTCAGGTGGACGGTTTTAGCATCGCCGGAAAGGACAGCTTTGGATGGAATTGTTTTTTTGACGTTTACCTGCGGCGATCCGTACCCCACGTGATATTTGTAGGAATAACTTTTTATGAAATAGTTCTTCTCCGATGTGACTGAAGCTTTCTCGAGAGGGACGGTGAAGGTAAGGGAGAAGCCAGTTTGGGTCAGCGTAATGCGGTGGATGTCAGGCGGAATCTTGCCCGTCCAAGTTAGCTTTTGAATTCCTCGACTGCCAGCCCATCCATGGTTGCTGTGTCCGACCCACAGTGTTTTTCCGTCAGGTGAGAAACAGAGTCTGTTATTACCTGTGCTGAGACCGTTTCCGTCGAAGAAGGGAACGCAGGCACCTTGAATTTTTCCACCGACTTTTTCGAGCATTATTCTCATTATGCGCCCTTTGTTCATCTCACCGACTAGAAGTTGTCCTGCAAAAGGGCCAAATTTTCCACCTGTGGAATCGACCAACGGTTGGGAAGGAGAATTAGCCATCAATCCGTGGGGGAACAAAACTGCTGCGGTTTGGCGGCGGGCGTTTAGTTTGGCCAATGGAAGGTTCACGGGTTTTCCTCCCGCCCAATCCTTTTCCCACAACAGGCTAGCGGCGTGGCCATAAAAATTTCCTTTTTCGACGTGATGGAGTTTGCTGGTGCCTACCCAGTCCCCCTGGTTGTCGGTTACAAATAGATTGCCTTCCAAGTCGAAGCCTAGGCCGTTCGGGGTTCGTAGACCGGATGCCCAGGGTACAAGTTTTCCTTTCGGAGTGACTTGGAGCACCCATCCGCGATAAGGAACCGACGCATACATTCTCTGTAGATAGCTTCGTTTGTCAAAGAGACCGCGTTTCTCATGCCGAACATCGGCGCCACTGGATGCTGTTCCAAGCGCGACGTAATAATTACCTGCCCTGTCCCTGACCGGGCCAAAATGGAATTCATGGTAATTTCCGGAAATGCCAAAATCGTCACAAAAGCTTTTGTATTCGTCGGCAACGCCATCCCCGTCGATGTCCTTTAGTAGCGTTAATTCCGGTCGTTGTGAAGCCATCACTTCACGATTATTCAACGCGACCACACCCAGCGGCGTGTGCAACCCATCGGCGAAAAGTTTCCATTTTCCCGTTTTGGAGTGGAGGGTGAATACTTCACCACCCACGAAGCAGGCTACCAAGCGCCCGTCCGGCATAAAGTCGAGACCATCTGTTTGGGATCCGTTTTTACCGTAGCGATCGACCAAGAGTTTGGGTGTCTGGACATTCTCAAGGGCATAATAATTCGTTACTTTGGCACCCGTGTGGGAGCCTATCAGGCAAAGTGCCGTGATTATGTATTTTTTTCCCATCATTTCTTGTTTTCCAGCGGACTGGCCAAGCGCCTGATTTCGTCTTCTCCGAGAGGACGTTGGTAAATCCTGACTTCATCCAAATAGAATCCGTCATGACGATTGCCCGAAGAAAAGGATATGGGACCGGCGGGCAATGCTTCATCTTACTCCAAAGCCCTTTCACGGTGCAATTTTCCGTCCAAATACATTCGAACGGAGTCTTTGCTCATACTCAGGCACAAGAGGTGCCATTCTTCGTCAAGCAGAGGCTGTCCCTGTTTTGCTTGTCCTGGAGGCACCTCCGTTCGGTTTTGTTTTTCTTCACCGGCTTCTACTAATTCGATTCTGTCTAGGTTAGGACCTGTCTTCTTGAACGAAGTGAGGCGAATCGAATGTTTGCCGGCGGTCAGGAATTGGCTATGCTCGAGGTATTTCCAATTTGTCCAATTACCGGTACTTGGGAAGGCAAGTTCGGTCGAACCGAATTTTGGATCGTTGTCTATAGTTAGCTTGAGGGGTCGCTTGCCCAAGGACGCATAGCGGAACCGGAGGGAATGCTTTCCGGTTTTTTTGATCGTCACGCTCCATTCGATGAATTCATCGTTCTGATTGCCGAAATCGAGGTAACCTCTCCCAAAATAACCGCTATTATTTGCATTCTTGCTAGGGCCCTTGAATTTCGCTTCCTCAGCTTCCCAACCAGCTTTTTCGTTGTTTTTACCGTTGGATAAAATCCCAAAGGCAAATGCGTCTTGTCTTGGGGAGTAACTTAGGGCACCACCGCTTTGCCATTTAAGCAGGACCGGGATGGGTTCGGTTGGCCTTCTCAGCTTTACCCATGCGCTGACTGCCGCTCCCTTAGCGTAATTTCCTTCCTCTTGAGCTGGTGTCACGCTCTTCCCTCCGTTGATCAGCCAAGATTGTCCTATGATTCCAGGGTGCAAGTTGCCCTTCCTGTTGTAACAAACGGCGAGATCATTCATGCTGAGATAGAGTAGTGGAGCCTTGTTGGGCACTTCCCTCATGATGACAGTGAAGTCCTTGGCATCTTCTCTGGAGACACTGAACATCCCATTGGCTGGCATTTGCTTGCCACAAGACATCTCTACTCCCGCGTCTGGATCTACCTTAAAAAACAAATCGGATGGAGGATTCTCTATCTTGAACCGACGACTGAGACCACTCATCCCGGGTAATTTCGCCAGAAACTCAGTGAATTCCACACCATTTGCTTGATATCGAAACTCAGGGATACCACCGACCATGCGATAGCCCATGAAATCGGTTTCCGGTGGTTTTTCGTTCCAGCTTTCGAAGCGAATGGGGAAGTTACTTTCTTGATGGTAGATCTGTCCTTCTATGCTGGGCAAGGTGCGCCATCGCCCGAAACTCCCATTTTTCTTGATGAAGCCGCCTCGCCAAACATAACGCAGTCGGCAGTTTCCGGCGTCCCAGCAAAAGGAATGCCCGCCTGGCAAAGAAACCGCGATGGCGGCTGGGGAAGAGTTCGGCATGAAGGTTCTATGGACGATTGCAGTGGCGGAATCAGCCGGGTTGCTGAGATTAATGTCGGGAGAAACCGCCAGAGCGTCCTGAGCCAGAATTCGATCCATTTTTTCGGGGCGTTCTTTGGCAACGAACAATATGCCGTGCATGACGAACCCATGTCCCGGAAAAGTACAGACATAGGGATATTCTCCTTCTTTAGAAGGAGCTTTGAATTTTACCACTGCTTTTTTTCCAGGCAGGACGACGGGGGAAGAGGCAAGCACCTTGGGCGAATCGGGTACGTAATGTTTGGCTGGACCGTCGGAGCCTAGGGCAATGGCAGCTTCCACCACCTCCATGCGAGCACTGGCAGCAACCAGTACGAAATTGTGCATCATCTCGTCGACGTTATCGAAAAGCAACTCGACTTTTTCGCCCGGCTGGACGTGCAACGCGGCCGGATCGTATTTGAGCCCGGCCTTTACCTTGAGGTGAAGTTTGGCGGCAGACGAGGTGTCCAAGGCCACTAAAAAAGAAACAATCCCAAGCAAGACAGGAAAATTGAGCGTTCTTCCAATGAGCTGACGTTTTTCGATGCTCCGCATTTTCACAATTCGCGTATGATCAAGTTGCGATACCACACCTTGCCGCCATGATCCTGTAGCATCAAGCGACCTTTCTTCGTACCGAAATTCGGGCGTTTCTTGAATTTGCTGGCGGCATGCCGCTTTTTCCAGTCATCGGAATCAATCTTTATCTCAGCCACCTTTTCTCCGTTCAACCAGTGCTCTATTCTTTTGCCATGCGCTACTATGCGCGATTTGTTGAAACTGTCGGGAGGATTCAATTTTTTTTCGAGGGCTGCTCCTTTAATTGCGTATATTGAAGCGGTTGCCCCCAAGTGATCCGGGGCATATTTCAATTTTTCGTCATCGATGATTTGATACTCGGGTCCTAGGATGGATCCGGAATAATCCGTCACCCTGTATTTTACCCCGCTATTACATCCGGCGACAATTTTCCATTCGAAGAAAAACTCGAAGTTTTTGAAGCTTCTTTTGGAATAGAGGTCACCGGATTTCTCCTTGCGAACTATGCACCCACCTTCCGCAACCCAACCAGAGCCAGGTTGTCCGCCAGTCTTGTCAGACCAACCCGCCAAGGTCTTTCCGTCAAAGAGTGGCTGTAGCTGTCCTTTGCCAAAGGTCACCAAAGGCAAAAAAAGCAACAAACCACAGACACGCATGACTATCCGTCTGAAGGTCGATCCGGACTAGGCCCAGTATTAGGCTTACCTTGATTTCCTTGGTTCTCGTTGCCATCGGGTTTTCCCTGACGACCACTTTTTTGCGGGCCTCGCCGACCTCTGCCTCGCCCTCGTCCACGCCCTCGCCCACCACCGCTTGGGCGACGTAATTTGTTGTCCATAATTGACACTTTCTTGGCGAGTCGACTGATCTGTCTTTGGTAATGACCGCAAACTAGTAGAACTCCAAAGGTGATTAGGGCGTATTTGCCAAATGGTACGTCTCCCCATTTCTTGTTCCAAGCCACGTATACTGCCGCCGTGCCCATGACTGCAAGAGCTACCAGCATGGCAATGTTCCAAACGGCTCTTACTCCGCCTCTCGGGCATTCGCGTCCAAGTACTTTCTTGTTGTTCATCAGAAGAAAGAAACTGAGATAAGCCACGGGTATCAGGGTGAATCCAAAGACTGACGTCGGCACAACCAGCCAAAAGGATGCTTTCGACCAGAAAAAGGGTCCCAGTACGCCTAGACCGGCAATCAAGGCACCACAGATGAACGGTGTTCCTTTGTGGGGAACACCCATCACTTCACAAACTGCGTGTCCATTGATGGTCATCAGAATAATGATGGTGGACAAGGCCATGCCGAGTACCCCGAGTCCGAAAATCCAGTGTGAAAAGAGTTTGCCGGTTAGATTCTCGAGGGAGGCGGCCAAGTTGAAAGAATCTCTTTTGACGAGCATGGCTGCCATGGAGCGATCTGCATCCGATAGGGATTCTCGCTGGATAGCCCTTTCGGTGTCGCTTAAATTCGCAAACCCTTTGAAACCAAGAGCTTTAGTTATTCTTGAGTCCACAAGTTCGTAATATCCCTTTTCCAGTTTCCCAGTTTTGTCGGCTTCCATTTCCTCCAAGGTAACAGGTTGCATATTAAACTGTGAAGCGGCTGCTATAACTACACAGGAAGTGGCTAGAAAGTAGGGGATGAGCAAAGCGGTCCATAGGTCGAATTTGGCTAACCCGCGATGATCCCGGCCCCATCTCCGTCCGAGCAAGACAAATGGCATGAAGAATGTCATGTTGATTCCCACTGCGGTGGCGGCTGCGGAGATCATGACGCTTTGCTGCATTCCAACAATCTTGTCTTTCCAGAACTCTTTGAACTCTCCGGTTGTGGCTAGGATTTCATTATACTTCTCGGAAGGTTCGGTAAGCAGGGAGAGATCGGGCACGAAACCACTCATTATTTCGCCCCAAGGCAAGGCTCCCACCATCGACATCTTGATCACTACTCCGAAAAACGCCAAGACGATCAAGCCAACCATTATCTTGAGTAGGCGGTCGAAGGCCTTGGCTCCTTGAGCACCTCTTTCATAGGCCAGTATGGCGGTGATGGCGGCTCCAAGGAGAAGGAGGCAAACGAAGGCCTTGCCCCAAGTGTTGTTTAGCGCGGGAAAGAGATTTTGAGTGGCGGCTGCGGTGCCGAGAGCGAATTGGGGCAAACACCACACGACGTTAGCTAAAATTGTGGCTATTACCCACCCCCAACCCAGGACCGGATTGATTTCCTCGTTGATCGCCTTAAAGGGGCTTTGGCCCGTGGAAAGAGTTACGTGGGAGATGGCGCTCAACATAATTACGCCGAGGATCATGGCGATGGGCTGCAACCACAACAGGCTGTATCCCGCGAGAACCCCGAGGAACAGACTGGATCCGAGGGATCCTCCGCCTAATGTGATTGCGCTTTGGAGCCAACCTGGGCCGGAGAGTTTTGTATAAGTCTTTAGTCGCGCTCCGGGGCCGGAAATTTCGGCCTCGCGCAGCATTTGACGTTCTTCTTCTAGTTTTGAACGCATGTTTCGTTGGGTTGAGAGCTAATTTACAGGGGCGAGGGGCGATCGAGCGCCAGTCACTCGCAGTTCCTGTCAGCGGGGGATTACTTCACTTCACGGTCATCTTGCCTCGCATGAGGGCAAAGTGACCGGGGAAGGTGCATAGATATTCATATTCTCCTGGTTCGGGAGCAGTGAATACCACGGTGTCTTGTTCACCAGGACCAAGCATCTTGCTGGAAACGATAATTTTTTCCTTCCCCTTTGAGGGGATGAAACCATTTTCGTGAGTGCCTCCGTTGNCCACNACTTGTGGACCNAAGCCGAAAGCGGTTTCACCTTTTTTAAGGAGCACGAAATTGTGCCCCATGGCGATCTTTGGGATCATGCCGATGTTTTTNAGGATCACCTTTACTTTGGTTCCGGCCTTCACTTCGAAGGCGGTGGTTCCGTACATCATCTTGTCATCCGATGANATGGTGACTGTTTGGTCTACCTTNTCATCCTTGCTNTCGGCATTTTTCGAAACCGAGGGGTCTTTCGCAAAGNCGAATACATTGAGGAAAATNAAGANAAGAAATCCTGCCAGTGTTTGTTTCATGTTGATTAGTTCTTGGTGTGAGAGGAATCTTNAGCGACANTTAAATAGCCTTCCTANCTGTGTTCTCGCCATTTACAAATGCAAAAGCACAAAATCTAGTATTTGGTTTTAACAAGTAGCCGACAGGCATCGGCAGTTGGAACACTCAGTTGGTCTTGCCGCCACCCATTGGGGCGTAACGGTAATAGACCTCGAGCATCAGAATCGTCATGGTAGTCCGATAGAGATCGGTGTCTCCATGGTAATGGCCGCCGTGAGGCCAGTGCCCATCGGATGCCTGGGCGCCCAAAACGATTTTCTGGAAATCCTTGTTCCACTCTTTCCAGTACTTGCGGCCCCCGCTTACTCCAGTTGCTTGGAAGCAAGCTTGAGCATGGTAGTACCATTCGTAAACGTTTACGGTTTCCCAAGTCTTGTCCAAGTTGGCGATGATCCATTCAAGACCTTTGGTGGCTTCCTCNGAAGAGGCGTTTTTCCAGATTTGAAGGCAGAGAACCCCTGTTCCCGTTAAGCTGGCTTTCCCGCCCGAACCTTCCTTGTAAGCGAACTTGCCTGTTTTGTCCTGNCAACGCTTGGTATACTCGATGGCCTTGTCCATGGCTTCGTCAAGTCCATCGATGTAGAGCCCGGTCANGGCAGCCGCCTTGAGAGCTTGGATNTTCCATCCGGTGACGGACAGNTCCGTATGCGCGGTAGGACCCTTGCCGTAGCCATAAGCCCATCCACCACTTTCGTTTTGTCCCTTGATGACGAACTCGGCAGCTCTTTTGGCATAGCCTTCCAATTTCTTGATTTTGGTCATCGTAAAGGCTTCGCAGAGGGCATAGGTGCGAATGGGGTGTGAATAAGAACCACGATTGCCATTCTTNATGTTAGCGTCTTCGGGCGGATTGGCATCGGATGTGAGAAACTCAATCGCTTTATGTACGGTTGCCCCGTATTTAGGCGAGTCCTGTAACTCGCAGTGCCCCAAGTAGCATAGCAAGGCCATCGCAGTTGCGGCATTCTTGTCCATCGTNGTCGGGGTTCCGTCTGCCTTCTTGTCCTTNGCTCCCCAAGAACCGTCTTCTGCTTGGTTGGCCTTTAGCCAATCCAAACCTCGAATGATGGCGTCTTCGGTATTCCGGTTGCCACCACCGGCAATGAGTCGACTGACNCGAGTCTTCGGNTCACAGCGAGCCTGCATCGGCTTTGGNAAGGCGAGTCCGAGGCCCTTGAGGGCNTTCTTGGCGTCACCGGTATCCCCCATGTCTCCCATTGAGGGAGCAGCGGTATCTACCACCGGGTTGATGTCCGTTACGTCGAGATCGTTCAGNTCCGGCATTGCGATGTCGGAAAGAGCCTTGGTCTTGAAGGTATTCTTAACGGAGGGAGNGGCTTTCTTTTGCCTGTTCTTCAGCTTGACGATCTTTTTCTTTTGCTGCTTTTCNCTCGGAGGAGANGCACCGGCATCGGCGAAATCGGTTCCGTCGGGCGAACCGAAGACTTCGAAAAGTACCAAGTCCCAAAGCGCCCAAAACAAAATGAGCAAAATGACCAAGCTCATCAGCATGCTGTTGAGCAATCGGTGTTCTCTCATGTAACGCCCCATNGGNGTTTCCTGAATNGGGGCACCTGCGGGCTCAAAGGGCANGTCGTCNTAAATTTCCTCGGGCAAAGGCTCGNCGCCTTCCATGTATTCGGGTTGATACAACTCTTCTTGCGAGCCGTCTTCGGGATACTGATTTTGTTCGTCCATGATGGCTTTAAATTTTGTCTATTGGAGATNATGCCCTTCTTCTTTAAATTTCCCCTATCCGTAATGACCCCCGCANAGCAAATTCCTTAGTTTTTATATAAAAAGCGTAAAATAAACTAAGTTCCATGGGGGTAATGCGTCAAACAGTAAAAGCTTTTGCGTCGGCATGACGAGTGTAAATTCTACCCGATCCGCATAAAGTATTTTTTTANGATTTCCNCACGGTCTGAGTTGCAAGTAACGGATGGCAAATATAATTTGATTATGAATTTTGATAATTGATGACTGTTTTCGTTACTATCTTTACACGCCCTTTGCTTTTGGTTTGCTGGCTTGCAANGACTCCAGTTGTACTTGCGGAGNATACGGTTGATTCTGCGGAGCAACCAGAGGCTCCTTCCAAGGCNAAGCAATTGGCTCCCAAGATTGAAAAGGTGTCTCCTGGAGTTTTCCGGGTGGCCGAAGACATCCGTCTGGANCTGAAAAGTAGGGAAATCAGCTTTCCCGCATTCAGTAATCAGGTNGAAGGCTTGGTGGAATATGCCTTGGTGCACGAGAATGGCAAGACACACGAGAGCTTGTTTCGCACCAAGATCAACCCNCGTAACCTTCAGACCACGCTTTTGTTGGCTCGGGTGGAGGCGGCCAAGGGATTTGTCGAGAATCTCTGGAAGGAAGATCGCGAGAAGTTGGACGTTTCTTCCAGTCGTTTGGAAATCATTGTTTCCTGGAAAGGGGAGGATGGACCTCGCGAAGGTTCCCTTGAGAGCATGGCTGTGAATGCGACCACCAAGAAGACTATTGCGGCTGGATCATTTGTGTTCAATGGGTCTCGTTTCGTGGAGGATNTCTTCATGGCGGAACAAAGCGGATCCATTATCGCTGTTTATGCCGATGACACCGCNATGGTAAACAGTGGAGATCATGACTCCAACAACGATGATGTCTGGATTGNTCGCAAGGAGNCGATGCCCCCNCTCGATCACCCCGTGACCTTGACCTTGAAATTCCCCCAGAAAAAAGTAACGTCCCAGGATTGATTAACCANTGAACCAATGAGTATGACAAAATTTCCCCTTTTCTTGCTATCTGGCTTCATTCTCCTGCCATTTGCGGGTTATCCAAAGAACTTTGACGAAGGCCCCCCGATAGATCCGGNCAATCTTTCACTGCGTAATGAAGTGAAGCGTTCGGTCGAACGAGGTGTCAAGTGGCTTGCAGCCAAGCAAGAAAAAGAAGGTCGTTGGGGNGATGAGGAATATCCAGCCTTAACTGCCTTGGCGGTGCGAGCAATCTTGGGCGAACCAGCATCTGGGGACCGATTTCAGGCCCAGTTGGACAAAGGATTTGCTTTCATCTTGTCAAATGCCCGTTCGGACGGGGGCCTTTATGGTCGCGGTCTTGCTTCCTACAATACCTCCATTTGCATGATGGCTTTGCTTCAAGCCAAGGAACCCAAGTACGAACCGATCATTCGAAAAGCCCGTAATTTTCTGGTNAANCAGCAGTCAGATTTCGACAANCGCGGTGAGTCTGACAACGTTTTCGATGGCGGGATCGGGTATGGGGCTCGATGGGCCCATTCCGATTTATCCAATACACACCTTGCGATGGAGGCGCTTTTCTACTCCAAGAAAATGCTTGAGCGTAGCGAGGGAGAAGATTTCGAGCTCGATTGGGAGGCTGCCATAAACTTTGTCGGTCGATGCCAAAATCTTTCGCAAAGCAATAAGCAGGAATGGGTTAGCGAGCATCCGGATGATCGTGGCGGCTTCATCTATTTTCCGGGAAGCAGCATGGCCGGTGAACGTGAGTCCTCCAATGATGATGGTCCAAAGAAACTACGTTCCTATGGAAGCATGAGCTATGCCGGGCTACTTAGCTTCATATATGCGGAAATGAAGCCCGAAGACAAACGTGTGCAAGCGGCACGCGAATGGATCAATGCGCATTATAGCGTCAAGGAAAACCCTGGCATGGGAGAGCAAGGTCTATTTTATTATTATCATACCATGGCTAAGGCGTTGGATCTCTCGGGGATAAAGCAAGTCAAGAAACCTGATGGAACAAAAGCGGATTGGCGTCGTGACTTGGCCAAGAAACTTTTTGACATGCAGCAACCCGATGGCTCTTGGGTGAACGAAAACGGACGTTGGTGGGAGCGGGATCCCGTACTGGTTACCGCTTACGCTCTGCTGACCCTTGAGCGCATATACTACGGGCTTTGAGGGAAGTTTCAGCGAGAACTGGCTTTGAGAAGTGAATCAGACTTCAACAAAGTTTCTATTGCCCTGCTTGCTCTTCGGCATGGGTCTCGTTTCTCCTTTATTCGCTGAACAGCATACCCCAAAGCAGGCACCCGAAGAATTGAGTTCGTTTGGCGCCGTCGGTGGAGCCAACGTTTATGCCGATCTTCGCAAAGGGGATTCCAGCAAGCTGGTCCTTGAAAAACTCAAGAAAGGCAATTTTCGGGAAATTTCGATTGAAAAGCCAAAGAGCCTTATTCGTTGCGCCGTGAAACTTAACAATTTCAGTTATGAGTTGGTTTGCCATTTTGAAAATGATCGTCTTAAGCTTTGCGTATTGGAGGGTCGCAAGGGATGGCAGTTTTCTTTTTACGATGAAATTCTGGAACCTCAATGGATCAACTTGCGTCAGAGCTTGGTGAAGAAATATGGCCCTAAACGTTCCCATCGCCCTTTGCCCGCGATTGACAAAGTCCCCATGAATGATCCTGGCGGAATCATTACCGATACTTGGGATCTGGAGGATAGACTTGTGGTCATCGCAGTGCAGGCATTCGAGCTCAAGGATTGTTGCACGAACCACTTGATCGAGTACACCACATGCCTCGTTCTCGTTCAGCCCAAGTGAGGCGAGCGTATTACGGGATTTAAGGCTTCAATCGGATTAAAAGATCACTTTAGATTAGTTCGCATGGGGGTTTTCTCGAAGTTCAAGGAAGGTTTTCGAAAGAGTGCCGGTGCTATTAGGGAAGTTTTGGGCTCACTTGGTGGGGGACGTTTGGATCAAGCATCGATGGATGACTTGGAGGAGGCTCTTTACGCTAGCGATTTCGGCCTTCAGACCACCGAGCAAATACTCGAACAAATCAAGGAAGCTCACCGTCTGGATAAGAATTTACGAGGCCAAGAGGTGGCGTCCATTGCTCGTGCCCAATTAATTGACATCCTGGATGGGTCGGAAGGCCTTTTTGAAATAACCGCTCAACCCGAGGTGGTTTGTCTGGTTGGCGTCAATGGTTCTGGCAAGACAACCACCTGCGCCAAATTAGGGCATCGCCTCCAACAAGAGGGTCGCTCCGTCCTTTTGGGAGCCTGCGACACCTTTCGCGCGGCGGCGGTTGAACAACTGCGAGCTTGGTCAGATCGACTTGATCTCGAGCTTGTCGCCGGTCATCATGGTGCCGATGCGGCAGCAGTGGCCTATGATGCTTATGCGGCCGCCGAGGGCCGGCAGCGCGACGTTCTTTTGCTTGATACTGCCGGGAGACTCCATGTCAAAGGCAACCTCATGGAGGAACTGGCGAAGCTACGTCGTGTCCTTGGAAAAAGAAATCCCGAGGCACCTCATCACTCCTGGTTGGTCGTTGATGGCAGCTTGGGGTCCAACTCCCTTGAGCAAGCTCGCGTCTTCCACGAGAAGTTTGGTCTCACTGGTCTGGTCGTCACCAAACTGGATGGTTCGAGCAAAGGAGGCTCCCTGGTGGCAATCTACCGGGAGCTAAAGCTTCCCATTCACTTTGTTGGTCTTGGTGAAGAACCCGAGGATCTGTTGCCTTTTTCCGCGGATCGCTACGTTCGTTCTCTCTTCGTCGATTCGGCTGATGCCGATCCGTTGGAATGAACCTTGGAATTCCGCTGACCGCATGAATCCAAATCGCGGTTGCCTTTCCTTGTTTTATTTTACAAGATGCGAGGCTTTAGATGGTTATGGAATTAGAGGGAGAGTTATTGGAGGTTGGGCTCGGTGATCGATCCTACGAGATTGCGATTGGTCGAGGTTTGGGCAGTGTTCTGGGTGCAGTTATTCGCGATCTGCAGGGAAGCAATTGCCCTGTTGCGGCTGTTGTCGACGCTGGTTTGGCCCACTCCCAACCAAATTTCCTGAAAGAAGTTTTGGGTGATCTCCCGCAATTGGAGCTGGCAGCGGGGGAAAACACCAAGTCACTCGATTCCTTGGGTCAAATTTGGGACTTTCTAGCTAAGAATCACATGGATAGGTCTGGTCGATTGATTGTCTTGGGTGGAGGTGTAACCGGTGACGTCGGTGGTTTCGCAGCAAGTTCCTTTTTGCGGGGCATTGGCTTTCTCCAAGTTCCCACCACCTTGTTGGCGATGGTGGATAGTTCGGTGGGCGGCAAGACGGGAATCAATATATCCTTGGGCAAGAACTTGGTTGGTGCCTTTCACCAACCCTTGGGAGTCTGGGTGGATTTGGATTTGCTCACCACCCTGCCAAAAGCAGAGTTTGCCGCCGGTATGGCTGAGGTTATCAAATATGGTATGCTTGGTGATTTCTCCCTCTTCCAGTCTTTGGAGCGCGGTGATCCCTTGAGTCCTTCTTGTCCCGGGCTATCTGCCGTTGTTCGCAGTTGCTGCGAAGCCAAGGCTCGGATCGTGGCCGCAGATGAGCGGGAAACCGCAGCTAGCGGAGGTCGGGCCTTGCTCAATTTAGGACATACCTTTGCTCATGCCATAGAGAACATGGCTGGCTACGGCGATTATTTGCATGGCGAGGCCGTTTCCTTGGGTTTGGTGGCGGCCACTCGCTTATCGGAGCAACTTGGACTTTTGGAAGCGAGTTCCACCGAGCGCGTGTCAAAGCTTTTAGGGCATTATGATTTGCCGATTCAATTGCGGACTCCACTCGATGTGTCCGGTCTTCTTGCCGCAATGGGCCGTGACAAGAAGGTTCGAGGCGGCAAGCTCCGCTTTGTCGTAATGGAGGAATTGGGACGAGCCGTGACTAGGGAAGATGTTCCAACGGAGTTAGTCTTAGATGCTTGGCAGAGCGTGGGGGCTATGAGCTGAGGGGTGAGGCATGGAGGCATTGGATGAAACAATTGCTCGCGAATACTTCGAGACGCACGGTTTGCTTACGCGTCGGGTGCGAAGATCGAGAGAGGCAGGTCGCAAGAAAGGTGGTGGGGAAATTGTTCTTTCCCTTCACAATCCATTGGTTGAGGACAATGCCTCTGATCTTGGCTTCATGCTTTTTTCCACTGATTTGGCTAATATTCGTTCTGCCTTGGTAGCCGTAGTAGGGTGGGGGATGCCTGGCTTTTCGACCTCAACCTTGCGTAGTGGAGCCACCTTGATGAAATTTCTTAGGAATGAGGTGGTTGGAAAATTGGAGGGTTGGTTTGAATTGCCTCCGGGCAGAGCCGAGCAGGGAATGGGGCAAGTCTTGCGGTTGGTTTCCCTGCCCGGTTTGCCAGGGACCGAAAAACTGCGCGATCAGGTTGTTGAATTGCTGCGGACCGCTGGAGTTGACGGGGCATTCACGACCCGTGCCATGATCGAACATTTGCTTCGGCGAGCCGAAGAGAATCGAGACTATCGCGGTTCTCTTCCTCTACAGTTTCTACGCATGCTGAAGGTCTACGAGGTGGTCAAGGATCCTCAGTTGGAATTATTTGAGGAGCGTCGTCAATGATTCATGAAACGGCTATTATCGACTCTGGCGCCAGTTTGGGAGAAGGAGTTTCAATCGGTCCCTATGCAATTGTCGAAAAAGGTGTTATTTTGGGGGATGGCTGCGAATTACAAGCCCATGCCGTGGTGAAACATGGGTCCGAACTCGGCCCTGAATGTTTTGTCGGGCATTCATCAGTTATCGGGGGCGATCCGCAGATGAGTGGTTTTGATCGTTCCCTTGAGACGGGTGTCCGCATTGGAGAGCGAGTCTCCATCAGGGAAAACGTCACCGTGCATCGATCGGCTTTTGAGGGAAAGCATACCTTGGTGGGCGAAAATGCGCTGCTCATGGTTGGTTGCCACGTTGGTCACGATTGCGAGATCGGTAGCGACGTTACCATTGCCAACGCCGCCCTCTTGGCCGGCCACGTTGTCCTTGGCGATCATGTCTTCGTTGGTGGCGGGGCGGCTTTTCATCAGTTCGTTCGGGTAGGGGAAAGCGCCATGATTGGGGGACTTGCTGCAATTTCATTGGATGTCCCACCATTTCTGACCGTTGCCGAGCGAAATATGGCTTGTGGCCCTAATTTGGTTGGCCTTCGTCGTCGAGGATTTTCAGGAGAAGCCCTGACCGAGATTAAATTTCTATACAAGGTTCTTTTCATGGAAGGAGGGAACCCTCGAGCATTGGCAGCGAAAATCCACCATACTCCCGAATGCCCCAAAACTCCTGAAGGGCTTCGTTTTCTTGAGTTTTTTGCGGAGGGTGAACGTGGTTTTGTTCGAAGTCGTTCGCGAGTTAAAGACAAAGATTAATGTTTTTCTTACAGCTTGTAACTTGAAAGTTAAGAGCCATCCTTGTTTTTATCCTATCTTGAAATATAGTTTCAAATGACCACCTCTTCCAAAACCTCATTGCCAGAAGGCGTGCGAGTGGGAAACGAGAAATTGATTCTCCTCACCGAGAATGCCGGCCAAAAAGCCCTTGGTTTGATCCAGCGGGAGGATGAGGGAGACCATCTTCGCATCAAGATTAGCGGTGGCGGATGCAATGGCTTGAGTTACAAGATGAAATTTGTCGAGGAAGGCAAGAAGGGTGATATTTTGGTGGAATCTGCCGGAGTCCGCGTACTTGTGGACTCTAAAACCGCGTTGTATCTCAAGGGTACTGAACTTGATTATTCCGATGCTTTGGTCGGCGGAGGATTCAAGTTTGCTAATCCAAATGCCCAGGCGAGTTGTAGTTGCGGGGAAAGCTTCAACCTTTGAACGAGTGAAGTCAGCACAACTTATTCTAGCATTTGTTCTCACAAAGACATCGAAAAAGACTTGCTTCGGGATACAGTCCTCTATTTTTGTATCTAATTATCCCCTTTTGAAGATTATATTTATGGCATCACCAGCGATTCGAGAGCGAAAGGCCCTCTTCCCTACCGCCCTTAGCGGATTATCCTTCTAACGCATGGGCAGACGACCTTTCGGCAAACGCCGTTTTCACCGCAAGCGGAATTTCATCCGCAAGAATGAGGGGATTCGAGTCCCTGAAATTCGTGTCATCGGAGCCGATGGCAAGATGATAGGCGTGATGCCACCAGCCAAAGCCTTGAAGATTGCCAAGGAACATTTCTTGGACTTGGTGGAGGTTTCTGCTTCGGCTCGCCCACCAGTTTGTCGCATTCTAGACTTTGGCAAGTACAAGTACGAACAGAGCAAGTTAAAGAAAAACAAGGACAAGTCGAAGTCCAGCAAGGTGAAGGAGGTTAAATTTCGTGTTCGCATCGACGTGCATGACTACGAAACAAAACTCAAGCGGGCGGAACAGTTCTTGATGCACGAAAACAAGGTCAAGATTACCTTGATGTTTCGCGGTCGCGAAATGGAGCACAAAAATCTTGGCTTTGATCGGGTTAACCAAGCGGTTGAAGATCTCAAGACCATGGCAATCGCCGATTCACCTCCTAGATTGGTCGGCCGACATATAAGCGTTTTGCTGTCCCCGCTCCCCAAATCACGTCGCAATCCCAGATACAACCTTCCAAATGAAATTCCCGAGCTTGAGGAGCTCGAGGATGAGGATGGTCTTGAAGAACAAGAGGTTGAGGAGGAACTCGAGATCGAAGAAGAGGGCGACGGCGAAGAAGGGGACGATAGTGTTGAGGATAGTGACAAGGCTTCTCCAGATCAGGACTGAGGTTATTCCGCCTGTCTTTTTTTACAGGACTTTAGCAAAAGGATCAATCGATGGAGTGGAAGCATCTCGCTTTCGTTGCCTTGGGGGGAGGTTTCGGTTCAGCTTTGCGGGCCTACCTTGGTTTTTTGCTTCGGGGCGGGATTCCCTGGGGAACTTTCTTGGTTAACGTGGTTGGTTGTTTTCTCATAGGCTACCTGATGCGTGCATTAGACGAAGATCGAATCGGTCTTCGATTTTTTCTTTTAACGGGGTTTTGTGGCGGTTTTACAACCTTTTCGGCCTTTGGATCTGAAACTTTGGCGTTATTTCGTGACGGTCAATTGGGCACGGGTCTGGGAAACGTGGCCCTGACTATAGTTTGCTGTCTCGCTGCGGTAGCAGTCGGTCACGAGTTGGCCAGAGGTTGATGCCTGCCCGATCAGTCTGACTCGCCCCTTCCCTCTAGGGTTTTCACTTGCGACAAGTGCGTGTCACGCCTACTTTGTATGTAAGATGCGATTATTTTCGCGTACATCCTTTATCCTTATTTCCACAATGGTGGTATCATCCGTTTGCGGGCAATCGGATTCCCCTTTCGAGCCCCCCGGTTCGGGTGCCCCCAAGAAAGCTTCGCCAATTGCTCCGCCAACTCCCAAACCCGTTTCCACCACTGCCATTTCCAGCGAAATTGAAATGAGAGGGTTTTTCAAGTTGGGAGAGGTTTATTATTTTTCAATACTCAACAAAAAGACCAAGAAGAGCGAATGGCTGTCTCTTGGAGAAGAAACAGTTGACCAGTTCCGCGCCTTGCGATTCGACCCGGAAAAAGAGTTACTCACGATGGATCGTCACGGCACGAGCGAGAAAATCTCTCTCCATGAATCTCAGTGGGGAAAAAAGCCTCCAGGTGGCAAAGGCAAATCCTCTCGTCGTTCCTCCACCATACCTCAACCGGTGGCACGCACCAAGATTATGCCCCCTAAACCAAAGGGAAACCCTGCTGTCCCTCCGTCACTTTCTCGTGCCTCGTCAGGCAATTCCTCGCAACCCGTTGCTTCAGTTTCTTCGGTTGAACGTCCAGTTTTTCGCTCTGGCGCAAAATCCACTGCTGGTTCTCAAGGTTTTTTGCCCCCTCCCTTTATTCCACGAAGAGTCACTTCACCCTCTGCTCCGAATTCGTCTGGAGGAAATGTAAGTCCTTCACCGGAGAGTAATTCGCCTGCTGGCAGTGGTTCCAACACTAATTCAGGCACACAGCAATCCAATCCAACTTTCTTGATGCCGACCAACGTAGTGTCCCGCATTTCCAATGGTGATGGTTCCGGTTCCGGTGAGATCGATCTTTCCAGTCTTCCCCCTCCTCCTCCCCCCCCTAACATCCTGCCTCCGGGACCACCCCCGGACATCGAGCCCTCCTTGGAGGACCGCTGATGCCCGTTTCCAATCGTCCATTCTAGGCGAAGAATTTTCGATGAGAAACTTCGCGGTCAAACTTGGTTGGCGTGTTCATCTTTGCTCTCTCTTGCTTTTGTCAACAGACCCTTGCTTTTGTCTTTCCGCCGATGAATTGGAGGGGAGGCAACGTCGCATCTCTCATCGTCACGACTCAAGCTCTTCCCCACACGAGGCACTTGGGACTAATTCCGGAAGCTATCTTGCCGGTGAAAATTACCCGGACTTCTCTCCAGTTGGAGCGTTGCTTTCCGAGAACGGTTGGATGGGAACCGCTACCTTAATTTCTCCCGGATGCATAGTGACTGCGGCTCATGTTGTTTGGGACAATGCATTTAGCCCAGAACCCAATCCTGCGGATTGGGAATTCGTTTTGGGCGCTGACTTCGAGGCGACCGGGGCGCAGAAATTTACCATAGCATCGATCCACGTGCACCCAGGCTGGTTGGCTTGTATGTCCAACAATGATGGTGATTTGAAGGGATTTGACATCGCTTTGCTTTTCTTGGGGTCTTCTGTCCCTTCCACTACGCCAGCCACCATCAATGCCAGTTCACAGGAAACCATAGGAGAAATCCTTTATTTCGCAGGAGTAGGTGGATTGGGGAATGGCAACGATGGCGTAACTGATCCAGATAATTCCAAGCTTTTCGGAGGAGCCAACATTTTGGATCGTATAAACAGCAACGTTTCTCATGGCTTAACTTCCTCGCAGTATTCCGGTGTCACGGGCGGTGTCTTGGGATTTGATTTCGATAGTCCGTCCGGTGATAAAAATTCGCTGAGTGGAAATGTTTTTTATGGTAGGCTTGGAGAGGGCACCAGTGATGCCACTCCGATCGCGCTCGAAGCCACTTCCGCTTCCGGTGACAGTGGCGGACCCGCCTATTCTCTGATAAGTGATTCTTGGCGTTTGATCGGTGTGTCTTCCTACGGTACAACCAATTCCATCTATGGTGACGTTGGAGTCTATACAAGGGTAGCTAACCACTCTGACTGGATCTATTCCTATTTAGAGCCTTGGCCGACCGTTCCTTGGTCAGGTTCCGGTGCCTGGAGAAGCTCAACTTGGTTTGGTAATTTTTCGGTTACCTCCGGCAACTGGATTTTTCACGAAAAGCATGGGTGGCTTTATTCATCCGGTGGTGGAGACGATTTGAGTAACTTGTGGTTATGGTCACAGGACCTGGGATGGACTTGGACCAATCAAAAGATTTATCCCTATCTTTACAGTGCCTCCAATGGAAACTGGTTGTATTTCTGGAACAGTTATTCGAGAAGGGGCAAACGATACTTTTACGATTTCTCCACTGATTCCTTGCAACTGAAGGAATGAACAATCCTTCAGTTGAAAATTCCCGTTTAGGTTTTTTGAGCCCCTGATCACTGAAATTTTCATAACCTTTGGAAATCTGGTTTGCATAACTCGTCCAAACCCTTGCTAGTCTGGAGCAACCGATGCGATTCAAAAAGATAGTTTTGTTTTCAATCATTCCAACCCTCGTGGTCGTTATACTTCTAGCTGTGGGTTTTGTTGCTGGACACTATATGGTCACCAATCCTTTCAACGAGCAAATCGATGAGTGGTCTCGAGCGTATACCCTCGGAGGTTTCTTGAATGAAGAGCAAAAGAAGACCTTGGTCCAAGTCTATCATGATCAGGACAAGGCTCTTCAGGAAATAGACCGTTTTTCATGGTCTGTACCGAACGTTCCAACGCCTTTTGTGGGTAATGCACCGATGCCCGGTCGTCATGGCAATGCTTACGTAAACTCGATGCAATTCAGATCAAAAATGGAAATCCCTTTACCTAAGCCAAAGGACACCTTCCGGATTTTCCTTACAGGAGGATCAACGGCTTATAGTTCCGGAGCTCCAAGTGAAGAAAGGACCATTGCAGGATATTTGCTTAAATACCTGTCAGAGAATTTAACTCCGGACACAAAATTAAATTATGAAGTTTTCACCATGGCTAATCCATCGTGGTCCACCACGCATGAACGCATCGTCATTGAAAACAAGTTATCAGAGCTCGAGCCCGACCTCATAATTTCCCTTTCAGGTAATAATGACGTGCACTGGGGGCTTCTGGGACGAAACGTCCTTTGGTTCAGATCTCTTGCCGATGACTTTTTCTTGAATTTAATCAAGGAAATCTACGCTAACGCCGGTCAACCGGAAATTCCTGAAGTAACACGGATCGAAAACAAAAGAATTGCCCCCACCCTTGTTGCGCAAAGGTTGTTGAAAAATGTAAAATTGACCTCTTTCGCACTCTCTTTGGAAGGCATCGACTTTATCTTTTTCTTGCAACCAAACTTGCCCGTAACAGCCAAGAAATTGACCGATAGGGAAAAAAATGCAAGCGAGCCACATTCCCAAGGATACTTTCAGGATTGTTACGATCTCATTGATGAGATTCTCAGGAACCTCGACATCGACAATTTTGTTTATTTTAACTTAACGAGAATCTTTGACGACCTAGACAATCAGCAAGATATCTTTACGGATTTATATCACTTTGGGGACAGGGGTAACGAAATAATCGCAAGGAATATTTTTTTGAAAATTAAGGAGTTGGAGTTTTCCATTAAATAGATTTCTATCAACAATTGTACTCTAATATCAAAAGATTATCCTCCTTTATTTGCAGGCAATCCCTATCCGATGCCATGCGTTTATTCCCCTTCAATTGATGCGGGCTGACCCCTGAAAGAATTCTCGTGCAAGTATTGGCGAACATAGGGCGGCATCGCGAGTTGTTTTGGCAATTTTTGCTCCGCAACGTCAAGACCCAGCACAAAGGCAGTTGTCTGGGGGCCTTTTGGTTGTTGGCCAATCCCCTGCTCATGCTCGGATTGTACACTTTTGTCTTTGGCGTGGTTTTCGGGGGTCGTTTTGGGGTTGCCCCCGATGAAACCACCTTGGATTACGCTTTTGGCGTCTTTCTAGGACTCACCATATTAAATCTCTTTTCCGCAGCCCTTGGGTCCGCTCCCGGAATCATCGTCAGTCAGCCAAATTTCGTCAAGAAAGTGGTGTTTCCACTGGAGGTGCTACCTTTGGCTCATGTCGGGGCCTTGGCTTACAATATGCTTATCAGTTTGTCTCTCTGCCTGTTGGGCATTATCGTTCTTGGTGATGGTTTGAGTTGGTTGGTCTTCTGGGTTCCTTTGTTTTTGGCTCCTGTCCTGCTTTTTTCCATTGGTGTGGCGTGGTTTTTATCCGCTATAGGCGTGTTTTTTAGAGATATTGCACACCTCACCCAATTTCTTGGAATGGTGGCCTTGTATGGCAGTGGTGTCTTTTACTCGTCCCAGACAGCACGAGACGTAGCACCTGAGTTTTGGATGATTTTGAAATGGAATCCTCTTGTGCACGTCATCGAGTGCCTTCGTGGGGTGATGCTTTGGCAGCATGATCCAAATCTTCTTCATCTTTGTTATATCTGGGTCGCGGGTATGCTGACTTTTCTTTTCGGGGCCTATGTTTTCCAGTCATTGCGTCCCGGTTTTGCGGATACCCTCTAAAATTTCTTTAGGTTCTCTTTGATGATCTCGCGTAAAGTTTGCCTATATACGTCGGAGTATCCTCCTCATTCCGGCGGTATCGCCACCGTGAATGGCGAGTTGGCGGCGACTCTCTCGCGTAAGGGTGAAACTGTTGTGGTGTATTGCCCCAATCACCCTTCCGATAAGGATTCCGGTGTTGATTTTTCTCCGATCAAGGTTCGAGGCACTCAGGATCTCGATGACATTGCACGTTGGTTTTTCGTTATGGGAAGGGCTGCGAGTGATCATGAATCCCTCCATTGTGTAACCGAACCCGCTCCTGTTCTCGCTTTGTTATGGCGAATTCTCCTGAAACGTCCTTTGCCCGTGAACTTGATCATTCTTTTGCATGGAACTGAAGTGTTGCGTTGGCGTCGCAGAAAATGGCTTGTAAGGGCTTTGCGGAAGCTTGCGGACAAGACACGCTTGTTAGTGCCCTCTCTCCATGTTAGAGATCTTATCTCAAGTGTTCTTGGATCCAAAGTCGGCTCGGTCGATGTCTTGCCTTATGCGCCTCCTGACTTTTGCTTGAACGCACCATCGCCTGCAAGAGAACGAAACCCCGATGCACCTCCTTCCTTGCTTACGGTTGCCCGCATTCACCCAAGGAAAGGCCAACTCGATGTCATCGGGGCATTGTGTAAAGTTAACCCCGAACTCACGAAAAACCTGCGTTATCGCATCGTAGGCGCAGCCAAGAGAAGTCAACAAGCTTATCATGAGTCTCTCCGTCAAGCCGCCAAGCAAGCTCCTTTCGAGGTCTCCCTAGAAGGTCCTCTTTATGGCAAAGACCTGATCAATGCTTATCGTGAGAGCAACCTCTTCGTTTTAGCTAGCCGGGAGGATCCTGACAGTTTGGAAAGTTTTGGCTTGGTCTATCTGGAAGCAGCTTCGTTTGGGTTGCCCATACTTGCATCCAAGGTGGGTGGCGTGGAGGAAGCATGCGGAGGGAAAACCGCTATCTTGGTTGAACCTCATTCTGAGGATGCCTTGGTCGATGGGCTCGAAAGATTGCTCGCTGACGCAAAGCTTCGATCTTCCTTGGGTGCTGCCGGAGCCCGTCGAGCATTGGCAATGAATTGGTCGGCGGCAACTGACCTTATTGTCGGTCAACAGCAACCTTCCGTCATGGTCGGTGCCTGAACCCATGAAAAGACTTGGCGACAAATACCGAACCGCTCTGGTCACAGGAGGTACCTCTGGCCTCGGGTTGGCTTTCTGTGAATTGCTAGTCAACGAAGGAGTTGAAACTTTCTCCGCTTCCAGACACCCATCCAAACTCTCCCCAATATCCGGCTTGCATGGATTGGAGCTTGATTTGAAGGATCTTTCTTCAGTTGTTGATTTTGCTCGTAGCTTTACAGACGAAAATGGCGTTCCCGATCTATTGATCAACAATGCGGGCTATGGCGCTTTCTTTGATTGGGATCGTTTTCCAGAGGAGGAAATCGACGGACAGTTAGATGTTATGCTAAAGGCCCCGGTCATCCTTTCCGGGATCTTTGCTCCAATTATGGCTGAAAAAGGAGCCGGCGGCATCGTCAACGTCAGTTCGTTGGCAGTTCAGTTTCCCTTGCCTTTGTTGCCCTTGTACAACGCAGCTAAGGCTGGTTTGTCCGCGTTTTCTTCCAGTTTGATCATGGAATTCGATGGCAGAGCCCCTTTTGTTGTCGATTTTCGACCGGGAGACTTTTGCACGCCTTTCAACGATGTTGCTCATATCGAGGAAGATTTGGCCAGCGTAAGAGCGGCTCGAGTTTGGAGGGGCATGAAGAAGCGGCTTGTCTGTGCTCCAAGCCCTGCAAAAGCAGTGCTCAAGCTGCGTTCAACCCTTCTCCGCGGCACGAGCGGGGTGGTCTATGCAGGGGGATTCTTCCAAGCTAGTATTTTACCTCTCCTGTACAGAATATTGCCTGCCCGATATTTGCTGCGCTCGGTTTCTTGCTATCATGGACTTGGGAAACCTTCCTCCGATTGAGATGGAGTCAAAGGTTTCAATCGAAGCTTTTGTCAGGTTTTCTGCTATTTGTTCGTGGGTATTATATTGAGATGGATATTTCCCTGTAAATCATGTGTAAATTTCATGTTGCGCTACGCTTGGTCAATGATTTGATGTTTTCTATCTTTTAAGTAAAAATGAGTTTATTCAGACCCCTCTTTATTTTTGCAGCTTGGCTGTCTATGGCCTTTTGCTTGTATGGTGCCATTCCAAGCGATTGGAGTGCCAGTTCCACCTATTCCAAAGGAGATTTGGTCATTCATAGTGGCACGACCTATCAGGCTCAGCAAAGTGTTTCAGCCGGTGTAACGCCGGGCACCAATACTGCCTTTTGGAAATCCCTGGATGATTTAAGCGGTTCCCAAGTGGATCCTGGCAGCCCGCCCACTTCCAATCCGGACGCTTCAGAGGTATCAAGTCTTAGTGATCCGGGGACTCCCAGTAGCTCGGACGTCAAAATCGTCCGTGTCAATGTTCGGGGATACATTGGTACTGGCGATGATATGAGAATCTTGGGCTTCAAGCTCAGTGGTTCCGCCGATATTTTGCTGCGAGGTGTTGGTCCAGCATTGGGAGATTATGGGTTAACTGGTTTGATCAGTGACCCCACAATGAAATTATACAAGTACGATAACGCTGACGATATAACCCAAGGCAGTACAGAGAACACAGACGCAGCTAACGATGATTATACTAGTAATGCGAATGCATCGGACATCGTTTCCACTGGATCCTCCATTACTCCTGTTACTACCTTAAGGAGTGTGGAAGCTGCATCTCTTGTAGCTCTAACCAGCGGCTTCTATACTTCTTGGATTTGGGATAAGAACAACGCTACCGGCGTGGGTTGGGCAGGTGTAGATATGAAGGATACTTCGGCTTCCGCATCTTTCACCCACGTCTCCGCTCGCGGAGTAGTTAAGCCTGGAGATGGCGCCATGTTTGGCGGTTTCGAAATTACTGGCACCGCAGGTAATACGCGCAAGATTTTCATTCGTGGTAGAGGGGTTTCTTTATCCAACTGGGGAGTGAGTGGTACCATGACAGATCCCTTTATTCGCCTTTATAAATATACCGATCAGGCAAAGACTCAAAGTTCACTGGTCACTGAGAATGACAACTACACCTCCAGTTCTTCCAGTTCTTCCATTGCTTCCTATGCCACTTCTCTCATGGGTGCGTCACTGGATTCCAAGGACCCCGGGATGCTTCTCGACTTGGAGCCCGGTTATTACACCGTGATTCTTGAATCCAACGACGGTTCCACAGGCAACGGTTGGATTGGCATCGACGACGTAAGCGAATAGCGAAAGCTGGGAACAAATTTTCGAAATTTTTCGGGAATCAAGTCTACCTTCTCGAACAATTTCCCAATGGGTTTGATTATTAATATCCCATGGTAAAAACAGTTGGAAGTATCACCAGTTTCTATCTTGAAGATATTGGTGACTTGATAGTTCAAGGATGGGCTAGCGGAGAAAATGGGGAACCATTAGATTCATTTTTAGCTCAAGTTGGTGATGAAGTTTTCCAGCCCGATGACTGCTCTGTTCAAGAACCTTTTGCAGGATTCACCGATTCCAATCCATCTAGTTCCTCTGGCTTCACCTTGAGGTTTTCTTCTGCGGTCGGCCTCGACTCGTCGGCCAAGCTTTTCTCCTTGGTTCCTGTTTTGACAGGAGGTCATGGAGAACCAATGTACTTTGTGATCGAGTCCCCCATGTCCACCCCTTCGGATTCCTTGATTGACAAGATAGGTGGAGGTGGCCCCATGGGATTCAAGAGCGTCGCCTTCGATTTTCTTGGGCATTTCATTCATAAGGGTGGTCTTGTGTCGGGCGCCAAGGTTTTAGACATCGGGTGTGGAGTCGGCAGGATGGCTTATGCCTTGGCTCATTATCTTGATTCCAATGGAGTTTACCAGGGTTTTGATATCTGTCAGGAATCCATAGATTGGGCGAATAGCGAAATTGGCTGGTTTCACCCGAACTTCACTTTCAAGAGGATTGATTTACAGCACGACCTCTATAACCCCAACGGTGTCGTTGAAACGCTCGATTTTCGCTTTCCCTACGACGACAACTTTTTTGATTTCGTTTATCTCGCCTCCGTATTCACTCATATGTCGGCAAATGAAATTAGGGCGTATTTACATGAGATAAGACGTGTTTTGCGACCTCAAGGCACCTGTTTCCTTACCGCCTTCCTGATGGACGAGACCTCCACGGATCTTTGCTCCGAAGGCAAGAGCAGTCAAAATTTCGCTCATCGTTGGGACGAAGGTTTCACCGTTAACCTTGAGCGCCCTGAAGATGCAGTGGCATTTGAAGAGGACCTTTTCCTAGACTGGTTGTATCAACTTGGCTTTGAAGTAAAGGGACGTTTCCCGGGATATTGGAGCGGGCGTTTTCATGGACATAGCTACCAAGACATGTTGGTACTCACTTCTCCCTGAGGCTTCACTGCCTGCGGCTGTTTGCCAGCAATTGCTTTAGTTTTCGTCAAGATGGATCCACCACTCAAGGAAAAGGATGAGTGAAAAGAGGATGCGCTCGTTGCCTTTTGGTGTTTGCAGGCGCCTTTCCAGTAAATGAACCAAGCGTTCTTCGTCTAGATATTCACATTGGCGTTGGCTGACGTATTCGGCGGGTCCTCCGAAGTCCGCTACGTAATTTTGAAGCCAGCTGGCCATTGGTAATACGAAGCCCTGCTTTTGTCGGCTCAAGTTTTCGGCCGGCAGCCACTTGCTGGAGGCAACCCGTAGAGCGTGTTTTACCTCGCCTCTTTTGATTTTGCTGTCGGACGGCAAGTTGTGTCCGTATTCCACCAATGACTGCATCAGAAATGGACTGCGACCCTCCAAGCTGTTTGACATGGTGATCCGATCCAATTTCACCAACAAATTGTCCGGAAGCCAAGTAAGCGTATCGCTTAGAGTAGCTTGACGCAGAGGATCCCCGACTTCCTCCAAGGTAGAAAGGAAATCATTTTCCCATGCATCGGTTTCAGCCTCTGGGGCAATCTTGGCGAGGTTGCTCCATTCTTCTTTTCCACTGACCAAGGGAAATCCCGATGGAGTTTGCAAGGTAAGTGGGTTGAGTAGTCCCGATGGTTTTCCTTTGGAACCTTTCCCAAGGAACCGTTGAAGCCAACCACTCTTGTTCTGGAACGGCTGGTAGTAGCTGTAGCCAGCGAATATTTCGTCAGCTCCCTCGCCGGACAAGATGATTTTAACTGATTCCTTGGCCTCTTGGCATAGGCGGTAAGTGGGAAGAGCGGCTGGGTCTCCGAGCGGTTCGTCGAGTGCCTTGGCCACAACGGGGAGCAATTTTCTGAAGTCTTTCTCCCCGAACTTGATGAGCTTGTGGGGAACGTTGCATTTCTCGGCCATTCTGCTCGCATGAATGCTTTCGTCGTGATTCGCCGAATCAAAACCAATTGAGAAGGTTTTTAGATTGGATGTATTACGGGAGGCCAGGGCAGTGACCAGCGAACTGTCGAGGCCCCCGGACAAGAATATTCCGACAGGCACCTCTCCCATCAATCTACCACTGATTGCTTGTTCAAGGAGCGAACGCAAGTGCTCGGGATCAAAGTCTTCCTTGTTTGATGGGATTCCATCGTAATAGCGGTGCTTTCTGATTTTTAAGTCGGCTAGACTTGCAACTGCTCTTTCTCCGGGAAGGAGACGTTCAACCCCTTTGATAATGGACCGGTTGCCTGGAATGTAATGCAGAGCCAAATACCTGCGGAGACTCAATGGGTCTATCTCATTCCGAATGCCAAGAGTTTGAACCAAGGTCTTGAGATCGGAGGAAAACGAAAACCCCTTGGGTTTGGCATGCAGGTAGAGCGGTTTTTCTCCAAATCTGTCGCGGGCAAGGTGCAGTTGATCCTTTTTTCGGTCAACGATGGCGAGAGCGAACATCCCTTCGATTCGAGCAAGCATTCCTTCCATGCCCCATTCTTCGTAACCATGAACCAGAACCTCGGTGTCGGATCGCGTGCTGAATCGATGCCCTTTTGCCTCCAACTGCCTTTTCAAACCCTCGTGGTTATAAATTTCTCCGTTATGCAGAACAAGAACGTCCTCGGTTTCATTTGCTTGGGGTTGGGCACCTTTTTCAAGGTCGACGATGGATAATCTCCGCATGCCAATAGCCCAATTGTGAGTACATAGCGTGCCGGCGTCATCAGGGCCTCGAGACTTCATCCTCTCCAGAATTTCGTCCAAGAAGGATTTCGGATCTATGGACCCAGTCAAATCAAAGACTCCGGCTATGCCGCACATCAAGCTATTGGGTTTTTTGTTTTAGGAACATAGGTTGTCCGAGAATGAATGAAGCCTGGCAAAGTAGGGCTTTTCCCTTCAACGAATGGCAGCAGACAAGAAATGATCTTCATAGCCGTCGAGCATTTCATCGATGGTATCAAGTGAACGTAGCATTTTTCTGGAGTTCGCCCCCATTTCAACGAGGAGGTCATTATTTTCCAACATGTTGCAAAGATTGTCACCCAACTTCTCGAGGTTTCCAAATTCAAAGAATCTAGCGTTATAACCCTCTCTCACTTGTTCGCGTACTCCGTAGGTGGGTGTAGCCAGAATAGGCAAACCGAACAACATGGCTTCCAGCACGGTTCGCGGATAACTTTCCGACTCGGAGCAACAAACGTATAAATCCGCTGCTTGATAAAAATGGTGCGGATTTTCATTTGGAGCAAGCAAGCGCGTCCTTTCCTTCAACGAGGGAATTTGCTCAATTTTTCTTTCAATCAACTGACCGTACTTTCCCACGGATTCACCCGCCAAAAGCAGTGTAGTGGAGTTCAATAATTCGATTGGCAATTTCTCGAAGGCCTTCACCAAATCCATTTGCGCCTTGCGTCGACAAAGAGTGCCGACGCATAGAATTACCTTGTCCGTTACACTTATATTTAGCTTTTCCCTTGAGAGTGAGCGCCCATCTTCCTCCGAAGAAGGAAAACGATTGAGATTAAGGGCATTGGGGATGACTGTGAAATTGTCCCTTGATTCCAGGGGCGCATAGGAATTCATGGTTGATTGGGCGACGAATATCACGCGATGAGGCCACTGGAAACATTCGTATGCTCTCTTGCGTATGCTCGCCATGAGATGAGTGAACAAGCGATTCGGCGACAGGCTTTCCCTGATATTCCAAATGCTTGAAATTTCATTTAAGTGAGCCGCATCCATGGCAAAAAAAGTTTCCAAGGTGTTGGCGTAAACGGCATCGTAATCTTTGATATTTGCTTTCCGTGACCAGTCTTGAAGCAACGCCTCGTATTCGTAAACGGACACGAACTCACGAGGAAATCGTAGAATGGTGACAGGGATATTTTTACTTTCGTAAAGAGATTGTAACGGACCTTCCTCCAGGGCTAACACCGTGGGTTCGACGATACCTCTGCCCTTGAGTCCGGACAGCATTTCAAACATGCTCAGAGGAGCGCCTTCAAGATTTAGGTTGTGTGAGATTGCAAGTGCCTTGACGGGTGTTCGAGGCTTGCCTGACGTTGGACGGGGTTGAATTTCAAAAGATCCGGACTTCAAGGAGAAGTTGGGATTGTAGAACGCGTCTTTCCTTCGCGCGTAACGATCCTTGAAGGCTCTTATTTCGGTGGGATTGTCGCCAGTGCCGCGAGAAGCTCCTTCATGATGTATCAACTGCGCATCGGGGCAGTATACGCAGCGGTTTCTTGCTTCGGTAAGTCGATAGCAGAAATCGACGTCATTGTAAGCCACGGCTAGCTTAGTTTCATCAAATCCCCCTAATTCCTGATAAAGTTTCCTTGAGGTCAACAAGCACGCAGCAGTCACCGCCGAGTAATTGCGGGACACTCGCAAATACGAAAGATATCCGGATTCTTTACCGTCCACTCCGCTGAAAGCTGGTCCAGCGAGACCACCGTACATGCCGTGAATTATTCCTGCGTGCTGGATCTTGCGATTTGGAAAGAGTAACTTGGCTCCCACGGCGCCGACACCCTCGATTCCCAAGAGTCCCACCATTTGGCTGAGCCAACGCGGTTCGAGCACTTCCACGTCATCGTTTAGAAGCAAAACGTAATCGGAGTCGCTTGCCTCCACGCCTCGATTGACCAAGTGGGAGAAATTGAAATCTCCATTTGGATTTGGAATTCTCAGGACTTTGTGAGAAGTTTCGCTGAGCAATTCGAGTGCATCCGGTGAGTCACTTTCATTATCCAGGAGGAGTACCGAGTAATTCTCGTAGGTGGTGGATTCGATGGAGGACAGGCAAGGAGCTAATTTTTCCGCGTTGTTACGCGTCGGAATGATTATGGTGACGGAAGGGCCTTCATTGGGGAAATCCATTTTAAATATACCGAGTTTCCCCTTTTGAGCCCATTGGGGTTGTTTTACAACGGCATTGATTTCCCGACGGTAGCAGGCATCTCGAACTGCTTGCAGACCGGCGTCGAAGGCACCGCTTTTTTGATCTCCGGATTCAGCGGTAGACCCGGGTGAGATTCGCCAATGGTAAAGTATTTTGGGTATGTGTCCCACATGTCTGGCCCTTTCCGTGATGCGGAGCGCATAGTCGTAATCTTGCGAGCCGTCGAAGCCTTCACGCAAATGGCCGACCTCTTGGCTCAGGGAGGTTCGGACGACCTTGAGATGACCGACATAGCAATAATTAAGGAGCAATTCAGGAGACCAGTCCGGTTTGAATTGAGGGGCTCGTCGATTGCCATTACGATCGATTTTGTCGTCGTCGCTGTAGAGGAAATCGGTTTCCGGGTGAGTGGTAAGATAAAGGGCTACCTCTGTCAGGGCTTCGGGAGCCAACAAGTCGTCGTGATCGAGGAAAGCGAGGAATTCTCCACTTGCTGAAGCTATGGCATCGTTGCTAGCTATTGCGATGCCGCCGTTTTCTTTTCTAAAGTTTACCTTTATGCGGTCATCTCTCTTTGGAAGATCCTTGAGGTAGGAGAGGACTTCCGGATTCGAACTCCCGTCGTCGGCAATGCGCAGTTCCCAATTCTCATATACTTGGGACAAAACACTCTCCACGGCTTCCTCCAAAAAGGCGACAGGGGGGTCGAAAACCGGCAGGATCACTGATATCAGGGGGTGACTTGCAAGGGACTGCAACTGCCTCTCGTAGGTTGCTTCTCGCTTGTCTCCCCACTTGTTGGCATCCAACCAGTTTCCATACGCAGTCTTTCGCCTTGGATAGGGTGGGCGTATTTTGGGCCAAAGGCTTTCCCATGAAAACCTCAACGAAAACAAGAGGCGTTGTCCGACTTTTTGTTCCGAGCCATCTTTGAGTTTAACGAAGACCTCGCACAGCTTTGGTCCCCAACCCATTCTCAAGAAGCAGAGGAATGATTTCTGTCCCGGTTCCTCTATGATTTCACAGGGAATGCTTCTCGTCCCCAATCGAATGAATATTTTGTCTATCCGTTCAGCTTCTGATCCAACGAATTTACCTTTGAGCTTAGCGAATCCAGGAACCAAAAAGCAAAGGAATCCCGGGCTTGTCCAACGCAGGTCCATTTTACTTCATCCGCTTCTGTGGTACCTTACGCCACGCTCACTTACGAAAAATTCGGAGTGGGCTTGTGAGTTTCCATGACAGCGAACCTTTTATCCTTTGAAGCTGCTTGACCGTTTTCGCCAAATTGGTTTCGGCTTGGTTGAGAGCTTCCTCGAGATCATCGGCTTTTTCTTTCCATTCATCGGCTTCGGTACGATGAGCTTGAGCCTGCCTCTTCCAATGAAACTTTTCTTGTAGCAACAGATACCGTTTGCGGATCAAGGGGTCGTCTGGTCTCAGTTCGAGTCTCCCGACCTGCAGGGGTTCGCCGTTAGATTCGGCTTTTTGGAGGACTCCCAGGCCATGACCGTGCTCGAAGAGAAAATTCGGATACCGGTCTCCCAACTCCTCCCAGAGCTTCCATACGCCGAATCCGGATTGCCTTTCCTTTACGTCGTGCAACAAGACGATGCCATTTTCACGAACCTTTGGGAACCAAGAGTGAAAATCTTCCGCGACGGCATCGTAACTGTGAAACCCATCAATATGGAGAAGATCGATTGTATCTTCTTCAAACTGTGACAAGGCATCGGCGAAAGTGGATCGGACCAGATAGGAGAATTCGGCATAATGGTCTGCGTTGACCCGTTGCACGGTTTCAAAAACAGATTTGTCATAATTTCCTGCCTGCTCATCACCTTCCCAAGTATCTACCGCATAGCATGCGGTTTCCAGTTCCAGTTCCTTGCGCGCTTGGCAGAAAGTAAAGTAGGAGTCTCCGTAGTGAGTGCCTAACTCCACCATCAATTTAGGCTTTAGTTCACCCATCAAGTCGTAAGCGAAAGGCATATGCCCATGCCAGTTGGCCACTTCCGAGAAATAGCGGGGCTCGAAATTAATGGACTTGAAGGTATCTTCCACGTGTTGGTTATCTGGCAATTGTTTTGCTTTTCAAACGGATCGAAGAGTAACGCCATCCATAGGGGCTCCCACCAAACCCGAGTGAGTGGGATTGATTGATTCCACTGACATGGCATCGTGAATCCAATGATGTTGCTCATGGAATTCCTGGGTGCCTTCCGCAACAGAAACCGTGATGCTGTAGTGTCCTTTTGGGAGCATAGGCATCCGAAAACGAAACTCGGCTACCAGTTTTTTGTTCTGCAATGCTTCGCACGGTTTGTTTTGGTACCATCGATAGGTGTTTTCGGAAAACAGTTCCTGTCCATGGCGGTTGCGAAACATAAAGCCGATTATGGGTTCATTGAATGATTCCATGATTGCGGCACTTATTCGAAGGGAAACATTTTCACCTCCCTTTATCGCTCGCATGGGCTCTCGATTTTCTGCATCCAAAAGTTCGAGATTTGTGACCCTAGCTTTCCCATTTCCGAAACTAGCGGTGTTTGAATTGAAGGTAAACCCCGCCTCAAGCCCAACCGGTGAGTCACCTGGCATCGGTTTTTTCGCTTGGTTATCGCCCGAGCCTGAAACTGCATCAGTTGAAAGCGGATTCGCCTGACCATTGTCATAGAGGGTTTCCCAATACATTTCGGTTACTTCCTTAGGATTTCCAATAGCTATTTTCTTTCCTTCGTTTAGGCACAGGCATCGGTCACACAAGTTTTGCATGGCGGCCAAGTCGTGAGTTACGAAAAGAATGGCGTTTTCCTCTCGGAACTTGCGTAGAAAACGCATGCATTTTTGAGTGAATCGGGCATCTCCCACGGCGAGGGCTTCATCAATCAGCAATATATCGGCGTCTACGTGAGCGATGACCGCAAAAGCCAATCGCACAATCATCCCGCTCGAGTAGGTTTTTACAGGTTGATCTATGAATTCCCCTATATCTGCAAAGTCGACTATCTGTTGATATTTTGCTTCGGTTTCTCGTTTCGATAGGCCTAGCAACGAAGCGTTCAGGTAGACGTTTTCCTTTCCAGTGAATTCCGGACTGAAACCGGAGCCCAATTCAAGTAATGCGGCGACCCTTCCGGCAACTTCCACCTCTCCTTCGCTTGCTTGTAGTGTGCCGGCAATTATTTGCAACAAGGTGCTTTTCCCGGAACCATTGAGCCCAATGATTCCAAGGGACTCTCCTTTGTTTAGATCAAAGGAAATATCCTTCAGGGCATGGAAGTTTCTGTATGATTGGCCTTCGGATTGCTTTTTTACTTCGGTTCTCTTCTTCGACTTTAGTCGAAGCAGGCGTTTGCTGGCCTCAAGCATGGGACCCGTGAATCGAGCGGCGGGAGTGGACCAGATGCGGTACACTTTTGAAATTGAGCGCGCGGACACCGCGACAAGGTGCCCTGGCTTTCCGGAAAGGGCTTCGGGTTCGTCTCGAGAAGTCGTTGTCACTTGAGTTTTGCCGATGTGAGGCACGGCTGCAGACCGCTCCCGCAGGAGAATCGTAACTATTGAAAATGGATTTTAGAGGGCCTCAAGTCAATGGGTTTTGCCGAACACTCGAGATTGATAATAGTGATTGCGCAGGGTATTTTCTCGCGCATGATGGGGTAGGCTCAAATCCCAAGCTTTTTTCCTTATGATTGTGATTCTTGGTTCCACCGGTTATGTCGGCGGCAAGTACTTGGACCTTCTTCGATCTCGTGACCTTCCCTGTCAGGGGCTCAGTCGTTCGGAGATCGATTACTCGGATTCCGATACCTTGCGTGGTTGGTTGGGCGAACATAAGCCTGACTTCTTGATCAATGCCGCTGGATACACCGGCAAGCCAAACGTCGATGCGTGTGAGGATAACAAGGCGGAATGCCTTTTTGGGAATGCTGTTTTACCCGGAATCATAAGGAGTGCCTGCGAGGAACACGAAATTCCATGGGGTCATGTTTCCAGCGGTTGTATTTATCAGGGTCGTCGCCCTGATGGTTCCAGTTGGACGGAAGAAGACCCACCTAATTTTTCTTTTCAATCTCCTCCTTGCAGCTTTTACAGCGGAGCCAAGGCGCTTGGAGAAGAAGAGTTGAACGATGCCGAAAGTTGCTATGTCTGGAGATTGCGAGTGCCATTCAATCACGAGGTTTCGCGGCGTAATTACCTGCTTAAAATTTTAACCTACGATCGTTTGCTTGACGTGGAGAATTCCCTTTCCCACGTAGATGACTTCGTTAATGCCACTCTGGCTTGCTGGGAGAAACAGGTTCCATTCGGAATATATAACGTCACTAATCCGGGAACTGTCACCACCCGTCAGGTCGTTGACTTGATAAAGGAGAAGGGGTTAGTGGAGAAGGAATTCGTCTTTTTTGAAAGCGAGGAACAGTTCATGCAACAAGTGGCGCGGGCTCCACGCTCCAGTTGCGCCTTGGACGCTTCCAAGTTAACCGGAGTCGGGATAAAGCTTAGGCCGGTCGAGGATGCCATCGGCGAATCTCTCGTTGAAATGAAAGCAAACCATTCGGCGGAGGCGGTTTCGGCATGAAGAAAGTCTTGGTCACAGGTGGGTTGGGCTTCATTGGCTCAAATTTCATTCGGCTCCTGCTGGAAAACGATCGAGTCGGTCATCTCGTCAATCTGGATAAAATGACTTATGCGGGCAATCCTGAGAACCTCGCTGATCTTGATGGAGATTCGCGATATCTTTTCGTTCGCGGAGACCTGGCTGATGCGGAACTCGTCGATCGCCTGTTGGCAGAGCACAAGTTTGATGGTATCGTCAATTTTGCCGCCGAAAGTCATGTCGACCGTTCCATTGATTCTCCCGAGCCATTTCTCCAGACCAACGTGATGGGAACCTTACGCCTCTTGGAAGCGACTCGTGGACATTTGGCGGATTTATCTGGGGCAGATCGCGATGCTTTCAGATTCCTTCATGTGTCAACCGACGAAGTTTATGGGTCTCTCTCTCCTGCGGATCCCGCCTTTTCAGAAACTACCCCTTACTCTCCCAATAGCCCTTATTCCGCATCCAAGGCCGCCGCCGATCATCTTGTTCGAGCATATCATCATACCTATGGACTTCCCGTGGTCACAACCAACTGCTCCAACAACTACGGACCTTTCCAGTTCCCCGAGAAGCTTATTCCGCTTATGATTTTAAATGCCCTCGAAGGCAAGCCGCTGCCCATTTACGGGGATGGTTCCAATGTGCGGGACTGGTTATTCGTTCTCGATCACTGCGAAGGAATTTTCTTGGCTCTCACTCAGGGGCGCGTTGGCGAAACCTATTGCATCGGTGGTGATGCCGAAAAAACCAACCTGCAGGTCATTGATGCCATTTGTGCTTCGTTGGATGAACTTCGATCGGAGGGTGCCCCTCATGACCGACTTAAGACATTTGTCGAGGATCGGCCCGGTCATGACCACCGATACGCAATCGACTTTTCCAAGATTAGAGATGAGCTCGGATGGCGCCCTAGTCTCGGCTTTGAGGCAGGCATCCGTTCCACCGTGGATTGGTATCTTGCCAACCTCTCCTGGTGCGAGGCGATTTCTTCCGGCAATTACCAACGAGAACGACTTGGTTTGTCATGACGCATCGAAAAGGCATTGTCCTCGCGGGAGGATCCGGTACCCGACTTTATCCCCTCACCATTTCGGTCAGCAAGCAGCTGATGCCGGTTTACGACAAACCGATGGTTTACTACCCGATATCCATCCTGATGCTGTCCGGAATAAGGGAGATCCTGATTATTTCGACTCCGCACGACCTGCCCCTTTTTCGCAACCTTCTGGGAGATGGCAGTCAGTTTGGCGTGAGTTTCAGTTATGCCGAGCAACCTAAGCCCGAAGGATTGGCCCAAGCCTTGGTCATTGCGGAAGACTTTCTCGACGGATGCCCTTCGGCCCTCATTCTCGGCGACAATGTTTTCCATGGGCACGACCTGGAGCAAATCCTCGCCGATGTCGATGCCCGAGCACAAGGTGCCACTATCTTCGGCTATCACGTCGCCGACCCTTCATCCTATGGCGTGGTCGAGTTCGACGATCAGGGTAACGCCATCTCACTTGAAGAAAAGCCCGAGCAGCCCAAGTCCAACTATGCGATTCCTGGACTTTACTTCTATGACCAGCAAGCCTCGGCCTTGGCCAAGGAACAGCAACCTTCCCCGCGCGGCGAACTCGAGATCACCGATCTTAATCAAACCTATCTCGACAAAGGCGAGTTGGTCGTCGAGGTGCTTGGCCGCGGTACCGCATGGCTCGATACCGGCAGTCATGATAGCCTCGCCTCGGCGACTGACTTCGTTAAGGTCATCGAGCGGCGCCAAGGCCTTAAGATCGCATGCCTCGAGGAAATCGGGTTACACAAGGGTTGGCTCGATCAGGCGGCGATCGAGGACGCAGCCGAACGTCATGGATCCTCCTCATACGGTTCATACCTTCGCCAATTGTCGACCCGCTGACTTCCGAGGTGACTGCCCGAGAGACAGCTCCTCCCACGATTTCGATCGTCACTTCGCTGTTCAATCAGCTGGACCGAACCAAGGTTTTTCTTGATTCGCTGGAGGAAACCTTGGGCGAATTACCTTGTGAGGTTATTCTCGTAGACGATGCCAGTACGGATGACACACCTGAATTCCTTGAGGAAATTAATCGTTCCTGGCGGGTTTTGACTAATTCCAAGAATCGTGGTTTCGCCTTCTCCAACAATCTTGGCGCCAAAACCGCTCAATCTGAAGTCATTGCTTTTTTAAACAACGATCTGATCCTTCGTCCCGGTTGGTTGCAACCGATGCTTGATTGCCTGCAGGCTGGCGAAAAGGTCGGTTGCGTGGGGAACGTGCAACTGGATGCCTCCTCGGGCAAGGTTGACCATGCCGGTATATATTTCGAGAGCGATGGTTCCGTGCGGCATGCTCGCAAGGGATGCCGCTACCCTCCAAGCAACTCGAATTTCCCAGTACGCGCCGTCACTGGGGCCTGTTTTATAATGTATAGGGAACTATTTATTGCAGAAGGAGGATTCGACGAGGGATTCGTCAATGGTTTCGAAGACATCGACCTCTGTCTTCGTTTGGCAGAAAAGGGTTACCAGCACTTTGTTAGCGGTTCCAGTTGCGTCCTGCATCACGTTGGATCCGCTCGAGGGCGAAACCCTTCCAACGATTCCAATGAGAGGCGCTTTCGAGACAAATGGGGGAGCGAACGATTGTTTCGGCCGGAAGAATGGGCCAAGGCTTACTTGTCACGTTTCGCTGGACGGCCATGGCGCTTTCACCCAACCAAAGCTTTGAAGGCAATTTTCTGCCTCGCCCGCCTAGTTTAGTTGCAAAACTCATATCAACGTATCTTGATATGTTGATGAAAGAACTTGCATTTCTTGTTCGCGCGGGTAGGGTTTAGGTCATGTCTAAAAACTTCATTTTCTCTTCGGAGTCCGTTGGCGAAGGCCACCCCGACAAGGTTTCGGACTACATTTCGGACAGCGTCCTGGACGCTTGTCTTCAAAACGATGCTCGCAGCAGGGTTGCGTGCGAAACCCTAGTCAAAAGCAATTGCGTGACCATCGCAGGTGAGATCACCACTGATTCCGAATTTGATTACGAGAAGGTTGTACGGCAAGCCATCAGGGACATCGGTTACGTAAATGATGACGATGTTTTTCACGCCGACAAAGTTTTCATCACAAATCAGCTGACAGCCCAGTCTTCTGATATTTCCCAAGGTGTCACCGCCGCCGCCGCCGAAGGCAAGGAGACGGACGGGCAGGGGGCAGGCGACCAAGGCATTATGTTTGGCTACGCTTGTGATGAAACGGAGGAGTTGATGCCAGCTCCCATTATGTTTGCCCACCGCATTTTGCGTAGGATGGCTGAGATTCGCCATGCTGGTGTGGAAGCCAAGTGGTTGCGTCCGGACTGCAAGTCGCAAGTCGCCTTGCGTTATGAGGAAGGCAAGATGGCCGGTATCGAGAACGTGGTGGTTTCGACCCAGCACGCCGAATCCGCCACCCATTCCCAAATCAAGGATTTCGTGATCAGTGAAGTCATCAAGCCTGCCCTGCCCGCGAACATGTTGAGCGATGCGACCGAATACCTCGTTAATCCCACCGGACGTTTCGTGACTGGCGGGCCACAAGGTGATTCCGGCCTCACTGGCCGTAAGATTATAGTCGATACCTATGGTGGTTGGGGCCGTCATGGAGGCGGTGCCTTCTCAGGCAAGGATCCTTCCAAGGTAGATCGTTCCGCCGCCTACATGTGTCGTTGGGTGGCAAAGAATGTCGTGGCAGCTGGGTTGGCTTCTAAGGTGGAGCTTCAACTCGCCTACGCCATCGGGCATCCTCGTCCCACTAGCATCACGGTCGATACCTTCGGCACGGGACAGTGCTCGGATGAGCAAATCGAAGCTGCGGTGAAGCAAGTCTTTGGCTTCAAGCCCGCGGAAATCGTTGAGCAACTCGACCTTCTGCGCCCCATTTATCGTTCCACAACTAATTACGGTCATTTCGGCAAGGCCGATCTCCCTTGGGAACAAATCTCCAAGGTGGATGCTCTCAAAGCCGCTATTAGCTAAAACCCTGACCAACCCTTTTCCCATCATGAGCACTGAAATCGCTGAAACCCTAGATTACAAAGTAGCTGACATCTCCTTGGCCGAGTTTGGCCGCAAGGAAATCGCCATCGCTGAGCACGAGATGCCTGGCTTGATGGCAACCCGTGAAAAATACGGCCCATCCAAGCCTCTTGCCGGCGTCAAGGTGATGGGATCCCTTCACATGACGATTCAGACCGCCGTGCTAATCGAGACCCTTGTCGAATTAGGGGCCGACGTTCGTTGGTGTTCCTGCAATATCTTTTCCACCCAGGATCATGCTGCCGCTGCCATAGCCGCTGCGGGCGTACCCGTATTCGCATGGAAAGGCGAAACTCTGGAGGAGTACTGGGACTGTACTTTCCAAGCGCTTACTTGGCCTGATGGGTCAGGTCCAGACCAGATCGTGGACGACGGTGGGGACGCTACCTTGCTCATCCACAAGGGTGTCGCCTTGGAAAATGGCAGTGATTGGGTGAATACAGCATCCGATAGCGAGGAAGAACAGATCATCAAGAATTTGCTCAAGAAGCTACAACCCGACTATCCTGGTCATTGGTCCAAGGTTGCTGATGCCGTTGTCGGAGTCTCAGAAGAAACCACCACCGGTGTGCACCGTCTTATTCAGATGGAAGAGAAGGGCGAATTGCTCTTCCAGGCCATTAACGTCAATGATTCCGTGACCAAGTCGAAATTCGACAACGTTTACGGTTGCCGACACTCGTTGGTCGATGGCATCAAGCGCGCCCTCGACGTCTTGGTCTCGGGCAAAGTCGCCATGGTCTGCGGTTACGGCGACGTGGGGAAAGGCTCCGCTGACTCTCTCGCCAATGAGAAGGCTCGCGTGCTTGTTTCTGAAGTCGACCCAATTTGCGCCCTCCAAGCCTGCATGTCAGGTTACCAAGTGACCACGATAGAGGATGCACTCGCGGAAGCTGATATTTTCGTTACCACGACTGGGAACAAGGACATCATAACGGCCGATCACATGAGCCGAATGAAGGATCAGGCCATTGTCTGCAACATTGGTCATTTCGACAACGAAATACAAGTTGCCGAGCTCGAGGCCATGGAAGGTGTCACCAAGGAGATCATCAAGGACGACTCCATTCCAGGCGGTCCCGTTTCGCGTTTTACCTTCCCTGATGGTCATAGCATCTATCTCTTGGCCGAAGGCCGTCTCATCAACCTCGGTTGCGCCACCGGTCACCCGAGCTTCGTGATGTCCAACAGTTTCACCAACCAAACCATTGCCCAGATTGACATTCGGAAAAACACCGACCGCAAGGTGGGTGTCTATCTCTTGAGCAAGCAACTGGATGAGGAAGTGGCTCGTCTCCATTTGGGCAAACTTGGGGCCAAGCTGACTCAGTTGTCGCAAGAGCAGGCCGACTATATCGGTGTTCCTGTCGAAGGGCCTTACAAACCACAACACTATCGTTACTAGGTTCTCGCGGGTCGGTCATTTGCCGCGTTGACCCCTTGAGTGGGGTTTGCGATCATTTCGGAGACGGTTGCTTCGGCGCAATCGGGGAATTATGTTCTACGACGAGACAAAGGTTTATTTCAAGGCAGGGAAGGGAGGTGACGGTTGTGTCAGTTTCCTACGCCAGAAGTATATGCCCAAGGGTGGACCCAACGGTGGTAACGGTGGCAAGGGAGGAAATGTTCTCTTGGTGGCTGACGTAAACGTGGGAGACCTGCGAGCTTTTCACTTCAATCCCCAATGGAAGGCCAAGAACGGCGAGCCTGGCCGTGGCAGTGATCAGCATGGCAAAGGTGGTGAGGACTGTCTTCTCAAAGTGCCTCTCGGTACCGTTGTGCAGAACCGGGAAACTGGCGAAGTGATTCACGAGCTTCTTGAGGCAGATCAGGAAATACTTCTTCTCGAAGGAGGTAAAGGTGGGCGTGGTAATATCACTTTTAAGACCTCCGTAAACCAAACACCACGCCAATTCACCGACGGCAAGTCAGGTGAGGAAGGTGAATTCTTGCTCACCCTCAAGACCATTGCCGACGTTGGGCTCGTTGGGTTCCCCAATGCGGGAAAATCGACTCTCCTCAACGCCCTTTCCAACGCTACTCCCAAGGTGGACTCCTATCCCTTCACCACCTTGTTTCCGTCAGTCGGCATCATCGAATATCCCGAGGAGTTCGACCGTATCACGATGGCCGATGTCCCTGGGCTCATCGAGGGAGCTGCCGAAAACAGAGGCCTCGGTCATCGTTTTCTTCGTCACGTGGAACGTTGCTTGATTATCCTAATGCTCATTGATCTCGCCGCTACCGACGGACGCGACCCTCTCGAGGATTTTGCCCAACTGCGCTCCGAGTTGGAGCAATACGATACTGAGGTTGCGTCCAAACCATATTTGGTTGCTGCCAACAAAATCGACGAAGATGCCGCCCCGGAAAACTTGGAGCGCTTCCGCCAAGCCTATCCGGAGATTACCGTCTTTCCGATTTCCGCTGTCCTCGAGCAAGGCCTGCCCGAATTGAAGGTAAATCTCCGGGAAAGACTCCGCTAAACAGCCATTTTTCATCGATCTTCATGATCGGTGCTTTTTTTCTTGATTTACGCAAACGCTTGTGCAAATAAACCCAAAAATATGACAAGTCCCAGCAAGTTCCCGGAAGTGAAGGAAGTGAAAACGCCCGAAGTCAGATTTGGTTTCGATCAAGCCATCCAAGGGAATGGAAGCAGGGAATCCCTGATTCGAGACAAGAGGCTGATGGAAAGGAGGAAGGAAGGTTTTGAGAAAGCTGACGAGATCATAAAGAGCCTGGAGGGATCCTACAGGCGTAGCGCCATGCTTCTAAAGGCTTTGAGTAGCGTGACTCCTAACCGGTGACTGCGAAGCAAGTCAAGTTAGCCAAGGCAGCTGCACTAATGGGCCGCAAGGGTGGACATGCGGGGAAGGGGAGGGTGAAGCGCAGAGGTAACGCCAATTATTACCGGGAAATGCAGAAAAAGTCTGTCATGGCCCGCCTCGGAAAAAAGGAAGACTCGAACTGAGCTTTCAACTTACCGATTGCCGAGCCAGACACGCTTTTCCACCACCAGCTGCCATTCGCCCTTGTAGCGCGATAGATAACCATAACCATTCAGCGAGTCGCCCGGCTGGGCGGCGAAGAGTATTGCCTGCGCCTTGGGGTCGAAGCTCCATAACCTGATCTGCGTGCCTTTTGTTTTCAGGGTTAATGGTTTGTTCAGTACAACCTGACCTTCGAAACTGTATATTTTCCTGAAGTTTTTGGATACGCTAGCATTGGCGTCGAAGGACTTTGCTTGGTCGATTGCCTTTGTGTAATCCACCTTCGGTAATACTGCCGGTGATTCAGGATGATTTGCACCGACTTCCACCCGTTTTCCTTTGCTGGCAGTTGCGAAAGTGGCGAGCACCGGAAGATGATCGCTTATCCCAATGCCCCCAAAGTCGTTGTACCAACGGTTTGGGATTTCCGAGCCGGTCAAGACGTTGAAGTCATCGAGGATAGCTACCCGGAAGGAGTCGGTCCGGTATTGGATGCCATGGTCATCGTAAAGACCATGCGACAAGACCAAGTGCATGAGGGTGCCCCATTCGCCTTTCCATACCTCCGACCCTCGATCTGCGGGAGGCAGTTCGTGCCAAAGGTTGTAAAGTTTCTGAGTGGGTGACTGGAGCAAGGGTTCATTGCCTTGAGACTGAAGTACGTCGTTCACCGCTGTCTTGGGCATGATGCCTTTGAAAACCTGTTTTTGATTGTAGTGACTATTGAGGTCTCCCCCCACCACGATGTCTGTCGCAGGGTTTGCCTTCAGCAATTCGTCGATCCTTTTTCGCAGGACGGAGGCGTTTTGTATTCGAATTGGTTCGGTGTCCGCGGAGGATGCTCCAGACTTCCAATGATTATTGAAGACAACCAACCTTTGACCTTCTATGTCTAAATGAGTTTCCAGTATGGGACGGGCTCTTTCGGTCCAGTGGTTGCGGGTTTCTTTGATGGGGAACTTTGACAGGGTGACGCAGACGATCGCAGGCGATTGATTCAGAGAGATGCTCTCTATGCGGCCCTTGGCCAAGTTATAGGGACCGAGCCCTTTCTCGCCCAAGGCTTTCTTTAGTAGTTCGGTTGCCGACAAATGTTCCTTCGGTGAACGGTCTAGTTCAATTTCCTGTAAAAGTACGATCTCCGGCCCGGTGCCGTCTCCGATTTTGGAGAGAGTGTCTGTGATCGACTTCAGTTTCCTTTTTAGTTGCGAAGTCCCGTAGTGTTCGGGCTTGAAGTCGTTGTATTGTGATATGCCATCAAGATCGAAAAGGTTTTGCACGTTGTATGCCAAGATCGTGAATTCGTGTGAAGTCTTGCCTTCTTTCTTGTCGAGAGCAGTGCCTTGGCAGCTGACAGAGCAGGGAACCAAGGCAATCAACAAGGGTGCAAGAAAGCTCTTGCGGCATTTATTGAATGAAGAAGTTGTCTTCAAAAGGAAGCCAGTTCCGCGATGAGTTTGTCACTCGTCTTGAGGCGGGCGAACTTGTGGGCCAGGAGCTTGAGTGCGGCGTCGTGGAGATCAGGGAAAGGAGAGGCTACGCCATCGATGCAAAGGGTGACCCGGTAGTCGCGGGTGGTGCCGGATATCACGGTGCCGCTCACGCAGACGTCGGTCGTGATACCCGTGGCGACCAGGTGCGTGATGCCTTGGCTACGGAGGGAAAGGTCGAGCGGCGTGCCGTAGAATTTGTCGTAGGTGTGCCCTTGCACCACGAGTTCGCCGGGTAGAGGAACCAAGGCCTCGACGGTTTCGGCGGACTCAACGCCCTCGGCTGCGTTCGGTCCTATCAGGCAGTTGGAGGAGGGATGACCTAGGCCAGTCGGCTCGCCTGCTTTGGCGGGCAAGTGCTCCACTCCGAACGGATCGCCCCGCAGGCACGGCACGTTGTCGGCGTAGACGAACTCAGTGAAGATGACCGGAGCTTTCTTGCCTCTGAAGGCATTGATCAATTGGCCGATGGCTGGAATGATTGCTCGACCGGTTTCCACTTCGAGGGAGGCGCCCTCGTCGAGAAAGCCGTGTTGCATGTCGATGACGAGCAGGGCCGATTTACCCGGAACCAGCCGATGCTTCTCCTCGATGCGCCGATTGATTTCCTCGTTGTCTACGTTCATGGGGCTTGTTCAGCTAGCTTTGGCGAGCCGTTCCTCACGCAGAAAGACGGGAGCTTCCTCAGTGGAGTCTTCCGCCGAATAGCGATAGCCCGCGAAGTCGAAACCGGCGATTTCCTTTGCCTTGGTCACCCGATTGCGAATCAGGTATGAACTCATCAGGCCGCGGGCCTTCTTGGCGTAGAAACTGATGATCTTGTATTTGCCGTTCTTCTCGTCCTTGAAGACGGGCGACACCACCTTCGCCTTCAGTTTGCTGGCCCGGGCAGCCTTGAAATATTCTTGCGAGGCAAGGTTCACCAAGAGATCGCTGCCACTTTTTGCAACCGCTTCATCGATGGCTTCGGCGAGGGAGTCCCCCCAGAATTCGTAGAGATCCTTGCCCTTGGGGTTGGCATAAGCCGTGCCCATCTCCAGGCGGTAGGGTTGCATGAGGTCAAGCGGGCGCAGGAGACCGTACAAACCCGACAATATGCGTAAGGTCTTTTGGGCGTATGCGAAGTCATCGGCATCGAATTCCCAAGCCTTCATTCCGGCGTAGACGTCTCCCTTGAATGCGAGGGCGGCCTGTTTGGCATTTTCGTTGTCGAATGGCATCGACCAATTCCCGAATCGTTGCTTGTTCAACTTGGCCAACTTGGGGCTTATTCCCATCAGTTCACCTACCTCTTCCTCAGACAACTTGCTAAGTCCTTGCATCAGGACCGATGCTTCCTCGAGGAAGTCCGGTTGTGTACAAATCTCCGTTTGCGGCGGTGTATCGTAGTCTAGGGTTTTGGCAGGCGATATGAGGATAAGCATGGGCAAAAGGGTAGGGCTGTATACATATTTGGCAAGCGCTACTCGTGCGATTCCTCTTGCCCAGAGGCTGTAGACAGGAACGATTCAAAGCATGAGCCAATCTGACGATGCCACCAAGGGGGTTCGCATTTCACGAACAACCGACGAGGGCAGTGTTGTTACAGATGATGTTCTTGCGGTCGAGGAGCCCCTCGAAATTCGCTTGGCTTACCGCGGCGATTATGGAGTCCCCTTGTCTCGTGGTATTTCCATTACCATGCGCACACCGGGAGACGACGAGGCTCTGGCAGCGGGCTTTCTTGCGACCGAAGGTTTGGTGCAATCCCTTGGGGACCTTGAGGATATTACAGTGGACGTGGCCAAAGACACATCCGGTCTCGGTCTTTCACCCAACCTAGTTCGAATTGCTCTCAAAGAGGGAGTGGAGGCTGACATCGAACAGTTGTCCCGTCACGTCTTTACTTCTTCCAGTTGCGGTGTCTGCGGAAAGGCTACTTTGGATGCCTTGGTTTCACGCGGCCTTACCCCAATCAAGGGGGACGGCTTTAGCATTAATTCGGACAGGCTCCGTAGGTTGCCCCAAAAGCTTTTGGAGCGTCAGCAAACCTTCGCCGAGACAGGCGGATTGCATGCCACTGCGCTTGTCGATTCCAAGGGTGAAATCATTGACCTCTCGGAAGACGTGGGCCGACATAACGCCATGGACAAGTTGCTCGGTCGTGGCTTTCTTGCAGGCGATTGGCCACTTGCCCATTGCCTTGTTCTAGTCAGTGGACGAGCCAGTTTCGAGCTTGTCCAGAAAGCGTTGGTGGCTGGCGTTCCTATGTTGGCCTCGGTCGGCGCTCCTTCCAGCCTCGCCGTGGAGTTGGCCGATTCATTCGGCATGACATTGGTCGGGTTTCTCTCCTCCAAGCGTTTTAACGTCTATTGTAACCCCCAACGATTGACAGCATAAGGTTTTGTCACCCTTTTCACTTCATGAGCTTGGCCCATTTCACCATTGCCACGCGAGACGTGGACGGCACCTCGAAATTTTTTATCGACCTTATGGGTTGGCCGGAAATCCCGGTGCCCGACAACGTGGAGGTTGTTGTACGTTGGCTCGATTTGGGCGCTGGTGCCCAAATGCATGTTTTGGGGATCGATGACTTCGAGCCTTCCCCTTTCGAGAATGAGTACGGGCGTCACTTTGCGTTCTTTGTCTCCGCTGAACGCCTCGCTGACATCAAGGAGAGATTACCCCGCGATTACGGAATCCCCATTCAACCGCCTCTGCGAGCGACTCCTTTCGAGCGTTTCTTCTTCAACGACCCCAACGGTTACCTGATAGAGGTGATCGACCGAGATAATTGGAAAGTCGAAGCCTGACTGCCTAGCGGTCTAGGGTTGAGTTTGATCGCTTTCGCGATTTCTTGTTGGTTATGGAAATCGAGGAAACCGAGGCACCTGACCAAGCCTCCGCGGAAAATCCAGAGGAATTGGGCAATTTGCGAAGGAGCGAACCCTCTTCTTCCGCGGCGGGTCTGCCTGCAGTCACCCATTCATTGAAGCATGCGTTGCGCGAATCAAGCATTGGACGGGTAGCTGCCTCCTGGTTCTCATTAAACCAAAAAGATGGCTTCGATTGCCCCAGCTGCGCTTGGCCTGATCCCGATGATCACCGGGCCAAGACTGAATTTTGCGAAAACGGTGCCAAGGCAGTTGCCTCTGAGGCAAGCAACAAGAAGCGTTGCGACGCCGCTTTCTTTGCAAAGTGGCCGGTGAAGGAATTGGCTGCCCAGTCGGACCATTGGCACGAGTTGCAAGGACGCCTGACCGAACCTGTTGTTCTGCGAAAGGGAGCCTCTCATTACGAACCGATATCCTGGGAGAATGCCTTTCGCATGGTGGGCCATGAGCTCAACGAGCTCGATTCTCCGGATGAAGCGATTTTCTATACCTCCGGGCGAACCGTCAACGAAGCCGCTTTCCTCTATCAACTCTTCGCTCGTCTCTATGGCACGAATAATTTGCCCGATTGCTCTAATATGTGTCACGAGTCCAGCGGAGCTGCGCTCAAGCAAACCATTGGCATCGGAAAAGGGACAGTGTCTCTGGATGATTTCGAAAAGGCAGAAGCCATCTTCATCTTTGGCCAGAATCCGGGGACCAATCATCCGCGTATGCTCAGTTCCTTGCAGACGGCCAAGCGCAATGGGTGTCGAATCGTAGCGGTTAATCCGCTCAAGGAGGCGGGCCTCCTTGGCTTTGCTCATCCGCAGGAAGTGAAGGGATTGCTCGGTGTCTCCACTTCTCTTGCCTCCCAGTACCTGCAGGTCCGTCTCAATGGTGACATGGCACTGCTAAAGGGGATGCAAAAGGCTATTTTGGAAGAAGAGGACAATGACCCAGGCCAAGTCCTCGATCATGCGTTTATCGATGAAAGAACCACAGGTTTCGAGGAATGGAAAGCAGCACTCGCTACACTCAGTTGGGAGCAGGTGGAGGAACAGAGCGGGCTTGCTCAAAAGGAAATTTTGAAAGCAGCCCACACCTACATTAAAGCTGATTCCGTGATTTCTTGCTGGGCCATGGGGCTTACGCAACACAAGACTGCCGTTGCTACCATCCAGGAAATTGTCAATTTGCATCTTCTGGGAGGCAACATTGGAAAGCCCGGTGCCGGATTGTGTCCTGTTCGGGGACACAGCAACGTTCAGGGTGACCGTACCATGGGCATTGCAACCAATATGCCACCTGCTTTTTTGGACGCCTTGGGACAGGAATTCAACTTCCATCCTCCCCGTGAAACCGGATTAGACACGGTTGCCTCCATCGCAGCGATGCGCGATGGCTTGGCAAAGGTGTTTATCGCCTTGGGCGGCAATTTCCTTTCGGCCACTCCTGACGTGGATACAGTGGCTGCCGGCATTCGTCGTTGCCGCCTGAGTGTTCAAGTATCAACCAAACTAAACCGAAGTCATCTGGTGACTGCTGAGCAAGCCCTCATTTTGCCCTGCTTGGGTCGCAGCGAAGTCGATCGTGATCAATTTGTGACGGTTGAAAATTCCATGGGCATCGTGCATGCCTCGCGTGGTAAGTTATCTCCCGTTTCAGATAGCTTGCTCAGTGAGCCTGCCATTGTCAGCGGTGTCGCAAAGGCCACCTTGGGCAACGATTCGGAAATACCCTGGGATGATTTTGCGAAGGATTATTCTCTTGTCCGCAAACGCATAGAGAAGGTTGTTCCTGGTTTCGATGATTTCGAGCGCAAAGTACTTCAGCCAGGCGGCTTCTACTTGCCTAATCCGGCCAAGCAGCGGGTCTTTGCCGACGCCGAAGGGAAAGCGCCTTTCAGTGTTCACCCATTGGAGCCCATAGATTTGACCGAGGGTCAACTACTCCTGATGACCATTCGTAGTCACGATCAGTTCAATACAACTATTTATGGCATGGATGACCGTTATCGTGGAATTCGTAACGAGCGCCGCGTTATATTCCTTAACCGCGAGGACATGAAGGAAAGGAATCTTTCGGCCGAGCAACCGGTAAACATTACCAGCCATTGGCAAGGAGAGATGCGCCATGCCCGGCTTTTTCTTGCCATACCCTATGATATCCCTCGCAGATGCGCCGCCGCCTATTTCCCCGAAACCAATGTGTTGGTGCCTTTAGATAGCACGGCTCGGGTCAGTAAAACACCCACCTCAAAGTCCATCGTGGTGACGGTGGAAGCGGCTTGAAATTCAAAAGGAATTGATCGGCGTGGGGAAAACAGACTCAATACTGCTTTGGTTGCGATGCATCTGCATCGGCGTTGCGATCATTATGGTGGTTGGTGGAATCACGCGTTTGACCGATTCGGGTTTGTCGATGGTGGATTGGCGACCAGTTATGGGCATTTTGCCTCCTCTAACCGATGCCGATTGGGAAGAAGTTTTCGCCAGTTACCAGCAGATTCCTCAAGGCAAGTACACAGGCGTTGCCACGACTATGGAGGAGTTCAAGAGTATCTTCTTCTGGGAGTATTTGCACCGTATTCTAGGCCGTGTGGTTGGCTTGATATGCTTGCTTCCCTACCTTTGGTTGCTGTGGAAGAATAAATTAAGCAAGGCATTGAAGATCAAGGGACTATGCTTGGTTTTACTGGTTGTTCTGCAAGGCCTGATTGGTTGGTACATGGTAAAGAGTGGCGTGGACCCGGGGACTACCTTGGTCAAGGTGAGTCACTATCGTTTGGCCCTTCACCTTGGGTTGGCGTTCGCTTTGTTTGGTTTGGCCTGGTGGATGATCCTCGACCTGCGCCACGGAAAGGAGCGTGGCGGTGGCCTTCGCAAACTGCGCTTCTGGGCCATGATTTTGTTAGGCGTGTTTTGCCTGCAGGTGATCTACGGAGCCTTCGTCTCCGGGTTGAAGGCAGGCTACGTCTTTAACACTTTCCCCCGAATGGGCGTTGAATGGGTTCCCGCATTTCTCTTTCAGCAGGAACCATTTTGGAGGAATCTCGTCGAGGATCCGCTTACCATGCAGTTCATTCATCGCTGGATAGGCACTTGCCTCACCATAGCCACGGTTGGGTTGGGGGCGTTTGCCCTTCGCTCCGGTCTTCTTGATGCAACCCAGCATCGCAATGCAATCTGCTTGTTGGTCTTGGTGTTGTTTCAGTTTGCCCTTGGTGTATCGACTCTTCTTTTTCTGTCCGAAGTAAGGATTGTCTTACCCGCCATTCACCAACTGGTCGCCTTGTTTCTCTTCTCGGCTTTTCTTTCGTTCATTCATTCCTTGGGGAAATCGACCCTCGAGCAGTGATTGGAATGCAAATTATTGCAATGTTGCATCTTTCCGACTTGGATTTTCCGCTAGAATTCTTTTGATGACCGCTTTCCCTTATCAAGGAACATATATTGGGTTATCGAATCGCCATATTCCTTCTGCTATTCGCGACTTGGGCGGTATTCTCGGCCAAGTTTGATGCTTTTCACTTGGGCTTGGGTGCTTTGTCGTCTCTGATCGTCACTTGGTTGTCGCAAGACTTGCTCTTTCGGGACCGGGATAAGGGATTGTCTGCTCGTTTGTCAGAGGCGATGCGTTTCATCGGTTACGCTTTCTGGTTGTTGTGGGAAATCGTCCTGTCCAACGTACATGTTTTTAAATTGGCCATGACGAAGCAGGGAGAAGAAGAAATGTCCCCGCGGGTAGTGAAGCTCAAGACCAAGCTGAAGTCTGATTTCGCCAAGTTTGTCTATGCCAATTCCATTACCCTGACACCAGGCACGATCACCATACAGATCAATGGAAACGAATATTTGGTTCATGCCATCAGCGAGATGGTGGAGAAGGATTTGAAGTCAGGTGAAGTGGAACGCCGCGTGGCCGCGGTGTTCGAACCGGAGGCGATCTCGTGACGATCGAAATCTTCGCCTTGGCTGTCGGCGTTGGCTTGTTCGTCTTGATGTTGCCTGCCTTGTATCGCGTGGCGGTGGGCCCTACCAGTTACGATCGTTTGGTAGCAGTCAATGTCATAGGCACCAAGACGGCTGTATTGTTGGTGGTCATAGGCACCTTGTTCGATCGACTGGACATGTTCGTCGACTTTGCCCTCGCCTATGCCTTGCTCAATTTCGTGGGTTCCCTTGCGGTGGCCCGTTACTTGAATCGCACTCGACCACAGGCTGCAAAAAGGCCTCGGCGGCGGGGACCACGAAAGAAAGCAGCCAAGGCATGATGGATTTTCTTTTCTTGGCTGAATCCTCTGGCGCCCTTACACAAGCGGAGCTTTCTCCCCTAGACCTTTGTGGGATGATCTTGGCGTGCGTCGGGCTCCTCTTTTTTCTTGGTGCGGCGGTGGGACTTTATCGTTTCCCAGATTTTTATACCCGCATGCATGCAGCCGGTAAAGGTGACACCTTGTCCAGTCTCCTGATCCTCGTGGGGTTCGCCCTCATCACATTCGATGATTTTTCTGTGGTGGGTTACCTTCTTGTAGTCAAGGTGGTAGCCATCGCGCTATTCATAATGCTGACTAGCCCGACTAGCACACATGCCCTCATGCGCGCCGGATTCGAGGATGGCGTCGAGCCCGTGACCAAGGGCAAAAAACCAAAGAAAAAGGGAGGCGGGAAAAAGAAATGACCGGGCTTGAGATATTTAATGTGTTCATCCTCGTTTTCCTTGTCGTGGCGGCGTTGATTTCCTTGCGTGTTAAGGATCTTCTGTCCGCTTCCATGGTTTTTGGCATTTACAGCTTTTTGATCTGTTTGTTGTGGGCCGAAATGGGGGCCGTCGACGTGGCTTTCACCGAGGCGGCCGTTGGGGCCGGCGTTAGCGCCGTCTTTCTCGTAGCAACGGTCTTTAACGTCAAAAGGAGGTCATCCGACTGATGTCGAGGATTGCTGCAGTGGTGACTGTGCTGACGGGGATTCTTCTCCTGTACGCAGCGACTGATTTCCCGAAGTGGGGTGACCCTCTTTCTCCGGCAAGCGATTCAAACGTCTCCAAGCATTTCGTGGCCGAAACGGGCGTCGATACGGAGGTTCCCAACATGGTCACCGCTGTGTTGGCGGATTATCGGGGTTTCGACACGATGTTCGAAACGGTGGTGGTCTTCATCGCCGGCATTGCAATTATCGGCATCCTTAAGATAACTGGAGAGGCTGCTGGCAATTCGCCTCGCAAAAGGGTAGATGAAGTGGCAGCCGAACCCGACCTCATCGTGACCAACACGGTGCGCTTGTTGGTCCCGGTCATCCAATTGTTTGCCTTTTACGTCTTGGCTCATGGTCACGTTAGTCCTGGCGGAGGGTTCCAAGGTGGCGTAATTATGGGAGCAAGCTTCATCTTGGTGGCATTGGCCTGGGACTTGCCCAAGGCAATGGATCGATTATCCGTCGACCGTGCCATGACCTTGGCCGGAGTGGGCATTTTGATCTATGCGGGCATTGGCTTGCTGTCGATGTTTCTTGGCGGTGAATTCCTTGATTACGCCGAATTGGCCAGCATTTTGCCGGTTTCCCGTGAAATGGCGCGGTACCACGCCATGTTGGGTATCGAGATCGGGGTAGCTTTCACTGTGACCACCGTGATGTTTGCAATCTACGCTAACCTTTCCACCAGGGGGTGCCTCGAGAAAGGTCTCTAGGGATCAGGCGAAATTAATCTTATGTTTGGAGAAGACGGCTTGTTGCGCGAACTGTTGGTCGAGCGGTTCAATTATTGCATTTACGTTGTTCTTTTGCTCATCGGACTTTACGCGATGATCGCCAAGAAAAACCTGATCAAGAAGCTAATCGGCATGTCTATTTTTCAGACTGCCATTATCTTGTTCTATGTTTCGGTGGGCGTGAAGGACGGAGCCACTATACCGATTTACAAAGCGGAGCACGATCCCCATGGCCATCATGCTGTTGTGGATGCGCATCATCAGCAAACTGAGCAAAATGCGACCTCGGCGGAGGATGCAAATGCCACGCTAGACCCGTCCGCGGACACCGACCAGAAAGAGCATCACCATGGACCAGTGGCGCTGACGGACGAGCAAACGCGGCAATATGCCAATCCTTTGCCACATGTTCTCATGCTGACCGCCATCGTAGTTGGGGTAGCCACCTTGGGAGTTGCCCTTGCCCTTGTTCAACGCATTTACCGAGCCTATGGCACCATCGAGGAAGACGAGGTCATGCAATGCCTCCTTGCAGAAGGCGACGAAGCCAAGGCATCAAGTAAAAAGGCCAAGCCAAGAAAGGCCAAGTCATAGCCCGATGAGCGAGAACTCCATCGCCTTCATTTTCGCTTGCCCCTTGTTCGGGGCTGTCATCTGTACCTTTTTGGGGCGAAGCAAGAGGCATCTTTGTCATCCTGTCGCGGTGGCTTCTTTGGCTGGTGCCTTGTGGGGCGGCATAGAGACTTTGTTTCGTGCCGTAGCAAGCGAGACCAACGAAGTATCCTATTTGTTGGGAGGTTGGACTCTCGATGCTTTTCCACGGGGCGTTGGAATCGAATTCCGGGCTGATTTGCTTGGCACCCTCATTATGTTAGTGGTGGTGGGTGTTGCCTTCTTGGTAGCCCTCTATTCGAAATTGCCCGTTTCCGAGGAAACACCGGAAAAGGAAGGTCCATTTTTTACCCTCTTCCTGTTGCAGGTAACCGGTCTTTCAGGAATCTGTCTAACCGGTGATGCATTCAATCTTTACGTATTGATCGAGGTGACTGCTCTCACTGGCTACGGACTCATTGCAATGGGTTCTGCGAGAGCCGCCACGGCCACCTTCAATTACGTCATTCTTGGAACTATCGGGGCTTCTTTCTATCTGCTTGGGGTCGGTTATGTCTACATCAAGACAGGCACTCTCAACATGGTTGGCATTCAGGAGGTGATTGAGGCCCGGAATTTGGCTGATTCCGCTACCATGCAAGTAGCTTTCGTGTTCATCGGTTTGGGTATCCTGATCAAGATGGCCTTCTTTCCCTTTCACGCTTGGTTGCCCAACGCATATGCCTATGCCCCCACTGCGACTTCCTGTCTTTTGGCACCTCTTGTCACCAAGGTCATGATTTACGCCATGATTCGCATGACATTGACCGTGTTCGGGGTCGAGTTTTCCTTCGACAATACTGTTTGGACGCAACTTTTGCCATGGCTTGTCGTGATCGCCATCGTCTGCGCCGCGACTATGGCTTTGGCCCAGCGAGACCTGAAGAAGATGCTTACTTACCTCATCGTGGCGGAGGTCGGCTACATGGTGGGCGGTGTCTGGTTGCATAATTACTATGGCTTGATCGGCTCCATCTTCCATGTCATCAGCGATGCCTGCATGACCCTCTGCCTGTTCCTTGGAGCCGGCATTATACTTCGAAAGGTCGGAACCACCCATTTCGATGGAATGAAAGGACTTTTCCGACGCATGCCACTCACCATGACGGGTTTCTTCGTGGGTGGTTTCTCGATCATCGGTTTGCCTCCGACCTGCGGGTTCTTCAGCAAATGGTACCTGATCACCGGAGGCATGATGGCGAACCGCTGGGAATATATGGTGGCTCTCATGTTCTCCACCATGGTGATGGTGGTGCTTTTCTTTCGTCTCATTGAGCGAATTCATTTGGCTGTGACTGAGAGCGGCGAGGAATTTGGCCATGGCCACGGTGACCTCGACTTACCTGAAAACGAAACCTGTTTTGACGAAGCCCCGCTCTCCATGCTCGTTCCACTTTTGCTTTCTGCAGCAGTGGTCATCGTGGTGGGCGTTTACAACCAGGATGTCGTGAACCTCATAGAGGACTTCCTCGAGCCCTTCAATTTGCCAAAGGGAACTGATCACTGACATGGAACTTGCACCTACAATTGTCCATGACGCCCGCCCGCTTATAGCGTTGCTGGCTCCTGCCATCGCGGTCGTGGGCATAGTTTGGTCGGGAGAGAAGAGGCCCAACCTGCGCGAGGCATTCACTTTCCTCGCGGGTATCGTCCAAGCCGGCGTGGTCCTTTCCATGATCCCGCTAGTGCTCGCTGGAAGCGTCATTGAGTGCCATCTCTGGCAGATGTTCACCAATGTGCCCTTTCTTCTACGGGTGGACGGCTTCGGTCTCACTTTCGCTGCGGTTGCGTCAGTTCTTTGGATTGCTACCTCTCTTTATGCGATCGGCTATATGCGTGGGCTTCACGAGCATGCCCAGACAAGATTTTACTCTTTTTTCGCGATTTCTCTCACAGCCACCATTGGAGTGGCCTTTTCGGCAAACTTGCTGACCATATATTTCTTTTACGAAATGCTCTCGGTATCGACCTTTCCCTTGGTCACCCATATGCAGAACAAGGAGGCTCGCACCGGTGGACGGACCTATCTGTCCTATCTGCTCTTCACCTCGCTTTGCCTCCTCTTGCCCGCTTTGAGTTGGTGTTACGTTTGGTTGGATGGTGGCCAAGGGGCAATGGATTTCCTCTCGGGCAATTCCATGGCCGAGCAATTTTCCGACACCACCCAACTTGTCTTGCTCCTGCTTTTCACCTTTGGCTTCGCCAAGGCCGGTCTTATGCCCGTGCACTCTTGGTTGCCTAACGCCATGGTGGCCCCCACTCCGGTCTCTGCCTTGTTGCACGCGGTGGCTGTGGTGAAGGTGGGCGTTTTTTGCGTTATCCGTGTGTACTCCGACATTTTCGGCATCAACCTGTTGCAGGGACTCAATGGCGAGGAAGTCATGATCTGGCTTGCCTGCGCCACCATTTTGATCGCGTCCTTCATTGCTCTTTCACAGGACAACCTAAAACGCCGCCTCGCCTTTTCCACCATCGGTCAACTCGGTTACGTCGTGCTTGGGGCTACCTTGGCGACTAAGCAAGGCATGAGTGGGGCGGTCTTGCATATTGCAATGCATGCTTGTGGGAAGATAACGCTCTTCTTTTGCGCCGGTGCCATCTTCGTGGCTTCCGGAAAGAAATATGTCAGCCAGTTGCGCGGTCTTGGTCGCAAGATGCCTTTCACCATGGGGGCTTTTCTCATCGGTTCGCTGAGCGTGATCGGTTTGCCACCACTTGGTGGCTTCATTAGCAAATGGTACTTGGCTCTCGGTGCCCTTGATCGCGATTGTTTTTGGGTTGTGGTTGTCCTGCTTGTCAGTTCCCTGCTAAACGTATTTTACCTTTTGCCCGTTGCGGTGACGGCTTTCTTCCGGGCCGAAGACGAGGACGGGGAAGAAGGCGATGGCATGAAGGAAGCCCCTTGGCAATGCGTCGTTCCACTCACCTGCACCGCCCTCGGCTGTTTTGGCCTCTTCTTTTTCTCAGACTTCCTGTTGCAACTAGCGGGACTGGGTCATTAATGACATGAACAAGAAAACTGATACTAGGGATAACGAGCCCGAAACCGAGGAAACCAAACGTTGGTTGGATGATTCTGCCAATGTCAGTAAGTTGATCCGTTGGTTTTACTGGTCCTGCGCCCTCATGATTTTGATTGATTTGATCTTCTCCCTTGGTTGGCACAAACACGCAGTCTTTGCCGACGGGAGTTCGTTGGAAGTTCTGGAGGTTTGGCCAGGCTTCTATGGCTTCTACGGTTTCGTTGCCTGTTCGATCCTTGTCTTTATCGCCAAGGCGCTTCGAAGTTTTCAAGGGAAACCTTTTTTAATGAGAGACGAGGATTATTGGGACAAGTCATGATCTTAGCGGCCTCCAGCGATCCAGTGACTCATCCAGCCTTCGCCCTACTTTTTTTTGGCTTGGCTGCAGCCGTTTTGCGTGGGCGATTCGCAGCCGTCGCGATGGTTATAGGTCCAGTCTTTGGCTTTTGGTTGGTCAGTGACTTGGAAATTGGATCCAGCTCCGCCTTGTCCTTGTTCGGATATGAGATGGTCTTCGCCCACGTGGATAAGCAATCCGTTCTATTCGGGTATCTTTTTCACCTGGCTGCCCTGATCGTTGGAATCTACTCCTTTCATCTTCGGGACCCTTGGCAACTGTCTATGGGCATGTTCTATGCCGCCTGTGCCGTGGGCGTTGCATTTGCGGGTGACCTGCTGTCGCTTTTCCTCTGGTGGGAAGGCTTGGCCTTGACCTCGGTTTTTCAAATTTGGGCCAGAAAAACGGAGCGGTCCGAACAAGCCGGCTTTCGCTATCTTTTCTTTCATATTCTGTCAGGCCTCCTGCTTTTGGCTGGTATCATTCTGCGATATCACGAGATAGGCGGCGATGATGCCTTTGCCATGGTATCGTTGACCATGGCTTTCGAGTCCGGTGACCTTTATGCCCAATTAATTCTCTTTGCGATTGGCATTAAATGTGCCTTCCCCTTCTTTCACGTTTGGCTGACCGATGGCTATCCCGAGGCAACCCCTACCGGAGCAGTTTTTCTTTCCGCCTTCACTTCCAAGGCGGCGATTTGCGTCTTGGCTCGCCTGTTCGCAGGCACTGATTTCCTCATCACCGTTGGAGCCGTCATGGCCATGTTCCCCATTTTCTATGCAGTCATAGAGAATGATCTTCGGCGGGTTTTGGGATATAGCATGATCAACCAGATTGGTTTCATGGTGGTTGGAATCGGAATAGGCACCCCATTGGCTGTTGATGGGGCCCTTGCGCATGCTTTCAATGACGTTCTGTTCAAGGGCTTGCTTTTCATGGCTATGGGAGCCGTTCTCTACCGTACCGGTGAGATGCGCGGTTCAGAACTAGGAGGACTTTATCGCACCATGCCTTGGACCACGGGCTTGTGCATCGTTGGAGCGGCTTCCATTTCCGCGTTTCCTTTGTTCAGTGGCTTTGTCAGCAAGTCTATTATCATGGCGGAGGCTGCACGAGGAAGTCACCACGTGGTCTGGTTGTGCCTTTTATTTGCCTCGGCCGGAGTTTTTCACCACGCGGGAATCAAGATTCCCTTCTTCGCTTTTTTTGCTCATGATTCTGGTCTTCGTCCCAAGGAGGCTCCTCTCAACATGCTCATCGCAATGGGGATCGCTGCCTTCATGTGCCTGTTCATTGGTTGCAACCCCGAATGGCTCTACGCCATGCTTCCCGGTCAAGCAGCAGGCTATCACCCCTACGATGCCACCCATGTCATCACGCAAACCGAAATTCTTCTTTTTTCTGCCTTGGCCTTTACCTTGCTTAATCTCTGGAAGCTATATCCTCCCGAACTTAAGTCGGTCAACCTCGACGTTGACTGGCTCTATCGCAAGGGAGGCAAAGCCTTCTGTGGCGTGATGGCTCTTTTCTGGAATACCCTCAATGATTTGGCTCACTTGTTCTTCGTGAAACGCATTGCAGCTCAAATCGGAGATTTCACGGCTCGCGGTCCAACTGTTGTTCTCCGCAAGGCAGCTCGCCCTCTCCGCTCCCTTGGTTTTTTCCCAGACAAGACTTTGGACGAAGCCAAGGATGCACTTGAGAATCGCGCCCAGCTCGGCGTCCATCCGGTAGGCCTTACCGCTGTCTTTGGCATCATCTTCCTCTTTGCGTTGGTGGCCTTGGTTTTTTGAATATTTCTCCTCTTGTTGCAGTTCATATATTTGCAACTAGATTTCGACTTATTCTGTCTCACTCCACTCTACATTGGGTCGCGTTAGGCATTTGTTCTGTTTCAAAGGCTTTGCCAGTCCGACTGATGAGCCAAGGTTGACTTTGCGTGAGATTCGGCGTTTTGTGAGAGGAATGAGGGGAGTTTACAGGATACGTTGGGTGGCTTTTGCGATGGCTTCTGCCTTGCTTGTCTCCTGTGGGAGTGTTGATCGCGGTCACCGCTATATTCCTGCCAAGAAGGTTTGGACAAAAGTGAAGAAGGAGTCGGCCAAGCATGGACTGGATGCCCACTTCGTCTATGCGATTTGTCATGCCGAGAGCAGCCTGGACGCCAATGCGGAAACATCTGTTGCTCGTGGCATTATGCAATTGACGGAGGCAGCTTGGAAGGATGTATCCAAGCGGCATTATCGCTTGGCTTTCAATTGGGAGATCAACGTGGAGACCGGGACTAGTTATCTTGGCAAACTCAAGGGTATGCTGGAACGGGCCAATCACTTCAGTTACCCGCGTCTGGCGGCAAGCTATCGCTGGGGCTATTCCCGCTTGCGCAAGAATGGATTTCTCGTCAGCAAGTTGCCCACCCCGAGAAACAAAATCTACCAAAAGATCTTTGCAGGTAACATTCGGCCGGTGAAACCACCTGACAATTGATTGGTAACGAATAGTCATGGGCGGAGCCACCACCGTAAAACGGCCCGAGGGGACTGATTCCCCGTCGCCGCCACCTTCCTTCGAGAAGGAGATCAATGCTTTCCTTGCCTGGACGCAACTGGAGAGAGGTTTGGCTGACAATACGACTTCATCCTACGAGCATGACCTGGCACAGTGCGCCTGCTTTTTATCCAAGGAGGGCGCGAAGGATTGGCATTCCACTCAGGCTGACGATATTTCCGCGTGGGTGGCCAGCCTGACCAAGGGTGGCTATGCGGTGTCCAGTTTGTCTCGCAAATTGTCGGCTGTTCGCATGTTGGCCCGCTACCTCGTGGCGGAAGGCATCCGCCCGGACGACTTCACCGAGTTGTTGATTAATCCGAGGAAAGAGCGTCACCTGCCGGAGACATTGACCATCGAGGAGATGGAACGTTTCCTTGAGGCTCCGGATACAAACCTTCCCTTGGGCAAGCGAGACAGGGCGATTTTTGAGTTGATGTACGGGAGTGGATTGCGGGTCTCGGAGATTTGCTCCTTACCCATGACGGCTGTCGATTGCGACGAGGGATTCGCCCGGGTTTTCGGCAAAGGCGCCAAGGAACGCATCGTTCCGGTGGGAAAGGAGGCTGCCTTGGCCATCTGCAATTACTTGCATGGAGGCCGACCCCGTCTGACCAAGGATGGCACGGGTGGGGAATTATTCCTCAGCATGCGGGGCAAGGGGATTTCACGCAAGATGGTGTGGGTGTTGGTCAAGGATTACTCCAAGCGGGCGGGAATCGAGAAAAACGTTACTCCCCACTTGTTGCGTCACTCTTTCGCCACTCATTTGCTGATGGGTGGAGCGGACGTACGGGCTGTTCAGGAGATGTTGGGTCATGCCGACGTGGGGACCACGCAAATTTATACTCAAGTCGAGAGCGAGAGGCTGCTTGACGACCATGCTTCCTTCCATCCGAGGGGTCGAACTACCAGTTGATTTCCAGAACTTTTTTCACCTTTCTGAAGAATAGGGTTGAAAGGCTGGGATATGCTCTTTCTTTAGCATGACCCGTGAAGGTCATCGTATTTGTCTCGCCAAAAGACACTGTGCTCGATCCGCAGGGAGCGGCGGTTGAGCATGCAATGAAAAGCTTGGGCCATCAATCAGCCCGCGCCGTGCGTATTGGCAAAACAGTAACGTTTGAGATAGATGGGGAAGACACGGAGGCTTTCCGCAAGGAGCTAGACCAGCTTTGCGACGGCCTCTTGAGCAATCCGATCATCGAGGATTTCCGGTACGAGATCGAGGCGTAGTGAAGATCGTTCGTTATTTGGATAGGAAGGGGGAACTTGGCTTCGGCCAGTTACAGGATGAGGAAATCTTATGCATCCGCCTAAAGGATGAAGGTGGAGGCTTCGAGCCAACCGAGGATGTCGCTGACGTGGCAAAACTCCTAACGCCCGTAGATTTTCGATGCATTTATTGCGTGGGTTTGAATTATCGCGAGCATGCCGCTGAATCCGGAGCTGATATTCCCGACCATCCCGTAATTTTCATGAAAGCTCCCACCGCTGCGCAGGACCCTTGGTCTCCGATTGTATTGCCCAGGCACCTGACCAGCGAGAAAGTCGACTTCGAAGGAGAACTTGCGGTTGTCATCGGTCGTCCATGCAAGAACATTTCGCGTGGAGATGCACTTGATCACGTTCTCGGATATTCCTGCGCCAACGACGTGAGCGCACGTGACTGGCAAAAGGAAAAAGGAGGTGGCCAGTTTTGTCGCGGCAAGACCTTCGACACGTTTTGCCCGCTTGGCCCTTGCCTCGTAACCACCGACGAACTTGAAGACCCCAATGCCTTGTCCTTGCGTACCACAGTCAACGACGAGGTCATGCAGGAAGCTTCCACCAGCGACATGATTTTTGACGTACCTACCTTGATTGAGTTTCTTAGCGGCAGCACAACGCTCCTGCCGGGAACTGTCATACTCACTGGTACACCATCGGGGGTGGGTTCGGCCCGTGACCCGCAACGCTTTCTGCAGGCGGGAGACAGTGTCTCGGTGGAGATCGAGGGTATAGGCAAGTTGACGAACCCAGTGGTCGAGGAAGCACTTGATGACGAGGATTTGGAGGAGGAGGGTTAATCTATCATGAGAGTGGCCATCATACAATTTCCCGGTTCCAATTGCGATTGGGATGCTTGGCATGCGGTGCATGAGGTGATCGGCTTGCCCGCTGCTCGCGTTTGGCACAAGTCGGAACTGCCTTCCGGAGTCGAGGCAGTCATCGTGCCCGGAGGTTTCTCTTTTGGAGACTATTTGCGTTGCGGAGCTATTGCCCGCTTTTCGCCCATCATGGAAGATATTCATCGCTTTGCCGAGAATGGCGGCCCCGTTCTCGGAATCTGCAACGGTTTTCAAATCCTTTGCGAGGCCGGTCTCCTGCCGGGAGCTCTCATCCGTAACAGCGGCTTGGAGTTTCGTTGCCTGACTCAATGTCTCGCCCCGGAGGATTCCACCGAGCTTTTCAATAAATCCAACTTGGGGGAACGCATCTTTCTTCCTATCGCCCACGGCGAGGGGAATTATCGATTGGAGGAAAATGCCCTGGCTGATCTGGAAGCCAACGGCCAGGTGCTTCTTCGCTATTCAGTTCATCCTTCCGAGGGATATGGTCACGGCAACCCGAATGGTTCGGTCAATGATATAGCCGGAGTGCGCAATCAGGCAGGCAATGTTCTTGGTATGATGCCCCATCCGGAGCGCGTGGTGGAGAACTATCATCCCGGCTTGGATGGTCTTACCGTGTTGGAGGCTTTTCTCGACCCGTTGATAAAATCGAACCCGGTGGAGGTTGCAGGAGCATGAATATGGAGGCAGATGCACCGTTGACGCCCGACTTACCACCGCTTCCGGACGAGGAGTTGAGAGTTGAAATCACCGACGAGGTGGTTGCCGATCATGGTCTTTTGCCCGAGGAATACGAGCGGGTGTTGAAGATTTTGGGGCGTACGCCGAACCTGACGGAATTGGGAATATTCTCGGTCATGTGGTCAGAGCACTGCGCCTACAAGAACACGCGCAAACTTTTACGCCTTTTTCCTAACGAGAAATCCGACAAAAATGCTTTGGGGCAGGTCTTGGTGAAGGCCGGAGAGGAAAACGCCGGTGTCATCGACGTGGGCGATGGTTGGGGTGTGGCTTTCAAGATCGAGTCTCATAATCATCCTAGTGCAATCGAGCCTTTCGAGGGAGCGGCCACCGGCGTCGGAGGCATCGTGCGAGATATTTTCACGATGGGCGCCCGTCCCGTTATGCTCACTAATTCCCTGCGTTTTGGTTCGCTTGATTCCGCTCATGTCCAACGCCTCTTTCGTGGGGTCGTACATGGCATATCCCATTACGGTAATTGCCTCGGCATTCCGAACCTCGGAGGGGACGTTTATTTTGACGATGCCTATGAGGGTAATCCTCTCGTCAACGCGCTTTGCGCAGGCATCCTGCGTCATGAGGAGATCAAGCGAGGCGCTGCCAAAGGGGTGGGGAACCCGGTCTATTACGTCGGTCCGGCAACGGGTCGAGATGGCTTGGGTGGGGCATCCTTCGCGTCTCGCGAACTGACTGAAGAAAGCGCTGCAGACAGGCCAGCCGTGCAAAAGGGCGACCCCTTCATGGAGAAACTTTTGCTGGAAGCTTGCCTCGAGATGATGGCCATTCCCGGTCTTGTTGTGGGCATACAGGACATGGGTGCCGCCGGCCTCACGTGCTCAAGTTGTGAAACCGCCTCTCGCGGTGACGCCGGCATAGAAATCGATCTAGATCTCGTTCCTCAGCGAGAGGAGGGGATGAATTCCTACGAGATCATGTTGTCCGAGAGTCAGGAGCGCATGCTTGTCATTGTCGAGGACGGACGAGAGCGGGAATTGGAGAAAGTCTTCGAAAAATGGGATCTTCACGCCGTTCAGATAGGTGAAGTGAAGGAAGGCGACCGCATGGTGGTGCGTCACAAGGGTGTTGTGGTGGCCGATATACCCGCCAAGTCACTTACTGACGAGGCTCCCATTTACGATCAACCAACTTCCGAACCCTCGCACGTAAAGGCCGCCCGCGATTGGACTCCTGATCATTTGAACGATTTGCAGTCAACTGAGGTGGAGGAAGCTTGCAGGCAACTGCTCACCCATCCCACGATTGCTTCCAAGCGATGGGTCTGGAGCCAGTACGACCATATGGTCATGGCCGGCACCACGGTAGCTCCAGGCAGCGATGCCGGAGTTGTACATCTTGCCATTGCAGGAATCGACAAGCGACTTGCCATCGCCAATGATTGCAATAACCGGTTTTGTTTCTTGAATCCTTATCGTGGGGCCCAGATCGCATTCGTCGAGTGTATGCGCAACTTGGCTTGCTCAGGAGCTCGGGCCCTTGCTGTGACTGACAACCTGAATTTCGGCAATCCAAACAAACCCGAAGTCTATTATATGCTTAGCAATTGCGTAAAGGGGTTGGCTGAAGCCTGCGAGTTCTTTGACGTGCCAGTTGTCGGGGGTAACGTCAGCCTCTACAATGAGAATGGCGAAGGGGCCGTTGACCCAACACCTGTGGTGTCCATGGTAGGCCTGATCGATAAACCGGAGCATGTGACTCGCAGCTTCATCAAGGAAGGTGACGAAACCTTGTTCCTAATCGGGGGAATACCCAACGAACTTGGAGCCAGTTATTTCTTGCAAACTCGTTACGGACTCAAGGAGGGTAGGGTCCCTGCAGTCGACCTTGCTGCGGAGAAGGCGTTGCAGGACTTCGTGATCAGTCAAATCGAGGCTGGACGGGTGGCTGCTGCCCATGATGTCGCGGAAGGTGGTTTACTCGTTGCCATTGCTGAAATGCTTTTTGAAGACGGTCAACTCGGTGCATCGATAGTCTTGAGCTCACGAGGTGAATCGGGCCGTGTGGACGCATCTCTTTTCGGAGAAAGTCAAGGTCGTGTGGTGATTGCGGCCAAACCCGACCATGCTGATGCTTTTCTAGCAGCAGCCAATCAAGTTTCGATGGAAATAGAGCCCTTGGGTTCAGCCAATCGCGAAGGGGTTTTGAAGGTATCCGTTGCGGGCGAGGATTTGTTTGAGGCCAACACCCTTTCTCTGCTCGAGACTTGGGAGAATGCCATACCTGCAATCATGGATCCCTCCTGAGATGTCATGAGTGATGAAATCGGGCATCATTGTGGGATCGCCTTGATCCGTTTGCGCAAACCACTTGCCCATTTCTCTGAAAAGTATGGCTCCCCCTTGTGGGGCTTTAACCAACTTTTCCTCTTGATGGAAAAGCAACATAACAGGGGACAGGACGGCGCCGGCATTGGCAGCATGAAGTTGAACGTTCCCCCAGGCGAAGCTTTTCTTTTCCGTGAGCGCAGTACAAGTACCAACGCTCTCTCGGAAATTTTTCGTGAACAATTGGCCTCTTATCAAGAATCTCTGGATAGCGGAGAGATTTTTCCGGAATTTCCCGATACCGTTAAGAAATTTTTCGAGCATGGCGGGGAAATCCTACTAGGTCATTTGCGCTATGGTACCTATGGTTCCTATGGATCGACTTCTTGTCATCCCTATTTCAGGAAAAGCAATTGGGCTGGCAAAAACCTCATGTTGGCCGCCAACTTCAACTTGACGAACGTCGCCGAGCTCAATCAACGCTTGGTTGGTTTGGGGCAGCATCCCATTTTCGAAACCGATACCCAGGCCATCCTCGAGGAGACCTGCTACCATCTTGACGCAGCGAACGATGCATTGATGACCCGTGGAGAGGAAGAGGGGCTCGCCGGTTCCGAGCTTTCGGACTTCGTGGGTGCCAACCTGGACTTGCCCGTCATCTTGCGTAATGCCGCCGCTCGTTGGGATGGCGGTTATGCCATTGCGGGAATAATTGGCAATGGCGATTGCTTTGTCATGAGAGATCCCCATGGCATTCGACCGGCCTTTTTCGTTCGTGACGACGAGATGGTAAGCTTTGCCTCCGAGAGAGCTCCCCTGATGACCGTCTTTGGCAAGAAGGCGAACGAGGTGGAGGAGGTTGAACCTGGTACCGTGGTTTTGGTGCGGGCAGATGGCGAGATATTGATTGAACGCATCGCAGAAGATCCAGGTCAGCAGGCCAGTTGCTCTTTTGAGCGCATTTATTTTTCCCGAGGCAACGATCCCGATATCTATGCCGAACGGAAGAAGCTGGGCGGTGCCATGGCTCCGCAGATTCTTGAGACAGTTGGAACTGATTTCTCCAAAAGTGTGTTTAGCTATGTCCCGAATACCGCTGAAAGCGCCTATTATGGATTGATGGACGAATTGAGGCTTATTCGGCGAGCGGAGGTAAAGGAACGTTTGGGAGCTGCCGCCGATAAAGGAGAGGTATCGAGTGAATTAATTGACGAATTGGTCATGGACAACTGGCCGCGCGGTGAAAAAATCGCAAACAAAGATATTAAACTTCGAACATTCATCAGCCAAGAGGCTGGCCGCGCCCAACTTGTTTCACATGTCTATGACATCACTTACGGCGTGGTTCGAGAAAGAGAGGATGCGCTTGTTGTGATCGACGATTCGATCGTCCGTGGCACCACTTTGAAGCAAAGCATCATCAAGATATTAAGCAGGTCTTTTCCGCGGAAACTGGTGATTGCATCCACTGCTCCCCAAATTCGCTACCCGGATTGCTATGGCATCGATATGTCCGAACTCGGCAAATTCGTCGCTTTTCAAGCAGCGGTGGAACTTTTAAGAGAGCGGGACTCCCTTGTCTTGCTGGATGAGGTCTATGATGATTGCAAGAAGGCCTTGGCCAAAGAAAGGTCAGGGGAGACCAACCATGTCAAAAGGATTTACACCAGCTTCAGCGAGGAGGAAGTTTCCGCCAAGATCGCCGATTTGGTGCGTCCCGAAGACTTGGACCAAAACATTGAGGTCGGTATCATTTACCAAACCATAGAGAACCTTCGCAAAGTGTTGCCCGGTCATACCGGAGATTGGTATTTCACGGGAGATTATCCTACCCCAGGTGGCTATGGTGTGGCCCACAAGGCTTTTATCAATTATTATGAAAACAAGGACGGCAGAAGTTACTGAATCAATCTCTTGCCTTTCCCTTTCATTCTCCTGCTTGGAATTTGTTGATTTCACGAAAAGGTTTTGACAGGTGGGGGTGTTGGTAAGCTAGCCTCGATTGAATCAAGATGGAGACTGGTTATCAAATCCTCGTTCTTAACCGCCTTTGGCAGGCAGTTAACGTCATTGGCGTGGAGCGTGGTTTCAGTTTGTTAGCCCAAGATCATGCCCAAGTCATTCATTCCGAGGATGATGACTTTCGTATATATGACGCCGAAGGTTGGTTTGAGTTTTCTCGTGGGCGCACTACTGCCACTTCCAAACGTTTCATCCATACCGTGAGCCAAAAGGTTTTTGTGCCGCAAGTACTCTTGCTCCGTTTCTATGACCGCTTGCCGATTCAGGAAATGAAATTCAATCGCCAGAATCTTTTCGAGCGTGACAAGTTTCGTTGCCAATATTGCGGACGGAAATTCTTGCCAAAGGAATTGAACATGGATCATGTCACGCCGAGAGATCGGGGTGGGAAGACAAATTGGGAAAACATCGTAACCTGTTGCCTTCGATGCAATAGCACAAAAGGAAATCGCGAACCGCATGAGGCAGGCATGCGGTTACTTAGGCAACCTTCCCGCCCTCGGAGGCGCCCTTTTGTCAGTGGTCTTTTGCAGCGCCAAGTGGACGAGAGTTGGAGCCATTTTCTACACGCCTAACTTTTCTCCATCTCCGCGATTGGTAGAGTTATGCGGAAGGATGTGCCTTCGTGGTCGGATTTGACAAGTTCGACGTCTCCCCCGTGGTCCTGTAAAATTTTTTTGGCTATCGCCAAGCCCAAGCCCGTTCCACCACGGCGCCCAGTCAGAAAGGAGTCGAAGATGCGCCCTTGCAATTCATCGGGTATGCCAATGCCTCGATCTCTCATTACCAAACACAGTCGGCTTTCGTCCGTAATTTCGGCGTAGACGTCGAGTTCACCACCGTCCGGCATGGCCTCCACTGCATTCAGGATGAGGTTGAGCAGGGCTTGTTGCAGTTGGCCCTTGTCTCCTTGCACGATTTGCTCATTGGGGATGTTTTCCCATGTGAGAAAGACTTGAGCCTGTTCCAATTTTAGCCTGACGAGACGGTGGGTTTCCTCGATCAACATACCCAGACGCAAGGGCATTCGCACAGGTTCGCGAGCTTTTCCAAAGTCCAGCACACGTTCCACGATACTTTCCAAATGATCCAGTTTTTCCCGAATTACCGTTGAATCCTTAGCCCGGGCATCTTCGTCCGGGAAGGCTAACCCAAGTGAGTCGAACAGCAATCTAATCACCGTGAGTGGGTTGCGTATTTCGTGGGCTATTTCCGAGGTTAGCAGGCCCAAGGTAGTCAATCGTTCGTTTTTCCTTAGGCTTTGCTCGGTGTCGAATACCCTCGCGTAAAGACGAGAGTTTTGAATGGCCACGGCTCCGAGGTCCGCCAATGCTCTAAGAATACGCTTGGAGTCGTCGTTGAATCGATATCGCTCCGCGACGTAAATGTTCAGTGCCCCGATCACTTCTTTCTCGAAGGTCAAAGGAGTGACTAGCATTGCCTTCAAGTTTTCGGATCGAATGAAACGAGTGAAGTGATGCTCTTCGGTGCGTAACAGGTTAGAGACTTCAACTTGTCGGTTGCCACGCACGGCTGCGCCCACGGCGCTTTCCTCCAATCCCAAGGTTTCATCAGCCTCGATCGATCCTTCGGGACCGTGCAGGCAATTGAGCCTGAGTACCCGCTTCTCTTTATCATGCAGAAAGAGGGCGGCAAACGGAAAGTCCATCATCGAGCGGGCTTCTCGAGTTATTGTTTGGAGGATGTCGTCGATCAGGAGTTTGCCCGCCATTCGACTTCCGATGCCGAGCAATGCCTCCAGTTGGCTCGCCTTGTGGGTGAGTTGCTCGATGAACCATAGTTTGTTAAGCACTCTACTGGCTTCACGAGCTAGGAGAGTCAGTATCTTTAGATCCTCATCGTCAAAGGCACCCACTTCGTCCGCGTCTACGTTAAGAACGCCTACGATGCGCCCACGCTCTTCCAGGGGAGCTGCCATTTCAGAGTGTATGGATTCCTTGATAAGGTGATAGCGAGAATCTTTCGAAACATCGGGCACCAGCAAAGGTTCACCGTGCAACGCAACCCATCCGGTAATGCCTCGGCCTACAGGAAGCGCAAACCCGAGCGCATGATCCTCGAGTCCTTTTCCAACTTCAATCTCAAGTTGCCCGGTATCAGCGTTTAGAAGAGCCAGAGAAGCGGAGTTTGCCGGCAACACAGTCATCACTTCCTCGAGTATCACTTTGAACGCCTCGGCGGTACCTTGAGTCTCTACCGAAAGCGAACTTATCCGGTAAAGCGCATCGACCACGTGCCGTTCCTTCTGTTGCGATTTCATCGGTCGAGGACTTTGAGGGAGTCGTCAGGCGGTGATTAGGAATTCTTTTTGCGAAACGACTTTGTTCAGGCTTTCGCGTAGTTCGAGCAACCTTTCAGCATCGATTTGAAGATCGGAATTTGCGCTATCCAGGTGAAATACGTCAATTGCCACCGATCGTTCCGTGGAGATTCTCGCGAAACTTATGTCAAAACCTAGTTTCGAAATAGTGCGCGCCAAGACGAAGAGCAGACCAATGTGATCGTTTGCTTGAATTTCAACTATGGTTCGATCTACACCGATTTCCTGATACACGTTGACGCTTGGGTTGATCGTCGCCCCGAGTGAGTCGGGTGTCTTCAACCGTTTGCTTTTCTTGGATTTTCGCCTTCGATCCTCAATCATTGGCAAGAGGTTTTCTCCCTGTCCCAAGGTGGCCTCGAGGATTTCTTCAAATACTTCACGCGATGAATCGTCCTTTACCAGACCTCCATCCTCATTGGTGACTATGAATACGTCTATAGTGATGTGGTCCGAACGGGAAACTGCTCGGGAACTCATTATATTAAGGCCCGCAACGCTGAATGCGCCCGCCAATCGATAGAAGAGTCCTGCCCGATCCCAAGTCACCAAGTGCACCAATGTGAAACCCCGTTCCAAGTCGTTCCTCCATTCAACTATAGGAATAAGGGAAGCGTCCGCATCCGAGCGTTTCACGGCGGATAGCAGGCGATTAGCCATCTTTAGATGGAGAATGATTTCCTCGTCACCCGCATGAACGAAATATCTTTCGGGCAAGCAATCAAAGTGAGAATTAATTTCCTCCGCGGGCACTTCTTGACTGATTTTCTTCTTGATGCTTTCGCAAAGTTTTTCGCGTCGCTTGCCCAGACCGGAAGGTTGGTGTCCCTCGAAAAGATCTAGGGTATGGCGGTAAAGCTGAGCCAAGAGGTTGTCCTTGTAGTCGTTCCACAGGTCGCTTGACGTCCCGCGTGCATCGCAAAAAGTCAGGACATAGAGGAAGTGCAGTTTTTGAGGATCCTCTATTTTTGTGGCAAAGGCCGCGACTACTTCCGGATCATCCAAGTCGAATTTCATCGAGAATCGGCTCATTTCCAAGTGACTTTTCACAATGAAGAGCACCTGTGCTCGCATATTTTCCTCAATGCCCATTCTTTCCAGCATAGGCTTCGCTATTTCAACCCCCCGCTCGGCGTGCCCCTTTATACCATCGGCTTTTCCGAGGTCGTGTAGAAAAAGCATCAAGTAAAGTAGGGCAGGGACATTGGTTTTGCGTATGGCATCTCGGTATTTGCCAACTATTTCCTCCTCGCCGACAAAGACTTTATCGAGTTCTCGAAGAGTTGCCAAGATATGAGCATCTGCCGTGTATCGGTGGTAGAATTCATGCTGAACCTTACATGTCAGTCTCCCGAATTCAGGGATGAACCGACCAAGGACCCCCAATGCATGCATTTCCGCCAAGGTAGGGAATACAGTGCCAGCATTCTGCAGAATGGCTCGAAAGGTTTTATTGGCGGCAGCCCCATTTATTACCGTGGAATCAATGTTTTGGAGGGAGCGGCGAACGAGAGCCCTGAGCGCGAAGGAAGGCTTTGCCTCAAAGCGTTGACAGTACCTGAATACGCGAATGATGCGGTCCGGGTCCTCCTCAAAAACATTCTCGTCCACCGCATCTACTGTATCTCCCTTTATCTCGAAGCCGTCCATTATTTCAGGTGGTGGTCTGCGGTAAGCTTCAAGCACGGAGCGGAGACTGAGTGAACTGCCTGGCCCTGAGAAATCTTCGGTGAGTCGCGATTCAACTACCTTTGCAGTTTCGTATATGAAGCGCGCATGAACGTAATATTCACCCATGAAAGCTTCCACCCTAGCCACTAGATCTTCTTGTTTATAGCCAAGTTCGTATGCGACCTCAGGCTGGTTCTCAAGGTACAGTACGTCGACTGACCTTTTGCTTTGAAAATGAAGTTCGTTCCTGACGCGAAGCAAAAAACTGTAGGCATCCTTCAAATTCTTGGCTTCATTTTTGGTGAGAAATTTTTTTGTGACCAAGGTTTGCAATCCAGGTTTCTCAAACTTGATGCCACACATCCAGAGTATGCCTTGATAATCACGCAAACCCCCGACGCCGTTCTTTATGTCTGGAGTTTGAAGGAATACGGTCCCCCCGCAATCCTTCCGCCTCGATCGCTGAGCCTGCCTAAGTTCATGCAATCGACGTATAGGGTCGTCTTTGCTAAGGAAACGGCGAAATTTGACGATGAATTTGTCCGCCAAACTTCGGGAACCGCAGACGCGACGACTGTCTAACAAGGCGTTGCGCGTCCGTTCGTCTTTCTTGCATTCAGCCAAGGCATCCTTCCATGTGCGGGAAGAATGCCCCACCTTGAAGCCAGAATCCCAAAGAGGATAAAGAATTTCCCTAGTTACTATCTCTCTCTGAGCCTCCGTTTTGGAGGCTGACCAACCAGTAGGATAAAGAAACATCAGGTCGACGTCACTATGCGGATTCATTTCGCCACGCCCATAACCCCCATTCGCGACAATGCAGAAGCGAGTCGGCCTTCTGCATTCTCGCTTACATCGCTCAGTTGCCCGCAAGTAAAGGTTCTCAATAATGACGTCCATCACGATCGCTCGAGCCTTTGTCACGCGAAAACCTGAGTCTCCCTTGCGATGATATCGCTTCAACATCTCGTTCTCCAAACGAACGAATTCCTTGAGCATGCCAAGGCGTTCCCCGTCGTTTTCGGCATCCGATAGAGCGAGTCTTTTTCCAGCATGTTGCCGGATTCTTCGAAACAATGGATCATCGTGCATGAAGGTAGGCGAATTAAGACCTTGATTGGAAAAGAGCTAGGAAATTCTTTCGCAAACTTTATAAAACGTTTTGAGATTGCTCGAATGATGAATTTCCTCATCTTATATATTTCGCCTTTTTTACGTCACGGCTCTAAAGTTGGCTTTTTGATGGCTCGAGTAACGGGTAATGGAGGTTTCCCCTCGTTATTAATCATGCTTCGCGTTTTCTGCGCGGGGTGTGTTTTGCTATGTGCGAATGAAGCGTCAAGTGGGCCATTCGCCGAACCAGGAGACCCTTTCTTGCGTCATGATCTTCAATTGTTGAGGGACGCTGGGGTCATCGAATCATCTATCTCCACTTGGCCTCTTTCCATGGGGGGTATCCACTCTGCTCTGCATGACGCAGAACTTCCTGATGACTCCTCTTACATTAATCGCTTGGCTCTGGAAAGGATGAAGCTTTTGCTGGATCTCGAAAAACAGCCCGGATGGTCGCCAACGAGCGTCCGGGTTTCCGTTCGGAGCGAAAGCCCCCTGCTTCGTTCTTTCCTGAATACCCCGCGGGAAAAGCAGGAAGCCATGGTCACTACCAGTTGGTTGGGTGATCGTTATGCGGGTAGATTGAATGTAAGCGGTGGTTTTGATCGTGTCACTGACTGGAGGGGACGTACCGACGACGCATTGCGTTTCGACGGATCTTATTTGGCGGCCCGCTTGGGCAACTATTCGCTCTCCTTGGATCAATTGGATCGTTGGTGGGGGCCTGGTTGGGATGGCAGCTTGATTTTATCGAACAATGCGAGGCCGGTTCCCGCCCTCACGGTCCAGCGTCGTGTCCCCCAACCCTTTGAGGGCCCTTGTCTCGGTTGGCTCGGTCCTTGGAATACGACCACTTTCATGGGACGAATGGAGGACGAGCGGACAGGATATCCACGTCCTTGGCTCTTTGGCAGTCGGGTTGATTTTGCTCCAATTATTGTGCCAGGCCTTGAAATTGGTCTTTCCCGAACCATTCAATGGGGAGGGCAGGGGCGGCCCAATGGCGTTGATACCTTTGTTGATGCTCTTCTGAGCCAAGATAACGTAACTCCGGGTAGCGTTGCTGCCGCTGAGGAACCAGGGAATCAATTGGCTGGCGTGGATCTTCGTTACAGATTGCCCGGTAAGACACCTGTCGCTTTCTACGGGCAGTGGATTGGTGAGGACGAGGACAAGTTCCTTCCCAATGCTATAATGAACTTGTATGGACTGGAAATTTGGGGAGCCATGGAGGGTGGCTCATGGAGAGCGTTCTTCGAGCGTGTTGATACGAGCGTTTGGTGGTGGACCGATGAGGCCCGCACCAAAAACATTGCCTACAATCATCACCTTTACTCAGACGGTTATCGACATCGAGGTCGAACCTTGGGGCATGCGGCTGATACGGATTCCAAGTTGACTAGCTTGGGTTTTATTTGTGCCAGTGATGCAGGAAGAGGCTACGGTCTTGTCTTGCGTGAAGGAATTTTGAATAGCGATGATTCAGGCAACAGTTCCGTTTCAAACGGCAAGGCAACGGATTTAGTTTCCGTTGATTTATTTACCCGTTGGGACGCTGACTTCGGAAGAATCACTTTAGGTCTTGGTTGGGAAGATTTGGAATCGTCGACGGGCACCGAGACCGAGTTTACAGGTTTTATTAGATTGAACAGGAGTTTTTAAGCCATGAAGAAATCAATTTTCAAACAAAACGGAATAAGGAATCTAATAGTCCTGATCCTCGCGGCGATCGTTGCAACCAGTCTGCATGGACAGAATCTGACACCTGATCAAATGCGGAGATTTCAAGCCCTGAATCCGGATCAGCAGGCCGAGTTAATGGAACGGTTACATGGCTCGGTTGCTTCGACGAAGCCTGTAGTTGGCGAATCAGTTGGTCTTCCTGGATCGAACCAACCTGAATTGGATAAGCAAACTGAAAAGGAGGGCTTGAGCATTGAAGAAGACACGACTGTAACTCTGGCCGAATACGAATTAGAATTGGAAGTGGACTTACTCCGTCTCGAGAAACTTTTAAATGATATTGGATCAGACGAGAGTGAGCGTAGGTTGCAACTAACTAAGCGCTTGGCCGCCGCCAGAAGTTTGCTGGACCAAGTGCGATCCTTGCAATTGAAGGAAATCCAGAAGCGAGTCGACGAGATTGAAAAGCCAAGTGAACCTGAGCTCAGGCCGTTCGGTCATGATTTGTTTTCTGAAACTCCATCTACCTTCGCCCCTGTCGATGACGCTCCTGTTCCCCCGGACTACGTAGTGGGTCCGGGAGACATTTTGGAAGTCCAGATCTTTGGCAAGGAGAACCGCCAGTATGCCTTGAGCATCAATCGAGACGGGCTCATTAAATTTCCGGAGATTGGGCCTGTTAACGTTTTTGAGCGAGGTGCTGATTTCCAAAGCTTGAAGACACTTCTTCGGTCAAAGGTCTTGGAGAGTTATGGCGAGGGTGTGCAGACTTCCGTTTCAATGGGTCCTTTGCGTTCCATTCGCATTTTCCTCCTCGGGGACGTTTTTCGCCCTGGTTCTTATGTCGTTAGTTCACTTTCTACTTTAACTAATGCCCTTTTTGCGGGAGGGGGAGTCACTGAAATTGGCAGCATGCGCAACATTCAGTTGAAGCGAAAGGGAGAATTAATTGGCCAATTTGATTTATACGATTTACTTTTGCGAGGAGACACTAGCAAAGATCGCCAAGTGCAACCGGGAGACGTTATATTTGCTCCTTCCGTGGGTAGCGTCGTTGGTGTTTCGGGAGCAATCCGGAGACCGGCTCTCTACGAGTTGAAGGACGAAAAAGAACTAGGTGAACTGTTGGTTTTGGCTGGCGGGCTTTTGCCTTCTAGCTTTGAGAGTTTGTGCCGTGTGGAACGTGTTGACGATTCCGGGCGGCGTGAGGTTCGCAACGTCGATTTGAGCAAACCGGAAGGCCTTGGCTTCCAGTTACAGGATGGTGACATGGTTCATGTCTTTTCCTCTTTGGTGAAATTTAGTAAAATCGTTGGGTTGAAAGGTCATGTTGAGCGTCCGGGAAAATTTCAATGGCGTCCGGGTTTGCGTTTGGTTGACTTGGTTCCAAACAAGGAAGCATTGCTCGAGAAACCTGATCTAGATTATGCATTGGTTCGCCGGGAAAATTTGGAAACAGGCGAAGTGACCGCTTTTTCTTTTTCTCCTCGGATTGCATTTTCCAATAGTGATTCAAAAGAAAATCTGGAGCTCGAGCCCAAGGACCAAGTCTTTTTCTTCGATGGGCAAAATTCCAAATCTCGGCATGAGATCGTTAACTCTTTGCTAGAGGAGCTACGTCACCAGACCCGCCCCGGAGCAAATGCCTCGCTGGTTAGTGTTTCGGGTCCCGTTCATTTCCCCGGTGAATACCCTCTTGCGGAAGGGATGAGGATTTCCGATTTAATTCTTGCCGGTGGAAATATGAAGGACGTTGCCTATGTCCTTAGCGCTGAACTCACTCGTTACCATTACAAGCCTGATGGTGGTGTGGGTATTGAGCATCTGACCATCGCGTCTTTGTCTGACCTCGCCAATAATCCTGAACAGGATTTGCCTCTGCAGCCATATGACAATCTTAGGATCAAGCCGTTGCCCGATTGGGCTGAGCGTGGAACGGTGGAGATTCTTGGCGAAGTTCGTTTCCCCGGAATATACCCAATTCGTCGTGGTGAAACATTGTCCGAGGCACTGAATCGCGCAGGAGGTCTTACCGAGCATGCATTCGCCAATGGTTCAGTTTTCTTGCGAGAATCACTCAAACAAAAGGAAGCCAAGCGAAAAGAACAATTGATGGCTCGACTGGAGGCTGATTTGGCCCTGTTGTCCATTGAGAAAGCAAGTGGTGATGCATTGCAGGCAGGATCTTTGGCTCAATCCCTTTTGGCTCAGTTGCGTAAGACGGAATCAGTTGGTCGAATGGTGATTAACCTTTCGGGTCTTCTCGATGAAAAAGGTATACAACCTTTGTTTCTGGAGAAGGGAGACAAGCTTATCGTACCTATTCGCCCCCAAGAGGTTATGGTAATGGGTGAAGTGCAACATCCCACTTCCCATCTTTACAACAAACGTCTGAGTCTAAAGGATTACGTTTCCTTGAGCGGCGGATTCACCTACAAGGCGGACCAAAAGAGAGTTTTTGTGGTGAAAGCCGATGGATCGGTTGGTGGAGCTCGAGGTTCCTCTTGGTTTCCACTGAATTCATCTGGTTTGAGTCCTGGCGATACCGTCGTGGTGCCTCTCGACGTCGACCGTGGTCAGGCATTGAAGAAAATCGCGAACCTCACCCAGATCGTTTACCAAATGGCTTTGGCGGCAGCTGCCGTAAACTCTTTCTAACTTCGATTCGAAACATTGATCGACCAGCCCAAGAGCTAGCTTGCCATGACTCGTTGCGGTATAATTGGCTTTGGGAAAATGGGGCGTATCCGAGCCGATTCCATCGAGGCTTCGGGGCTCGGGAAAGTGGTTGGCATCTATGAACCGACCGAGGTTGCCGAAAGTTCTTTTCCTACAGTGGCGTCAGAGGAGGAAATTCTCTCGAATCCAGAAATCGACGCCATTTTCATTTGTACTCCGAATCACCGAATACCTGAATTGTGCATGCGTGGTCTTCGGGCCGGCAAACATGTCTTCTCTGAGAAGCCACCCGCCTTCAATGAAGTACAACTGAAGGAGGTTATGGATGTCGAACGCGAGGTTGGTGATCGTGTCTTGATGTATGGGTTCAATCATCGTCAGCATGATAGCATTCAGCGAATGAAGGAGGTTATAGATACCGCTGAAATGGGCAAAGTGCTTTGGATGAGAGGTCGCTATGGGAAGGAAGTGGATGAATCCTTCTTTGAGGGTTGGCGAGCAGACCCCAAGCTCTCGGGTGGCGGCATCTTCCTCGATCAAGGAATCCACATGCTAGATCTGTTCCTCCACCTGGGGGGAGATTTCGACGAAGCTCATTCCTTTGTCTCCAACCTTTTTTGGAATATTCCTGGCGTTGAGGACAACGTGTTCGCCATTTTCCGTAACTCCCAGACCGGAGTCTGCGCCTCATTGCATTCCACTATGACGCAGTGGCGATACTTGTTTTCACTGGAAATTTTTCTCGAAGGTGGAGCTTTGGTGCTCAATGGGTTGAAAACTTCTTCAGGGGTCTATGGCAGCGAAGACCTAGCCATCAAGCGCAACACTCACGATTCCCAGAGCGGCACCTATATGTCGGAAGAACGATTGATTTACGAAGTGGACGATTCATGGAAAAAGGAAATCAACGCCTTTTTCGGTGCTATACAGAACCCTGATATCCCTCGAATAGGCAATTCCTCCGAGGCTATGAAGGTCATGCGTTTGGTCGATTTAGTTTACCAAAGCAAGAATTAGTTGTTTGAAGGGTTCGAACACCCATTGGTCAGTTAGTTCAAATTTTCTTGAACAAAATGACAGAATCCCCTACAATAGGTGCTCTTTTTAAATTCCTCTGTCATTATCAATGTCTTCGAATTCCCTTGGTTCTAATGATCGTGTTGCCTCTTCCACTGATTTGCTGGAATGGGAGACTGCGGTCATTGATTTGTTTCTGAATGCTGCTCAATCGGTGGGTTTGCCCAAGTCGGTGGGGCAGATTTACGGACTTTTGTTTTGTCGCGACGAACCACTCTCGATGGACGCCATCATGAAATGTCTGATTATTAGCAAGGGTTCGGCTAGTCAGGGACTCAAAGCATTGAGGCAACTGGGGGCTGTGAGAAATGTTTTCGTTCCAGGAGAGCGTCGTGAACATTTTGTGGCGGAGATCCGCTTGAGAAAACTGGTTGCAGGTTTTCTCAAGGAACAAGCGGAACCACATTTGGTGAAAGGCAAAGACAGGTTGCAATCTCTCCACCAGTTGGTTGCGGCGACCGAGAATGAAGAGGACGCTCTCCGCGGAAAGAGAAGAGCCAGTATTTTAGCCAGTTGGCATCGTCAAGTGGGCAAGTTGCTGCCCTTAGTTAAAATGATAGTGGGGAAGGCTGAACGTCTTCCCGGAAAATCGAGCTGAAGAAGATCCTTCCGACGCATATAATTGGATTGGCTTCGGTATTTGACCCGAGCAGCCAATGGCGGTAGCATGGGAAAACTCAATCCTTAGTTGATCATGAACACACAAAAGAAAAGAGATGAAGAGTCATCTATGAGAGTCGAGAGCGGGTCAACTTCCTCCCCTGATGATATCAGCATCATTCAACTTTTTCGCTCGATGATTGTGGCATGGAAATTAATCGGTGGCGTAACTGCAATTGTCACGCTTGCTGCGGTGGCATTTGCATTGAAATCTCCCGAAATCTACGAGGCGAAGGTTCTTTTGGTGCCTGTAAAGGAAGAGAAAACAAGCATGTCCGGCTTGTCCCATATCTTGAAATCAACGGTGATGAGCGGAATGTCTTTGCCCTCATCGCAAAAGGAGCAGATTCTTGCCACTTTGGAGTCACGCAAGTTCTTGGGCTGGTATATCAAGGAAAACAACCTGATGCCCGTTCTTTTTGAAGAGGAGTGGGATTCAAAAGCTGAGAAATGGAAGATCGAACCTGGAGGAAAGGCCCCTACGGATGAATTGGCTTTCCGTGCGTTTTCTGACCTATTGGATTTGAGCGAGGATAGAAAGACTGGTCTGATCACACTTTCTATTTTCTGGAAAGATCCTGAAGTCGCTGCCGAATGGGCCAATGATTTAGTTCGACGTCTCAATAATGAACTCCGCAGGAAGGCCATCGAGGATTCCAAAAAAAGAATCGGCTATCTAGAGAAGGAATTGGCCAAACCTTTGGTGAAGGATATGAAAGAAGTTCTTTATAGCCTGCGCGAGTCAGAAGAACGAAAGGCGATGTTGGCAAACGTCAACGAGGAGTTTGCGCTTCAGGTGATCGATCCAGCCGTAGTTCCGGAGTTTCGAGCCAAACCCAATCGAAGACTGATCGCAGTCCTGGGTGGAGTCTGCGGTCTCGTCTTGGGAGTCTTTGCTTTTTTAATCCGCGATTTCCTAATAAGGCTCAGGCAATCGTCTGCTTAGAATTCCACTAACAACACCCAAGAGTTTACGTTAACGCTTCATCTTAGTTTGCTGAACCTGTTTTCAGTGACTATTCGGTGGATCTTCCCATCTTATTCTAAGGTCTCGAAGGCCTATATTCTACAAGGAGAATTATCATGACAAGAATGTCTTTCGACAGAATCGCTGTGATTGGCCTTGGGTACGTTGGTTTGCCTCTTTCGTTGCAGTTTGCGCGATCGGGAGTTTCCGTTCTCGGTCTGGACACGGACGAAAGCAAGGTCGAGTCGATAAAGGCAGGTGAAAGTTATTTGAAGCACTTCTCTTCCGAGGAAATTTTAGAGCAGAATGCTGCAGGGCGTTTTACTGCTTCGATGGAATTTTCATCTGTCAGAGAAGTTGAAGCTATACTAATTTGTGTACCAACGCCCCTTGACGAGCATCGCCAACCCGATCTCTCCTTTGTTCTAGATACTGCCAATGCAATTGCGCCGCATTTGTCAAAGGGCACTCTGGTGTCCTTGGAGTCAACCACCTATCCTGGCACCACCGAGAATGAATTACGGGAGGCTTTGGAGGTTGGTTCGGGTCTTGAGGCTGGTGTCGATTTTCACCTTGCATACTCACCGGAGCGAGAGGACCCTGGAAGAGTGGATGCTTCCATGAAGACCATCCCGAAGGTTGTTGGCGGTTTAACGAAGCGTTGTGAAGAATTAGCCGAAAGACTCTATTTGAGGGCCATAGATTGTGTCCACTGCGTATCCTCCTGTCGTGTTGCCGAGGCCACCAAGTTGTTGGAAAACATTTTCCGTAGCGTGAACATTGCCTTAGTCAACGAATTGAAAGTGGTTTACGATGCTATGGGCATTAACGTGCATGAGGTGATTACCGCTGCGGGCACCAAGCCATTTGGTTTCATGGCTTTCCGTCCCGGACCCGGATTAGGTGGCCACTGTATTCCAATCGACCCTTTTTACCTCACTTGGAAGGCACGTGAATTTGGGCGACACACGCGTTTTATCGAATTGGCCGGTGAAATCAACGCCTCCATGCCCGATTACGTAATTGGCAAAGTGATTGCCGCGCTTAACAAGGAGGGCAAGGCTGTGAATGGCGCTAGCATTCTTCTGCTTGGGCTTGCATACAAGGCTGATGTCGACGATTGCCGTGAGTCACCCTCTTTTGTCCTCATGGATAATTTGGAAACACGCGGGGCTACCGTGGACTATAACGATCCCAATGTCCCTGTCATTCCAGAGACCCGTGAGCACGCCAAATTCGCCGGACGGAAATCTGTTCCCATTTCCGATGATTACGACCTTCTTCTTCTGGTTACTGACCACACGGAGTATGAAAACTATGATTTTTCAGCTTTTTCCGTTCCTTTGGTAGACACAAGAGATTGCGTAAATAATCGTCCTGCCAAGTATTTGAGCGCATAATAAAGCCCTTTTGGGAGTGCGCCAAGGAAAGTGGCCTCTGTTCAGGTTCAATATCCGGTAAGTTGATTCCTTCAGATTTTGCGATGCTGCATGGGCACACATAATGATCGATAGCAGCCAAGATTTACGCCGTTACCGAATTGCCAAATATTTTATTTGGCTGAATCTGCTTATATCCATCCTACTCCTTGGTGTTTCCTTTTATAAGTCCGAGATAGTTTTTGATGGGGAAAGGCATGGGAAATACATTAAGTATTATATTGTTTTTACTTCTTTGTTTATATTATGGGTTATTTTGCTTAGAAAAACTGCTAAAATACAATGTATATTTATTAAATATTATATTGCAATTGTAGTAGCCTTTTACGCTGCTGAGATAGTGATTACTTTAGGAAAGTCTGATCGCCATTACAGCAACAGAATAGAAACTGCCAAAGAATCAGGTGTTGAGTTTGATGAACGTAAGGGGTTTGTAGTATATCAAGACTTGCTGAATCAGGGTGTTGATGCTGTGCCCCATTTTCAGCCAACAACTCTGATAGGTCATGTCGGATCATTAGGAAATCACACGGATAACATTTTCCCCATGGGTGGAATCTCGCATAGAACCACTGTTGCTTCGAATGAAAACGGCAAGTACATGATATATAAAAGTGATCGTTTTGGATTTAATAATCCCGATCATGTTTGGGATTCCACAAATGTGGAATGGTTGCTGACGGGAGATTCAATGACTCAGGGCATCGCTGTTCAACCCGGTCAAGACATTGGGGGTCAGATAAGAA
>PAZC01000051.1 GCA_002716045.1 Opitutia bacterium
CCTGACCTTGACCCTGGCCTTGACCTTGGCCTTCGCCTTGGCCTTCGCCCTGACCTTCGCCCTGACCTTCGCCCTGACCTTCGCCCTGACCTTCGCCCTGACCTTCGCCTTGGCCTTCGCCAAATGCTTCCAGTGCCTCAGCCTGTTCGCCGATGGCTTGCTCGGCTGCAGCAAGTGCTTCGCCGAAGTTGTCTTCAGGGAAACCGTCCTCGGGTTGTGAGTCTTGAGGAAAGGCATCAGCAAAGGCTGGTTCCTCAGGGAAGGCATCAGCAAATGCTTCCGCTGCCTCGGCTAATTCCGCAGCCTGTTGAGCGGCTTGCTCACTGGCTTGGGCTTGTTGTCCCGCTTCTTGAGCAGCTTGTTGAGCCTCTTGGCCTTGTTGTTGAGCTTGTTGAGCTTCTTGGGCTTGTTGTTGGGCGTTTTGCTGAGCCTGCTGAGCGTTTTGCTGGGCTTGTTGTGCCTGCTGTTGAGCTTGTTGAGCTTCTTGCTGTGCTTGGGCGTCCTGTGGCTGCTGAGCGGCGTTTTGCTGGGCCTGTTGAGCTTGCTGCTGAGCTTGTTGAGCCTGTTGTTGAGCTTCTTGAGCTTGCTGTTGTGCCTGCTGAGCCTGCTGTGCTTCTTGCTGAGCGTTTTGCTGAGCTTGTTGAGCCTGTTGCTGAGCCTCTTGAGCCTGTTGTTGTCCCTGCTCAGCTGCCTGGGCGAAATCATCGGCTGCCTGCTGAGCCTCTTGGGCAAAATCATCAGCTGCTTCACCGATGTCATCGAAATCGGGTTGGCTTTGAGCCGCTTGTTGAGCTTCTTGCCCGGCTTCCTGAAGAGATTCCTGAGCTTGTTGAGCTTGTTGATTTTGTTGAGCTGCTTGTTCAGCTTGCTGTCCTTGGGCAATGTCTTGCGCGTCTTGGGCTAGGTTTTCAAGTTGTTGGGCGAGCTCGGCATTTTGTAATTGTTGACCCGCTTCAGCAACTTCTTGTTGAGCGGCATCCTCAGCTCCCTCGGCGATCTCAGAGAGAGCATCGGCGGCTTGTTCATTACCAAGTCGCTCCTCATGCCTAGCTGCTCGGGCGACGTCTTGGGCGGCATCGAAGACATCCTCTCCGATATCCTGCTGTGCTTCCTGTGCTTCAGCCAATGCCTCTGCCTCGGGGCTTGCCTCGCCGCCAAGTTCGGAAAGAGCTTCCGCAATTTCTTGGGCCTTCTGGGCAAGTTCAGCTGCTTTTTCCGAAGCGGCATCTGCTTTTTGTTGTGCTTGCGCAGCAGTTTTCTGAGCTTGAGCCACTCGCCAATCCTTTTGTTTTGCCCGTTCTTCGGCAAAGGCGGCGTTTTGCTGGGCTTCATTTGCTTGGTCCCGTGCTTCTACAGCTTGCTCGTTCGCTGCATCGGCTTGGTTGCCTAATTCGTTGGCCTCGGCTTGTGCTTGCTGTGCTTGCTCAGCGCTTTCTTGTGCCTCTTGCTTGGCTTGCTGTGCCTCTTGCTGAGCTTGTTGAGCATCTTGCTGGGCAGCTTGGTTGTCTGGTTGCTGAGCAGCGTCCTGAGCGCTTTGTTGAGCATTTTGCTCAGCGAATGCCGCGTCTTGTGCGTCTTGCAAAGCTTCCTCCAACGCTTGAGCAGCTTCTTGCCCTGCTTCATTGGCTTTTTCTGTAGCTTCCTGCGCCTTGGCTTGTGCTTGTGCGGCTTTTTCAGCGGCTTCTTCAGCTTCCTCGCCTCGTTGCTCGGCCTGCTCCTTGGCTTTTTCCGGGGTGAGTTGAGCAATGGCTTCCGCATCTTCGGCTGCCTCATTCAAGTCGTTGGCTTCCTCCAGAAGAGGTTCGACCAAGTCTTGGGCGATTTGTGACAGTTCGGCGGCGGTTTCCTGAGGATTGGTTTCCTCTTTCGTGTCTTGAGCAAGATCAAGCAACTCCTCCCGGGTGTCGCTCAATTCCTGCAGAGCTTCGCCTGCAGATGCTTGACGCGCTAAATTAGAGGCTTCCCTGACTTCTCGATCAGCCAATCTTTTGATTTCGAGGGCCAAATCTGCCAACTCCTTGGTCAATTCCTTTTTCTCGTCTACTATTTCCTCATCGGAATTTTCCAGTTCCTCGGCTGTGGCCTCCTCTTCCTCGGCAGCTGCCTCAAGAGCTTCCTGCGCTTCGGTTACAGTATCCTCTGCGATTTCAGAAAGCTCTTGTTGCATGGGTTTGTTGTCTTCCAATTCCTTCTCCAGTTCGGCCAGTAATTCATCCGGAGACAACTGAGCTAACTCGGCTAATCTTTCAGCTTGGGCAAATTGCTCTTCCACCTGCTCCTGAATACCAAGATCTTCTTCTGCTTGGCGAAGTTCCTCGCGAGACTCGGCGACGTCTTCACCTTTGTCCACTCGTTCAAAGTGATCAGCGATTACGTCCAAGACCTCGGCTAGTTCGCCTTGGCTTTCGGCTGCCTTGTTCAGGTTTTCGTTTTGGGCTCCACGATCGGTTGCCTGCAGGGCTTGATCGATCGCGCTCTCAGCCGAGTTCTCCTTGTCTTGCACAAGAGCGGCCGCATCGTCTGCGTCACGCGCAATCTCACGCCCATCCTTGTCCAGAACGTTTTGGACGTTTGCTTCTTGGCGAAGGGCGGTGGTGAAACCATCGATTTCGTCACCGAGCTCCCGTTGCTTTTTCTGTAGTTCCGCAGTCGCCTGCCGCGCTTCGACATCGGCATCCTCTGGCTTTTGGGAGATCGCTTCAGATTCCGTCTGTGCCTTGCGAGCTTTCTCGGCAAGCTGACGGGCTAGCTCTGACAGGGTAGGGGCGGCCTTGTTCAACTCTTCGCGCGCTTTCACAACTGATGGTTTCAGCAACTGAAGAACTTTCTGTAAGTCGGCTTGAACGAGCGCCACTTCCTTGCTCGTGGTTCGCGGGGCGCGTTCCCTGTCATCGACCCGTTTCTGCATTTCCGCATCGATTGCCTTGGCGTAGGGTTTGCTCGGCAATGTTCGGAGAATTTGGGCGGCTTCATTACGTCGTTTGACGGAATCTGGGTCGCTGTCCATGTGCGAGATCGATGCGACGTATCCGGCCAAGATGCTCCACGGCGCCGATGCGGTTGTCCAATGCCTGACTCGCTCCGCGCGGTTACTGGCCTTGACCATCTCCCATTTTTCCTTGTTGGCGAAAGAGGATGCCAAACCGGAGGCCTCGACGACTTCGTGATAGGTTTCCAAAATGGCAAATAATTTTGTGATATTGAATATTTTTTCAGCGTTTCCTTGAGGACCTCCGTCAACCTCCAACTCCGAACGGTAACTTGTCAGCAGGCGATTCAGCACGCGTCCTGTTTGGCCCAAGTCCTTGACAAAAGGGGAGTCTGCGTCCTTGCGAGCTTCTTCGATTCGAGCGCGCGCCTCCAAGGCCGCTACCGTGGCAGGCCAATGGTGTTCCGCCATGATTCGGGCATGAAGGGAGCTTTCGGCATTCTTTGCTTTTGCTTGCTGTTCTATGATGTATACTTCTTGTGCGAAAGCCTTGAGGTCATTGGAGGAGTTTTTGATATTCCAGTACAAGGATTGGCTTTGTAGGATGAAGGCTCTTCGAATGTCATTCCGGAGGGCAGCGTGGACGTTGTCATGGAACTGCCCGACCTTGACGGTCCAGCCATTGATGTGATGAGCGATCTTGGCTCGGTCAGGTGGTTCTGTCTCGAGGGCGAGTCTCAGAGAGCCTTCTTCACGATTGATTCCCTTGATAATGGAGTTGCGGTAATTGTCTTGTGAGGCCTTGAAGATGGCTTCAATGGCTCGCCAATGGTTCAATGCGACTCCCTGCCGTCGAGCCACTAGTTTCAAATGGTAATCTCCCTTCGCTTTTTCGATCAATTCAGCTTGGTTTTCCCTTAGTTGCTTCAAGTAGGAATCCCCGACTGCGCGCACCTGATGAACGAGGAGGCTTTTGACAACGTTTCGAACGTTCCCGAGGAAACCATTGTCAGCGTTAACCTTTGCTCTCAGTTTGCTGAGTTGGGCCCTCCGCTTGGTTTGGTCATCTAGCGAAAGAAAGGTTTCGGCGTGCCCTACGGCACCTCGCGAGTGGAATTTCCCAATCGAAGCGATTGCCCGTGCAAGGAAGGCGACCTCGAACGAATCCGCGCCCTTTGGCATGGCGATGAGAGCGGTGACAGCCTTTTCGTATAGAAGGTTTGCCTCCTCGGTCAGAGCATTGGCTGATTCTCGCAGATCGGAGGAAGTGGCTTGTCCTATGTATCCTTCGCGATCCTGTAGTGAATCATTAAGTTCGTTATGTTCCTTTAATCGGCTGCCGGAAGATTCTGCGAGCGCTTGCAATCCTTCGAGCAAGTGACCTTTTAGTTTGATTATCTCAATTGACGCGAGGTCAAGATCACGGGAGACAATGGACAATTGGATGGGATCGGATTCACCGGTGGTGCCTTTGCGGTCGTAAGCGACCAATTTGAGGATGGCTCGATCATTTGGACGAAGGTTTAGATCGAGCAGGTCGATATCGAAGCGAAAGGCGACTTTGGTTTCGTTGATAGGTGTTTCAAGTCCGGGAACGAGGATTTTTCTCCATCCTTTGTTGTTGATCTTCACCTGGTACTCGATCTTGTCCAAAGCCAGGTCATCTTCCGCTACGGCTGTGATCGGGAGGATGTCGTCGGGAGGAAGCAGCAAGGAAGTTTCTTCTGGTTCCAGGAGTTGAATAGCGGGCGCTTCATCCAATTGAACCGCAATTTCATAAGCTTGAGAAGGGGTGCTTTCCCAACCTGTTTTCTTGGATTTCACACCGGTCGCTCGGAAGGTGCCTGGTTTCGTGAGCACAATCGTGGTGGTTAATCCCTTGCCGTCCTCGGTGGGAGTCAGATCGAGCTTGGACAAGCCCCCGCCTGTCAAATCCAGTTCCAAGGATCCTTTCGTAACCGCTTGATTCAGGTTCAAGACAAGGTCGACCTCGGTGCCTTCCCAACCCTTGAGATCCTTTCCCGGAAGGTCTCCACGCTCTTCCTTCACGGTGACTGACTCCAGCTTGGTGTATTCGGGAAAGCGGTGGGTTTTGGTATAAGATAAGACAAATGGGCGGGCCGCTACGTCCAAGTCAAACCACTTGGTGCGGGGGGAACCATCGACACGGATTCGATAGGCAAATTTTTCTCTACCAACGTTGTAATCGAGCGAAAATTGTGTTTTCTTGCGGGCGTTCATGGCAAGCGGCTTTTGCGATTGTCCTTTTGCCTTGGTTTCCAGTTCCACTTTGCCAAAGTTTTCGCCGCCGTCTTTGTCCTCCGATTTCAAGGCCACCAAGAATTGCAAAGGTTCACTTTTGGGGGTCATCGTGACATCGTTCCCGGGAGCCAGAATGGTGACACTGACATCGGTCAAGGGAGCGAAGTTTGAGCCAGGAAGGAGTGCTCGCCCTAGGCCTTGTCGAAGTTTGCCACCGAATTCCGGCACGTAGAGGAGCAGGAAGGTAACGGCGATCAAGGCGAAGGTTGCCTGCAACCAACGTTGCAGGCGTTTCAAGGGCAGGGCCGCGCTCATGTCCAGTCCTTCCACCCGCTGGGAAACGTCTCTTTGCACCAACTTGCGGAAGATTTCCGAGTCCAGTTCCGAACCCTTGCCACTGCCCAATTCGACTGCAGAGAGCAGATCCTCGCGCAATTCCGGGGCGGACTGCTCCACGAGACGCGCCAGTTGTCTGCGGTTAGGAAGATGGATCAACAGACGGGCGCAAGTTCTCCAAACCGAGTAAACCACGACCGCATAACCAATGAAACTGAGGGTTGTCCTAAAGTCATCGGACAAAAAATAAGCGGTGTCTGCTACTACGTAGTCGATCACCGCGATGGCAGTGAATACGGCCAAGAGACTGATCACGAGCGAACAGAGGCCGCGCAATATGATAAGGTTACGCCTCCGTCTCCGGAAGTCTTCCAACTTCTGTAAAATGATAGGATCTACTTGAACACTCATGATCTTTGTTTGGTTCAATTATTAGAGCATACCCGCTCGTTTTCTTAGAAAAAGTTCCACTCCCAGAAGCAAAACAATGGGTATGAACCACCAATAGCTTTGCCACAAGGCAATCTCCGTGGTGATGAGCCTGCCTGAACTAATGGGTTTTAGCAATTCGTTTAATCGTCCGATTTGTTCTTCACGCAGGAAGCGCCCGCCGGAGAGTTCCGCTACTTCGCGCAGGAGTTCCTCGTTGCAGGTCAAAGTAGCCAGTTCGGGGCTTTCGGCTTCCTCCACCAAAAACTCTACGTTGCTGCGAAGTTCATTCTCACCATAACCACTGACGCGCAAGGTAACGACGTGCTGTCCCGGCGAAAGGGCAGGAGTTTCGCCGCGAAAAAGACCTCCCGATTCGGAATTGGTTTCCATTGGCACTGTGGCCACCACTTTGTTATCTCGCCAGACGAGGGCTTCCACAACTGCGTCAGGATCATCAAGTGGTTTCCCGTCACGATCTCTTACTCTTACCCGCAGGTCGGCGGTTTCGCCTGGACGATAAGTGGAGGCTCCTGGATCGATGGCCACGAAATCGTCACTCACCGCAAAGGGTTGCTCCATGATCCAAGAGGCAATTTGATGCCAGTACCGTTGGTGGTACTTGTCGGCTACCTCGAAGCGCCAACGCCAAGTACCGTCAAATCCAACGTAGAGAGCCTTGCCCGCTCCAACTGGGCGAGAAACAAGCAAGGGCACGGCTTCTTCTCCTTCTTCGTCAATTGTGGCTTCAAGATGGACTTCGGCTCCGGGAAGAGCCTCGGTCGGGGCCACCCAACCGGGTTTGGGCAGGTAACCCCAAAGTTCCTCGTTTCTTTCCTCCGTCGGGTGCAGGAAAAGGGCAGGATTTTTCTTTCCTTGTTCCGTTATGCGAAGGGCATATGGGGACAGTCGCTTGGGACCTTCTTCCTCAGGCCATTTTACCGGCAGGAGAGAAGCGATGGGGTTTTCATCGTCTTGGGCAAATTCCCGAAACCTTTGCCGGGCACCGTCCAATAGAATGATTCCTCCGCCGCGATTGGCCACGAAATCCTGTATCCATTCAAGCTCCTCTTCCTGCAGTAAATCTTTTCCAATTTCACCCAATACAAGCAAGTCATAGGCAAACAAAGCCTTTTTCTCCGTTGGGAAAACATCACCTTCCTCTCCACGAGGCAGGGATCCGTCATCGGATGAAGGACCCGCAAATACAGCAGTTGCGCTCCATCGCTCATCCCGTTCGAAAAGATTTCGTAGATAGCGAGTTTCCCAACGAGGACGCCCATCTACGATCAACATGCTATTCTTCTTGGTAATGGCGTCAAAGGCGAAGGATCGCTCGTTGTTGTCATCTCGAACTTCTCCTTTCACCGGTTCCACTCTTATCTTCATGCGAAAAGGAACTGAATTACGCTCCACGCTTTTGTCCAACCCGAGGGCTGAAAGCTTGTCTTCGACTAGTTTCTCCATCGGGAAATCAAAATCCACTCTGCGCCGCAAAGCGTTCATCCCGACAAGTTCCTTTTCCCAGACCTGTTCACCTAGTTCGTCAGTTACCACGAGCTTGAAGGCAGTGCCAAAAGGAAGATTGTCCTTCAAGGAAACCGAGCCGCGCAAGCGATCGTCCTTGAGTACCTTGGTAGGGGTTTCCACCTCGAGTACGGCCAAGTCGGGTGGTGGATTGTCGCTGCCCAGGCCAATGGCATGTATGGGAAGGTCTCTGCCCGCCAAAAGCTTGGCGGTCTCAAAGGGGGATGCCCCGTCGTTGTGCAAACCGTCGGTCAGGATGACGGCGGCAGAGCGAGGTTGCTTCCCATCCTCGCTCTTGATGAAAGTATCGTCTTCGTCGTCGGCCTTTACAGTGGATCGCAAGCCAGTCGCGATATCGGTTCGGCGAGTTTCGGCGGACGGACCGAAGTCCTCGGGTAATTCCCCTGCACCACGATTATCCCAAAGAGGTTCGGCTTCCGATCCATTGAGGGCACGCACTTCAATTACATGGGTGTCGGACAATTCCTTCAGGATGCTGTCCTCGCGCTTGGTCAATAGGCGGGTGGCTCGATTCCATCTTCCGGTTGCATCAAAGTCGGCGAGAGCGGCTCGAATGCTTTCGTTATCCGAAGTAGCCAAATTTTCGGCATAGAGTTCAAAGGTAGACCGAAAGTTACCTTCGTAGGATAGGACTGTTTCCGCGAGCTCGTCGAGTTCGTCCCGTAAGGTAGTTTCAGCTGCTTCTCCACTTCCTTTTTTTAGGCTTTCCGCAATTTTCACGACTTCTGCCCGCATGCCTTCACGCAATTCCGAGAAAGTGGGAGCAGTTTCACTATTTGGGGCACGAAAGTGGTTTCCGGGAATGGGACGTTCAAGTCTGCCGCTTGGCAAGGTCCAGCCGACAGCACAATAATCTTCACCCGAACTTTCCTTGTGAAGAATCTCAAAATAATAAGCCTTACCTTGGCTTAAGGTGATGGCTCGGGAGCGTCGATCTTCCGACCAACTCCTCGTGCCAGGGCTATTTACCCTCAGAATTTCTCGGGCATTTTCTGGGTTTGCCCCGGCATTGTTCAGGTATACTGCGCACTCGTCATCTGAATATGCCCAAAAACGATATTCTCCAGTTTCGGGTGGAATGATTTTTGCATATATGCGGCGTCCGAAATTATCGCCCACGTTTACCGGGCTTTCGGCTGACTTTAAATAATTGCTGGCATCAGGCTTGCCTTCCCGAAAACGGGCTTGGTTTTTCAGGTCGTTCACCGTGGTTCCGTTGATGCCGTTCCAAACTTGATGATGCAGCACTCCTTTGCGATCCATGCTTGCTGGTACCTCGTAATTCTTGCCGTCAAGGAGATCGGCTGCCTGTTTCGTGCTCTTGGCAAATTCTTTGCGAAGTTGGGTGAGATCGGCTGCGGGATCCTCGAGTCCCTCGGTCAAGTTGATCCGAGCCTCGGCCAAAAGATCGGCTGCGTCCTGAAGGGAAGGATCCAGCAAGTTTTGGTCCTTGGGCAACCATCCGTGACGCTCGGCCAAGAGCAATTTGCGACCTGGTGAGATGTGATCGTCCTTTATCGACATGCTCTGTGAGGCGTCCAGAAAAACGATAACCCGCCCTCGTTGACCTTCTTCTTCTATGCTCCTTATGGTTGGACCTACCAAGGTTAGCACGATGAGGGCGACCGCCGCGGCTCTCAGTAGAGGAAGCAATTTGTCCAGTGGCGCGGCAGTTCCTTTGCGGGTTTCCAAACGATAAAGCCACCAAGCCAAACCAGCGGCAACAAGAGCTAGCGCTATGCCTTGCCAAGGATCAAGGTCACCTGAAAGATGAAAGCTGTTTCCGGTCCGTTCGTCGTTCATATTCTGACTTTCCCGAAAATTCGCTGCAAGATTAGTTCGAGCAGCACAAGGGCGAGCACAGCTCCGAGCAATAATTTCCAAGTTTCACGACCAAATCGTCTCTTGCCGTCCAGTTCCTTGTATTGCTCGAGGGCATCTTTTTCAGAGGCATCTATGTAATCCACCGTTGTTCCGAGATCTTTTGTTTTGTTTACAAGTTCTTCTTTGGTGATGCGATCCAGACGTGATTCCCGTGGCGAGGCGCTTGCCACGAATTTCACTTTGGGCAAATTTTCTCCACTCAACTCATAGGTTCCGGGATTGCGAGTGTCGGAAAATTCCACCACCGCTCGCGAGCCTCGCTTGACCGCTTTCAGGTCGCGGGTGGTGCCATCCGGGTTGTTTAACTGAAGCGTCTTGCCAGTCTCCTTTTCCGGGAGAAAATGGGTGAGGGTAGCTCCTGCCGGCAAGTTGCGAGGAGGGGTGACCTGGTCGGCGAGATAAGTGGCAATTTGTTGAACTAGCGGCAGATAACAGGAGCGAACGGGCATGTTTGTCCAGTCTCCATCAATGGAGGTTGCCATCTGCACGATGACCCCTTTGCCCAACTTCTTTTCGGCAATGAAGGCTTCTCCAGTTTCCAGTCGTGCGAGGACGGTAGTGGCTCGCGCTTGATTTTCATCAGTTTCGTCCAGTCTGTACCAAGTCCACAGGTCGGCATCGGCCAAGTTTCCGTTTCGTCGATCGTTGAAGAGCGAGAGGGCAGGATGCTCGAAATGAGAAGCCACCACCCTGGTGCGAAGGGAATCGTCGGTTTGGCTTCCACCCAAGTTGCGGAGGGGAAGAGGGAGCAAGCCATTTTCCGCGGATCCGAGAATCTCATTGTACCAATCGACGTCCACTTCGTCTCCTGGGCAAAGCCAGAGACCTCCGCCGTTGCGTATGAAATCGGTCAATGCCCCAGCGTGACCTTCCTTCAGGCTCGCCACGTTGGCGAGCACCACCACGCTTTGTTTTTCCAAGTGTTTCGCTGGATCGAAATTGTCATTATTTACAACCGTGGCCTCGATCAGATCCTTGGTTTCGACCGAACATTTTTGTGCTGTTTCCTCGAATGGAGTGAGGGGGAGGTTCAGGAAATCAGTTTCCCCGCGAAGCCAATCCTTGGATGGAGAACCATCCACCAGCAGTACCCCGATGCGATCCAATACGTTGATCGAGGCTGAGCGGCGGTCGTCGTTATCCAAAGCGTCGCTAGCACCCACTTCCACGGTAACGGTGGTGGATCCGGATTCGGTGAATTTGTAAGCGAAAAGCACTTGCCCTGTTTCACCTGGTCCCAGAGAAACGGGAGCTTGGTCGGCGGCTTCCGTACTTTCGTTGATATGTAGCCTCACCATGAGGTCGCCTTGATCATAACTGTAACTTCCATGGTTTCGAAGTTCTGCCCGCACCAGAACCTTTTGTCCGACTCCCACGGAGCTGGCAGAGAGTTCGATCCTTTCGACCGAGACGTTTTCACGGGAGGTTCCGCCGACGTCAATGAAGGTGATTGCAGGCTTGACCGGTTCGTTCTGGATACGTTCTCTCAGGCTCGATAGAGAGCCCCCGACTTCGTCCCAATCGGCCTTGCGGAAATCTGAAACCAATATAATTTCCCTTTTCGCGTTACGGCCTTCGTGTACCGCGGATATGCCTTCATCTAGAGATTCGGCAAGATTCACGCGGTCATAATTCGCAATCAGCGCGCTTGAGCGATCACTCAAGGTTTTGGTTTCGGAGGTGGGTTTTGCGAAAATCGGTGAAGCCGTTCCTCCCATGCGCACCACCGAGGCATCCGATCCTTTTTTAAGGTTTTCAAGCAAGCCAGCGGCAAAGCCGCGAGCTTTCTCGAAACCTCCGTCTGCGTTCATCGAGAAACTGTCGTCGAGCAAGATGACTGTAGAGGCGGGAATTTCTCCCGATAAGGCAAGCTCCTCGTCCTTTTCATTTCCCAACTCTATGATGCCAGCCTCCGATCCAAGGGAAAACAGCACGCAGGCAATGCAAAGCGTCCAGAAGAGTTTCTTGAACTTTGGAATGAGGGCCACGAGGATTAGGAAACCGAGTGCGACCAAGGGTAGAATGACTCGATTGAGGAAAGGTCCCCATTCCGTTACCACCATACGAGCCAGACAAAGCGCCAATAGAATAGGTATGGCGCAACGAATGATCAAAAGGATTATTTGCTCGAGCTGAACTTGACGGCGATTCACCCGCAAGACTGACTCCAGCAGGTGCATTGCTCCCCAGTTCACTATCTTGAACCTGCTGCGATTGAAAATGTGGATCAGCAGGGGAATGACGACCGCAGCCGCTCCGAAAGCCAAGGCAACGTTGAGAAAGGTCATCTTCTCGAGGGAGCGCCACCGCGCTTGCGCAGGGCTAAATAATAAGACAGGGCTTCGGCGTAAGGCTGGTCAGTGGTCATCGGAACGAGATCGATCCGGTTCCGGTGACACCCCTTGGTGAAATTTTCGCGATATTTCTCGAGATTTTCCAAGTAAGCTTGACGAAGATGTGACGGATCGACCGTGTGTTTTTTGTCTGCCATTTCAAGGCAGTCGAACCGGGTCCATTGCCGAAACGGGAAATCCAGTTCGTCAGGATCCCATATCTGGAAGATCACGACGTCGTGCTTGGCGTGACGAAAGTGAGCCAAGCCGTTCATTACCGAATCGAGGTCGCCGAAACAGTCTGATATGATGATGACCAAGCCTCGGCGCTTCAATTTTGGAACCAATTCGTGAAAGACGGCGCCAAGATCAGTTTCTCCTCCCGGTGAAGTGTCCTCCAGAACATCGATCACGTTCCGAACGTGGGCTGCCTGTCCTCTTGGGGGCAATACCTTGCGAGCTTTGACGTCGAAGGTTACCAGCCCCACGCTGTCAGTTTGCCGCAAGATCATGTAGGACAGACAGGCGGCGAGTCGGGAGGCATAATGCAATTTGCTGAATCCTTGCGTGCGAGTGCCCTCGTAGGCCATAGAACCACTTGCGTCCAAGAGGATGTTACATCGAAGATTTGTCTCTTCCTCATATTCCCGAATGTAGAAGCGATCACTTTTTCCGTAAACTTTCCAGTCTAGGTGACGAATTTCATCTCCCGGAACATATTGGCGGTGCTGCTTGAACTCGACGCTGAATCCCTTGTGCGGCGAGCGATGCAGACCCGAGCAAAATCCTTCGACCACTCGCTTCGCCAATACCTGATGGTTGGCCAACCGGGCAAGGTCTTGTGGATTTAGATAGTCCGTTACTTTGGCCATGCGGCGCTCTCTTCTCGCGGTGCTGCTATTGTAGAGATTTGGCGAGAAACTTCGCTTACATCACAGCTTCTTCCTTCTTCGGCGCTTCCTTGAGAAGCCGGTCGATGAGGGACTCAACTGTAATACCTTCGGCCTCGGCATTGAAGGTGGGGACGATGCGGTGGCGCAAAACAGGGTGGGCGAGAGCTTCGATGTCATCAGTCGTTACATGGTATCTTCCGCGAAGAAGTGCACGCACTTTTGACCCTAGGATGAGTTGCTGGCAAGCACGTGGACCAGGGCCCCAATCGACGAGATCCTTAACCCATTTCGGGGCGGATTCTTCGTTTGGACGAGCCATGCGAACGAGGTCTAGCACGAAATCATAAACATGCTCCGGGACGGGGACTCGCCTTACGGTTTCTTGGCACTGCATGATGGTTTTGCCATCCAGTACCGGCTTGAGCGCCGACTCAAAGGTAGAAGTGGTTTGCTCCACGATTTGTCGTTCCTCATCTCGCGAGGGATAATCGACGAGAACCTGAAAAATGAAGCGGTCGCGTTGTGCCTCGGGGAGTTGGTAGGTACCTTCCTGCTCGATTGGATTTTGCGTGGCCAAGACGAAAAAAGGCTCTTCCAAGTGATAGGTTTTGCCTCCCACGCTGACGTCATGTTCCTGCATGGCCTCGAGCAATGCAGCCTGTGTCTTGGGAGGTGTCCGGTTGATTTCATCGGCTAGCACGATCTGACTGAAGATAGGACCTTTCTCGAAGACCAGTTCGCGATGTCCAGTCGTCTTGTCCTCTTGGATGATGTCAGTGCCCGTGATATCCGCTGGCATGAGGTCGGGAGTAAACTGAATGCGTCGGAAGCTCAGGTTGATGGCTTGAGCCAACGATCGAACCATTAGTGTCTTTGCTAAACCGGGAACTCCTTCCAAAAGACAGTGTCCCCGGGCTAGCATGGCGATGAGCAACTGCTCCAGGACGTCATCCTGGCCAACTATGACTTTGTGAACTTGATCCTTTAATTTTTCATATGCCTCGACGAGGGCCTTGGCCATCTTTTCGTCATCGGCGGAAGCTTTCTTGGTGGTGGTCTTTTTGGTGGCTGCGCTCACGATTGATTTAATTTTTCGGGTTTTTGTTTGTTAATGAAGAGGAAACTCGCGAACTGGCTTTAGGTCACAAGCATAAAATGAAACTACTTGCCTTCATGAATTATTTTCCTGATTCAGCGCCAACTGTCGAAGTTGGAGTGTAAGCTAAGTTTTTCAGGATCGTATTCAAGATAGGCGCTGGGTAATAAAAAACTATGAAACGATAGCGGGAGGCAAACCTGCAAGAGTAAACTGCAATCTATTTGCGGGAATTTTTCAGAGGCTTCTAGAGCAAACCTCGAGCAGTCTGTTTTTTACCTCGATGGCGGGGATTTCTTCTTCGGGGGAGATGGAGGCGGGACCAATCAAAATAGGCCAGTCAACCTTTGCGTCAGGGATGGCTCCATGAGTTCCCTTTACCAAGGTGGCATCGAGGGGAACAAGGTCCATGAAAATGCGAAACCCTAGTTTTTTTTGTATCAATTTAAAGGCTGCCTTGGTCGTGGGGAAGGCAATGGTGGGATCAACGAAGAGCTCGGTTGGATCGTATCCGTATTTGCGGTGAACGTCAACGCATCGGGCAAAGTCCGGCGCCTTGTCGTCATGCATCCAGTGGTAGTAGGCAAACCATGCGCCTTCCTCGGCGATGGCAATGAGGTTGCCCGCTCGCTCGTGATCAAGCCCCGCTTGTTTGCGCGTTTCCTTGTCGAGTACTTGGGCGACTCCATCCATTTTTTCCAGTGAAGAACGAACTTTATTCGCAAAGGAGGGGGAATGGTCATTGAGGTAGACGTGAGCGATTTGATGATCGGTCAAGGCGAAGGCTCGCGAACCACCGCAGTCCAAGTATTCCAGTCCGAGTTCGTCCTTTAGGTTTAACCATCCCTTCTCGCGAAAAGCGCGGTTAGGATAAATCACCTTGTTGGCTTCCGTGATGCCATATTCGGAGAGAATGACCACGCGGATGCCTCGTCTTTCCAGGAAATCGATCAAGTTGCCGGTCAGTTCATCTATGGCTTTCAATTCCTTGGCAATGTCCCGATGATTTGGACCTAACCGCTGGAGGTCGTAGTCGAGATGTGGCAAATAAACGAGGGAAAGGTCGGGGGAATGCATTTCCTCCATCCATTTAGCTGATTCCGCAATCCAACGGGAGGACTCTATCCCCGCCCTTGGTCCCCAAAAGGAAGCGAACGGAAAATCACCTAGTTCGGCTTTCACTTTATCACGAACCGAAAGTGGGTGAGAATGAATGTCGAAACTCTTCAAGCCATCGGAACGATAAAGTGGGCGTGGAGTGATGGAGTAGTCCGCGGTCGAATGCATATTGAACCACCAAAAGAGCTTTGAACAGGTCAGTTGGGGGTTTTCTCGACGGAGAATCTCCCATAGTTTTTCCCCTTTCACCAAACGATTGGATTGTTTCCAGAAGTGATGTTCGTTGAGCGTGTGGTCATACCATCCGTTCGCTACGATGCCGTGGTCGGAAGGCATCGTTCCGGTCAGGTATGTTGCTTGAGCGGTACAAGTTACTGCGGGCAGGATAGGCTCGATAGTCAACAAGGCGTGATCCTTGCGTTTGGCGAAAGCTTGTAATCTTGGCGTATTCTCTCCCAAATGACGCCGGGTAAGGCCCACCACGTTAAGAATGGCTACCCTATTTGCTCCGTCCTGCTCGGACGTGGCCATGCCGCTAGGTGATTGGCGCAGCGAGGTGGCGTTTGCGCAAATCGTTCACCGAAGCGAGGATTTCAGTACGATCCATGGCGTTCACTTCGATGCCTTCGCCGATGCCCTGGATCAAGGTAATGGTGAGTTGCCCACCGAGATGCTCACGAAATTCCTCGAGGCCTTCGAGTATGATGCATTCTCCTTCTTTGTTGTTGGACAACAGCAAATCGTCGAAAATTTCAAACCCGAGTGTTTCGAGAAGGGACAGGATCCGTTCGCAGGTTTCCTGTTTCAGGAGTCCCACGCGGGCCGAGTATGTCAAGTCCACTGCCAAGCCGATTGCAACAGCTTCTCCATGCCCTATTCGGAAGTTTGAGATTTGTTCCAGTTTGTGAGCAACCCAATGGCCGAAATCCAGCGGACGGGCCGAGCCTTTCTCAAATGGGTCACCCGAACTGGAAATGTGATCAAGATGCAGTGCGGCGCTTTTGCGAATAACTTGCTCCATCGAATCTTCATCGAAGGCAGCCAGTTCTTCTCCTCTTTCCTCGATGAATCCATAGAAGGCTCTGTCTCGAATCAAGGCGACTTTGACTGCTTCCACGTAACCCGCCCTTTTTTGGTTTTCAGGCAGAGCCTTCAACAGGGTGAAGTCATTAACCACTGCGTCGGGAGTGGCAAAGGTGCCGACCCAGTTCTTTTTCCCAAAGAAGTTCACCCCATTCTTCACCCCCACGCCCCCGTCGCCTTGGCTTAAAGTGGTGGTTGGAAGACGAACCAAACGAATTCCCCTGTGAGCTGTGCTGGCGGCAAACCCCACCAGGTCGAGGGCAGCACCACCACCTACCACCACAACATAGGAATGACGACAAAGACCATTGTCGTTAAAACTTTTCCATACTTGCTCCACCAATTGCCAGTCGTTCTTTGCCGGTTCCCCGCCAGGCAGGAAAATGGGGGCATGAACGAGATTCAAAGTTTCCTCGTGGGCGCGAAAGTATTGCTCTATTCGCCTAGGCAGGTTGGGGTTGCCGTCAAGGAGGCCCTCGTCCAGATAAACCATAACCTTCACGCGCCGGCCTTCCCGGGTGGGACGTAAGATTTCGGCCAATGTCTCGTTGCTTGTCGAGAAGGCTTCCCTCGTAAAATAAACGGAGTGCGGGAAGTCTAGCCGTAGATTTCTACGTATGACAGTGTGGGTTCTTTCCATGGGGTTGGATTTGATATTACACGAAACCATCAAGTCGCGGCAAACTTCTTTTGCAGGGCCAAGGCAATTGGGACACCAGCCAAACAGCCCCATCCGGCGACTGGCAAAAGCATTCCTGCTGCTGCTGCGTCACTTGCCGCGATGCCTGCCAGCAATAGGCTCACTCCTTTTCCGATGCAACCGGGTTGCCCAGATCTCATGCGTTTCATGCTGAAGGTGGCAAGTCGCGCTGCAACCAATGCACCCACCATGCAGGCAAGCATCGCTTGGGGTTCGGGGTGGGGTGTAGCGGTCAATATTATGAATAGAGCGTAGGCGAGTGGACTGTAAAGCAGTGGGATGGCCAGGAGGTTACGTCCAGAGCCTCCAGTTGATTCTCCGCGCGCGAAAAAACTTATACCTACCACGTAGAGAGCGATAACTGTGCTCCACCCAACAGTGAGCGGCGCTAGTTGTTCGTTGGCGGCGGAAGCTGCCGTGAGCCACAGAAA
>PAZC01000052.1 GCA_002716045.1 Opitutia bacterium
GCACTTGTAGGCCTGCCCGATGCCGCCGGCTCCATGGATGAACGCCTCGTCGAAGCCTCGCTTATGGGGTTGGTAAGGCTCCTCGTCACCCAAGTGCCACTTCCCGAAAATGCCGCTCACGTAACCTACTTTGGCCAGCACCTGCGGCAAGGTGACTGTGCTCAGGGCCATGCGCTCGCGTTCCAGTATGGTGTGGGTGATGCCGTTTTTCATGGGATGTCTGCCGGACATGAGTGCTGCTCGGGTGGGGGAGCAGGTCGGGCTGACCAAAAACCTTTCGAAGCGCGTGCTTTGGCCATGAAGCTTATCGAGGTTGGGGGTTTTTATCCAAGGATTGCCGTGCTTGCCCATGGGGCCGTAGCCTTGGTCATCTGTTATCATCAAGACGATGTTGGGCTGCTTTCCGAAAGCGGGTTTGGCAGCTTGAGTCCATATGACTGGAAAGCTGAAGGCGATTAGAAGTATGGCGAACTGGAGTGCTTTTTTCATTTTGGTTTGGCGATTTGATAAAATTATTCTCCCGGCAAGAAGCGGAAAGTCGGGCTGGTGGTGTGGGAGTCGGCCATCACCTTGCTCAATTCCTTGACCAATTCAGGATGCTTGTCCGCGACGTTCTTGATTTCACCGATATCCTTTGAAAGATCATAGAGCTCAATCGGGGCATCGGCATTTTTTCGAACCCCCAGGCGAACCGCTTTCCACTTCCCCTTGCGAACTGCCTGTTTGCCGCCTCGTTCGTGAAATTCCCAATAGACGTAATCCCGCTTCCCTTGCTTTTTCTTCTGGCCAAGCAAGGTTGGGGCGAAGGAAAGTCCGTCCAATCCCTTCGGCGTCTTGATTTCCGCCAGTTCGCAAAAGGTTGGTAGCACGTCCCAGCCTGTTCCAATGTGGCCACTGACTGAACCTGGCTTGATCTTGCCGGGCCACCAAGCCACCGTGGCGACACGAATGCCTCCTTCGTACAGGTCCCGCTTGTATCCGCGTAACGGCCCATTGCTATCGAAGACATCGGGCTTGTGTCCGCCTTCCTTGTGTGGGCCGTTGTCCGAGGTGAATATGACCAAGGTGTCTTCCGCGATGCCAAGTTCCTCGAGGAGATCGAGAATTCTTCCGACGTCTTCGTCCAATAGAGTCATCATGGCGGCGAAGGCAGCCACCGGGTTTTTTACTTGGGGACCGCGATAGCGGCCGATGACGTTCTCGAACTCCGGGAATTTCTTGCGCCATGGGGCGACCCGCTCCTCAGGCGCATGCATCGCTGCATGGGGAATGGTGAAGGGAACGTAGCAAAAGAAGGGTTTTGCCTTGTTTTTGCGAATGAACTTGAGGCATTCCTCCGCAATCAAGGTATGAGAGTAGGTTTTACCATCGAGGTTCACTTTCTTGCGATCGCTCCAAAGGTGGGAGGGGTAGAAGGTGTGGGCCTGTCTTTGGCAGTTGTAGCCATAAAAACGATCAAAGCCTTGATTCATGGGATCACCCTCCGAGCCGGGTGCCCCGAGACCCCATTTGCCGAACATGCCCGAGACATAACCTGCTTTCCCCAAAACTTCCGGTATCGTGACGGCAGAATCAGCCAAGGGGGATTGGCCCTCTGGTTGTATTTCCCTATTCCCTCGTATCCTTGCGTGTCCCGTGTGCATGCCGGTCATCAAACTGCATCGAGACGGAGCGCATACAGTGCTAGCGGCGTAGAAGTCAGTCAGTTTCATGCCCTCCGTTGCCATGCGATCTACGCTTGGCGTCTTGAAATGCTTCTGTCCAAAACAGGAAAAGTCGCCGTAGCCAGCGTCATCGACCATGATATAGACGAAGTTTGGCTTTCGGGCAATGGTGTGAGCAACTGACCCCCAAAGGGATAACAAGACGGAGACTGCAAGAATGAATTTCATGCGAATGAATGGGTTGTCGGGTAAAAGGAATTCATTGAAAGGTTTTTACCATTAAGGGTCACGCCAAAATATGTTTTAAGTGCGCTCCCAATTTTCTAGGCTCCCAGGCTCGACTTTGAATAGCTGGTGAGGCAATGGTGAATTGGGAGGCGGAACTTGTTCGGGCGCTCGGCGTTTTAGTTTTTCCGCCAAATGCAAACGTTCAAATTTGATTTGTCCCATAGTCACAGGTAATCGCTCCCCCAGCGAAACGGATTCGATCTTCGAGTGGTCGAATGAATAACCTCGCCTGACCGCATCAGCAGCTACTTCGCGGAGGTAGTCCGCTATTGCGCCCAAAGGAGATGGGCATGCCTTGAAGCGTTCCAATTGCGGATGGTTGCGATACCCTTTGGTTTGCCCCAGCAAAACCTTTTGAGCCAAAAGGGCTTCTCTCCACAACGCGACGATACCTTTGGGATCAAGATAGGTGGGACGCAAAGACCATATTCGCATTTTAGTTAATCGTTTTCACCGAGATAAAATTGGTTAATCCTATTTCATCTTGGTTTGCCATTTGGAGTACGATACCAGCGAGCGATTTGACATGATAACCGATTAGCGTACGAAAACCATCCCAGTCTGACCCTTTTCTCCGTAGAACACGAATTTCAAGTCGTATCCATTGTTTAGTAGATCGGACGACATCACGCGGTAGTCTCTGTTTTGTTCGGGGTAGATAATCCGCAGGTCCCGGCGGTTGTTTTGTCCCATGAACAGTACCGAAGATAGTACCAGAATGATTCCTACGAATATGTAATTTAATTTGTTCATTGTTTGTTTCCTTGGATTCGGTGATTCGGCTTTGGTTTGAAAGAGTCAAATGGTTGCTTATTCTGCCTTGATCCGGGTCAGGGTCCTATCTGCTGCATGTCCTTGCACGAAATAAGACTCTACCCCGGATAGTTTTTTAATAAGCAACCTACCTTCTTCGGGTCCAAACACAGTGAGGGCGGAGGCCAAAGAGTCAGCTTGCATGCCACTCGGAGCCACTACCGTGACTTGAAGCCGTGCGGTCAGGCCAATGCCGGTGCGAGGATCAATTATATGTGAATAACGTTCCCCGTCCACTTCCACGAATTGCTCGATGTCTCCAGAGGTGGCTACGGCACAATTGGCTAGCTCTAAAACAGGCAGATCCGGATGCTTGCGCCCACCTATTTCTATTCGCCAACCTTTTTTGTTTGGCGGCGCATCTCCCAAGGCCAAATCTCCTCCTGCATCGACTAGTACGGACAGCATTCCTTTCTCTTTTAGAATCTCCAGCATTTTGTCCGCTGCGTACCCTTTGGCAATCCCACCTAAATCCAATATCATGTTTTGGTCTTTTAGCTGAACCTTTTTTGCCTCGGGGTAAAGCAGGAGCTTTTGGTATCCCATGGCCAATTTGGCTGCAGCTATTTTATCCACTGCGGGAAGTGTTTTTCGGAAACGGGCGATTCTCCATAAGCGAACGCATGGGCCCACGGTAACGTCGAATGCGCCATCGGTTTGTGTCGAAAGGCATTGAGCAGCAGAAAGAACGGTCCACAAATCCTCACTGACGGACAATTTTTTCCCTTTCCCTGAATTTGCTGATAGCAGACTCAATTCGCTTTCCGCTTCGTAATCACTAAAGATTGCATTGAGGCGTTTCACTTCGTCAAAAGCTGCCTTGGCCGCGGCTTTCGCGAACTTTGCTTCTTTAGCATAGAGCACGATCCTGAAGTCTGCGCCCATTTGCTTTTCGACAAAAACAAAGCGTTGCGTAGGGGCGGACTCCAATCCGTGAGCCATCCAAAGCATGCCCGCAATATGTGCTAGTAACCGCATATTTGTTCACTTTTCAATAGCTCGAACATCATTCTCTTGGAGTTTTTTCTTCCCCCTTGTCCAACTTTTTGGGATAAAGAAAGGCTTGTCATTCTATTTGTCCTTGTGGAGCACGCCCATAGAACACCCCTTATGAATCGGTTACAACACTTCTCCTTCCTTTCCTCGATCGGCATTTTCTGCTTTGGCGGTACGCTGATGGCGGAAATCGACTTCATTCGGGACGTGAAACCAGTTCTCGAGTTCAATTGCGTCAGTTGTCACAGGGCCGACAACGCTAAGGGTAAACTACGCCTCGACGAAAAGCAGTTCGCCTTCAAGTCAAAAGATGTCATCAACCCCGGTGATCCCGAGGAAAGCTCCCTTTACTGGATGACTACCCTGCCTCCCGATGACGATGAGATCATGCCCCCGATAAAGAACGAGGACAAGGACTATCCCTTGCGCAAGCCCGAGCAGGAAATTCTCAAGCAATGGATCAAGGAAGGAGCCAAGTGGCCGGACGGCGTGAAGCTTGTCGTCCACAAGCGCTTACCCAAGACCATCGCTTTCGAGGAGCATGTCCAACCTATCATCGAACAAAATTGCGTCTCATGTCACCGCAAGGACAAGGCGAAAGGCAAGTTGCGTCTGGATACCTTTGAGAATGCCTTTGCTTCTGAAACGAACTTGGTTCCGGGGGAGCCCCTTGAAAGCGACTTTTGGGTACTTAGCGCCTTGCCCCCCGACGACGAGGACGTCATGCCCCCCGAAGGCAACGATCCCTTGAGTCCTGATGATTTGTACATGTTGCGGCGCTGGATTGAGGAAGGGGCGGAGTGGCCCGAAAACATCACCTTGGAAGCAAAGAAAAAGAACCTCACGGTCTTGGGCATGATGCCGAAAGAACTCTACCAAAATTTGGGTTTTAAGCCAGGAGCCTTGAATGATGGCTTTGTTGCCTACACTCAAAAAATCCCCACTTCCGACCTTTCCTTCGACATGGTCCCCATCCAAGGTGGAACTTTCGTTATGGGTAGTGCCGCCAACGACCCGAACCGCAGTAAGGAGGAACACTTGGCCCATAAGGTGCAAGTTTCCGATATCTGGATGGGCAAATATGAGCTGACTTGGGACGAGTATGAATTGTGGATGCTAAATCTCGATAAGGACAATCGGGAATACAAGAAGCTCGAGACAACCGAAGCCGACAAGCTTTCCGATGGCGTAACCAAACCTACCGCTCCTTACACGGACATGACTTTTGGCATGGGCAAAAGTGGTTATCCCGCGATTTGCATGACACAACTTTCAGCCAAGATGTACACCATGTGGCTCAGTGCTCGCACCGGGGTGTTTTATCGCCTGCCCACCGAGGCGGAATGGGAGTATGCATGCAAGGCAGGAACGGATACAGCCTATAGCTTTGGCAATGATAAATCGGAACTATCCAAGCATTCTTGGCACCTCGGAAACAGTCGCTTCAAATACCAAAAAGTAGGGCAGAAGCCCGCTAATCCATGGGGTCTCCATGACATGCATGGTAATGTTTGGGAATGGGTCTTGGATCAATATGTTCCGCCCGCTGCCAAGCCTCCCTCGAAATTAGTAGTTAATCCATTGGTGGCTCCCAATACCCTCTATCCTCGCTTGGTTAAAGGAGGTTCTTGGGATGACGGGTCCGCTAAGCATCGTAGTGCCGCCCGTATGGGATCCAACTTAGCTTGGAAACAGCAGGATCCACAGCTTCCGCAAAGTGTCTGGTATCACACGGATGCCATCTTTGTAGGTTTTCGATTGGTTCGTCCCCGACAAATTCCCTCGCTCGAAGAGGTGGAGAAGTTTTGGCCTTCCGAGGAAGACATTAAATCCATTCCCTCCCGCTGATATCAGCGGGAGCTTTATCAAGTAAACCTTCTCAATTAATTTCGAGAGATTATTTCTTGAAGCCGTTTGGTATTCGGCTTAGATTGTTTTTACGCTACGATGATTCGTAACTCCCATAAGCCAGTCATATCTTCTGGTGCCCAACAACATTCACAACAAGGCTTTGCCTTGGTGCTTGCCTTGGCCCTTCTCAGTTTTCTGTTTCTTTTGGTCCTTGCGCTGATTTCCTACATTGCGGTGGAGTCTCGCATGTCCTCTTCCCTCAAGAGCTATTCCTTGGCCAGGGCACATGCCAAATTAGGCCTCTTGGTAGCGATTGGTGAATTGCAGCAGCATGCTGGTCCGGACCAAAGAGTTACGGCCACGGGAGCCATTTTAGACGAAGATCCTTACACTCCCGAGATGGATGCCGTGGATCAACCTCACTGGACGGGAGTATGGAAACGGGATCCGGCAGCTTTACTCACTCCTTCCGGTCAAGCCACCTCCGAGCCATGGGATGATCCCCCCAATCCCAACTGGGATCCTCATCCGGAGAAAGAACTTGTCTGGTTGGTCAGCGGGAATGAGAATCTGGACATAAAGGACAGTTCTTACCTGCGACCCTCAACTGGTCTGCCTGATCCGGAATATTCCTCGGATTCGATTTGGTTGGTAAATAACTCTGTTTCTCAACCGGAGGAAAGAGTCAAGGCATCGAGAGCTTCCGTCCTGATGTCTCCCAATGGCTTGGATGCAAGCTCCCGATCTCGAAAGACAACTGGATTCTATGCCTTTTGGGTGGGGGACGAGGGAGTGAAGACCAAAGTCAATTTACCCGAAGCCACTCTCCAACCCGATCCTGAAAATGACTTTTTAAAGAACATCGGACGTTTTCAGGCATCACCAGGCCCAAACTTGCCCCTTGCTCAACTTCCAAACAGTTCCACCGACCTTTCATCCGTTGATTCGAGCAAGCTCGAACAAGTCGTCAGCGTACCGCAACTTCAATACGCTCTCTCTGGTAGTGACGATGACCCGGATCCCATGAAGGATTATTTTCACACCCTGACGGCTGATTCTTATGGTGTCATCTCGGATGTCCTTAAAGGTGGGCTGAAACGTGATTTAACTGCGGGTCTGGGTGATGAAAACCAATTCGAATCCAATTTGGCAGGCATGCCGATCTTCAAGGACTACATTCCTTACAGAAAGGATTACGATCCCCTCGATTGGTCCAAGGACGGTAACAGGAACTTGAAGTGGACGTTCGGGTTCTTCGATGAGATGCGATGGATGGCCGGTCCACCTTGGGACATTGTAAAGGATTATTACAATCTTTATCGGGAAGTGACCTTCAACTCCAGTGATCCACTGGAAGCCCGCTTGGCGCCCCGCCCCGTGGATCCTGACAGTTACCCGAATCGCAACGGTGAATTCTGGACTGAGATAGATAATCGCATAGAACCGCAAACAAATGCCATTACCCCGCTTTTGCTAGAGGCCAAGGTGGGGCATACCTTGGAAATGGTCCCCACAGGTGACACTAATTCCAAAGGTGTGCCGCTTTATCGGGCCCGCATAGCCATTTTTCCTTCATTGGCTTTATGGAATCCATATAACGTCGAACTCGAAGCTGCCCAATATGAACTGTTGTGGCGTCCAGACCCCAAGTTTTGGGTGTATCCTTCCAACGTTAGGACGCAATGGTCGGAGGCGGTAATGGCATATGAGGTGGCAAATAACATTAACAGGAAAAGCCGTTATTGGGATAAGAACGGGGATGGTCGACTGAGCTTTCGTAATTACTCAAAACCACACCCCAACCCACCTTGGTGGAACCCCGATCAGCGTGTCCGAGTAACTGAAATCAATACTATGCACAGTCTTTTTCTTGGTTCCAAGCGGGGGCGCAACATCCCTTATGGACAGAGCCCTGGCCAAGGCGGCGGCGGCACGAACAACATTTCCATAGGAACCGGATTACGCAGCGTTCCGCGCTCAATGCATCGAAAGGCGTTTCACCTGTATCGCTATGCTCCTCGCCCCCAGGAGCACGAAAGTGTGAGTGGTTGGGTTCGGGGCAATGGTCATTGGCATCCCGTTCCCGGAAACCTCAAATTCAGACACCCTTTGCTCTTGCGTACCAATCCCGTGCGTTTGGCTCCCGGTGAAAAACTATATTTCACCTTGGCCAAATCAGCACGTTTCCATCCTTCGGACGACCATATATTCGAACTACGAAACCATTTGGGTTTCCAAAGCTATTTGCATTACAACGTGCCTTTGAAATTGTGCCCGCCGATTCCAGCGGACGAACCGGTTACCTTCGTTTATTCCGGGGGTGGAATTGGTGGTTATGCTCTGCCAGCTTTCCAGCGTGAGGAGGAATTGGATGCGGCCAGCAAGAATCCCAGAGTTTTGGGTTCCGCCTTGTTCATGATAAAAGATGGCACTAGGCATCCCATCAAGAAAATCAATCGAGGGATCAACAGCATCGGATTGAATAGCGGTGGAAGTTATCAAGATTACGGTCGTGCCGACATCGTGGTGGCCGACCCCAGTCGAGTGATTGGCCCCCGGTTGCATAGTCGGTTGACGACTTATCACCATAATCCCGAGCTAGTTTTCCTTGAGCATAACCCTCGGTCCTTGGTCGATCCTTGGCATCTTGGACAGGGCGATCAGTGGTGGAGAGGACAGGAAACAGACTTGGATGAGGGGATTGGAGATACAGACCTTACCGATGATAGCGGGGTAGTTTTCGAGGCCAATCCAAATCCCGATGAAAGTTTGTCCGGTGATTTCTATAGTAGCGGGGGCAGGATTTACTACGGTTATCAAGGTCACAGCTTTGACGTCGCCGGTTTCCATCGAGTTTCCCGAAGAAACAGCGAAGAGCAAATACTGCCCCGTTCATCTAGAGCCGTATTCTTTGATATCCCTCGCCAGCCCATTATGTCACTGGCAGCACTCCAACACGTCAACATGTGTTATTTTGGAAACAGTCCAACCTATGCGATTGGCAATTCTTATGCCACCTCTCTCGTTTCACGAAACCGCAAATGGACTCGCTACAACCAGTTGTCGGTGGTCCCCTTGGATTATGCGGGTAGCAAAAAGAGGGGCGGAAATGAGCACCAAAACACAATCATAGACTATTCCTATTACGCCAACGAAACCCTTTGGGATAGCTTTTTCTTCTCCTCCGTCCCGACCAATGATTTGAACACGGGGAAATTCCCACCCTTTGAGAATTTCGACCAGGATTACATTGATTCCAGGAAACCTCTTCCCAATCCCAGGATGGTCTACTATGATGGAATTGACGGTCTATCTCCGAATGACGAAATGTCACCATTGGAGCAATTGCGTGATTTCCATCAGGCGGCGGCTAATCTGTTGATCGATGGTGCCTTTAACGTTAACTCCACTTCAGTTGAGGCCTGGAAAGCCCAACTCGGCAGTTTGTCCCAAAACAAATTGCTGGTGCGCGACATGCAGGACGACTACGAACTCGCCGCCAACGGGCGCAAAAGCACTACCTTGGATTTTGGTTCCGACCAATTTCCCTTTCCCAGGTTGAGTGTTTCCGCGGGAGAACCGGTTGATCCGGAATCGGGCGATTTCAATCAAGATTTCTGGACTGGCTTTGCTACACTCAACGAGGACCAACTTCATCGCTTGGCCGAGGAGATCGTGCAGGAAGTGAAATTCAGAGGACCTTTCCTTTCCATGGGCGATTTTGTCAATCGGCGCTTGTCCAACCCTCCCGGATACCAAACAGTCAGGACATTGCATAAGAGTGCATGGCCGAACGAGACTGAGGAAAGTCGTCAAGGTTTTCGGGGTGCTTTGCAGGCTGCCATCCATGATGCCGGAATCAATGACGGAGGATTCAGGGACAGATATGGTTATGATGACCCTCGTGTGACTAATGACATGACCAGAAGGACTGGCTTGGATTTTATTCCAAACAACGTGGGCCAGTTCAATGTATTCGGTTACTCGGCTGCAGGGCTCAATCATGACGCGACCGATCAATTTAATTCCAGCGTGACCTTTCATCGGAGAACGAATTGGGGGCGTGGCTATGACCAAAGTGTTCGTCAACGCAAGGTGCGTTACCGTGATCGTCCTGGATATGTTGAGATCAAAACCAGTTATCATCCTCGATGGGGAGAACATTCGCATGGCGAGGCACCTGAAAACATGCTTTCTGCCGCCAATGGCGTAACTGGAGCCATGATGCCCGGATGGTTGAGTCAGGCCGATCTGTTGACTCCCTTAGCCCCGGTTATCAATGTTCGCTCGGATACTTTCAAGGTTAGGGCTTATGGCGACGGTGGTCCGGCTAATCCGGATGTCAAGGTGTGGTGCGAGGCTATTGTCCAGAGATTGCCCGAATACGTTGTCAATGACGTCCACTATCCTTTGGAGGGCGATCCCCCTTATGCTCGCCCGATGGAGCCCTACGAGGATCTCAACGAGAATGGAAAATTTGATGGTTCCAGTGAACCTTTCTCCGACTTCGATCAAGATGAAACGCGAAGCTTTGATTCTGAATACAGAGATCAGCAGGTTGAGAATCCCGACAACGAACGCTTTGGCCGTCGTTTTCGCATCGTAAAGTTTCGCTGGCTTACGGCCGATGAGGTCTAGGAAATAGCTTGGCAAATTTCCTCCTATCCACCTAATCACATTTCGCGTGCGAAAACTTCTCCCATACCTTTGCTTCCTGTTCATGCCCTTGGCTGGTTCCCTTGTGGCTCAAGCACCTCCTGCCGATGATAAGGAAGGAGAGGAAGAAATGGAGGAGCCCACCTGTGTTTTCTCCGGTATGATCTGGCAAGGGGGCTCGGTTACCGGTTTGGGTTATTTCACCGAAGGTCAGGAAAAGGGAGAGTTCATAAGCGTTTTTCTTCCCAATGGCAGTCGCTCTCGCAAGTACGCTTATTATGGAGATCCTCCCCTGACTCTCTATCGCGAGGTCGAGGTTGAGGAGGAAGAAGACAAGAAAATCCCAAAGGGTCCCCCGCCCGCAGACAAGGGCGAGGGAAAGGACGGAGATCCCGAAGAGGAAAAAGAGAAAAAAATCATCTACGTTCCCATTGCCAACTGCAATTTTCAAGCTGAGTGGAAAGAAATATTTTTCTTTCTTTTCGTCACTGTTTCCGAAGACAGGGACCCTACCTACCAGGCCTACCCGATCAATTTCAGCACGACCTATTTCCCAGCTGGCACATTCTGGTTTTTCTCACGCTGCAAACAACCACTTTCCATTCAATTTGGCTTGGACAAGGGCCAATTGCCTGCCGGCGGGCAATCCATGATAAAGGCTAGGCTCGATGAATTCGGGGATCTCCCGATGCGGGTATTCCAATCCAACGGAACCAGTAACAGAAAAGTCTACTCCACCATCTGGAATCACAATCCCCGAACACGGACACTTGTTTTTTTCTTACCCAAACCCAATGGGGTCAGCGTCCGACGCATCGTGGACGTTGTCCAAGAGGAAGAAGCCCTTGGTCTGCGTCCACCCAAAGAGGATGAAGAGAAAGAAAAAGATCCAGGCAAACGCCCTGAAAACTGATCTCATCGGGTTGTCTGTAACTTTTTCCTGAAATCATGAACGATCCGATTGCTTTGCTGCTTCTCGGCATCGGTGTCGTGTTGATAAGCATTCTCTGGTTGCGGCTTCATGCTTTTCTGGCTTTGGCTTTGGCTGCCTTGGTGGTGGGTTTTCTCACACCCAAGGAGAGCCTTCTGCACCATTGGCAAGTCGAGAAGCCAGCAACTCCCGAGGATGCCGCCAAGTTAGCGGATCAAACGGTTGGCAAGCGAGTGGCCGAGGGATTTGGACGCACCTGCGCCAAGGTGGGTATCATCATTGCGATGGCAGCTATCATTGGCACCTGTTTGCTGGAGAGCGGGGCAGCGGATCGGATCGTTCGATCGGCCTTGGCTTTGTGTGGAGAAAAGCGGGCTCCCTATGCTTTGTCCAGCAGTAGTTTCATATTGGGGATACCTGTATTCTTCGACACGGTATTTTATCTTATGATTCCACTTGCCAAGGCTTTGGCTTCACAAACAGGGAGGAATTATTTGCTCTATGTCCTGGCCATCATAGCCGGAGGTTCCATGACCCATTCCTTGGTTCCTCCTACTCCGGGCCCGTTGTTGGTCGCGGGGGAGTTAGGTGTGGATATCGGGCAAATGATCATTGGTGGCCTGACGGTGGGAATTTTCGGTATGATCGGTGGTTTCATCTATGCTCATTGGGCGAACAATCGTTGGCCTATGGAGGTTCGTTGCGGAGATGACATGACGTCAGAAGACCTCAAGGCTTTAGCGGATCGATCCGATGACGAATTACCTAACATTTACCTCTCCTTGGCTCCTATTTTGCTTCCCGTCATCCTGATAGCAGGGCATTCCATAATGAAGCAAATGATTGGTTCGGAACCTACTGCGGACCAGAAGGAGTGGCTTTCACTTACTAGCGTGCTTGGTGACAAGAACCTTGCCCTCACCTTGGGGGCTGGCATGGCCTTGTGGCTGCTATCCAAATCAGGATTGAAAAAAGGGAAGGAGCTGACTGTTGCAGTAAGGAAATCACTGGGCAGCGCTGGATCCATTATTCTCATCACTGGCATGGGTGGAGCATTTGGCGGCATTTTGCAGCAAACAGGCATAGGATCGACAGTAAGCGCTTGGATCGAGGAATCCGGCATGGGCTTGACCGGTCTTCTGTTGGTCGCCTTTTTCGTTACGGTAGTGATCCGGATCGCCCAAGGGTCAGCTACCGTCGCCATGATTACCTCCGTGGGTATCGTGGGTGGTATGATCGAGCCGAACGGCGGCTATTGGATCGGTTACGTCGCGCTTGCCATTGGTTGCGGAGCAAAACCTTTTCCTTGGATGAACGACAGCGGATTTTGGGTGGTAGGTCGTCTGGCCGGTTTTACCGAAGGAGAGACGCTCAAGACCTTTTCATGTATAATCAGCCTACTGGGCGTGGTTGGTATCTTGGTGACGCTCTTGTTGGCCAACCTTTGGCCCAATTTCATTTTCTAGTCCATGCGCGTAACCGATTTCCGGGTTCATTCCATAGCCATGGCGGATCCTCCCTTGCGGAGCTCTTATGGCCTGCATCAGCCCTATGCCTTGCGTAACGTCATCGAATTGCAAGGCCAAGATGGTATCACGGGCATCGCCGAAACCTATGGTGGCGAGGAACCTGCCAATGCCTTGGATGCTTTGCGCGAACGCTTGATAGGAGCCGATCCCTGGCGTCTGATGGGGAATTTGCTTTCCATGGTAGAGGGCGGAGCCTCTGGCATGGAGCGTTCGCAAACTCATCATGTTCCCGGGGAAAATCCACTGGATGCCGATGCCCGCACCTATTCAGCCATCGAGACCGCCTGTCTCGATCTGATAGGCAAATCTCTCGAAGTGCCCATCTGTGATTTGATTGGTGGGCGGGTTCGTGAAGCGGTGAGCTTTTCCGCTTATCCCTTCTACAAGCATGCGGGCGGGGGAGGGGAGGCCGATGACCTGCGCCCGGATGAGTATGGAGAGGCCCTTTCGCCGGAACAATTGGTGGGCCAAGTTCGTCAAATGTTCGACCAATATGGTTTTCATGACGTCAAGTTCAAGGGAGGTGTGCTTGACCCGGAGATTGAGATAGAGACGATCAAGCAACTCCGGCGCGAATTTGGACCCGAGGTCCCCTTGCGCATTGATCCCAATTGCGCATGGTCCGTTGACACCTCGGTGAAAGTTGGAATCGCCTTGGCCGATGAACTTTCCAATGGCGGTTACCTCGAGGATCCCACCGCTGGACTCGATGGCATGGCCGAAGTTAGAAAGCGCCTCCTTGCCGAGGGCGTGGACGTACCACTTGCCAGTAACGTTTCCGTAACTTCTTTCGGTGATTTGCCTGAGGCCGTTCGTCTGGACGCTGTACAAATCGTCCTTTGCGATCACCACTACTGGGGAGGAATGAGACAGGTGCAGCGCCTAGCCAAGACTTGCCAAACATTCGGCCTTGGTCTCTCCATGCATTCCAATAGCCATTTGGGGATCTCTCTTCTTGCCATGGCTCAGGTGGCGGCTTCCACCCCACACCTCACCTATGCCTGCGACACGCATTACCCTTGGCAGACGGAACAGGATGAGATTGTAGCAGGTGGTTGCGTATCCATACAAGCCGGCCAAGTGACCATTCCTGCCGGAGGTGGCCTCGGGGTGGAACTCGACTACGATCAACTCGCGCGAGGGAAGGAACTTTACGACAAAATACCGTACCGCAAACGAGACGACGAAGCCGAAATGCAAAAATACGTCGATCCAAACTGGAAACGCGCTCTGCCTAGATGGTAATTTACGTGATATGACCGAACAACCATTTTCAGAATTAGTGCCCGAAGGCGTCATCGGTTTCCCCGTAACTCCTTTTCATGGTGATTACTGTCTGAACTCGGAGGGCTTTCGGGATAACCTTGAGTTCATGCTCGAGGAACCCTTCACGGCATTTGTGGCTGCTGGTGGAACGGGTGAAATGTATTCATTGGCACGTGACGTATATATCAATCTAGTTGCTGATGCCGTCGAGGTGGCTGGAGATCGTTTGCCTGTCATTGCAGGGGTTGGGTATGGGTCTCGCATCGCCGTGACTATGGCTGCCAAGGCTGCAGGGGCTGGCGCTTCCGCCTTGCTTGTCTTGCCCCCGTATTATCCGAACGCAGCTTTCGAAGGGCTGCTTGCTTACTGCAAGACCATTGGCAACGCCACCAATCTACCCCTGATTATCTACACTCGTGACTGGGTGAACCTTACCGCCTCTCAAGCCGAACAACTTGCGGAAGAAGTAACCACCCTCGCTGCTTGGAAGGATGGTCAGGGAGAACTGCGAAACTATCAGCGAATCCAAGCTCGTCTAGGAGATCGTTTCACTTGGCTAGGAGGTGTTGGTGACGATCTCGTCGGCGGATATTATGGCATAGGCATTAGGCGCTTCACTTCCAGTATTTCATCCATTGCCCCGAAATTGTCGATTCTTCTTCACGAGACCGGGGCTGCCTCAGATACTGCCGCCTTGGAGAAGCTAACCAAGGAGCATGTCTTGCCACTATACAATCTTCGTGCTCGGCGTAAGGGCTATGAGGTGTCAGCCATGAAGGCTTTGCTTGAGTTGGCTGGCAAGGCCGGTGGTCCCGTGAGGCCTCCGCTAGTTGACCCAAGACCTGAGGAAATAGACGAACTAAAAGCCATTCTCGATGGTTGGGCTCAAGCCAATCTTCTTTAGTTGCCTGCAGAGTTAGCCACCGTCTGGCGGAGCTATTTGGAAATTCGAATACTCAACCCGCCGCCGCGGGAAAAGGAACCCGATGTGCCAATGAATCCACCCCCGCCCATGGTCACGCCGTTCATCATGAACCCACCTCTGTATGGATTCACGAATACAGGGGCCGGTTGACGAGGCATCATGATAACAGGGGCTCCTAAGGCCGGAGGGTTCACTATCACTATGTTGCTTGGCCGTTGATAAAGGATTGGCCCGCTCACGCTTTGGATCGTTGCCACGTTACCTCCCACCATAATGGGAGCACCGACACTTGCCACGGTGCTGCGCATCGATTGCAAGGCGATGCGGGCTTGCCAGTTCTTTTTATTCAAATTGAAGGTTATGCCAGTGACGTCGGCTCGTTGGTTGCGGGCGGCCAACATGTCATATCCGTTAACGAATGCCAGAAAAGGCGTGGATCCGTTGCCAAGGATTATCGGTGGGTGCGTGGGACCGTACAAAATGGTTTGCCCATAGCCAACGTTGCCTTCTTCGAGCAATTTGAGAAACAGCTTCAAGTGACCGGGATATTGGCGGCCATAAAAGGCATAATTTTCTCGTTTGCCATCGTTCCAACGAAGGACGAATGCTTGATCCGAGCGACTGTACATGCTGAGCGCGTTTGTGAATACATTGCCATCCTGACGGCGTATTTTGACCATTCCCTTTTCCGGATCATAATCCAGCAAAGTGGCACTGATCGCAGTTTTACCATCCGCACTCACGAAAGTTCTCCCCCAACTACTGGAGATGGTCAACAAAAGACAAAAAATCAGGGTGACCCAACGCATATTAATACGCAAACGTACTTTTCCTTGTGCGCCATGTCAAATGGTAAGGGCAACTTTTTCCCTGTTGGCTGAGATTCGTTCAGGAGGGCAAACCGATGGCAACAAAGGTCTCGGCGTTGGATAAATCGACCGTTGCCAGGCTTTCGCATGTCAAAAAAGCTCCAATCCCAAAAGGAGCGTCATTGATGGATTCGATGTTTAATTGGCCATCCTTGATGAGCAAAGTGGGAAAGCCATCCGCGTGGGGATGATAGAGATCATCGTGATGCTGGAGAATCTTTCCCTGTATCTCTTCGGGCCATGCGGAGAGTCCGCGGAAGTAGTGATGGCCGTTGCGCTCTACGTGGCTGATGCCGAGGGTGGCCATTATGGCGAGGTCTTGTAGCAAGGCAATAGGCCCGACGTTGGCCAGATCTTCACCTGTGAGGTGAAGGGATCTGTCACGATTGGCGCTGGCTTGGGCAAGAGTGGCGGCGTTGGCCAGACCCTTGACGATGCCCTTGCAATTCTTGTGGCTGACTCCGTCGTAACCCAGCGCGAGTGCAGCTGGAAGTGAATCGAGGCTTCCATCTGCTTCGTCAATTATGAAAGGCGGGTGTTGGTGCCAAGCCGCCAAGTCATTTGCCACGTCATCGTGAAAAGTTTCATCACGATGCGCCGGTTGTTCGATGAGGAGGAGCCCGGCATCCAGAAAGCCTCGAACGATATCGTCTTCCCTCCAAGCTTCCCAATGCTCTCGGAAAGCGGCTATACTGGCATATTGTTCGTTGCCGTCCAAGGTGAAGAGAACGTTATTACCGAGCAGGTCGGCGATCGCTTGCAAACGAACCAAGTCCGTTGCCAAGTCACCGCAAATTTTTATTTTGAAATGGGTCAGTCCATAGGTTTGGACACAAGACTCCAAATCCAGTGGCAGGGTATCGCTCGTTCGCGTGTCATCCGTCACTTCCCCAGGCGTCAGGGGATCACCAAGCCCTATGGTATGACGGGCCACTACCGAATTGGCGGGCATTTCAGGAAGGAAGTTTGCAGGCAATGTTTCACCTAGCTCGGGTCGTATGTCTCCGAGGCAAAGGCCAAGGAGATTATCACGAATGACTTGTTGCGCGGGAAGACCAAGGTGCCTGCAGAGAGCGTCAAGCAAAGCGCGTTCGACCAGGCTAACGCCCAAATTTGCGAGCAGTGGAGGATGCCCTGCCCGTAAAGCCCAGTCAGCCTGTTCTTGGCTAAGGTTTCTCCAGAGGTTGAAAAACGACCCTTTGGGTGCCTCGAGGGCAATGTTTGCGGCTTTCCGAATCACTTCCAGGATGGCTGGCAGGTCCTGTTCGAAGGTGGTGTCGGGAGACTTCGTGAACCATTTTGGGGGAAGGCCTTCCGAGGCAAGCCCACTTGCCATTTGGCCATTTATCGCCACTTCCACTTGCAAGATCAAGTGGGGCAGGGCAGTGAGACTGGCTATACCGTACTTGAAAGGGAAGCGCGTCCGCATCGGAAGGACGCGAAATTCGACCTGCTTGAGATCAAGCGTCGGGAGAACTGCATTCACAGCCCGAGGTATAGATCTCGCCCAGCCGCAATGGCCGCTATCTTGCGGTCGGCAACGGAACGCTTGAGCATCCAAAAACCACAATCCGGATGAATCCACCGAATCCTGCCTTCACCGAGCTTGGCTTCGGCTTGCTCGAGAGATCGAGCCACTTCGTCGGCAGTCTCGATTTGATTTACTTTCACGTCGATCACGCCGATCCCTATGGCAATGCGTTCATCCACTTGGGCTAGGGCTTCGAGGTCTTCGTTCGGTCGGTGAGCCAACTCGAGTACCAGGTGGTCCGCCCGCAAGGCATTTAGAAAGGCAAGCAATGCTTCCCAAGTGCCGCTTTGAATGGTTTGTCCGCCATAGTTGCCAAAGCAAAGGTGAACCGCCTTTTCACCTTCGAAGGCGTCGAGCACGCGATTGATGGCCTCGGCTGCCAACGGGCCATCCTCGTGATTGCCCGGCACGTTTGCCTCGTCTACTTGCAGACAGGCGCAAGAGAGAGACTTGGCTTGTTTCGCAAGTGTTTCAGCTATGGCCAGAGTAAGCTTCTCGAAGTCCCTGTAGTGTAGGTCGAGCAAGGTGCGAGCAAGCATGTACGGTGAAGTGAGGGTAAACTTAAATGGTCCCCCCGATACACTGGACGCACGCTCGCAATCGTCCGGTAAATTAAGAACCCCTTCTCCCAGTTCGCTTCTGACAATCCCGGCTGGCTTGGCCCGAAATCCCATCTCCGATTTAGCTCGAAAGCTTTCGAGGTCAGCCCTGCCCACGCGGGAGTCCACACCGTCGAATTTGCCTGTGAAGTATTCAATCATGCCATTGGTGTCAGGATGATTGACGTCAAAGCGATAGAGTTCGCCATCGGTTGGCAAATCCACGCCGGCATCGCGTTGGGTAGCGAAGATGACGCGAGTTGCATCAGTTAAAGTTTGCTCGTTGGGACAGGTTGCGAGCCAATCTGGGACAGGGTAGGAACCGACTGTGGAAACTTGTATGCGGGGAGCGCTCATATCAAAACTCACCCCTTGCCTTTCATGATCTCACGGAACTCGTCAACACGCTTTTCCGGAATCTTCGCCGTAAAACTGCTTACCAAGGCAAAGACCAAGGCATTTATTCCAGCCCCGACGGCGCTGACGTGAATGACCTTTGTGATACCGAAACTCAAATCAGGTTTCACCGTGAGCAGCAAGACCATGCCTAAACCTGCGGTCAATCCCGTTACTGCTCCTTGGCGAGTGCCTTTGTTCAAGAACAAGACGTCAATCGCTATGGGTAGCAATTGGCTGGAGAAGGCGATTGCCAGCAACATCAACTGAGAGATGAGTTCGAGTGGGTTGAATGCCTCGGTGTCTTCGCTCCATTCCACCAAGGCTACTGCGGCGAGTGTGGCCGCCACGATAACGATACGACCCACCCATGTCCTTTCTCTCTCGCCCGATTCGGGGCGAATGAAACGATCGTATACGTCTCTCGTCAGCACGGCGCTGAGGGCATGCAGGTTGCTGTCGGCGGTGCTCATGGAGGCGGCTAGCACGGAGATAAGGATCAAGGTCACAACGATGGCTCCGAAAGTGACCCCCAACATATCAGGCAGTACTCTCTGGATCATGACGATGACGATTTGGTCCACTTCACTCGATTTCTTACCTACGTCGGGATGAGGCATTACGCCTTCGGCCGTGATTTCAGGTGGAAACAACACCTGCCCCCCCAACGCCACCAACATGATGCCAAAGAGGAAACAAATCGGAAGAATGACTGCGAATACGAGTGCAGAACGTCTTAAGGTGTTTGAATTTTTAGCTGCGTAGAACCGCATCCATTGACCTGGTTGAATGATGGCTCCGAGTGAAGAGAATGCGCAAATGGTGAAAAGCATGCCGGCATTCCATTTATCGGAGTTTCCCGGGATGGATTGAGCTTTTTCGGGTAGCTCGGAAACAGCTTCGAAATATCCAGAGGGTCCGCCAAAGTAAGCCAAGGTTGCAATTCCAGCCACCAACATTCCTGAAAGCAGAAGAATGCCTTGTATTACGTCTGTCCATGCCACGGAGCGCATGCCTCCAACCAAGACATAAGCCATGGTGAGAAAGGACAGGACCCAAACTCCTGTTTCATACATGGTAAAGGAACCTCCCAGAATTTCGAGGGGGGGACTGTCGGGAAAAAGTCTTTGGGCGAGATATCCACCGGCCTTGATCTGCATGATGACATAGGGGAGCACGTACAGGGCGCTGGTTGCAGCTGCCAGCAGTCGAACCGCGGTACCACCGTAATAATCCCCTGCCAAGTCGGCTGGTGTTACGTAATGGCGGGCTTTCCCCAGTTTGCGCATACGGTCGCCCAACAAATAAACTGCGGCTCCTGCAACGGGCAGATTGAGGGCAAAAATAAAGAAACTGATTCCATCTTTGTAGACTACTCCGGGAATGCCCAACAAGGCGGCACTGGAGAAGAAAGTGGCCATGATGGTCAGCGATGTAACGAGGGTGCCTTGCCCTCGTCCCGCGAGATAATAATCATCTTCCGTCGCCTTGCCTTTGCGGTAACCTAGATAGCACAACCAAATCAGCATGAGCATGTAGGCCCCGAGCATGAAATGAGGCAGGTATCCACCTGCGATTTCAGTGGAGGCCATGACGAATGGGGTCATGATTTAGTTTCTTCCTGAACTTTCCATAGTTTGCAGTACGCTGTCATGACGACACTTGCTTGCACACAGAACCAAAAGACCGCCCACGCGAAAAGAATCGGCATACCGAGGATTGTGGCGGGTGTCTCCCCCGGCAAAGGATTAACCAAATGCAAGCCTGGTCCTGTTCCCATTAATGTGGCGAAGAAAAATATCGCCGAGAGAACGATGCTCAACCGGGTCTTGGACATGGAGAAAATTCAATAAAGACCACGAATGTGTTGAGCGACCGATTCTTCGTAGAAAGCTTTCAATTGGTCATGCAGCTCATTGCTCAGTGAAGGCAAATCAGAGACGATTGCATTGTCGCGCGCTTGTTCCGCTCGACTGGCTCCTGGTATGACAGTGGAAACGGCATCGAAATCGAGTATCCAACGCAAGGCCATGGCGGCCAATGACATCCCTTCGGGAACCATGGCCTTGAGTTGGTCAGCTAATTCACAACCCTTGGCCAAGCCAAGGCCCGCGAAAGTTTCCCCGACGTTAAAGAATTCACCGTCTTCGTTGTAGCTTCGATGGTCATTTTCGGCAAAAGTGGACGAAGCGAACAGCTTTCCTGACAATAGGCCGCTTGCCAAAGGCAACCGTACGATAATAGCGACTTTTTTTGCTTTTGCTTTCTCGAGCAAAATTTCCGCGGGCTTTCGTCGGAACACGTTGAAAATGACTTGTAGCGAGGCCAATCCATTCTGCTCTAGACAGAGCAATCCCTCCTCCACGCTTTCCACACTGACACCCCAGTTTTTGATCAAGCCATCGGCTTGCTGTTTACGCATGATCTCGAAGACTTCGCCTTCTTCCATTATGGCCGGAGGAGGGCAATGCAATTGAGTGAGGTCCAAGCTATCCACGCCGAGTCTGCGTAACGAGGCTTCCGTACAAGCCCGCAAGTTGTCCGAGGTATATTGATCGGGATAGACTTGAGCCTGTCGCCCAAGCTTGGTTGCCACGAACAACTCCTCCGTTCGGTTGCGAAGAAATTTACCGATCAATTCCTCGCTCCGTCCGGCTCCGTAGACGTCGGCGGTGTCGAGGAAGTTAACCCCGCTTTCGACGGAAGCCTCCAAAATGCCAAGGGCCTTGGAGTCCTCGAGATCACCCCAGCAGTCACCGCCCAATTGCCAGCACCCTAATCCTATCTCTGATACCGGAAATCCAGTGTCTCCCCAAAGTCGTTTTTTCATTGGTGTTAAGATGAAAAACGCTTCTCTTGCGACGCGCAAGCACCGACCTTCCTTGGCCAATTTATTCATATCCTTCCTTTGAACTCGCGACTCTTTTAAAAAATTCTAAATATCTTTGCTTTTTGGAATGGAATCCGCCGCCAACAAGCAGACTTTTGACCTTTCTTCCCGCTTATTGTGGTATTTGCGGTGGTTAGTTGTGTTCCAGTGCGCCGGGTATGCGGCTCAATTGGCCACTCCCTCTTCCCTTAATTCCTGGTTATTGGAATCTTTGGGCGATTCTGCTGTAAGTGCTTTGGACGCTTGGGTTGCAAGAATCCTATGGATCGCGACCGTTGCATTGCCCGCTTTAGGAATCGTCAGGCCGATCGGAGTCGTCGGACGCCACTGGCCTGCGAGATGCGAGGTTCTGATCCTTGGCTTTGCAGCCGCATGGGCCTTGAGCGAAGCTTTTTTCTCCTGGCGAGCAAATCTCGGTAATCCTTTTCATGCGACCGATCCTTATGGTCATGCAGTACGTTACCTTGCCCCAGTTGCTCTGCTCTTGCTGTGGAGTGGCAAAGGAATCGATCTTCGGATTGAGTGGGCTTTGCGTTTTGCCGTTGCTGGAACGTTCATCGGGCATGGTCTCTGCTGTTGGTGGCTTAAGCCGGCGTTCCTGGATCTCATCCTCGGTTCCTTGGATACATTTTTTGGAATAGATTGGGAGTCGGCGGCAGAACGTGAATTTTTCGCCAAGGCTTTCTTACCATGGATCGCGGTACAAGATTTCATTCTGGCCGGACTGATTCTTTTGCCTAAACGTCTTCGCTGGGTGGCTCTATGGATGGCGTTTTGGGGATTTGTGACTGCCTTGAGTCGTTTGACGGCTTTCGGTTGGGAGCGATGGCCCGACTTATTCATTCGCATTTGCAATGGCGGAATCCCCTTGCTCTTGTGGCTTCATTGGCGAAATCTTTTCAAAAACCGCTTCTCTTTATGACCAAACAATTGTTTCCGATCCTCCTCTTAAGCGTTTTAATTGACTTTCCCTCGGCTGTATCCGCCGAGACGAAAACTCCTTGGCTCGACAAGGAACATGTCGAGAAACGGATGGATGGCTTAACCGAGGTCTCTGGCAAAGGGCCTTCCCAATGGAGGATCATCTGGACCAAGGATCCCGCTACCTCCGCGACGGTGTCCTGGACAACAGCCTCCAAAGGCAAAAAACATCATGTTAGTTACCAAATGAATGTGCCGGGGAAGGACGCCAAAACTCAGTCCGTGGTGGTTGAGTCGCATCGCGATGGCCCTTATTCCGGAGCTGAAGGCGAACATTTTCATCATGTCCGGTTGACTGGTCTCAAGCCTTCGACCACCTATCGTTTCGTAATTACTTCGGATGGGCAGTCATCTCCTTCGATGCATTTTACCACTGCCCCTTCCGATGACCGTGAATTCCACCTTCTTTTCGGTGGAGACTCCCGTTCAGGACACTTTGCCCGCGCCCAAGTGAACTTGTTGATGGCGGCCTTGGCGGAGGAAGACAAGGACTTGATCGCTTTTGCCCATGGGGGTGACTACATAGGCAGTGGCAAGAGTTGGAGCCAGTGGTCTCGTTGGCTTAGTCAACATGAGCTTACGGTGACTGCTTCGGGCAAGGCGCTACCGATCATTCCGACCCGCGGAAATCACGATGGCGGACCCCTTTACGACGAGATCTTCGATTCACCCGGATCTTCCGGAAAGAACTATTTCAGTACCAAGCTTTCTCCGCAAGTTGCCTTGGTGACCTTGAACTCGGAGATCAGCGCCGGCGGATCCCAGCAAGCTTGGCTTGGCAAAACTTTGCAAAGCTTGCGGCCCGAGGTTCGCTGGCTCTTGGCGGAATACCACCGACCCGCTTGGCCTGCGGTAAAAAAACCCGGTGCCGCCAAGAAATTCTGGGTGCCCTTGTTCGAGCAGTTCAACGTTGACCTGGTGGTCGAGTCGGACGGACACGTCATCAAGCGAACTGTTCCCATTCGCAACGAGAAACAAGACCCCAGCGGTGTTGTTTACGTCGGGGAAGGTGGTCTTGGTGTTTCCCAACGTCGCCCCGATCGCAATCGCTGGTTCCTGAAGGCTCCCGGCATGGCTGGCGCCGGCCATCACGTTATGCGTGTCTCCTTTGGAAAGAAAGAGCTCGATTACGAGGCAATCTTGCTTGATCGCAAAGTGGCAGACCGGACCCAGCTACGCCCCCGCTGAGCTGAGTCCAAGGTTCGTCTTATAGCTCCAAAGGTAGTTGCGGGGTGGCTTCCGCCTGTGCCCTCTGCATGAAACCGATCCCTTCCTTTATTGTCTTCAAGGGAATCTTCATATCCGCGGAAAAACGGCCCGATCCCATGCTCATGGAACCCCTGACGGGAGTAAGCTTAAGCTCCCTGATGCCATCCACCATTTTTTGCATGGACTCCTCGTCCATGACACCTGACATGGCGATGGCAAATTCGGCGTATTGTCCAATGTCAAAGCTCCATCGTCCCATTTGACCGGGTTGAAGCGGCATGGCCTTCGCTAGGTTGTTCTTGACGGGTTTCTTGTTCTTTATGGCACGGAGAAGCTGACTTAGCTCTTTTCTGTCCGACGCCATGGCGTAGTGTTCATTCAAGAAAGCGAAGTGATAGGCCATTTCCGAAAAAGGTAACCCCCCTGGGAAGACAGAAGGATCAGCTTGCATCTTCATTGAAAAGCGTTGCGTGGGAATGCCTTGTATAGGCTTTCCTTTGCCGGATTTGAATTTGTATTTCACGCCCATCTCCTCGAACAATTCGATTCTATCCATCATTTCTTGGGTACTGGCCATGTAATCGGTCATCATTTTGCCGAACTCCTCGGGAGAAAGTTCGGTGGTTCCGATTTGAGCGATATTCATTCCCCCCGCTTTGTCCGAAAGGTCATACCTCAAGGCAATTGGTCCGTCGTAGGCTTTTGACCATTCGACTACAACCTTGTCATACATCTCCAGGATTTCCTTGAACTCTCCCTGGAAGCCTCCCTGCAATTTCCCACTCAGGTGCTTGTAGTAAGCGCTGAAACCTTCCATGTGCATGTCCATGACCATGCTCATCCAGCCGCCTTCCTTCAGGTATTGAGCTGCCGATGCCTTCCTCCCCCCCACCTTGCTTGAGAGGAGCTTGGCCAAGGATGAATTCTCTGTGGCTTCCACCGTATGCCGTCCAATGATTTCTTTTTCGGAAAGGAGGACAGTGAATTTCATCGAGTCCATGGTGGCTAGTTCGTCCATGGCGACATCCATGACTTTCCCAAGGCTGGCTTGTGTGCCTTCCTCGAAAGGGGAGTCAGCCAAGCTTTCCCTCATGCCATTCTTGATCTTGGGCATTTCCTTCCGCAACGGATCGAGTCTCCCTCCAAATTCCATGTCTCCATCAGGCGCTTTGGCGGCGAAGGCCAACAAGGGGGACCAATCCTTCACTTGCGCGAGTAGTTCTGGTGTTTGGGTCGCGATAGTCCATCCCTTCTTGTCGGCCATTGCCATGCCCGCCTCTTCCATGACTTTACGAATTGGGCTGTCCGTCTTGAGTTTGCCTGCCATCACGAAGGTCGGGGCGTTGCCCTCGAAATCGTCAAATAGAACGATGGTAATGGGACTCTTGGGATCGATGCTGACAAAGCCTGGATCCCCCAACAAGGTGCCTGCCATTTGGGGAATCATGGCGGCTTCCGGTGTCGGGCTGACCGCTTGGGCAACCTTGGTCACCTTTTGCATCAACTTGGGCAAGGCAATTGTCTTGGCATAGGCAAATGGTTGGTGCTCGCTGCCGTCCAGGGTTATTTTCGGAACCAGGAGAACCGATGTGGGTTTGCCATGAACTGTTACGTAAAAGAAAACCCCGAAGTAGATGATTGAGGCGAGAGAGTGGAGAACTTTCATTTTTTCGGTTAGATTGAAGTGGCTAGTATTAACTTGCTTGTTACCTAGTCAAATAAAACGGTCGGTGTCATTGGGTTGAGGCAAGGGGCAATCTTCCAATTTTCCAAACCAACGATACCGATTCTTTGCTATCCAACGATAAATCCAGTTTCGGAGAAAGCTTGGAATCAACAATAGAATTTTCATCGTGGGCCAAGGGGACCTAAGGTATTTACAGGCTCGCAGGACAGCGGTTGAGTTAAGGTGGGTGTGACCATCCTCAACGAAAACAATACTGGCAAGATTGTCCACTGGCAATCCACTCTCTGCAAGAATCCGTTGCCCCTTTTTGGATTGCAGCGGAGCGAAGCACAAGTTTTTGAGAGGGTCACGTTTGACGAAGAAGCGCACGAAACCGTTACATAAATTACAGACCCCATCGAACAGGATCACATGATTTTTTTCCGTTTCAGCGCTTTCGGACATATTCCAATTGGATGAATGGCAAAAAGAGGGTTGTCCATTCGATTCGCCCAAAGGGTCTTGCCTCAAATCGTTTTGTCTCCAGTCTGACTGAGCTCCAAGCAAGCTATCATGGAACATCACGAACTAGAGGAAGGAACCATGTTGTCGCTCGATTTCGGCAAACTCAAGAAAGTGGTTGCCTGTGGCGAAGACTTGTTGCCTGCAGTGGCTCAAGATGCCGAAACAGGCGAAGTGCTTATCGTGGGCTATGCCAATCAATTGGCTTTTGAAACAGCTCTCAAGGAAGGCATGGCCACCTTTTGGAGCACCAGTCGCAACGAGCTTTGGATCAAGGGCAAGACTTCGGGCGATTACCTTGAGATCGTCGAGGTTTGCGTTAACTGCGAACAAAATTCCATTCTCTATCGTGTTCGCCCCAAGGGAGCGGGTTCCTGCCATACCAAGGGGGCTGATGGCCTAGCCCGCTCCGGTTGCTATTATCGCGTCATGCGCAATGGTTCCCTGGTGTTTCGTGCAGGGATGCAGTAGAGCCGCGGCTTAGTTTTTGCCTAGTAGCTGGGCCTCGAGGAACTTGCGTACGTTTTCATCCACGATTGGCCCACTCAGGCCATGTCCCATCCCTTCCATCCGGAGAAAGGTGTTTTCACACCTGCTTCAGTCAGTGCCTTGTGAAAGATTTCCGCTTGGTTGAAAGGCACCAAGGGGTCTTTGCTTCCGTGGACAATCAAGGTGGGGGCATCATCCTTTGTTACGTAAGTTATGGGAGAGGCTTTCCTTGCCACCTTCTTGTTTTCCTGAAGCGCTCCGCCTAGCAATTGGCTTTCGGGCGAATTTGGTGCATCATGGTCGATGTTGCTGGGGAACTTTCCCATCGAGAGAAAGTGAGTTGGACCACAGAAATCGACTACGCAACTAATTCGGCTGTCTTGGTCCAAGTGTTCGCCCAGTTTTCCCTCGAGGGCTTTCACTCCCCCGCTGACTCCCAACATGGCCACCAGATGGCCGCCCGCCGAATTCCCCCAAACCGCCATCCTGCCCGGATCGAAGCCATGTTTCTTGGCATTTCCCTTGAGCCAGCGTATGGCGGCCTTGCAGTCATGTATCTGGGCGGGCCAAATGGATTCTCCGCTCAAGCGGTAATTTATCGAGGCGGCCGCAAAGGAGCCCGTTGCCAAATAAGGAGCCAACTTGCCCATGGCACTTTCTTTGCTTCCGTTTTTCCATCCACCGCCATGGATATATACGATAATGGGCAGGAGGGTATCCTTGGCTCGTTTTTCGGGCAGGAACAGGTCGAGGGTTTGCCGTGGATTCTTGGTTTGGGCATACGGTAGATTGCGAAACGCTTTGATGCCTTCGGGAATAGGGCGCTCTCTCCTCGGTTGACGCGGCCGATTGAGAAAAGCTTCGTGCTCGGCGAGGGAAATAGTTCCATCTTGATTGGTATCGACCCGCTTGAAGTTTGGGCGGGCGTTTCTCGGCAATTCCTCCAAGGACAGCTTCCCGTTCTTGTCCTTGTCCCATTCGGAGAAAATCTGTTTGGGATCCTTGGCAAACAAGCTGGAGGCGCTCAAGGCGAGGATGGAAATGAAAACGAGGCTGATTGCCTTTTTCATTTGCTTAGTCGGTGGAGAATTTGCTCGAGGGTTTTAATCGGGAGCTGTTTCGCGGTTTTTGTCCCGCTCCATGTTTTGCCTGATCCATCCGGCCAAGGTGCTGCTCCCCATGCCGTAACCTCCGGGCAAGGGACGCAGATCCTTGGTTTGCAGGCGGGGCGGGGCGCCCCAATGCTTTGGGAAAGATTTTCTGCCAATGCCTGGCTTCGGCTTGATTGGTGCGGGGGGCACTTTGCCTCCCTTGGCTCCATAAATCATTTTGTAGACTTCTTGCGGTTGTCTCCTTTGACCGGTGCGCTCGTTGAACCAAGGGCTGCCACCTGTGAATATCATGCCTGCAGGAATCTTTTTGCCACTTGCGATCCATTCCTCGTAAGTGGGAACCCCGACTTTGCCGACCTTGCCGCTTTTCAGGGCGGCTAATTGCTTTTCCAAGTCTGCCAGTTTAGCCAAAAACTTCTTATGGCCATCAGGGGTGAAGCGAGCCCGCTTGGCAAAATCCTTCATCTTGGCGATTTCCTGTTCGAGGGCCTTGATTTCCGCTTGATTGGAAGCGCCGCCAGTCGAGGCGCCGCCTTTTCCACCAACGACCAAGTTCACCTTGAATGTGTTGGCCGGCGGGTTCTTTTCCCAAGGGCGTTTGTATTCCAAAACGATGGTTCCCTTGCCTCCGGCCACTGCCTCGAAAGTGGCTGTGGATATTCCAGGTGCCCCAAGCAATTGATTGGAGGCTCGGTGGGTTACTTTGCCGTCCAGTTTCACAACTTCTGACTTGGTCGCGTTGTTCCAAATGAAACCAGTGGTTGGATTTCCCGCCAAGCTGATGGCAATCTTTTGCCCCTGCTTGAGGTTGATTGTCTTGCCATTCGAGCTTTGGGTCAAACGAAGGAGCGGTTGGGCAACTGTTGGCTTATCCAACTTGATCGGTTGCTTGCCCGGTTTCCCCAAGACGATGGTTGAAATGTTCACTCCCTTGGTCGGAGCATCGTCTGCGATCCGCGTGTCTTGCGTGTAGCAGGCCAACAAGAGGCCTTGCTTGTCAAAGCGTAGGCCGAGGCGCTGAAAGGGTGGTATCGGACGTTCCAGAATGGCCGCGGCTTCCTTGTAAAGCTCATCCAGTGTTTTTACTGGGTGGCCTTCCTTGTGTGTGCCGAGCTCCTCGCCTTTCTCGGTCCATGTCTTGCCTTCCGGTTTGGCCGGAGGCTGCCCGGGAGCCACCGGTCTGGGACGATTGGAGAATGCCTTGTAGCGCCGCTCGATCACGGTGTTGTTTTGAACCACCACTTCGGTCGTGTGGCCAAAACCCACCCAACTGCTCCAGCGCTTGCTGTAAGTGTAGTTGCCGCCACATTCCACCTTAAGTTTCTCCCAGGTGCTCAAGCTTTTCTCAAACTGGGCGATCTTCGCCTTGTCCACGGGGCCACCTCCGCCTGGACGAAACACAGGAGGAGCAACCAGATCCGGCGGGCGGGGTGGGGCAACGAGCTCGGGCCTTGGGACCGGTTGTATTTGGACAGCCGGCGGGGTAGGTTGAATTTGTATCGGTTGGGGCCGTGGTTGGATTTGAATGGGCCTTGGCGCCGGTTGGATTCCCACACGGCCGTTAAGTTCACTGTACTTGACTGATTTGACCGCCTTTAGCTTGGACATTGCCTGCTCTACGTTGACTGAGTCTGGCAGGGTGACGTGCAGGATGGTGTTTCCGAACATTGCCTTCTTGATTTCAAGACCGGGGATGGCGTCAGCCAATGCTTTCTTGCAAGCATCCTTGTCCAAACCCTTTTTCATGCCCACAAGCAACTCGCCTTCCGAATAGGAGCCAGTGGGATGCTTGGCGGCGAAAGCGCGACTCACCGCAGGACCTTTGCCAGAGGCTTTTCCGCCGGCAGCGTCCTTATCCAAATTGTTCTGTATCCATCCAGCCAAGGTGCTGCTGCCTCTGCCATATCCACCGGGCAAGGGACGAAGGTCCCGCGTTTGTCTCAAGGGGGGTGCGCCCCAATGAGCGGGATAAGCCTTGCCGCTAGGTCCTTTAAGCACTTTGCCTGTTGGTTTTCCTTTGGCGGCGTCCTTGTCTAGGTTTTCCTGAATCCAGCGTCCCAGCGTGCTGCTGCCGCGGCCGTAGCCGTCGGGCAAGGGGCGGAGGTCCCGCGTTTGTCGCAACGGAGGAGCACCCCAATGGGCGGGGTAGGGTTTGCCACTTGGCCCTTTCAGGACTTTCTGAGGTTTCTTGCCCGCCTTGGCATCGAGCGCCACCAGGCAATTTTGACATTTGTTTTCCTTGGCGCTGCATTTCCCGCACAGCTTGTAGGCTGCGCTGCGGGTGAAGCCCTTGCATTGCGGGCATTCTCCTATGGCCTGGATATAGGCCAAGCGGCTACATTTCGGACAAAATTTCGCCAAGGCGGAACCGGCGAGAATCAGGGAAAAGATGAGTAGGGCAAACCAACGGAACTTGTTCATCGTGGGACTGGGTTTAGATAGCTTTGCGCACAAAGCCACAGGGTTACTTGTAGGGCTAATGATAATGCCTTATTGAACCGCTGGTCAAGACCAAGGGTTCCTGGCATTCATTCACTGAATTAACTGATTCAAGGTATACCAGGCCGTATTGTTGGCCATACCCGTTCCGTCCTTCGCCTTGTAAACACCGACTTTTAGTATGATCTTGTAGACGCGTTCTTCCTCAAGAGGTACCTCGAGATGTACGCTCAGCCCGTCCTTGGCCACCGTTACCTTGCTGGGGGCTTCTTTCTTGAGGTTCGTTTTTCCGGAACCGTAGCGCGGATGATAAGCGTAGCCCCAACGTTCCACCATGTAATTTTGTGCTTCTTTGGCCATGGCGGGGTCAACTGGTTTGGTGAAGGTGATCGTAAATCCGGTCTTGGTGAGTTTTACGTCATGCATGGAAAAAGGAGTGGTTTTTCCATCCCATGAAACCCGTTGAAGGCCATATTCCTTGCCCCCTGCCGATCCCCATCCCCGTCCGGTTTGACCTACCCAAAGGCTACCGTCCTCGGCAAAGACATGTCGGATGCAACCCGTTTGCAAACGATTCACGAAATCAAATATGACACCTTGGAAATCGCCGCCCACTTTTTGCAGGGAGACTCGCATTATATTGGATCGTCCCTGGTCGCCGATGAACATTTGGTCTTCAAAAGGTCCGAATTTGCCGCCCGTGTAATTGAAGATTGGTTCCCCGGGAGAAGTGGCCAGTTCGCCGTGTGGAATCCAGACGGCCGGCCGTTTCCATAATTTTTCGTAGTCCTTGAGCGGAATGGCATTGAGATCCTTTCCTTGGTAGTCGGGATGATCCCATAGCGAGGAAGGATGCCCATGGAATCGGTCTTTCACTATGTGGTGCAGGGAACTGGTGGCTTCCCAGTCGCCTTGATTGTCGGTGAAAAACAATTCGTCATCCTTGCTGATCCCGATGCCTGCCGGAGACCGCAAACCCGAGGCGAATGGCTCGAACTCGCCTTTCGGGGTGACCTTGAAGCACCACCCGCGATATTTGGCCGCCCTCCCCATCTTCCCTTCCGTGTCTTTGTAACCAGTGGTCCAAACACGGGCGACATCCCACTTTTTGCTTCTGGCCCACCCTGGCCAACTCAGCGAAGTGTTCAGGGTGCCGTAGAAATTCCCCTTGCTGTCGCGCACCAAGCCAAAGGCGTATTCGTGATAGTTGTCGGTTACTCCCCAGCCAGCGTTGAAGCTTTCGTAAAGGTCGGCTCTTCCATCGCCGTTGGTATCGATCAACTTGGTGATTTCACCTCGTTGGATAGCGAAGGTTTCACTCGTCTTGGGGTCGATCCACAAGCCAAGTGACTCGTGCAAGCCGTCTGCAAACAAACTCCATTTCTTTTTCTTGATGATGTATTTCCAGACCTCGCCTTCGCGGGTACAAAGCATAAGGGAACCGTCTGGCGCGAACTCCATGCCGCCAACACCAAGGGCCACCCCTTCCGGTGTCTCAATTTTCTCGGCAGTGTATCCAGCGGGTATCCGGCTCGGTTTTTCCTGAGCGGTAAGGGGAGTGATCAAAGTGGTGGCAAGAACCACCGGGAAAAGAGAACTAAGGTATTTCATGGCTGCTTGCAAAAAATGTGAATTATTGGTGTTCGAGGCTGACGAAAAATTCCTCTGCCTCCTTTTTGGGAACTTTCAAAATACCTGTCTTTGCCGACCATTTGCCTGCGGTGGAGGAAACAGTAAAGCCATCCCCCTTGAGCAGTAGGTAGACGTCACCGGAAGGATTTTTTACCCGAAAGCCATAGGTTAGGGCCTTGGCTCCGGGCCGTCCGGTGACAGTTTGGCTGATCTTTGCTCCATCCACTTCGTAAAGAAAGGCAGGGTTGCCCAACCTTGAGTATCCGCCGAACCGCACTTTCGGATCCTTGTCAGGGTTTCCGATGCGCAAGGGAAACTCCGTGGCCCCCACTTCAAATTTTTCTCCCAGTATACGACAGGTTCCGCCGCCACGTCCCTTGCGGTCGGGGGCCACGTTGAGAAAACCACCCGTCCAACCGAATCGCACCATTAGCTTTTCGGCATCGAAGAGGTAATTCACGCCTCCGGGCAAACCCACTGCTATGGAGCGCCCCGAGTCGACGTCCTTGACGTGTACCCGCACCACACGCGGTTCGTCTCCCACCTCAAGCACACCGTTTCTCGGAGTGGTGTTCTCAGCCACTATTTTGTTCACTTGGGCAATCGCCTTATCCGGATCCTCACTCACTTTCATAACACCTCGCATGGTAAGCGAATGACCCGGGAAAGTGCAGATGTAGGGATAGTCACCGATCTCCTTGGGCGCAGTGAAAGTGATGCTTCCCTTCTTGCCGGGTTGAACCAAGCCAATGCTAGCGAGGATTGCGTCATCCTCGGGTATGAAACCACGCTTCATGCCCTCGGCTCCCAGTTTCAGGGCGGCTTCGGCTAGGCGCGCCAGATCTTCTTTGTCCCCTTTTGCCAATAACCAGTTATGGATCATTTCGTCACTATTGTCCAAGGTCACTTGGACTTTGGATCCGGGTTTTACGGCAAAGGCTTCGCTGGCATAGCGGAGTTGGCCGTGCAAGGTGCCGATTGTAACGTCGTGATCAATTTTCTTGTCAGCTCCTTGTGCGACTAGGCAACCAAGAAGACAGAAGGCGAACGAGAGGCATGTGTTTTTCATTGGATGGGTACTTGGTTGTCGCTCAATGCAAAGCAAGGCAAGGCTGGAAGTTTATTTATTGCTAGAAGTTTTCAGGCGGCGGGCGGTTATCTTTTCGCTTCTTCTCTTCCAGGTAAGCCCCGCTGTCGAATCACGTTCGCTTCGGGGAATCAGGAAACTCGACCCAAGACCAACTACAAAACAAGCGGCAAGACCGGCGAAAGCGTAGAACCATGGATGAACGGGAGCCCAAGTCTTCAGATAAAACACGACTGCGGCGGAGGCCACTAAACCAAGCAAGGCACCTTTGGCATGTGCTTTGTCGGCAAAGAGCGCGAGCAGAAAGAGTCCACCGAGTCCGCCTCCGAAGAGTCCGAGGAAATCGACGAACTGGTCCCACAGCGAGTTGATTTCACTACCGGATAAAATGAGAGCGAGCGCAGTTCCAGCAATCCCCACGACAACAGTGGCGACGCGGGCCACCTTGAGCTTCTCTTGCTTTGTGGCATTGGGATGTTTGCGACCATGGAAATCCGTGGTCACGGCGGCGGCCACACTGTTCATGCTGCTGTCGAGGCTAGACATGGCGGCAGCGAACAGACCGGCGATTACAAGGCCTGCAATGCCTTCAGGCAATTGAGCCACTATGTAGAAGGGAAGGATGGCGTCCGCTGTGGTTAAATGTGGATCCAGTGCCTCCGGGTGATTGGCAAAGAAGACATAGAGAGCGGCTCCCACGAGGAAAAAGAGCAAGGTGGCGGGGACAGTCAGTATTGCGTTGGTCCAAATGCTTCGGGCGGCAGCTTGTTGGTCTTTGGTGGTGAGGTAACGCTGGACCACGGTCTGGTCACTGCCGTAGCTAATGAAGCTTGCGGCCAGACCACCTAGCATGAGCGTCCACAGGGTGGGTTCGGACAAATTCCAACGGAGGTCGAGCGAACGCAGCTTGTTGGCCGCATCCGCTTGATCAATGACTCCCTGAAAACCTCCTGCCGTTTGGCTTGCTACCGAAGCCACTACGTAGATTGCCCCACCCAGCAGGACTACCACTTGTATGACGTCGGTCCAGATAACGGCTTCGATGCCACCCATGGTGACGTAAATGATGCATAAGACTCCCATGACGAGTATGCAGGTGTTTACGTCGACCCCCGTGACGACTTGGAGAGCAAGTGACGGAAGGAGAAGAACAATGCCGATTCTGGCCAGTTGCAACAGGATGAAGAAGCTACTGGCAACGAGCCTGACGGAACCGTCGAAGCGTCTTTCGAGGAACTCGTAGGCGGTGGTTATGTCCAGCTTCCGATAAAAGGGTAACAAGCAAAACACGATCAGGGGAGCGATCATCACAATGGGTAGATTGCCAAAGAGATAGGTCCAGTCGGTGGCGTAGGCCTTGGCCGGAAGGGCCATGAAGGTGATGGCGCTCAACTGGGTGCCGAATATACTGAGACCCGCGGCCCACCATGGTATGCGCCCGCCCGCTTTGAAGAAATCTTCGGGGGACTTTTCCTTCTTGGCCAAGCGCACCCCGATGATGACGAGCACAGCGAGGTAAATCATTACCACCACGTAATCGAGCGAACCAAAGCCCCTGCTTCTGACCGATTTGCCTAGCAAGACCTCGGTGGTACGCACCCCCGGCGAGGATTCGCCGGAAGGAAGAATGACGTATTGTTGCTCTCTGTCCCCTTCGAGCGATAAATTCCATTCAACGGCTTGAGTGGTGACCGGGAAGGTGCCGTCCACTTCACCAACCTTTGCCCAAGTGTCTGTCACTACGTGGTAGGCCAACACGTCACTGGAGAATCCTGCATGTTTTTCATGAAAGCGTAGATGTTCTGCCTCCAGTTCAGCTAATTCGCCAGGCTTCGAGCCATTGTTGTCCAACGCGTCTGCCCTTGCTTCCTTGATGCGTTTGTTCAAGGCCTCGACCTCGAGAAAGCGTTGTCCGTCGGCCCCGCCGAACACGAACAGGTGGGCCACTCCCATGGAAGTGGCCGTGCCCGCCATTACGCATAGAGGTTGGCCGTCTTCCCCCGAAACGTCACTCAGGGCAACCCAAGTTTTCTTTGCCGTGTCGTATTTGTAGGCATCTGTAAGAAGTTCGGTTGGTTCGCCCGGTCGCGGGTTGCGGCCACTGAAAAGGAAAAAACAATCGTTCACTCCGTCATTCTGAGCGGCTGCCACGGGGAGTACGCGGCGGGAACCGGGCCATGGCTCCAATTCTTCCCATGCCAGTTCCGAATCGGGCTTGGAGAGGTCAAGGGCCCAGAAGTTCTTGGTCGCGTTGCCATCCACGGTTTCTTTGCCGCCAGCCAAATAGACGACGTCGCCTACTTTGGCTCCTGCCATTTCGGCGAGTGGGCGAGGCAGGTTGGGGAGCCGCTGTATCCTGACTTCCTTTTCCTTGGCCAACCATTGCAAACGGTAAACGTCTGGGTGGCAGCGATTGCCGTCGCGGCCCCCGATGCAGAGCAGGCCTTTGTCGGTGGAGATGGCCACCCCATATGCGGATGCTTGCAGTAAATCGAGTTTCGGAGAAGTGAACCATTCGCTCTTTGGTTTGCCGGTTTCGTCCTTTTCCAAGACATAGACGTCATCCCACCATATTTTCGGACCACCTCGCCAAGGCGGCAAGTCAGGGAAATTTGCTCCGCCGGCCACCAGCAGCGCACCTTGGTGAATGCCTGCGAAAGGTCCCGCCAACCCAGCTTGCTTTATCTTGCCCGAAGCCGGAGGCAGGGAAGGCAAGGCAGACCACTCGAGGACTTTGGGCCCTTTTTCCTCGGCCCCCAAAAACCAGCCACCAACGAATGGAGAAATCAATAACAGCAGGCTGGTCGTGGATATCCTCATCAAAGTTCAGGAATCTCCCATGGCCTCGAGATTTTCCCGACCAAGGTTCATTGCATCACAATGTATTTGAATGGAAATTTCCATGGCTTTCTTTACGTGCGTTTGCCCTCGATCCTTCGTTTAAGACAGCCAGATGATTGAAGTCAAAGTGCAAGTAAAGCATCCGCTCAGGTCATGTGAGCCCCGATGGCGTCGGTGTACACTGCATACAGGCTTTGGCTGGCGGTCATGAAGAGGCGGTTGCGCTTGCGTCCGCCAAAGCAAACGTTGGAGCAAATTTCGGGTAGCAAAATTTGTCCGATGCGTTTGCCGTCCTTGGGTTCGAATACGTGCACTCCGTCATAACCGGCTCCCACCCAACCAGCGCTGGCCCAGACGTTGCCGTCCACGTCGCAGCGTATGCCGTCGGCTCCACCGGTCTTGTCGGCGTCACCGACTTTCATTGTCATGGAAGCAAACTCACGGGCCTTCTTCAGTTTTTCCCCGTCCACTTCCCATACCTTGATGTTTTTGCCGGCTCCGGTATCGGAAACGTAGAGCTTATCGAGATTGGGTGAGAAGCAGAGACCGTTGGGCTTGCCTATTTGGTCGGCCACCTTTGTCACCTTGCCCGTCTTGTCGTCGATGCGATAGACTGATTCCTTGTGATGGAGAGGGCCCTTGTTTCCCTCGTAATGCCACATGCTGCCGTAGCCGGGATCAGTGAACCAAATGGAATTGTCTCCCTTGTGCACCACAACGTCGTTGGGGGCGTTGAATGGTTTGCCTTCGAACTTGTCGGCCAGCGTGGTGACGGTGCCATCGTACTCGTAACGAACCACCCGCCGATTGCCATGTTCGCAAGACAGTTGGCGACCCTTGTAGTCGAAGGTGTTTCCGTTGCTGTTTCCACTTGGCTTGCGAAACAACGTCACCTTGTTGTCGTCCTCTATCCAGCGCATCTGGATATTGTTGGGTATGTCGCTGAAGACTAGGTAGCGACCGACGCCGTTCCAGGCGCATCCCTCGGTCCACAAGGTGTTTGGATTGGTATAGAGTCGGCGAATCGGCGTGTTCCCCAGCTTGTATTTGTTGAATCGCGGATCCAGCGAGATTATGTCGGGATCCGGGTAACGGGTCGGATTCTTTCCAGACCAGTCGCGGGCCATCATGGAAGTGACTCCGAGGGTGGATGCGGAAGCGAGGAAGGATCGGCGACCGAGAGGTGATCCGGAAGCGTTGGGTGAAGAAGACTCTTTCATGGCAGTTGAGTGGTTGATGATACCTTTGGGCTAAAAACATCTCGCGACGTTTTATCCTCCTGCGCAAGCCCGAAGGCGTTGTCATGCCTCCTTTCTCTTTGAAACACCCGACTTCACCCGTTGTCTTGACGTCGCCGCCTCGCCTTGGATGCTCGTTCTTTCCATGAGCGCTCCCTACCAACCCGATCCCCAACGATACGACGGCCGCATGCCTTATCGCCGCTGTGGTCGCTGGGGTATTCAACTGCCCGCCATCACCCTCGGTTGCTGGCACAACTTTGGGGGAGACAGCGTGACCGACAACCAGCGGGCAATGATTTACTCCGCCTTCGATGCCGGCATTACCCACTTCGATCTAGCTAACAATTATGGTCCGCCCTATGGTTCCGCCGAGGTCAACGTAGGCAAGATATTGAAGGATTTGCCCCGTGACGAAATCCTTATCACGAGCAAGGCGGGCTACGATATGTGGCCCGGTCCCTACGGCGAATGGGGCACTCGCAAATACCTGCTCGCCAGTCTCGACCAATCTCTCGAGCGCATCGGGGTGGATTACGTCGACTTCTTCTATTCCCATCGTTTTGATCCCAACACTCCCCTCGACGAGACCTTGGGCGCCCTCGATTCCGCCGTCAGTCAAGGCAAAGCGCTATACGTTGGCATCAGCAGTTACTTGGCCGATCAAACCCGCGAGTCCGTCCAAGTCGTGAAGGACCATGATTTTGCCCCCCTTGCCATCCACCAACCCAATTATTCGATGTTGAATCGCTGGGTAGAGAATGGGCTGATGGACGTTTGCGGGGAACTGGGGCTCGGCATGATCGCCTTTTGTCCGCTTTTTCAAGGCCTACTCACAGACAAATATCTCGGTGGCATACCCGATGGATCCCGTGCCTCGCTGGAACATTCCCCGCTCCGCAAATCGGAGGTGAACGAGCAAAACCTTCGGGTCATAAGTGAACTCAATGATCATGCGAAGGAAAGAGGCCAAAGCTTGGCCCAGATGGCGCTTTCCTGGGTGCTTCGTGACGAGCGCGTGACGAGCGCCTTGATCGGGGCCAGTCGCCCCGAGCAAATCCTCGAAAACTGCAAGGCGGCCAAGCAAACCGAATTCTCAGGTGACGAACTCTCCAAACTGGACCGCATACTGGCCAAGGCGAACCTGCCAAAGTCCTTGTGGGCCAAGGAGTGAATTTCGCTCTCTTGGGCCTTTGCCTGCGAGCCCTTTTCGCACGGTCGACTTAACTCGTCTCGTCCTTGAGGTTGAGATTGATCAAGTGTAGGCCGACCTTGGCCAATTCGGCTTCAACCGAATTGATTACTTCCATTCCAACGGGCATCGACACGGTCCGCATTTTACTGGAGATGAGATCCTCGGCCAGTTGACGAACTTGCTTAAGATTTTGCCCAAGCAACCGCTCAGCCGCATTCTCCATGATCCCGGATTTCGTGGAGATGCCGATTGTCCAGGTGGAGGGTACTTTTACCCGAACGTCGTCCTCGCTCGAGGGATCTATCAATCGAAGATCCAGACCAACGGGAAACGGTGTCAAATCGAGCCATCCATGGCTTTGAACGAGTGGCCAGACGAAGCAGGCGCCCCCATGTATGCACTTGGAGGACTGCCCGCCACCAGTTTTGCCGTAGACGACGAGGATTTTGTCCGACGGGCACCGCTTGTAGCGACTGCAGAAAAAAACCGACCCGCCGAGAAATACGAGGAAGAATGAAATTACTAGGATGAGAGGTATACTCATTTAGGAGCTTTTGCTTCGCTCTGAGCAAGACGGTTCTCAGCGAGCCTGCGTTTGGTAAGTGAACGTTTTTCCGTTGCGGGGATTGTGCATGGTATAGCTTTTGCCATCGGCGGCCACCGAGAGCTTGAGGTAGTGCCCTTTGCATCCGTCACGGTCGGTCAGGTTGGCGATAAAGTCCTCGTTGCTGTTGTTCTCGGGATCCTTTTGTCGCAGGTTCTTGTGCACTTGCCACATGGCTTTGATCGACTTGCATCCCTTGAGGGCGGCGAAGCTGCCCGCCCCGCATCCTTTAGTGTGGCCGTTGTTCATGACCGACACAGTGGGTGTCAAGCTGTTGATAAGGACCGGGTTGTTGCTAGTGTCGAGGCCGTGGTGATTCACTTGGTAAACGTCGACTGTTCCGATCAAGTTGAATGGGGTGACTAGCTTGGCTTCCACGTTCCAAGTGAGGTCGCCGCAGTCGATGAAGCGAAAAGGGCCCAACTCGAACAAGGTGGCCACACTGTTTGCATTGTCTGAAAGGTCCTCCGGTTTGGCCGGCACCGAGCCGGTCAGAGGATTCTTGGCCAAGCGAACGTTGGGAGGAGGCTGGATAACCTTTTGGTTGGCCACCACGCAGGTCACCTTCAACTTGGCTGATCCCTTGGATTGCCTGAGGGGAAAGACATAGCCTGGTTTTACGACGTTTCGGCTGTCCACCTTCATGTCGCGGTAGGGTTTGACCAGTTGCGGAAAGATTGGGTTCTTGCGATGACGATCAGGGTTTTTCGCGGGTATGCCATTGTCGTTCACCACACCGATTGGCATAAGGTTGGCCAACATGGCGGCTCCCCCGTAGTGGTCGCCATGGAAATGGGTCGTTATGAGGTGATCGATCTTTTTCAAGCCCGCCACCTTGGTGGCCACTTTATGGATGCGCCCGGCGTCGCGGGTGCCCGGGTTGCCGGTGTCAACCAGGAGCGATTCGCCGGCGGGTGTCACTACCAGAGTGGCGGCCCCGCCCTCGACGTCCACCCAGTACACGTCGAGCGTGCCCTTGGCGTACGTTATGGAAACAGTGAACAAAAGCGAGAGTAGGGGCAATATTCTCATGGGATTGGTTTCTTGAAGGTTGTTTGGATTAAATCAATATATCCTTCACCACGCGTGCTTTTTCCACACCTGTCAACCGCATGTCGAGGCCTTGGTGTTTTACCGAGAAACGCTCGCTGTTGATGCCGAGCTGATGAAGCATGGTGGCGTGCATGTCGCGCACGTTAACGACATCTTCCTCGGCGTGGTATCCCAGTTCGTCGGTTGCGCCGTAGCCCACGCCGCCCTTGACGCCCCCGCCGGCCATCCACATGGAAAACCCTTTTACGTGATGGTCGCGCCCAGCTCCGCCTTTTCCCTGAAACATCGGGGTGCGTCCGAATTCTCCGCCCCAGATAACCAGTGTATCGTCCAACATGCCACGTTGCTTGAGATCCTGGATCAGGGCCCAGGTGGGCTTGTCAGTCAGGCCACAGCATTTGTTCATGTATTGCACCAATCCGCCGTGATGATCCCAGCCGCGATGGTAGAGGTGGATGAAGCGC
>PAZC01000053.1 GCA_002716045.1 Opitutia bacterium
CGTTGAACATTTAGAGACCTGTGCTCTTTTGAAAAACTTAATTCACTTGAGAGGTGGGTTCTGACAATATCACCATCTAGTAGTGTTACAGGCCTGCTTCCTTCTTCCAATAATTTTGTTAACAGCCCATTTGCCAGCGTAGACTTTCCTGAACCTGAAAGCCCAGTAAAAAACACTGTAAATCCTCTTTTATAAAGGGGGGGCCTCGACTTTTTTAGCTCAAGAGCGACTTCTTTATAAGAAAACCATTCAGGTATATCTTTACCTTTATCCAATATCTCTCTCAATTGTGTTCCCGAAATTGTTTCATATTCAATATTATCAGAGACTTCCTCTACTGGCTTATATTCTTTTAAATCAGGTACATATACCATAAACTGGAATGGAATCATTTCAATCCCTATTTCATCTTGGTATTCTTTAAGCAGTGTCTGCGCATCATATGCTCCGTAAAACGGTTCACCTTTACTATTATTTCCCGGACCGGCATGATCTCTTCCAACAATAATATGAGTACAACCATAATTTTTTCTAATCAATGCATGCAATAATGCCTCTCTTGGACCTCCCATCCTCATTGCTAAAGGTAACAAAGCTAAGATAGCAGAGTCCTTAGGATATTTTTCAATAACATGCTCATAGCATCTAACCCTAGTATAATGATCCACATCCCCTGGTTTTGTCAGACCCACGACTGGATGCAAAAAAAGATTAGCATTCAATTCATTCATCGATCTTAATGTCATTTCAACATGAGCACGATGTAATGGGTTTCTGGTTTGAAATGCAACGACCTTGTCCCATTTTCGTTTTTTAAATTCCTTTTTAGCATCATTAGGTGAAATTCTATATTTTCTATAATCGTAATGATTTGGCATCGAAATTTTTTCAAGCCTTCCACCAATATATACTTCATTGCCGTGATTAAACATAAAATTTACAGCTGGGTGTAATTGGTCGGTTGTTCTATAAACCAATTCTGCCTCACGTTTTAAATCCGGTTCCCATATACTTTCGATCGTCATAAAAGCAATCTTAAAACCTTCTTTTTCACGAAGAATAATTCGGTCACCTATTGTCAATTTATCAGAAAATTCTTTATTTACATCTAAATTTATGGGAATCGAAAATAAATTATTATCTGGTAACCGCATATTTGTTAAAACTGACTGATAATCATCTTTATTCATGAAACGATCTAAAGGATAAAAACTTTTGTCTAATATCATTTCACAATCACAAAGTTGTCTATCCGTTAGCACCCATGATATTTCATTATTCAATTTTTACTCCATTTTCCTTTTTATGATTTATTTTATATAATTTTTTTAAAGTATTCAATAGTATGCTTTAAACCTTCTTCTAGCTGAATCTTTGGTTCCCAATGTAATTTTTCCTTAGCAAGAGATATGTCTGGCTTACGTTGTTGGGGGTCATCTTCAGGCAATGATCTATATTTTATATTTGAACTGGAATCTGTTAGTTCTAAAATTTTTTCAGCCAATTCTAAAATAGAGAACTCCATTGGATTACCTAAATTGATTGGACCAGTCAAATTATTATTGTGATGCACAAATAGCTCGAATGCATCAATCAGATCATCCACATAACAAAAACTTCTGGTTTGAGTTCCATCTCCATAAATAGTTATATCTTTTCCCATCAAAGCTTGCACAATAAAATTACTTACCACACGACCATCATCTGGATGCATCTTTGGACCATAAGTATTAAATATTCTTGCTACTTTGATATCAATACCATGTTGACGATGGTAATCAAAAAATAAAGTTTCTGCACACCTTTTACCTTCATCATAACAAGAACGTTTTCCAACTGGATTAACGCGACCCCAATAGGATTCATTTTGTGGGTGAATTTCAGGATCTCCATATACCTCTGAAGTAGAAGCTTGGAATATTGTCGCTCCTGTACGTTTTGCAAGACCTAGCATATTAATTGCGCCATGCACAGAAGTCTTGGTAGTTTGAACTGGGTCATGTTGGTAGTGTACTGGAGAGGCAGGGCAAGCCAAATTGTATATAATATCTACCTCAAGGTACAATGGAAAAGTAATATCATGACGAATCAACTCAAAGTTTGGATTTTTTAATAAGTGCGCTATATTCGTTTTGCTACCTGTATAAAAATTGTCTACACAGACAATATCATGATTTTCATTTATCAACCTATTACAAAGATGCGACCCTAAAAAGCCTGCACCTCCTGTTACAAGTATTCTTTTTTTACTATCTATCGCCACTTAATTCCCTTCTAATAATTCTTCAATTGTTATTGCAGTGGTCCCTATGTGGCCTACTACTATCCCTGCTGCTTTATTTGCAAATTTTGATGCCTTTTCAATTTCAACATTTGATACTAAACTTGCAGCAATCATAGATATCACCGTATCACCAGCGCCACTAACATCAAATATCTCTTTTGCCTTGGACTTTAAATGAAATGTATTGCCACTACTAATATATGACATTCCAGTACTTCCCCTAGTGATTAAACAAGAATAAATATCAAAAGTTCTACATATTTTTTTTCCAGCAGATTCAAAATCTTTATCACTATGTAATTTCTTTCCAATGACCAGTTCTGCTTCTTTTTTATTAGGTGTTATTAAGTGTGCATTGTGATATTTAGACCAATCTTTTCCTTTAGGGTCAACAAATACTGGGATATTATTTGCCTTTGCAATGGCCATAGCCTCTTTTAATACTATCTGCGAACACACCCCTTTATTATAATCACTAACTATAATTCCATCAACATTTTTTATTTGATTTGGTAAAGAACCTAAAATCTTATCATATGATCTTTTATTAAATTCTTTGGCATCCCAATCCACCCTCACAACTTGTTGAGCATCTGCTAAAATACGCATTTTTTCTGTTGTCCATATGTTTTTGTCTATCAAAATTCCCGAGGTTGGAATATTTTTTCCTTTTAATTGATCAATGATCAATTCACCCGCTATATCTTTCCCTATTGCACTAATAATTGAGGTTTGCACACCTATATTATCTAGGTTTCTGATAACATTACCACAGCCACCTAACATATTTTTTTCATTTAAACATTTCACTATAGGAACAGGTGCCTCGGGTGAGATTCTTTCAACGTTTCCAAAAATAAATCTGTCAAGCATAAGATCCCCAATTACAAGAATCCGCGGATTTTTTTCTAAAATCTTATCAATTATTTCTTTAAACATATAGTAAAGGATATTTTAATTATAAAATATTATGAATATATCTTAAACAGTTTATAAACAATTGGTCATTTATTTGGCTCAATAACTTGAGCTTTTCCAAAAGCTATTAATGGATAAAAAACTAAAGGAACCAAGATTAGACCAATGCTAAAAAGTAAATTTTTTCCAAAAAGTTTTCCAATCTGAATTGCAGATAATATGTAACCGACTGGTATTAGAAGATAAATTAATAGCCACCAGACCGGTTTCCCAACGATCTTTGTGAAAACAAAGATATTGAAAAAAGGAATGAAGGCTTTCCAACCAGCTTGCCCCGCCTTACTAAAAATCTTAAAAAAAGATATCCAGACAATTAAAATGGTCGAAGCAAAAACCGATAAAATAATTATAGGTATAAGTCCCAATTCCTCTTCTTTGTTATTGGATTGCTTTTTTCCAGCCTTATCATTATTAGATTTTTTCTTGATCTCTCCTTGTAATGAACCTACCATCTCTACTTGAAATTCTGCTGGAGGATTCATATCCAATGTAACCTCACTATCATCCATAGTCTCATTATGGGTTTCACCAATATTGCCAGCCAAATCAGTATAATCAATTGAGATTGGTATAACACCCTCTGAATCAGACTTGGTAAAAACATGGTAATATGTAAATACCAAGCTCTCCTCTTTCTTGACTTTTCCTTCTATTGAATTTAGGAAAACAACAATGTCACGAATTGGCTCAGACGATTTGAAAGTCAAAAAAACTGTATCACCTTCTATCCCAAGTGAACCATCATAAAGATTAGAGGTTGATAGATTAATAGCACTAAGCTCTGGCAAAGTACCATCCTTTATTATTGATTCTCCATTCGTTGATTGTGTGATGGATTGCCCAGGATTGCCAGCTAAATCAGTATAATTCACTTGAAAATCAATAGTGCCATCTTCTGCCTCATCCGCAGGATAGACTAACATCCAAGATTTATCGAGCCCCACTGACCCATCATAGACTTCACCATTAATATTAATTATAGGCGGTTTGATTGCTTCATTTGCATTAACCTGAAATGTAATTGAATCTCCAGGCATTATCTTGGAAGGGTCTAAGGCATTGGATGAAGTGATATCAAGTGTAACTAATTCTGGTAAGATCTGATCAATAGACAATATACTATCACTTACCGAACCAACTCTACTATTTCCTGCTTTATCCCATACCTGAGCAATAAATTCTGCTTTTGCCCCCTCTTGAAATCCAGACATATTCTCAAAAACATTTGCAGGAATTGTAACTGCTTTTATATCGTCTATTTCACCTTTTTCAATCACCGATCTTTCACCAAGGTCACTAAATGATTCCCCTCCATTAAAACTTACTTTTACCTGAATCCTCCCACCAATAAGACTTTCATCATCTGCAATAGGAATCCCAACGGTAACAAATGTAGACAAACTATTCCAATATCTTGGAAATACTTCTTGAGCAGACAATATCTGCGAAATTAATATTATGTTAATTAGGTATCTCATTTCCAATCATTCAACTGCTCTTTAGCGACTTTATGTTGATCAATATCTTCTAATTTATATGATTCTGATATATCTTGACTTAACAAAGAAGTTAGCAAAGATATTGCCTTTTCTTTTTGATTATTCGCATAAAAGGCACGCGCAAGATAAACTGTTTGATTTGGTGTGGCATCACCTGTATTATATGCCAATAATAAATACTTTAGCGCTTTTTCATCACTTGGCCAAGATAATATAAATGGAATATATGGAGATTTAAGATGAACAGCTCCTAACATAAAATACCCTCCGCCATCACTATATGTTGAATCAATATCAATAATCTTTTTGGCATATTCTTGCATAGTATTGGCAACGCCTTCCTTTGCTGCAGTGAGAATACCATATATCTCGGACCAACTACCAAGATTTACCAAATACCAGTAATATACAGCAGCTGATCTTGGATAAAGGGCAATCATTTTTTCTCCTAAAGACTTTCCCTTATTAAACATATCTTTCTTTTTCTCATCGCTATCTGAGATGAATTTCCCTTTGTAATAATAACAACGAAGCAGATAAATACCAGCATCCAATTTATCTTCTGGGATTTTATATGCTTTGAGTAATTCAGTGATAGACTGATCAATCAACTGAGTATCAGCTTTTAGCCCCTTGGCATTATCTGCTCTCTTACCGTATAGTAGGATTCCCCTTTCCAAATGAGTGATCTCGGCCATAACCACCGAGGTAAAAAGCAGAGTACAAATAAATACACTCTTCATAGTATAAAGATACTAAAAATATTCAATATAGGTTAGTTTGATCTCTCGCTTGAAATAATCTACTTTTTCATCATCAAAAAGTAGATTATTAAGGTCTAATTCAAGATGTAGAGACTCTACAAAGGACCATCGCAAGGCTGTATTTAAGTATCCACCGCGACTAATAGACATGGTCTTAGCAGTCATATCATTTTCATTCAATGCGCTATTATATTCAAATAAAACAGAGAATTCAGGGTTCAATTCAAGATCTAAACCGAAAAATATATTTACGTCTTCGTCTCCATCTGTTGTTTCTAGAAAACTATAGTTAATACCTGAGTGCATACCCATATTTCCTATGGGCGATCTCCAATTTTTCGAAGCCGCTAAATATACTCCTAAGGCTTTCGTATCGTATCGCTGTAGAGTATCTGCGTTATAATAATGACCTAAGCCTTGGGTATTCATACCAAAAGCAATACCTGGTAGAGAGGTATCTTCATCAATGATCAAGTATTTTAGTCTGGCCTCTGGTCTAGGATACCAAATTAGGCTATCATCGCCAATAAGATTGGGAGACCCATAGGAAAGGCCAAATTGAAATCTATCTGTAATTCCCACACTTAGTCCTGTAACCAGACCGCCTTCATCTTGGACTCTCATATCCATTGAGAAACTACCCCTTACAAGAGTTCCTGCGGTAGGAATCGTAATGAGATCGGTTGGTGGAGGATATTCTTGTCCATACACTATGTAAGAACACAAGAGGAAAATTAAGAAATATTGTTTTTTCATTGTCTGTTTAAATGAATTTGTTTAGGGTAAATTACATCTCCCATTCGGGAGGTCAAAGAACGTACACGATGAAATGGTAAAGTTAATATATCATTCTCTTTTTTCATACGAAACTGAATACCATCATTCGTAACATCAACAAAATCAATATAGAGTCTTTCACCATTTACTAGAATAAGCTCGTCCCATTCTGTTCGAGGGAAAATACTATTATTATTTAGAATGACTCTTCGCTCCTTTATCTCTCTAGAAATAATATCAACCTCATCTAAAACATTGTTAGTACGCGGTGGCGGAGTCTTATATAATTGATCCGCTGGTGCCATATCCACGGCTACACTAGATATTAATTGACCATCATGACCAAATTCCCATATCTGTACAACAGTGTGAGGCTCAATAAAATCATAGATCTGTTCAAATTTATATTTAAACCTTCTTATAACTCTCCCAGACGGAAGGTCTCTCCACCTCTCTTCATAGAGATTCCCTAAATAATCATAATCGAGCTCTATTTGTCCATATTTTTGACTATCTACAGTCTGAAATACTATCTTAGAGACCTGCACGCCATCAACTATAGTAAAATGACTTTGCTGATCAGTGAAGGTTAGTGGCTCATTGGCTTTATAACGCCAGATTCTATATTCTTGACTCCAGGGCTCATTTTCCCCATAAATGACAAGACTTAAATATTTCCATCGATCGGTATATTCTCCTCGTTCAATCAATTTTCCAGTATCATCATATCTAAGCATTTCTCTTTTCTCTATAACTCCTAGATTTGAGACTCGCTCGATCTTTACAGGTAAATCAAATTCATTATAACCTACCGCTAGATGAGCTTTCCCTCGACGAGAAGTAGATAACATTGAGAGATCTGCTTTGAAATTGTGGTCACTTTCAAAATACCTTACATAATAGATATCATTCTCCGTCTTTGCATTAAGTGCCAGACTCATTACAATATATAATTTTAATAATGTTTTTAATGTCTCCATTATCAATCTTCTGGTTTAATATCCTCGTTTAAATTATTTGAAAGTGTAAATCTATAAATAGATCCATTCATACGATCACAAGCATAAACCACACCATTTTGATCAATTGCTACAGCAACTGGTTCCTGCATTATTTTAACAGAATCTGATCCATAACCTGCTTTTTTAAAATAATTACCGTATGAATCAAAAACAGTGATATCGGCATTAATATTATCAACAATATAAATATTCCTATCATCATCTACTGCAATGTCTGTAGCATTAAAAAATAGATCAGCATCCATAATATCATCAGCCTCTGGTTGAAACCCAGAAGTATACACATCAAAATCACCGGAAAAATTTGGTATAATCATATGTACAGGAAAATAATCACCTGATTGAGTATAATATAAATTCCCCTCGTAGTCTACATCCAAACTTAAAGGTCTATTTACTGTACCCGCACCAGTGCCATATCCTTTGATATTACCACCAAACCTTCCCGTATAGGCCCAAACATATTCTCCTGTTGATAATTCCAATAATAATGAACGATAAAAATCAATCTTAACAATACGATATTGATTATTTGTACCACCATAGCTATCGGATACATATATCATATTTTCTTGATCTGATGGTGCAGTTATTGCGGTAAAATCACTTAGACCCGATTGGTAAAACATATCCAAAAATTTATTCATATCATTGTCTCCATCATAAAACAAATGAGGAGCCAATAAAGAATCAATTATTCTTGCGTCATTAGACATTTGAGTTGAAGTTAATGACCATTCACTATCATTTAAAAAGGTCTGCCAAACATCTGTTTCTGCCATGAGCACTGTATCTATATTGGTTTGATTGTGAGTAAATGTACCCCCTATAGAGACCTGGTCTATATTCACATCATTCCAATATTGATTCCAGATAAAGATCCTTTGAGAACCATCTATAAAAAAAATATTCATTTTTTTATCAATATCAACATCAATTGGACTAATATTTTCGCCCATGCTATCTTTAAGGTCTAAAAGGGCTTGAAATCCTTGCGGTCTATCTCCATTTTGGTTCAAGACGATGATAGAATTATTGCCCTTATCTGCCACAAATATCCTACCATCTTGTGCTATAGATATATCTTCTGGATCATCAAATCCATAGGCACTACCCCAGACAGGTTTAATCTGCAAAAATGTTGTATCTCCAGCTCCAAATTGATTGGTATCTTGTGAATCAATACTCTCTGGAACGATAAACCTCTCAACACATGATATAGAAATCAATAATAAAAAATATTGGAATAGATTATATTTTTTCATCAAAATGAGACACTCATGCTAAAACGCTGAGGATCGCTTAGATGATTAAAATTTGCATATCCATAATCAACTCTTATTTTAATTGGTCCCACTGGAATGATAAGACCTATACCAAATGTGACATCCTCTTCATATTTATTAAACTTGTGACCAAGCCTGATAAACAAACTGTTTATATATGAATATTCAATTCCTGTAACAATATACTCTGCATTGTCTACTGGATGATTTAATTGCATGGACGCCGTTAATAACTGTCCTTTAAAATCCAAAGGATCAAATGCGAGCCCCACTCTAAACTGAGTTGGAGGAGAAAAACTTTCGAATTCCTTTGTCTCTGTGATCTCAGAACCTGAATTCTGATCTAAAATCCTTTTTTCATAGTTTCCCTTTGGTGATACTTGTTTTCCAAAATGCGATAGGGATGCGCAAAAACGTAGTGATCTATATCCCGTCCAATAGAATGTACCCATATCTAATAGTAACGCACTCATCCCATATCCTGCCATATCTTCCTCAACATGTTTTATGGTAAGTCCATAGCTAAACCTATCTGTCATTCTTGCGCCATAGGTGAATCCTAAGAACCAGTCCTGAAATGTAAAATAGTTCCCGGTTCCTTCTGGATGAAATTCTGTTGTCTCTGCCATGGGCTCCATATGAAGAATGCCACCATTCAGCCCAAAATAATGTTGTTTGTATATTCGATGAGTTATACTAAAGTAATCGTAATTGATCTCTGCAGGCCATTGGATCTGTGAAATGGATATTTCTGTATCATTTAGTTGTGCGATGATCGCCGGATTATAATAGATACTGGCAGCATCCTGATTCAATGCAACCACAGACTCACCCATTCCAACAGCTCTTGCACTAACACCAATATTTAAAAATGAAAATACAGAGGTCCCAGCTCTTTGCCCTCCTAATATCGGAAAAAGACCTTGACCTCTTACCACAGAAAAAAAAGAGAGCAAAAGTAATATGTAGACCTGATTCTTCATTAAAATATAAATTGTATACCGACTTCCATTGAACGAGGTTTTCTGTACCTAGATGGGTCTAAGTTGGGGTTAGGACTGTTTGCCAAACCATAACCGTAGATCTCTCCAGGCCCATATCCTCTTCCTGTATAAGGATTAACCCTTCTTGGAATTAATTCATCAAAAAGATTTTCACACTCTAAATAGGTCTTCAACTTGACCTTTCCCAGTTTGAGGGTCTTGTAGAGCTTAAGATCTACATTCCTTGTTGGTACTTCACTAACATATGCATAGGGTCTATCATCCTCTCGGGGGCCTTCATAATATGCAGTTTCTCCAACATAGATGATCGTGTCCTGGATCGAGCGTGTATATCGTCTTCCAGATTCATATTCTATCCTCGCAGATACGCCCCAGTTATTGGGATGTGCATAAGAAAGATTTGCAAAAAAGTGTAGGGGCCTATCCCAGCTCATAAAATTTTCCCCCAAAGGTTTTTCTGATATTTGTCCAGCTTGGACGAGAAGATTATCCAAAGGAGATGAACTCTTTCCCGTAACAATACTGTAATTGAAATTCAAATCAATAAACCAATTTGTATACAATCTACTTTTTAAAATCGCCTCAACCCCCCTAGAGCGAGCATAATCTGCATTAAAATACATATTAAAACTCAGATGAGCATATTTGGGATTAGAAGGTTGGATGGTCTGTGAGGTCTCATAGTCAAACATATCTTTCCAGTATGCCTTTAATTCTAGAACCTGATCCTCACTAAAACGATGTTTTACGCCTATCTCATATTGGACTGTGGTCTTTGGGTTTAGATTTGGATTCCCAAAGACCTGATAGGTTGACTGTGCTTTTGAATTTATTTTAGCAAAAACATATTGAAATGTGGGTAACTGAGAAAAATGACCATAATAAAAATAGAGTACATCATTATCAGTTATCGGGTGAGAAATACCAAAACGTGGACTTATTCGTGCTTTCATTTTATAAGGTTCATTAAACCAAGGGAAATCAAAGGTCTCTTTTTCAAAAATATTTCTAGCATCATCCGTTATGATAATACTAGAGGTGTCTTTTATAGCCTCCTCAACATACCTTCCTGGAATCCAATAATCAGAGCGTATACCAAGATTTAATGTCATTCCCTCAAAAATTATCCTATCTTGCAAATAGAATGCCCCAAAATAGGTTTTTGCATTGTAATAGTCATAATTTGCCCCAAATCCTGATGAGCCACTCCAAGGTTCATCAATATCTAGAACCTGTATATCCGTTATGGTATGTTCAAAGCCTGTTTTTAATTTATGACCAGAATCCGTGTGCAATGTCCAATCGAAATCAAGACGAGTGTTCTCACTCGATAGATCATACCATTCTGGTGCAAAGCCTGTATCGTAGAACTCATCACCGTATGTGATCTGTATATTCCCATCAAGATCTGTATCTATCAAATTATAATTAATTGGTTCCAGATCTAATCGCTGTTGATATTCACTCCAATGAAGGTCTTGAACAGCACTATGCTCCATAGTAGTGAATTTCCCAATGGTAAATTCATAAAATGATCGAGTCGAGAGCGTATGAGTCCAATTCAAATTAAATAAACGTGTGTCTCTTGTTATCGTATTGTAATTATCGAGAATATTCATATACCTATAAGGAAAGTAGGTCGATGCAAACGCTCTAGGCATAAAATATCCCTGATTAATATTCATAGAAGCATCGTAAGAAACAGATAATTTTTTCTTAGAGGTTAATTGCCATGTCAATTTATATAATAAATGCCAGTCATTATTCTCTCTGCTTGCCAATTTAGACATAAGGTTATCTGCCGCATCTTCATTTATAAATGTTGAACTCCAGTAGCGATGAGGATATAACTTTGAAGCAACAGGCAGATTCCCATCATATATTTTTCCATAGCCATTAAAAAAGAACGAGAATCTTCCAGGAAGACCAAACCCAACTAGCTTTGGCAAGGTTTGAAAAAAAAGATCAGGGCCGCCAAGATTGAATTCAATCCTATCAGAATTAAAATGATCAGGCAGCAATCTATCACTTGTATATTTTACACTTCCCTCGTATCGATCGCGTCCTTCTTTCAATTTAATATTGACTACTCCAGACATCGCCTGACCATATTCTGCATTGTATCCACCGGTAACGATCTCTAATTCTTCTATTGCATCCGCATTCACAAAAAGGTTTCCAGAGTACCCTGACAAAGGATCTTTCACTGAAAACCCGTCTACAACAAAAATACTCTCATCTATTCTTCCTCCACGAATATGTATCTCATTATCCTGAGTTGTTACACCAATCTGCTCAGAGAGTATATCTTCTACACTGGATACCACTTTTGCCTCTATATCTTCTTTTCTGACCCTAGCTATAGAGGACGTCTCATCAACATCAAAAAGAGGCTTCTTTCCCATAACAACAACATCTTCTCCAAAACTAAGTACCGTCTCTTCCATACCAAAATCAATGCTCATTACCTCATTTGTCTTTACCAATACACCGGTCTTTAAAATCACCTTATATCCAATCATGGATACTTGGACGTCATAGCTACCGGCAGATATATTTTTTATAAAATATTTTCCTTCAGAATCTGTGGCTGTTCCATAATATGTACCCTTTATCATTATATTTACCCCAGGCAGACCAACCCCAGTCTCGGATTCGGTCACAATGCCTTCTAGTGAGCCAGTATCCTGAGCATTCAAGCTCAAGAAAATTGTGAAAAAAATTATATATATTAGTCTAGAATTCATTATCAAATAGATATTGAAATAATTTTATAGCAGAGCCATTTCCTTGGAGTTTTGGACGATAACCATCGTGCAATGGCAGGGTCATCATCACAACCTTCCCTGAAAGTTGAACAGGTGACACCCTATACTGCCCCATACTACAGACAGTTGGATTGCCAGTCCATGAATCATTTCCTTCTGGATCTGCCATATGATAAAGTTCGGTTATCTCTTCAAATTCAGATTCATCTGGCCAAAATCCTTTAACTTTCACAGCAATCAAATGCGAAACAATAAGATCAAGGTCTTCACCGATAGGGCTTTTTAGTACTTTTCCTGTCAACATTCTACCACTTGGATTGAGAGTAGTGATGGAATCCAATGGGAACCAAGTAAAAGTGGTATCTTCAAAATCTATAGGATTGATAAATAGATTTCCGCCTCCCATAATAAAATTAACCAAACTTGCTTCTGCTCGATTGTAGGTATCATTCGCTGCAGCCGTATTGTTATAAGCGGCATACCAGATGACCGTTTTAAAATAATTTAAATTGGAAGAAACATCTGTCGAAGAGTAGGGCAACTCATCACCTATTTCCCAATAAGAATATCCTTCTTGACCAAGTAGCGTGTCCATCATTCCAGTATACCAACCTAGTGCATTATTTGAATTATCCAGCGGATAATCATCAACGATCAAAACATCTCCTAAAACAGGTTTCACAATCCAAATCTGTGCATCTGAAGGGCGGGTCGAATCTGGGAACATGGATGTACTGCTTTCAGCGCCTGCGATGTCTTTGCACTTAACAAAGAATGTATGATTGCCTGGCTCCAGACCTACCAGAGTAATACTTGTAGCATCCCCATCCAGCCTTTGCCAACAGGTATCGCAGGTATCGTCAATCGCATAAAAGATATCTGTAATGGTCTCATTCCCATCTTGGTCATATAGATCCCAAACAAAGGTACGAGTAGGAAAGGTAAAGCTAGTATCTCCACCTATATCCGCTACGAGAGGGTTTGATAGGTATCGAAATGCTATTTCAGGAGATGAGTTTTTAATTGGCATAGTAAGCTTAGAAGGAGTGGGGTCAACATTCCCATCATTGTCTACTGCTTTAACCTCAAAAGAAAAAATATCCAATTCTGATCGTATCGGAACATAGAAAACACCACTCTCCAGATTGGTGTAACTCCAAACTGAGTCACTGCTCCATTTGTATTCATAACCTATAACATCACCATCCGGATCCTGGCCCCACCAGTGCAATTCTTGTCTACTTGATGTAATGGTTGCAAAGGCCTGGGTTAGAGTATCCCATACATAATCAGGGCCGGGTTCTTCATCAATTGCGTATACTATATTCCCAAGAGAATCTGTAGTCGAATAGATCGTATCAACAGCCACCAGCGAGAGATAGGTCTCCGGTGAACTGGCCTCAATCAACTTTGAAGGGTCATCGTATTCCCACACACTGCATGATAGAAAAAGTACAAGGGTAAATAATCCAATATTTTTCAAAGGACTTCCTAAAAAAAAAGGGCGGAGAAATCTCCGCCCTATATTTTTCTACTTTACTAGTAGCATCTTCTTATCAGCAATAAAGTTTCCAGCCTTTATCCGATAGATATACATACCAGATGGAACTTTTTGGCCAGAATTATCCAAGCCATTCCAATGAACAACATGAAATCCCGCATCATGAGTATTTCCATTCACAAGAGTACGAACCTGTCTACCCGTTATGTCATAGATCATCAACTTAACGTCTTCTTGACCGCCAAGTGAAAATCGAATCTGTGTTTCAGGATTAAATGGGTTTGGAAAATTATCATGGAGCGCATATTCATAAGGATTAACCTTAACATCATCATCAACTCCAACCATTTGTCCAAGATCTGCAGCATCACGAATCTGCACCTTATAGGTACCAAAACTGTAATTGAATATTCCCATTACATGACTCAATTGCTGACCTTCAACCAAATTATCCATTAATAAGCTGTCCCTGAAGTTTAACATGTCATCATCGATCAATGCTTCAAAACCAGTCTCGTCTGTGATAGACCAATCATAAGAATTAACAGAAGAGATCGTAACATCATTTAGGCTGACCAATACTCCTTCATAAGATTCAACCTCATCCGCAGTCTGTGCTAATTCCGCACAAGTTACTAGTGTTGGGGCAGGAACCTCAACTTGACTATCAACAGTAACCTCTGCATTGATCAAACGGGTATTCCCGTACAGTTGGAAAGGCCAATCTGGATCATAATCCGTAACAAGTCCTGTTACGGTCACATGATCTCCTCTGGTCACATCAACCATCTCCTCTGTATCAAATACAAGGCCACTCCACTGACCTGGAAAACCTTCAGATAGAGCATAAGAACTATATGAACTGTTATACTGCGCTGTATCTGCTGTTACAATACCTGAAACGGTAACGATGCACCCTTCATACCTAGTATTCCCAGAAGGCCAAAGCGTCTCTTGCAAATCAGTAGTATTTAATACATCCACAACACCAAAACCAAGCTGATCATATTCAATATCAGAAGGAAAATGACTAGTCTTCGGTTCGGACTGATCTGCTCCATCATCAGTAGCTGTGACATAATAATCTACAACATCAGTAACACCAGATATTGGGATTACAGCAGTGTATACTGAATCATCATCAGTCGTCATAGTACTTGAAACATATTCTGCTCCTCCAATTGAATAGTGCAACAATGCCTCTGTAATGGTAGAGTTATCCATGATAACACATGACACGGACACCTCACTATCAGATGAAGTAGGAGCACACGGCTCTCTGGATAATGAAGAGATAGTCGGTGGACCAGCGCCAAATTGCATATCTTCTACATAAAGAGGACACAAATTATATGTGGATGAATCCGCAAGGCTTCCATAGTGATGATAGACCCAGCCCTCCATTGACTGGACCATCGATCCTACAGGTGGGATGGACCCTGGCACCGAAAAATAATCCTGAATACTATCTGAATCGGCCTGAACAAGAACAGGACCAGAACCATCATCAATTTTCATCACATCATATTCGAGCTCGTTTTCTGTTACAATTGCGTCTTCAACACTTACCATGACAGTCCCCCATTGTTCAGCAGTAGTTTGTGAACGAAGATCGCCTGTATTCACCAACTCTACAACAGGAAGCGGTTGCTCAAAATCAATTATATTAATGGGTTCGGTAATAAAAAGCTCGGTCATATTCGCGTCAACCGTATTATACTCATAAACATATCCAGTGGCCTGAATAAGGTCACCCTCAAACAAATTAGGGAATGCTGAACTATCTGGGTCATAGGATAGGATAGCGCTCCAAGGGCCTCCATTCTTATCTGCAAAAATGAATTTTACACCATCGCCTGCATAGCTTAGACCAGTTGGCATTGTAACGACTCCCTCAAGTGTTACAGTTTCGTTAAGCATATAAGATGTATCAGATACTCCATCCACTGTAGCTTTCATAAGATCACTATGAAGTACCTGCTGAACACGCTGGATCCTTACTGTACCTTCTTCAACGACATCGCGTGCTAGTCGTGGCTCGATCTTATAGTCTCCCCAGTTTTGATAAAGTGTCCCTGTGATAGATTTAAGCTCCTGAAGAGAATCAGGAAAATAAAAATAATCCCATATATCATCCGCCCTTGACGAATCCACTCCATCAGTAAATCCCCACTCACCATAACCCAGGTCAGGGTCACTAACATAAACATCTTCTACTGTGATCAAACACGATTCATAAGCTTCACCAATAGCACCTACGCTAATTGTATCAGGCGAGATCATCTCTAGAGCTGGACCAAATACAATTCCAGACGAGTAGTCACTGAGCTGTGTCATACCGGTACCACCACTTACATATTCGCCAACAGTACCTGTTAATTCTATCTCATCTCCCTCAGCTGGAGCAGGGTGAGGATTACCATTGGAATCTACCCAGTCAAAATTATCCCAACCATCATAATAATAAACTTGAATCCCATTCCAGGGCCCCTCTGCATCCTGAAATACCATGTTTCTCTTATTACCACTACCCCATGGTTCACCAGTAACAACACCGCGGACAGTGACCACTTGTCCATCAAGCGGGCTAGTATCATCTGCATCAGGGTCTTCAACGTACTGAATATCATAGATCGATGTGATATTTGGTTCATCAGATATAGTGAAATTCACCGTATCTGAAACAACGGGATCCAGTGATGCATGACTATTATCAACCAACCACATTACAAATGTATGATTTCCCAAGGGGAGATCCGTTAAAGTAATTGACGAAACAGAATAATACATAACAGGATCGGCACCATTCAATGAATAGTGAATGTGCCCATCGGCATCGGCATCATCAGGTTCACCAACAGAAAAATTAGATACCGAGAACTCCACAGTTAATTCAGAAGAAAAAAGTGTCTCTCCGTCTTCAGGAGAGTCGATCACAATCGATGGTTCGTTCATTGAGTGTGGATGTGATCCAAGATAGTCCCAAGTATCCTGATCTAAGACCAACCATTCAGAATCATCTGCATCGGTACCTGCTGATACTGTCCAACTGGCATTGCCTTCCGTGACACTTGCTTTTCTGACCAGCGTGTGATCCGCAGTTGCATTTTCAACACCTGCTACATCCCAACCACTTCCTGGGTCACCATTCCAGTCACCTATACAATCAACAATCGTGTATGAATCTTCTGTACCTTCAACCAAACAGTATCCATCATCACCATTGCTTAAATAGGTATGGGTTTGATCAGCAAACCCAAGAATGTATTCATCTGCATCAGGATGAGCAATCACATAAACATCACCTGCAGCAACTGTAGCTCCATCTGTAAATGAATTCCAATATTCATACTCTCCTACCGTAGTCGGAGCATTGGAGGTGTTTGCAAAAGCAAAACCTGAAAGGTCAAGATCTGATTCAGTACCATTATAGATCTCAAGATATTTATTATAGGAAGATCCCTCTGCATATTCACTGAACCAAACCTTCGGCAAAACTACACCTACAGGCTCACAGGAACCAAATACGACATCAGGAAGATGCATATCTTCCTCACCAACATCAACAGAGCGATCAAAGTAGACACCAAAGCCACACTCTGCAGGAACCCCTTCCCAGGGACCATTCCAACCAGCATCGATCGTTCCATTTACAAATTTGTACCCAAAGGATGTATTGACCGGCAGATATAAATGACGAGAGTATACGTGATCTCCATCCTCATCATACATTTGATAACCCGGGTTACCAGCATCTCCACCAGCCATCCAGACACCATTTTCACTAACAGTTTCAAACTGCATGTCTACATTAAATACAACCTGCACGTGTCCAACTTGAGAACAAGAACCAAATACGAAAGAAACTGTCGACATTTCTTGGTCACCCACCATTAATTGACGATCACTATATTGACCAAATGCACAGGCGGCAGGAACTTCTTCCCAGCCACCGCCCCACCACTCATCGATAGGACCATTAACAAACTTGAATCCGAAAGGTGTGTTCGGTGGAAGTGACAATGTAACAGAGTAAATATGGTCTCCATCCTCATCAAACATTTCATATCCTGGGTTACCAGCATCTCCACCGGCTAGCCAGACACCATTATCTACTGTCTCAAATTGCATGTCTACATTAAAGGTAACATCTACATCTAAAACTGGACTACAAGAACCAAATACAAAAGCAGGAAGGTCCATGTTTTCCTCTCCGACATCAACAGAACGATCAGAATATTCACCAGAGGCACACTCTGCAGGAACTTCTTCCCAACCACCGCCCCAGTTTTCATCAACAGGACCATTCACAAATTTATATTCATAAGATTGATTTACAGGTAGATAAAAATGACGAGAGTATACATGATCCCCATCATGGTCCATCATCTCATATCCTGGACTGCCACCATCACCCCAGCCACTTAGACCCATCCAGACGCCATTCTCTACTGTCTCAAATTGCATGTCTACATTGAAAACCACTTGCACATGCCCAACTGGAGCACACGCACCAAAAACAATAGGAGCCAACTCCATATCCTCACCACCTACATGGACTTGACGATTCAAATATCCACCAACTCCACAGGCAGCAGGGACCTCTTCCCAGCCTCCTTGCCAAGCTGCATCTATAGGACCATTTACGAACTTATATTCAAAAGGTGAGTCAGCTGTAAGTTCTAAAGTGACAGAGTACACATGGTCTCCATCTTCGTCAAGCATTTCATATCCTGGATTACCAGCATCTCCACCGGCTACCCAGACACCATTCTCTACTGTCTCAAACTGCATGTCTACATGAAAGGTAACATCTACAAGTTCTTGCGCATAGACAGGCCATGCAAACAAAAAAATTCCCAGGACATACTTAAATATTTTTTGATTTTTCATATTATCTTTTGCTCCCTTGATAATTTGGTTTGAATACAAATTTGCTCTGTTTTTTTCGAATCAAGACTTTCTTATTTCTACTATTCAATATGCAACTTGTATTTATTGTATTAAGCAATTCATAACAACGAATTACTTTATTTATATGGATATGTAGGCTTTTAATATATAAAAGAATATTTGCAAATAGTTTGCAAATTATAAAATAAATATAGAATCAAAAAACCCAGCTGATCAATAAGATTAAAACTGATGTACTAAGTTATTAGGGTCACTAATAGCAAGACAACGGCATTACCTAGTTTTCTATCTATTCGCTCAGGACTAGACAGATATCAGCACATATACTGTTTAATCGATCTGTTAAAACCATACTATGCTATTCTGTCTAGTCCTTAACCTTAAGAGATATAATTCTAAACCAGTTTTCTACCTTAATTGTTATTTCATCAATATAAGTTTCTTCACACTTACAAAATCACCCGCTTGTATTCTGTATACATACATACCAGATGATAAACCTTCTCCAAGATCATTGGTCGCATCCCAAACAATTCGATATCGACCAGGCTCATGTGCACCCTGAGCAAGGGTTCTTACCTTTTGACCCATAATATTATAAACCGCCAGCGAAACATTTGATGCCTCAGGTATATCGTAGTTGATATTGGTGATCGGGTTAAACGGATTTGGATAATTATCATGCAAGGCAAAAACATCTGGGAGGCCGATCTCATCCAATCCTAACATCGAGATATTAACAACTAAGGACCTAGGACCACCATTCCCTTCAGTCGAAAGCCAACCATCGCTAGCAGAAACATTCCAAAGATATGTAACCACATGGACACCGTCCTCGATCTGATCAGAAGCAATATCTTCATAGGTAAAGAAAACACTATTTTGTGTTGTCAGTGTATCGTTGGTATACTCATCTGAGATCGCAGATAATGTATACTCTATTGGACTACTCTCAGGGTCAGAGGATTGCTGCCAAATGAAGGCCAATACATCATTTAAATTTCCTCCATCTCCATCCAAAACCACTTGAAAACCATCATCAGGAGCCATAAGGTCGAACACAGTTGGTGGATAGTTATCTGTTTCACCACCCATGAGAACAGTTCTGTCTGTTCCATTACCATATGCATCCACATCTCCTATTGTATAGTTACTGAAGTATATCAATGTATCTACCACTCTACCCCAGCTATCAGGCTCAAACTGGACTTCAAACCTTATTGCCTCATTCTGTTGTAATGTTATTGGGAAGGTCAATTCGTTATCATCAATAGAAAAGAATGAACCTGAGGCAAGCGCCATAGAATCAATGACCAGAGGTGCCTGACCCGCATTTCCAACCAAAAGACTATCAGAGGCACCACTAGGTGAGGCACCACCAAAATCAAAATCTTTTCGTGCAGATAATACAGGATTAGGATTGACAAAGACACTGGGATATGCTAGATCATCGATCTTCAAGATCCAACCTGTCTGCTCATTCATCTCTGAGTGAATAATGATCCAAGATCTGTCTGAAGCAGAAAGAGTATATGAATGCGCATCCCATTTATCAAACGATGGCAGTCCCGAATAAAGCTGTGTAAAGGCACTAGCATTAACAAAACCTGTATCAACCATTATGCCATCATCCAATTCGGAACCCATTATCGGCTCTTCCTGACTAATATAGACATTCATGGAATCACGAAATTGCCCGTCCGGATATCCACCCATAGCCCAGAATGAAAATATATCACCATCTTCTACTGACAATTTCGGAGAAACCAAATAATCATCTACCCCACCCCAGTAAGGGATATAGGAATACACTCCTCCAAAGTTATTACCAGAGTGGCCCGCATTGTCACCTCCCAGCCAGATCCAAGCATCAGAGGTTTCATTGTAAGGGAATCCCATTAAATTGTATTTTGTCCAATTGCACCATCTTTCCTCAAAGTCATGTGCGATTTTTCCCGCATTGGCCTCTGGAAGTACAGAAACCACTCCCGCACCGGACTCGGTTCCATCCATAATGATCACTCCAGGATCGTGACCTGAAACAGTAGGGTGATACAATACTTCAAGGGAATCATTCTCACCTGCGGTTAGTCCTGAAACAGATAATGGGCCAGACATAGACCCTGGATAGGTCATTGTTGCCTCAAGTGTCCCAACACCAATATTCGCATAGTACAGAACCGCACTCGATGTATCTCCCAATGCAGTTGCGCCAAAAATTGGTTTTGACATTTCAATAATAGGATCAGTGGGATTGAGAACAGATTTAATAGTAATATTATCCACTCCCCAATCGTTTCCATTGGTACCTTGATATACGAATGCAAATATCACTGTCTCTCCATCATATTCAGTAAGGTCATAGGTCTTGTGCGTCCAATAATTCTCATCATAATTTGACTCAAAAAGCAAGCTGTAGTTAGAACCACCGTCAGTTGATATTGCCAGACCACTTAATTCCGCATAGCTTCCCCAATAATTGTATTCATCAAATTCGATTTCATAATGAGCACCGTCTATTGCCTCCAAAACTAACTCAGGCATAAACGCAGTATCGGCATCGGCAATCTGTGAATCATAACCATGAAAAAGGAATGGACTCTCTTCCCAGGTCGCTAAGTTAGAAAGTACCCAATATTTCCCATTCCCATTCGTACATGCTTCATCTGTTGGACAAACATAACCATCATCGCTAAAAGACCAGCCAGAAGATCCATTGGAGAAATCTTCTATATATAATGCATTGATCCCCTCTCCTGATAAAGGAATACCCAGGCTCTCGCCTGCATTATGAGTAACAGTCATTGACTCTGAGAATACACTTCCTCCTGAAGGCGTAAATACAACCTCAAAACTCCCAAGGCCTCCAGGAACGGTAGTTACTGGAAGGGTGGTCGAACTTGATAATGAGAAAACACCAGAATTTCCAAAGGAAACATCTGTTATTTCCAGGTCAACCCCTCCAATATTAAAATAATCAAAAACCATCGTATCGCTTTCTCCAACCGAGCTGGCACCAAAATTTAGTGCCTGAGGATAATCAAAGATAATTGGCTCAGAAGAGACATATGCTGATGGCGTTGCAACATCATCCAGCATTAAATAAAATTGATTATCACTCACACATTCAATCGCCACACGAACTTGCCCTTCTCCTTCATACTCTGAAAGATCAAAACTAAACAGTTGCCATTCATCACCTTCAAGACTAGTTACACCTTGCAATACAACATCAAAATCATCAACCTGATCCCCACCTGACGAAGATAGATGTGTCACAAAACTCTCTGGATAGGATGATGAGTAGTTTTTCACGTAGAACGTAAGATGGTCTCCAGAGGCGACTTCCAATAAAGGAGAGACCAAAAAATCTTGATTAGGAACACTACCATCGTACTTTGATCTAGCGTGACCATCACCAGTATGACTAGCACCACCATAAAAGTCCCAGTCTAAACCATTTCCATCAGCATCAATGGTTGACCAGCCAAAAGGCCAGTCCTCCACCCCATCTCCATCAAAATCATCGTCCCAGGTAGCAACCGTACCGCCAGCATTTCCACTAACAGGAAGATCAAAATCTCCTCCATTTGAGGTAAAGGAGATCACGCCTTCATGAAGCCCACCTGAACTAGGGCTATAGGAAACGGTCAGCTCTGAATCATCAGAAGTAAATGATGCAGGACCGGTGTACCCTTGAGGATAAGTAACCGTACCAGATAGATCACCAGATCCATTATTGGAGACATTTAATACTACAGATCGTGAAGAACCAACGACAGTCGCAGGAAAGGTCATCTCGTCTGGGTAAATAGAAAGAATAGGCTCAGTTGGAGCTGGTTCGATTGAAACATCATCCAAACACATTCCATAAGCAAATCCGCCATTACCAGTTTGACCAATGAACTTGACCTGTATATCCATTCCAGAATAGGCAGAAAGGGATACAACACCTTCTAAATAGCTAGTACTAGCAACATCCACCTGTTGAAAAACTGTATCTGCACCTATGACCACATCAAAATCTTGTGCATTAAATGCAGATGAGCTCTCTGACCTGTACCAAAATTTTAATAGGAATTCACCTTCGCTTGGCATCGCAATACTTGGGGTCATTAATTCTGACCCAGCTAGATTACAATACGCCCATTGAGACCCAGTGTGGGGACCGCCATAGGGGCCCAGATCCCATCCATAACTAGCTTCGGTTTCATCTGTCCAACCAGCTGGAGGCCAGTCTGACTCAAAACCTTCTACCAGAAGGTCTAGACTTCCTTGACCTGTTACCAGTATACTGTCAGGACTAGATGCTGAATTATTTGTGAATATAACATAACCAGTGTCTGCAACTAACTCTGTACTTGTATAGGTAACAGTAACAGTCTGTGAGGAACCAACCGCTACAGTACCACCAAAGTCACCCACAACAAATTTATCATTGGTGCTTGCAAACGTACCGGTTAGCTCTGCTCCACCCTGATTCTCTAAAACAAACTCCAGTGTGGAAGAACTCGATAGATACACATTACCAAAATCAAGTGATGTGGTAGATAAGACTGCCACTGGATCAGTTGGAGGCTCAGCAACTCGTATATCATCGATATGGGGATTTGTTAAACCGTAAACACTTGTACCCACAAAACGAACGTACATGTTCCTCTCACCAATATAATCGGTCATCTGTATATTGAATTCTGTCCACTCCGCTACAACTTCTGGCGTAGTTTCAACATTGGTAAAATTTTCACCGTCTGTTGAGACCTCCACACCTACAACATCATCACCACTATTATCCCAATAATAAAATTTCAAAGAAGGGGCAACTGCACCTTGTAAAGAGAATACAGGAGAGGTCATGGTAGAAACAGTTCCTGCGCAATAATTATAATCATCAAAGTATGCACAACTATTACCTTCAGCAGGAACATCTGGACCATAATCAGACCCATCGCCAAGAGACCAATTGCCTCCAGTACCCCAAAAACAGTCACTATCATCAAAGTCGAATGTCCAACCATCTGCGATCGGGTTCCCTTCAAAATCCTGAGACAAATATTCGGTCCTTGATCGATCCCTAATGACAGGCCTTTCAGCAGGATCATATTGCAATGGTTCTTTCTTTTTCAAATCTTTGAATCTCTCACGCAACTCTTCCAACTTACTATTATGTTTAGCCAGTTCTTCCCCGGTTAATTCTTGTTCTATTTTCTTCATTTTCAAAATAGGAGACTTTATAGTCGAGATCTCATCTATACTGGAATCGATCGGAAGTATCTCTACCTGCATATCATCACTAATGCTTGATCTTTTTTCTGGTTTTATTAAGGAAATTTCAGATGGTTTTGATCTATGCTCACTTGCAAATACTAAAAATGTATTAAGAGCAAAAAGTATTGATAGCAATTTATTCATGCTAGTCCTCCATTTTTTCATTGATGGTCTTAAACCAAATCATTATGTATTGTTCAAAAATATATTTTGGATAGTGTAGGCAATTAGTAGAATGTGGAAGGGGTTAAACTTATTATATAAGATACCTGCAAATGCAACCATAGTAATTACCTCTCATAACAATATTGAAAGTAAGTTATTTAATCAATTCACTTAACAATAAGTAAATGACCAATTATTTTAGTTGTAGGTATGTAGAAATATGTGCCTGTCTATATATAAAAAATAAAACAATCACGAACACAAATTAAACATGAGATAAATCACCAACAAGATTTAAAATGGACTTAAATGTATTTTTATGCGTGAATGTAAAATTAAGCGTTGTTAATAAATGGTCTTAGAATCTACCCTAAGTATCTTCGAAGATTTTTACTTCTCGACCTATGCCTTAGCCTTTGTATTGCTTTTTCCTTGATCTGCCTAACCCTCTCTCTCGTAAGGTCAAACTCTTCACCTATTTCATTTAGTGTCATTGCGCTGTCCCTATTGATCCCGAAATACATTTCAAGTACGATCCGTTCTCTTTCTGATAGGGTATCTAGAGCACCTGTGACCTCTTCACTCATGGATTCCATCATGATATTTGCTTCAGGTTCCTCAGCCTCTGCATCTTCAATGATGTCTAATAGACTACTATTCTCACCTTCTTGAAATGGCGAGTTTAGGGAGCTATGCCTGCGAGAATATTGCATTGCCATGAGAACCTCATCTCCGCTCATTTCCAATTGCACCGATCTCATCACCTTTTGGCTGGCGTTCAACTTCTGATTCAAGTTTCTCAGCAGCCCTTGTGATCTTTGTGATTGTACCTACCCTATTTAATGGAAGACGAATCAGCCTTGACTGTTCAGCAAGTGCCTGCAAAATAGACTGTCTTATCCACCAAACTGCATAAGAAATAAACTTAAAACCTCTTGTGTGATCAAATCGCTTTGCTGCTTTTATAAGACCCATATTACCTTCATTGATAATGTCAGCAAGAGATAATCCATTTCCTTGGTATTTTTTTGCAACAGACACAACAAATCGAAGGTTGGCCTCAACAAGCTCTTTCATTGCCCTTTCATCCCCATTCTGTATGGCGATTGCTAGTTCTACTTCTCTTTCAGGTGGTAAGGGATTGAATTTGCCAATCTCTGCAAGGTACATACTGATACTGCCGCTAGATACTTTACTGTTTTTTGTTTTTTTCTTTTTGTTTTCTTCTGTAGCAGCTGGCTGACTACCATTTGCTTTTTTGTCCTTACTTACAGCTGCTTCTTTTTGGTTAGTTTGTTTGGTCTTAGCCAATGGTTGACTCCAGGTTGAGAATTATTTTTAAATTATAGGTTCGGAAAAAGTCTGCGAATATATAACAGATATTTTATTTTATAAATAGAATCTTATGGGTATGTTCAATAAATCTTGAACTAGCTTGAATGAGATAGGTTCCCGATGATATTGTTGAAGCTGGACTCCATGCGACTGGGATCTTTTCTGTATTTATTTTAGGAATATAGAATTTGTCTACTACTCTTCCATCTATAGAAAATATATTAATAGCGATCGGCTCCATACTTCGACCTTCCACAAAAAATGAAACCTTACCATTAAATGGATTGGGATATGGTATGGACATTTGAAATATTTCTGGAACCAACTCTAAAGAATCATCTTTAACGCTCGTTGTAATAAAATTCGGATAGCGATCGATCCCACTAGGATCCATCACAATCAATTCTTGATGTTCTATACCATGCCAAAGATCTATCGAATTCAATGGCGGGTAGGTCATAACTGAAAAATATTCCGAGGATTCCTTAAAAAATAATCCCTTAGACCCACCGAATACCATTATCATATTCCCATTTGAAAATATCATATTCAATTGACCAGCATTTACACCTTCAGACACCAAACTATTCATTGCCACTTGAAATCCTAAGAAAATATCATTTTCCAAAGATATCGCTTTCATTATTAGCAGTAATATCAATTCAGAGTCTACAACATTAGACCAACCAATAGTCCTCCAATCCCCTCCACCAAAGGTCTGTGGAGAATGTGACTCTAACCATGAAATATCGGTGTCATTATCGGTCAATAGATTATACAACAATGTCTTATCAACTGTTCCATTATGAATAAGAGAAAATGAATTATTATCTTTATAGAACATCCATGGATGCGGATTAGGAATTGAGTTTACCCCAGATGTAGCATATCTTAAATGGCCAAGACCTATTCTACCAGATTCAATGCCTAATAGCAAATTAACGGCTGACCAATAAAGAATCGAATCACTAGTGGCCGGAATATTTGATCGATAGATAGGAGTTATAGAATCTTGAGTATAATCACTGTAACATAATAAAGACCACCCATGCAACATGGAACTTGATTCTTGATAAAAAGAAGCAAGTTGTGATTCTAAATCTTCTTGACCGGATGCCGATAGTTCTTGTAGAGTTGTATTTGATTTTGCACACACAGCCCATAGGCTACATGCTTTCAAAGAACCAATAGATAAAAAAGCAAATAAA
>PAZC01000054.1 GCA_002716045.1 Opitutia bacterium
ATCACCAATATAATCATTGAATGCTGTCTTATCTTCAAATAAGTCTGACATATTTGTAACCTGAGACACGTCCCAGAAACGAATAGGACCATAGGTTGCTAATGCTGTAGCGTTATCAGAGACCCATAGGTCTACTGCTGTCTGAATATTATCTTGGGTTATCGCTGTAAACCCACAAAGATCAAACCAATCATATATCCATGCATCATTTGAAGAGAATGAAAGATGGATCGCGCATTTGTTTTCTTCTGATAATGCATCCGGAAATTCAAACATTTGGTGCATATTCGTTACACTAGATACATCCCAGCCGGAGATATCCTGATTAAAACTGGTAGCTTGATAAAACAAATATTGCATATTCGTAACATTGGACACATCCCAGCCAGAGATATCCTGATTAAAATCATAAGATCTGATAAACGTCCCAAGCATATTCGTAACATTGGACACATCCCAGCCGGAGATGTCTGCATTGAAAACATGGCAATCTTCAAACGTTGCTCGCATATTCGTTACGCTAGACACATCCCAGCCGGAGATATCACTATTAAAGGCGTAAGCATCGAAAAACATTTCATACATACCAGTTAAACTGGACACATCCCAGGTAGAAATATTTCCATTAAAACTGGTAGCCTTTTTGAACATTTCATCCACAGACGTTACGTTGGACATATTCCAGTTTGATAGGTTCTGGTTAAAACTTTCAGCACCATTAAACATCGAAGCCATATTCGTCACATTGGACACATCCCAATCACCAATATAATCATTGAATGCTGTCTTATTTTTAAATAAGTCTGACATATTTGTAACCTGAGACACGTCCCAGAAACGAATAGGACCATAGGTTGCTAATGCTGTAGCGTTATCAGAGCCCCATAGGTCTACTGCTGTCTGAATATTATCTTGGGTTATCGCTGTAGAACCACAGTCATCTCCATCGCAAAAACCGCATCTATCGTATACACTACCATCAGAGTCGCAGTAAGCAAGAACAGGGTCCAAATCATCTGGAACCGTAGATTCACCATAATCATTACTTCCCCAAGCTGTAATAGTGCCATCAGTGTGTAGGGCTAGACTGTGATTATAACCAGCCTCTATGGCTACCACATCAGATAGACCATCTGGAACCGTAGATTCACCATAAGTATTACTTCCCCAAGCAAATACAGTACCATCGGATAATATGGCTAGATCGTGGCTCCTCCCTGCATTTATCGCTACCACATTACCCTGTATGTCATCAGGTGGAAGCGAACTAGTACCAAGCCCAGATACAGTGCCATCGGAGTGCAGGAATAGAGTGTAGTGACCGTCGCCTGAGCTCATGGCCACTACATCAGAAATATTACCATATCCCGAAATAGTAGACGAATATCCCCAAGCGCTAACCGTGCCATCTGCTAACAGAGCCACACCATGTCTGTATGCTGCAGAAATAGCCACCACATGACCTTGTATCGAAGAAGATGGGGAGCATTGACCCCAATTATAAGTATCGCATCCCCCGACACTTACCGTACCATCGGAATGCAGAGCAAAACCCATGGTATAACCACTGGCAATCTCCACCACAGGAGATGGATTATCAGATATATCTTCTAATAATTCAGATACTGTGCCATATTGTGAGGTCCCATAGCCAATGACTGTACCATCAGACTTTAGGGCTAGGGCATGAAATCCTCCTGCAGATATGCTCACCACATCAGTCTCATTTTCAATATCATCCATACTATAACCACTATCTCCCCAATGGGTAACAGTGTTATCTGGATGCAGGACAAGACTTCTTCTTCTTGATGCGCTAATATTGTTCTCATTTTTAAAGGGGAACGTAAGTGACAGAACAGGCGTTGCGCTCACATCCGATGTTTTATCACTCTCATCCCCTACATTATTAACTGCCGAGATACGATAGTAATAGGTAGTACCGTTGGTCAGGCTGGTATTGGTGTATGTTTCCGTTCCGGCTGACACGGTAGAAAGTAAAGTGGTTGGACTGGTACTGGTTCCGCCATATACCTTGTAACTCGCCAAGTCGCTTTCGCTGTTGGCCGTCCAGGTTAAAACCACCTGTGCATTGCCGGGGGTGGCGACTAGGTTTGTTGGTGTTGATGGCGCAGCCGTAGCATTGCTGTTTTCATAGGCACCCATATCAGGAGCACTGCCATAATAATTAGATGGGTCAGTTTGCGCTATTACATATTGATCCCATTCAGATGGTAGATGCAAATACTCCGGCACACCAACTCCTCCCCATGTGTCCCAATTATTGTACATAAGCACCCAATCATCATCCCAAGGATCATCCCATTGCTCCATATACAGAATGTCAGAACCCTTATCAATTACAGGAGAGCCTAATTGTAAAGTGTAGTCTTCATTAAACAATGGATCCACATCTATATTTCCATCAAGCCAGTGAATAAATTCTGAAGGACTATAATAATCCATACTCCCCCACTTAAAGTCATCCATGCCACCTTGAATATTATTATGTTTAAATATCATGGAAGCCATGCCTCTTGGAAGACTACCCCATGTGGCACTAGTTTCACCCAATCCAAATACAATTTGAGAATAATCCGCATTGTCCCCAACAACAACTTGATTGCCATAGATAATATTATTTATTAAAGCTACTTTTGAGTAGACATAATTCGGGCCCCCAAAAATTTGAGAGGATAAATCTATTCCAGCAGCAAGTTCATAGTCAGCATAATCAGAGTAAGTAGTATTATTAGCAATGGTTGTATTTCTAATGAAAACCGCTGTATTCGTATATAAGGTTACAGCAGCACCGCGACCATTATAAGGATTGAAAATTTCATTATTTGTAATCAAACAATTATTAAATTGGACCGATCCTTTAGCATCTCTATCAATATAATATGCTCCACCATCTTTTGCCTGTTTATTGTATTGAAATTTGCAGTTATTAAATGTTACACCAGCACCATAGGCACTTTTAACACCGGCACCACCATAATTATAATCCATATTTGAATTATGTGAAAATTCACAATTATTAAAAGTAGGAAAAGAATGATCGTATATATAGACATTAATGCCTGTATTATGGTTAAACTTACTGTTGCTAATTACAGGGGTGGACCCTTCATCTAAATGCATCCCTCCATAATGACTAATATTGTACATACAGTGCAGATTATCAATTATTGGATTAGCAGTATATAAACTTACCCCACGCTCATTTTGGGTTACCAATATATTACTTAAACTAAGATTTGAATTTTTCACTTTAAGTGCATAGCCGTTATGAATGTTTTGCGGATCTAAAGCATCATTATTTCTCACACCACTAATCCGTGCATAATTAATAGATGAAGAAGAGGGTGCACCATCTATTAGTATCCCAAGCCACTTATTCTCTTCAGAGACATCTGAATCATTATTAATAAAGAAAACACTGTCTGAAACTGTCCCATCAACAGTGATACTACCATTAATTGTAAATGAAAAGGGGCCATCAAACTTCACTTTCACACCTGCTTCAATCGTAAGAGTCACGCCTTCGTTTACGATTACACTGCCAGTAACGATATAAGGCGAGCTTAAGGCACTCCAGGTGGTGTCACTGGAGATTAAGCCGCTTACATTTTGGCCATATGCAAACCCTAAAAGAAAAAAGGTATTTATAAGTATCCTACTGCGCATTGACCACTCCTACCCCAAATCCCCTGATCTCTATGGGGTTGTCATCCGGATCAACAAATTCACATAAGGAGTCAAACAATAGTGAAGACTCCCCATCTGCTGTGGATTGAAAGACAATGGATGCCAGACTCCCAGTTCCCGAAACAGATACAGAGTCGCTCCCTAGAAAAGATGTATTGATCTCAATGAAACCATTATCCGTATCATCATCTACAAGAAAAACAGGGTCATGCATTGAATCAGTGAAAAATTCTCCAACGGCGACTGAAATAACAGTCAGCTTATTCTTATCATAATTGATTTTGATATAGCTACCAGCTAGGTCATCTATCCCAAGGACAAACACATCTACGGTCTGGCTTGAGCCTAGGTCGATGCTAATATCTAGTGGATAAAACGTAAGAGCAGGCGTCTCATAGGTAACCTCTTCCTCATCAAGTGGATTATCAAAAACATCCTCAGGAGGTACCTCCTGTGTACAGGATACAATCACAAAAAGGATCAGACATACGGTATTAAATACTCTATCCATTAGAAATTCAGTGTCCAGTGTATTCTTGCATCATGATTGATAGGGTCATATGCGATTCTAAAAGGAGATCCGCCTGCATCATCTTGGGCAATAACGGGCCCAGTGATAAAAGCGTGCACAGAGTTCAACACCCATACGCCTGCAGCGATTGATGAAAAAAGTACCAATTGTTGATTGGCATTGTCCATGTCCTCTCTGGCTACTTCGACTAATGCCTTATAGCTGGCAATATCATCGGGAGTGGTGGCGTTGTTATAGTTATTTAGCTGTGTATTATATTCGTCCTGATGGGCCGTGTAGTCTGAGTTATTTTTAATGGTCATACCAATAAGACCTACCTCCAAAAGCATAAACCCAAAACCCGATATATTTCTTCCGCTGTAGAGTTGCCCAAATCCTGGTAACAAAATAGATCGTAAAAGGGCGCCGCCCTTGCTCTTTCTACTGGCCGTCACATTGGAGTAGTCGGAGACTCCTCTGCTTCTTCGTTTTTTCAATGACCTAGGAGGATCTAGACCTAGGATGTCCCATGCCAGAACCTCTATCTCTACAATGAGACCCTCTACCGCACCTGAGTAGGTGATACTCTTCATACTCTCTGCTGCTCCAGTCGCAACGGAAAACATTTTCGCGTCAATGGTATATGCATTCCCAAGTTTTCCGATCGCACCTGAGATCATGAACTCTACTCCCAGCATTGCTCCGACCTCAGCAGCACACTCATCACTAGCGCACTCTCCCACAGCGAAACCTTGCTCCTCCAACACATCATTCATTGTCCCTCTTTCCACAAGAATGACCTTATTCGTAGACGAGAGAGCAGTGGTAAACCGGTCTGTGAGGGTCTGGGCCTCCTGTATGGTAATGCCTCTCCCTTCAAAATCTAAGACTGCCACTGTCCTCTGTGCCTCTTTGCCAGCTCTTTTTAGTTTTAGACTGCCTGGTGCCTCAAGGCCGGTGATCTCCCATGCCAGGATCTGCATCTCAGTCAAAAGACCCGATATATCTCCATCATGGGTAGCGCTTTTGGTTCTAACTGTCTCACCGGTCTCGACAGAGAACATTTTGCAATCGATCGTATAAGTTTTCCCCATTCTCCCGATCGTACCGCTGACCATAAACTGCACACCAAGTAACTGTCCAACCTCGGCAGCACACTCATCGCTTGTACACCCTGTTTGCTGAAATCCCTGCTCCTCCATGATCTTTTCAACTGCCTTACGCTCAATCAACCTTACGGCATTGGTGTTACCGATCTCTGTTCTCATTCTTTCAGAAAGTGTTTGCACTTCTGCTGCGCTAACATTCTGACCATCAAAATCAAGTATCGCGACAGTAGGCTTTGAAGATTGGGCTAGTATATAAAGCGGAAGAAAAACAAAAATTAATTTAATAATGTTTTTCATTATAGTAAAAATTTGATTCTATATGCTTGTAATACAAAGGATAACAAGCAGTTCCTAATGTAAAACTTTACATGTTCAATAACGACCATACGCCATCTCCATTTGGACAAATGCTCTTTTTGCTTTTTTATTACCCTAGCGTCTTACCGCATAAGGAAAACAAACGTGGCGCTTTTTTGAAAGTATCAAGAGCTACTAACATCTTAAGTTTACTATAAATGACGACAAAAAGGATAAAATTTCTTTAATAATGACTATTTGATTGTGAGCACTGTCACACCATCCCAATTATCAGGGGGTGGATCTTTTTTATAATTTTCACATCTTCTGATATAGACCTGACAAGGATTGGTGGTCCTTCCCTCATACATCTCTTCATATGCCTCTAGAGATTCAAAGAGCTTTTTTGCGCTATTCCACTTCATTTTTCTGAATTGATCTAGGGCCTCTGCAAATCCCGATACCAGTTGCCTCATATTATCTGATTCTTCGCCCTTTAATGAAATCAATTCATATGTAGTGATCGGCTCTTTTCTGCCCACAACCACGATACGATCTAGTTCTCGAACTGTGACATCATCTTTCACAGCTGAAAAGGTATCCTCTGATATATGGGTGTAAATGCCATACTGCTTACAGGAGCTCTCCAATCTGGAGGCGATATTGACCGTGTCACCCATCATTGTATAATTCATACGCTGCTGTGATCCCATATTCCCGGTCACCATTGGTCCAGTGTGGATCCCTATTCTATTTTGCATAGAGTGTACGATATTTGGCCACCTATCTCCTTCACTTAGCCATTGCTTTCGTAGTCTGTGTAAACCTTCTTGCATCTCTAACGCGGCCTTACATGCACATAGCTGGTGATCCTCTATTGGCACTGGGGCACCAAAAAATGCTACGATAGCGTCACCGATATATTTATCCAGTGTCCCTTTATTATCTAATAAAATGGTTGTCATGTCCGTGAGATAGGTATTTAGGAGATCCACCAGTTCCGTGGCCGATAATTGCTCCGAAAACGTTGAGAATTTTTGAACATCAGTAAAAAATGCAGTTTGGATCTCTTCAGCACCACCCAGCTTTGGTTCTTCTTTGTCCTCGATCATCTGACTGATCAGTGCTGGAGATATATATGTGCCGAATGTTTGTCTTAGGAACCTCTTATCACGGTCCATAATTAAAAACGTAAAGGAGAAGACTGATAGCTGAGTCAGTGTCAATGAAGTGATCGGTCTTACGACATCCCACATGACACCTTTGGATAGAAACTGATCTGTTGCATAGATAACCCACAGCGCGCTAGCAATGATCAATAGACCAAAACCCCAAAAAGGTTTTGATGGTATGCCGCATATTGCCCCTAACAAACAAGAGACGATCACCATAGACCATAGGCTATAGGCTTTAGACACAGGACTTACAAAATCATTTTGCAGGATACTGTGGATCACATTTGCGTGGATCTCAGGACCAGCGAAAGACTCTTGCACCGATGTGCTTTTAATATCTCCAAGCCCAGCCAATGATGAACCAACGATTGCAACCTTTCCCTTCCAATAAGAAGGATCAAGCATTTCAGGATCCATGCTATATACGTAAGGGATATAGGTAAAAGTTTTGAATTTTCCAAAATAATTGACATAGATACGGCCCTGATCATCAATGGGTATATTTCTCACGATCGTTCCGCTGCGATCACGGAGTTTCATGATATTATTATCCATATCGTATATCACTCCATCTGATGGTATATCCAGGATATCCATTACAGCTGATAGGGTAATACTTGGGAATACCTCTCCCGACCCTTGAAACCGAATAGCTGAGGGAGCTCTACGAATTACTCCATCAGGATCTGGTGGAAAATTAGAAGTGCCAACATGTTGAGAGCTATTCAACAGTCTATAAAATAGATTCCCAATCCTCTCAGCCTGTGGCAGAGATCGTGCAATATCCTCTGGTATGTCTAGCACGTGCCTTTGTGCATTATATTCCTCTGGAATAGATTCCATTGCATAAAGAAAATTCACTGAATCGGATTGATCTAGAACAAGTGCATGATGGACAACAGAACTATTGGCTGTGCTGTAGATAAGTCTACTAGGATCGTTTGTGGTCAGATACTGATCAGCTGCTTTTTCTAGATCAGGTTCTAATGATAGAGCGCTCGATGCTAGCGCACTCAAAAGTTCATAGTCATAGGATGATCTAGGATCAAAGATTATATCAAATATGAGTGCGGATGGTGATCCCGAGGTGACCACATCGATAAGCTGCCCATGATACGCGTGTGGCCAATCATAGTAATTGCCTAGTGTCTCTATTGAGTTCAAATCGATGTCAATTACAATGACATCATCGATCGACCCCTCCTCACTGAAAAATGCCCTTGAGCGTAGGCGACTATCGTAGGACCCTGATTCATACCTATTCATAATGTCAGCAAGGAATGAACCCTCATTGCGGGTCAAGGTGTGTATAATTAGTGCAAAAACAAGGCCTGACAAGAGGCCCGCAAGCATTCTCTTTTTTCGATCAGATAAATGGATACCTATTGCTCCTTAGCATCCTGTTCCTTGTTCCATTTCACAAAATCCAGTTCGCCATCATTTTTCTGTTCAAATTCAAACATACTGTATTTCCCATCTTTTCGGACATTGATCTGCATACCTTTGGCAAGAGATATCCAATCCTCTAGTGTGATCTCGTATGGGCCGGAAACCTGTGTAGGCGCTTTTAATTCTGTGACAGGGCCCAATTTAAATGGAGCACTGTTTTTGGATAGTCCCTTTCGCATTTCTTTTCGCTCCTCTATATAGTTTTTAGCTTGATTGACATCCACCGTTCCCTCATAGACGAGTACAGAGCTCTCATCCTCTCCTGCCTTCGCTCGATATTTTGTTCCTCTTATAGCTGCAACAGCCGTAGGAGTGCGGACCGCTATATCCTTCTTCTCACCAAATGCAGCCTTTGCCGAAACCCACACATTCCCTTTTTTTAAATTTGCGTTAAATGATTTGGTCATCGGTTTTATGCTCGCATTGTTCAATTCTAATTCCGAGTTCTCACCAATGCGAATCTTTCCGCCGCCGGTCAATGTGATCTCACATCTGGATCTTTTTCCTGTCCGTATTAGATTTCCTACCGATACAGGCTGATTGGGTTTCGCTCTTTCCCAGCTACCAGACTCATCGTAAACATCTACCTTCCCTAGCGGGAGAGATATCTTTCCAAAATTATTCTGACCGAGCAAGGATGAATAAAAGACAACAAAGAGAAAAAATATTGAATAATAATTCATGTGGAAAAATATTTCATTAAAATAGACATGAATTCAGACTGCATAATTACATAAACTAACTCGATCTTGAATTATAGTAAAGTACTAGAATAGGCTTGCGTAATAAGCATCAGAGCGGTCGTGGTCCATTTGTCCCACAAAAATAGAGAAGGTAAAAAAACTGATAAGATAGTTCAGATCTTTGACCCAATAGGGCAAATATTTCGGTTTTTTTAGGATATCCTCATCCTTTAGTTTTTTTATGATCGGTATATCATCTAAGTCAAGTTTTCCCCAAAATAGCAGTTCAATAAGATCAAGCCTACTATTAGCCACCGCGGCGCGAAAAAAATTGTGTACTCGAACCATACCATCTAAATAAACAATATCTTTTGTAAAGGGGAATCTCCCAGTTAAAGGAGCACCACGAAAAATTCGACGAGTATTCTCATATGCCTGTGTCTTTAACTTTGTACGCGGTAGGAAAAAACGATACACCTCAATAAAGTCCGCTCCATCGATCGCCATTTGTATTGCCAGAACACGATCTAATACCCTATACATCCTTTTTACGTCAATACAGCCTGTTATAAACTCCGAGAATACCGCCAGGCCTTCTTGGGTCTTTGTAACCCCTCCGTAGTTTGCACCCAATATCTTCATATTCTGCTGTGCTCTACCGTTCAAGGTGGTGGCTACATGTACCAGAGCCTCGTGATTGATCAATTGATCGATATCCTTTTCTGTGAAACTAGCCCCTTTCCTTATTCTGATCCTTTTTGAACTTGCGGTTGCTTTTGCAGAGATGCCATCCGCAAGAATTACTTTTGGACTCTCATCGGCAAACACCTCTTTCACCCTACTTTGAATTCGATCGCATATTTCTTCAGGTCTAATACTTTTTACATTTTGTTGGGCTATATCACTCTTTTCATAATGATCAAAGATAGATCGAAAACGCGTAGCAAGTTCGATGGGGGTTGTTTCTCCATCACGTAGCATCTCTTTTGGTATTCCATAAATGTTTGATGAATATTTATGGAAGCGTTCGGTGCCACAATTAGCAATAAGATGTGCTCCAGCTTCTATATCATGAGTTTTTTTTTCTAACCAATCGTCAAACGGGGTATCTCCCAATAGACCCCTTGCCTTTTTCAATCTACTAAATATTAAAGAAGGATCAAATTCTGGGTATTCTACCTGAGGAAGTTTCTCTGAACCTGATTTGAAGAATTTATATCGGACTGAGACCGGCCAGTTCAAGTGTCTTAGTATCTTAACCTCTCTGCTAGCGTTATAGATCAATTCAGATATCTTCTTTAGCCTAACTCTATCAACTTTCCCTAGCATTTGATGTTTAAGATCTTACGTCACCTATTAATTCATACTCATTCGCTTTTTTGATCTCGGCATTAACAATAGTGCCTACTTCTGCTTTGCTACGAAGGTGAACTATATTATCTATTTCTGGAGAATCGTATTCCGAACGGCCAACACTTATATTGCCCTCACTCTCATCGATGATCACTTTCATCGTTTTACCAACAAATGATTCATTCTTCTCTAGACTGATGTCATGCTGCGACTCAAGGATCTCATTCTTGCGATCATCTTTGATCTCTCGCGGTACATTATCCTCTAGATCCGCTGCTAGTGTGCCCTCTTCTTCTGAGTAAGTAAAAACACCTAATCTGTCAAAACGAATTTCTTTTATAAAATCCTTCATCTGCTTGAAGTCTTGCTCGGTCTCCCCTGGATATCCCGCAATAAGAGTAGTACGCAAAGCGATATTAGGGACTGATTCTCTTAGTCTAGATATTCTGTTTCTAATTCCGTCCTGCCCCAGGCCTCTTCTCATTGACTTAAGCATATTATCTGAAGCATGTTGGATTGGCATATCCAAGTAATTACACACTTTTTCACAGTCTGCCATTGCATTAATAATTCGCTGAGATAGGTGGGCAGGATGAGCATAGTGAATTCTGATCCATTCTATGCCCTCTACGTTGTTCAGCTCATATAAGAGATTACTCAGATACACTTTCTTCTCAAGGTCCCAACCATACGATGTTGAGTCCTGAGCAATGACCAATAATTCTTTTGTTCCATTTTCTGCAAGGCGCTCAGCCTCATCAACTATAGATGGGATGGTCCTGCTTTTTTGCAGGCCGCGCATAAGTGGGATACTGCAGAATGAACAACCATTATCACATCCCTCAGCGATCTTGATATATGCATAGTGATTGGGTGTCATAAGAGAGCGAAAGAACAAGGGGTCATCTTTTGCAAATTCTTTACCTGTTAGAAATGAAACTATTTGTCTGTGATCGTTGCTACCAAATATCCTATCGATCTCTGGGATCTCTTTCTTTATTTCTTTTGGATAACGTTCAGAAAGGCAGCCCATAACGACCAGCTCTTTTAGTGACCCAGTTTTTTTCATTTCTGCTGCCTGAAGGATGGTGTCTATCGATTCCTCTCTGGCAATATCCAGAAACCCGCATGTGTTTACGATAATAGTTTCTGCCTTTTCTGGATCATCTGTGATAACGATATTTGACTTATTAAGGCCCCCTAGCAGAATCTCTGAGTCCACTAAATTTTTTGCACAACCAAGGCTGATCAGATTTAATGTTTTTTTTCTATCCATAATAACTACTCACCTATACCTAGAAGGCCATTGACATAGGCCTCTCTATCAAAAGGTACCAGATCTGAGAGTCCTTCTCCCATACCTAAAAATTTAACAGGAATTTTGAATTTACTAAACAGTGGGAAAATAATACCTCCTTTCGCCGTACCATCCAACTTGGTAAGTATGGCCCCATCCAAATGATGGCCCCTGTGAAATACTTCAGCCTGATTTAACGAATTTTGTCCAAGGGTAGCATCTAGGGTGATATATGAGGATAAACTGTACTGAGAGAAATGGGAATCTATGACACGATACATTTTCTCTAGCTCTGACATAAGATTTACACTGGTATGTAGGCGTCCCGCAGTATCAATGATCGTAATATCACTACCGCGCGATGATGCAGATTCTAGACCATCAAAAATAACAGATGCGGGGTCAGAGGTTGATTCATTACATATCAATCTACAGGGAATTCTATCGCTCCATATTTTTAATTGATCTATCGCAGCTGCTCTGTAGGTATCTGCGGCGATAAGAGTGATATTGAACCCTAATTTCTGATACAATTTAGCAAGTTTTGCGGCTGAAGTAGTCTTGCCAGTGCCATTAACACCAACGATCATCATTACACAAGGTTTATTAACTATTCCCCAATCAGTATCAGAGGGCAAACCATCGCTAAGGATATCTTTGATCTTCTGATTGAGATCTGATCCTGAAGAATTTTTTGCTAGATCAATAATATTCTGGACAGTATCGTATCCCATATCCATCTGCAATAGTTTCTCCTCTAATTTATCTCTATCATCATTGGATATATTTCCCTTTGAAATAGCGTTTAAAACATTAGAGAGACTTGATCTGGATTTACCAAGCGCTTCAAATAATTTTCCGAACATTTTTTTCCTTAATAGAAATTATAAATTGCTGTAGATATTGGAACATACTGATTATTAATAAGGCCGTAGCTGTATAAATGGATGTCATTTTTAGCCAAGGCAATTCACTAAAATCAAAGATATGTAGAAAAACACCCAGAGTGGTTATACCTGTTGCCCACTTTCCCCACCAGTTCGCATGAAGTATCATGTATCCATAGTTCATACAATATATCGCAAAAGCAGCTATTATCATATGCCTAGATAGGTAAAAATAAAAGAACCATAATGGGAAACTTCTTATTCCAACTAGATAGACCAACACGGATATAATAACAATAAAATCAGCTGTAGGGTCTATCCATTTCCCAAAATGCGTAACTGCTTTGGCCCTCCTAGCAAAATAGCCATCTAACGCATCAGATAATATTGCTAAAAGTATCAGTACCCCAGTGATCCAGTTCCATGACGGATATGCCATAGAATAGATGATCGGAATCGCAGAAAATGCCCTAAGCAAACTTATCAAATTTGCTAAAGTCAATACGCGAGTAGGATCATTAATGATCCTTTCTTTTAGATTAAGTTTCTTTTTTTGTTCCAAGGCCTAAGTGCTTCAGTTTTAAAATATCAAAATCTATCAAATTATCACAAATAGAATGGATAAAACTCTTATCATGTGATACAATAATAAAATGAATATTACTCATGGATTCTCTAATAAATGATCGTAATCTTTTACGCTGATCCCATCCAAGTCCAAAAGTTGGCTCATCCAAGATTAAGATATCAAAACGACAATGGCAAAACATTACAATTAAAACAATTCGAAGCACAGCCCAGGGTAGATCTATTCCTTTAACATCTTTTACCTTTTCCCAACGTATACCAAATCGTAAAAGACGATTTTTAAATGTTTGATATAGTGATGTATCAAACATTTGATTCGCTTTTAATTCATCCAATTGTTCTTTTATTGTTCTTAATAAAATTAAATTTTCTGGGAATTGATCTAGATAACCGATCTTTAGTTTTGCATTATCATTAATTTTTAAAATGATTTCTCCATCTGAAGGTATCAGGTCACCAAAGCAAAGACCCGCAAAGGTAGTTTTCCCTGAGCCGTTCTCACCATAAAGACCCAGTGACCTTACCCTATCAATAGAAATTGAAAAATTGGAATAAATTTCACGAGAGTTTTGATATTGGAAGCTCAATCCTTGGATATCTAAACTTAAATTGCCATCAGGAATATTTAGATCACCATACTCTCTCTTGCTGAAGGAATTTGATATTGTAAATGAATCAAGTGACATTACCCAAGTATAATCCCCATAGAAAAGGTCTTTTTCCTCAGAGGTAGCCCATATCACAATTCCATTACACGCTTCTATCCAATCGCTAAGCATTTGAACACATTTTTTCTTATTGGTATCTGAAAGAAAGGAAAAACCATCATCTATTAGGAGCACATCTGGATCAAGATCTAATCCAGTAATTAAATTCAACAATTCTTTTTCACCTCCAGATAAATATCCGGGATTCATTAAAGGATCAATATAATCTGGTAGGTGACTAAGGCCTCTCTTTTGGATATTTTCTAATTCCTCTGGATCTAACTGATCACACTCTCCAGAAAAGGTTATTTCATTACTAATAGTGGAAGCAATGATCTGATGATCGGGATTCTGATAGATTCTATATATTTTTAATTTGTGTTGTTCAAAATATAAATCATAATTTACTTTTTTAGATGTTGGCAGTGACTGTATTGAATTTAACAGGTCACTTTTTCCAGTACCGCTTTCACCATAGATTATATGAATTCCTTTTGAAAAAGTGATACTTTGTCGTTTTTCTTCGAATTTTTTAAATCGAATTGAGCCTGTTAACTTATTCATGCATTAAATTCCAAATTATTTTATCGGATGATCCGATATTCTTATAGATTACATCTTTAGCAGCAAGACTAGATATCTTCAAGTTGTTTTTATCTTTGAGTAAGTGTTCAACCTTTATAATGAATTCTTCTCCATTACTTATTGAATGACCACCTCCAGCTATTATCAATTCTTCAGCCTCATATGCATTTTGAAACTTGGGGCCAAATAATACTGGCAGATTAGCTGCTGCAGGCTCCATAACATTATGCACACCAGTAGAATAGCCTCCCCCAACATAAGCAATTATCCCTTGCCAATATAACTCGGATAGAATGCCCAACACACCTACTACAATTAGGCGATCGCTTGAAAGTGTCAGGTCAGTATCTTTTTTGAATACTGTAGATATATATTTATAATCTCTAAAATGGCTTTTGATTCTAGATATCTCTTTCAATGATGGCTCATGTGGAGCATACAAAACTTTGAGGTCTGGATATGTATCCATTAAATGCGCCAATGATGGAATTAATATTTTATCATCTTCTTTATGCGCGCTACCGATAATGATCCTCTTTTCTCTATCTAAGATATTTTCCGTGTACTTATTTTCCAATCTCTTTGCTTTTTGCGCGACCGTATCATAGCGCGGGTTCCCCAAAGCTTGGAGAGAAGGATATTTTTTATCTTTTATGATTGCACGCATACTATTTGAATCTTTTTCAGAATTCGTATATATGGATTCAAAAGAAGAAAAAATATTTCGATAATAATTTCTAAATCCTATTTTCATCTTATACGATTTTAAGGAAAACTGAGCGGCAAAAACATTGGTGTGAATTCCTTTTGTTTTTGTTATCCAAATAAAATTTGGCCAATAATCGTAAGCAGCAAAAATAATTTTCTTTGGCTTTACAATCTTTAATGCAGTTGAGACACTCCAAGGAAAATCAAAAGGCATATAAAATTTGAGATCTACTGCTTTACTGTATGCATTTTTATAGCCAGAGGGAGATGAAAAACTAACTATCAATTGTCTATCTCCTTCAATCTTATTCATACCCTCCAATACAGGTTTAACCTGATAAAATTCACCTAGGCTCGCAGCATGAAACCAATAAACGTTAGGATGACTATCAAATGATGAAAAATATTTCTTTAATATATATAACGACCTGAATTTACCAAAGATCGAATCCTTGACTTTTTTATAGAAAATTGAAATAAAAACTGTACACAAAAATAGTGTTGGATAGATAATTATATTGTATAATAAAAGCCAAAATATTTTCATATATATTTACGCTAAAGGTATGGAATCCAAAACATCATTGATCTCTATAGATTCCATACAATATTGTTTTTTTCTGTAACAAGGTAGACTTCCATTCTGAGAACAGGGTCTGCACCAAATATCTTTTTCAATGGAATGGGAATCAGGAAGTAATACGTTTGCTCCAGTTTCTTTTGTTGTAGGACCTAAAATCATAGAGACGGATTTACCCAACGCCTCAGCAGCATGCAATAGTCCGGTATCACTTCCAATAATATGTTTAGCATTGGCAATGATCCCTAATGCTTGTCTGAGGCTTGTTACACCTGATAAATTGATAACACTATGGCATAACGAGGCAATATCAGAGCAAATTTTGTCACTGCTAGACCCTAGCATTATTACTGGATTATTTATTTTGCCTAATAATTTGACATAGTTTTTTACTATCCATTGTTTTTGTTTCCACGCGGCACCTGGTATCAATACCATGAAATCACTTAAAACACCTTTTGAGATCAGATAACTTTTTGCTTTATTTATTTCATATTCACTTAAACGTAGATTCGTTAGTGGAACTGGACTATTTGTATTTCGCCAAATAGGACCAAGATGTTCATGATACATCTTTGTAGTCGAGAAGGATGTATCAAAATAATTTTTATGAAAGTAAAAAAGGATCGCTCTCTTTATTCTTGGTTTCTTCAATTGGAATGATGGAGTACTAGACCATAAAGTAAATAAATTTGATCTAAGTGAATTATGAAGATCATAAATAATATCATAATTGCTTCTAACGATATATTTACGGAAATCCCAAATTTCTTTTATTGTCATATTATTATTTATTGCAAGTAAATGATCAATGTCTGGATGGTACTCTAGGAGGCTTGAAAATTTATCTAAAGTTAAAAAAGTTATCGTTGCGTTTGGATAAGCTTTCCTTATGGTCTTCAATGGACTGGTCGCGAGTACTATATCTCCAATAGAACTGAATCTTATAATTAAAATTTTCTTATGAAAATCCATTCTATTTACTTTGTTCTATTTTTATTGAAATCGACCAGATCTTTCATCGATCGTTTAGTAATTGAATCTGGGTATGATGAAATGGCACTTAAGGCCCTATCAGAAAATTCTTCAAGTTTATCTTTAGAATAATCAATGCCACCTGTCTTTTCTATGATTTCGCATATACTAGAGATTATTTTTTTATTTTTTGTTTTTGTTTTTAATAGCTTTTTCAGTTTTCTATAATCTGAACGAGAAGTATTGATTTTTGTATGTATCAAAGGGAGTGTTATCATATTCTGCTTCACATCACCTCCGCTATTTTTGCCAGTTTCAATTTCACTACCAAGCAAATCCAGAAGATCATCTTTTATCTGAAAGGCAACACCTAAATTTTCACCAAACGCATAGGTTGCATTTCTATCTTCCTGATCTTTTGTTGTGGTAATTGCACCAAGTTCACAACTAGTTGCAATAAGAGAGGCTGTCTTCTGTTTGATCATATCAAAGTAAAAATCTTCTGTCATAGATCTAGTTATACTCTTTTCTATTTGCATAATCTCACCTGCACTAAGTTTTTGTGCTGTATTTGATATCAAATCAAGTGCATCAAAATCCCTTAGACCAATCATATTTATTAGTGCCTTACTTAAAATAAAATCTCCCATCAAGACCGATAATTTATTTCTCCATATAAGATTTAATGATGGTTTACCTCTTCTCATTGTTGCATCGTCTACAACATCATCATGGATTAAAGTAGCTACATGCAATAACTCGACCATTGCTGCCGCTCGGTAACTATTTACAGTAGGCTCTCCACATAATTTTGCTGAAAAAATTGTTAAGATTGGACGAATTTTTTTACCAGTATTCTTAATCATATATTTAGATATTGAATTAATTAGTTGCACATCAGATTTGAGAGCCTTCTCAAATTCCTCATCAAACCTTTCAATATCATCTATTATTGACTCAGTGATTTTTTCAAGTTTTAATCTATCTTGATACATATAATTTTTTAAACCAGCGATTAAAAGGAGAATTTACTCAATTAGCCCCTAATCTATTCACAAACCAAGATACACCTATGCTTATTTCGTATAATAAGATCAACGGAAGCGACATAATTAACATTGAGACTGGATCTGGAGGTGTAATAAAAGAAGATAATATTAATATTACAATTAAAGAGTGCTTTCGATAGTGTCTCATAAATGCGGGAGTTAATATTCCTATCATCGATAATATCAATGAAACAACAGGAAGTTGAAAAATAAGACCTGTACCTAATAGGAGCCAAGTTAAAAAACTAAAATAATATTGTATGGAAAAATTATTTTGTACATGCGGTGCACCTATACTGCTAAAAAATTCTAAAGAAAATGGAATCAAAATAAAATATCCAAATGATACACCAATAATAAAGGATACTGAAGCAAAAAATACAAAGGGAATAGCAAATTTTTTTTCATTCACTTTTAGTCCAGGCGCAACAAATTTCCAAAATTGATAGATCAAATATGGCAATGATATAACAAATCCAGAGACAAATGAAACAAACCACTTAATTAAAAACATTCCCTGGACCTGCAACGATTGTAAAAGAATTGGATTGTTTGTAGACATGGACGGTTGTAAAAGAATATTAAGTATTTGATCAATAAAGCCAAATGATAATATTGAACAAACCAAAATAGAAAAAATAGATTTTACAAGTCTCCATCTCAATTCTTCTAGGTGATCTAAAAACCCCATTTCAGTTTGGGCGTTTTCTGTCATTTCTTTGATTGGTTTAATA
>PAZC01000055.1 GCA_002716045.1 Opitutia bacterium
CAGTTATGCCACATTTTTTCACCACCGAGAAACTACCCTTGGGAGCATCCGCCTCGCGCTCCTCGATATCGTAGAGATCTTGCTGCCCCATGAGGTAATCACAAGCTGCTTCGTGAGTAACAAAAGGCACTCCGCCTGGTTTCGTAACGAAGTAAACAGAGGTTTCTTCATTCGGTTTTTCGACCGGTTTCGCTAAAACGACAAACCTCTCGGACTTTTCGAGAATGACTTTGGCAAGGTCAAAGAGAGGATAGGTCAGACAAGAAGTTTTCATCTGACGAATCAAACGAGTGAAGGGTACCTCTTCCGGAGCAAAAGTAATTTCATGCTCAGGTGTTGCCGATTGGGTCGTTTTGGCAATTTTCCCTCTAGCTCGAGGTTCTCGGCCAATGTTTTTGCGAGAAGGGCTGGCCTTCCTAAAGCCCCTTTCACGAGAGGCGCCTTTCCGGAAAGGTTTTTCACGAGGTTTAGGCGAGGGCTTCTCACTGCCCCAATCGGGTCCGAAATCAAGTGATTGCAGGATACTCAAATCCAAGGCTGCCTCAGTAGAAGGAGCTTCTTGCAGGGAATCGCTATGCTCGTCGTCCATACTGGTAAACGCACAGTTCAAGTGCTTTTCTTTTATTCTTTGCGAAAATTACTAGCAAGGCAATTGAAACAAGAGTTGGTAGATGCTTCAAGGATCTCTTTTTACTCGCCAACCAATACGAATAAACACATAAATAAACGCTTCTTCTCCTGCCTCATTAGATGCAGAATTGGCTCAGGTGGCGGAATTGGTAGACGCGCTAGATTAAGGATCTAGTGCCGCAAGGCGTGGGGGTTCGAGTCCCCCCCTGAGCACCAACCTCGATAGGTTGTTTTTTTACAGGGATCAGTTAGTCGGATCATAGGGTTTGTGCTTAATCCGCTTACCCAAGTCATACTCGTCCTTAAAGATTTTGTTTCCCCGTCCATCGTAAGCTTCGAAAAGCCCGTGGCGCTGATTATTTTCATAGTGCTCCAGTAATTTAGGTCCAAATGATCCTCCCTTAAGCTTGTACTGATCAATTATCCATTTGTTCGAAGCCTGCGAGGGATGCTTGCCCTTGAATTCAACCTTTACCAATTCATTGACCTCAACCCAGAGCGAAACATAGGTTTTCTTGTCAGTACCGCCATCACCGGCATCCCCCCCAGCAGTCTTGTAATCCTTAGGGTCTATGGGCTCTCCATACCAATACATGTGCGTTCCATGTTTCAAACCTCTGAGGTAATCTTTTTCAAACAAGGGAATCCCGTTATATTTCCATTTAAACCACTTACCGTGAAGTTCGCCTTCCAAATACTGACGGCTATCCATCAGTTGCCCATTACGATATTTGATTTCAGCCACACCAGAATAGGGCAAGTCTTCTCCTTCAAAAAATATCCGCGGCGAAGAATACCATTTACCGGTCTTGTTAATCGAAACTTCAGTAACTTGTCCATTTCGGACAGTAACCTCCCCGATATCAAATTGAGAAGCTCCTGCACCTAAAACGCTCGCCGTCACCAATGGGCCATAACCAGACCCGCCGTCAGTTATAACAAATTTCTTTAGTTGTCCTTTCTCGTTCAACTTCGGCAAAACTTTCGCTCCCTGCCCCTTCCAGAACAGGCTTTGATCTTCAAAAATCAAATGTGTCGCATTTTTACGAACAAGCTTGGCTGCGTTCTCTACCCTATTGCCATAAGGGCTAAACGGCATCCAAGTACTTCCATTACTGAAAGTTTGCCAACTACTGACAAAGCCATGAACTCCACCGAAACGAAGAAAAAAGGCGAGGAACCCCAGTACCACAATGGCTAAAAATACCAATAGCTTCTTGTTCATGGAGATGGAGTGAGGCCTTTCAGCAATTGATCAATTGGATGACATTATTCAATTGTCGGTGGATCGTTTATGGAAAAAGGCGTTACGGTTTAGATGATGTATTTTCGTCATCTTTTCAAGGAAGATTCACAAAACACCCATTGAAGCCATAAAATATCATTACATGATAGGATTCTATCTGCCAATTAATGCAAGGATGCTAGCTTGCATTGCTCACCCAAGGCGCACCTATGGTACCCACCACAAATCTAAGCAAGAATTTCTTCAACCCGTCCACTTTGAAAGTCGAGTGGGCAATTTCCATTTGGTTCCCGGATCGTAGGTTTTATGTCTGACTCGCTTTCCGGTTTGGTGCTCGTCCTTCAGAATAAATCTTTCCCTTATTGTAATATCCTTCCAAAAGATCATGACGGCAATTGTTTTGTTAGTTTTCTAACAGCTTGGGCCAAAACCCTCCTCTGCTTTTATAGGTTTCGGTTGCCCAGTCTTTTGCTTCCGCTGAAGGATAATTTTTTCCGTATTTCTCTTTGGCCAATTTATTTACCTCTATCCACAATCTTTTGGGCGTTTCCCTGAGACGTCAATTTCGAGGAATAGACATTTTGGCATTTATAACTAAAGAAAATTCACTACCTTGGATTCTCGAGTCATGGTGAAGTTTGTAGTGTTTTTGTGTGGTGTGGGCTATTTGGTAATGGTCGGACTACGCTATATGCGAATCTTGAACGGTCGTGACCAAACCAAGGTTTCCGATGAAAGAGAAATCGCCCAACGGGAAAAACATTTTTGTCAGGTCTTGGGAATTCAGGGCAAGGTAACGAGCGAACAAATCAAAAAAGCATACCGAAAGAGGATTGCCGAATACCATCCAGACAAAGTGCAAAACATGGCTCCGGAAATCCGTAAGTTAGCTGAACGGCGCACTGCCGAATTAACGGAAGCATACGCCTTCATGAAGGAAAAGCATCAGATCAGTTAGCTGAAAAGCTTCAGAACCAAGAGGAGGAGCGATTTCTCAGTGCCTTGGCTATTTGCTTCGCTAGAAAAGGCCCCTTGTAAACCATGCCCGTGTAAATTTGCACCAAAGAGGCTCCTGCATCAATTTTCTCTCCAGCGCTCACGGGATCATCGACACCACCAACCCCGATGATGGGTAGTTTGCCTTCGGTTGAACGGGAAACGTAATTAATGAATTGGGTTGAACGCAGACGCACTGGCAAACCACTGATTCCTCCGCTCTCGTATTTCTCGGTTCCCGAAAAACTTCGGCTTGAAGATGTGTTGGTGGCAATTACTCCGGCACATTCCGTTTCTAAAATAATCTCCAATGCCTGGTCCAGCTGACGATAGCTAATATCTGGTGAAAGCTTCACCAGAATCGGAGCTTTTGCAGAGCCCATCAAATTTGCCCGTTCCTTGTTTTCCTTTTGCAGTTCCTGAAGCAAAGGACGCAGGAAATCCGTGTCCTGCAGGCGGCGAAGACCCGGTGTGTTTGGGCTGCTAACATTGATGGAGAAATAATCCGCTTGATCAGCCAAAACTTTAAAAACCGTTAAGTAATCACTCGCCGCATGATCCAATTCCGTGGAACGCCCTTTGCCCAAATTAATCCCTAGCGGAGCAGAACGCGATCCAACGGGGTACCAGCGAGCTAAGCGTTCCGCAATTGCATCAGCCCCATCATTATTGAAGCCCATGCGATTGACCAATGCACCTGAATCAGGATAGCGAAAAAGTCTGGGCATAGGGTTTCCTGTTTGTCGAAGAGGAGTAACCGCACCAACTTCGACATGGCCAAAGCCCAGTGCGGCGGCAGCTTTGGGGAATTCCGCGTTTTTATCCATTCCCGCGGCCAAACCCACAGCATTGGGGAACTCCAAGCCAAACAAATGTATGGGTTTTTCTTGCCTCACCTGATTACAGCGCCGCAAGATTTGAACCACAGGACCCATGCGACTTAATGCCTTGAGTCCGAACGTCGCCCAATTATGAGCTCTTTCAGGATCGAGCAGAAACAAGCCTGGCTTTAAACATTTTTCGTAAAACATCTAGTATCACTTAAATTTTTAACAAATTTTGCTATTACCCTACCCTCCTCCACTTTGTAAAGAATCACTTTTCGAAATGAAAAAAGTATCTTTACAATGCCGATAGAACAGCGGGTTTTTAAAAAAAATCGCAAATTCATGTTACAGAAACGTTGACTCTACAAAAAAACCGTCCTTATCAGCAGACAACAACATGGAAAAAACAAGTGGAAGATTGGAGTGGTGTGTGGTGCACCTGACAGAAGATAACAATTGGTGGGTCAAGGAAATCAGCGATGACCTCAACTGGGACGTGGAAGGATTGAGCATCATAGATCCCAACCAGTTTTTGCAAATACATGAATCATTGGATTCATTCACGGACTACGGTCTTGATTCGGAGGTAGTGGACGATGCTTTCTTCACTTTCGAGATCGCAGACGAATTAAAGGATGGCAGCGTTCGACTTGGGAGAGTGCGCGATTCTCTACTCAAGGCAGAGGATCTTCTGTTTGCCCTCCCCGATATTCAAGATGAGCAAAAGGGTCCTTTCGCCGACTTCATCCACCATGCCACGCATTTGCGTGTTCAAATGCTCAACGAACTAATCGAATTTTCCGAACCTTACACCGTAGACGACATGGAAGAAATCTTGCGCGAAAAAGAAGGGGCTGCCTTCATTGAGGGTCGGCATGTCCATTTTCACGACCAGATCACCTCCATTCTCGAATTCGTTCCCGATGGCTTCAAGCTCGAAGCTGACTTGGACGAAGATGAAAAAGCATCCAAGGAAGAAGAGGAATATCCAGAACTGGAAACTGTGGAAGAAGCTCCTGAAGAAGAGGCTATCTTGGTGAAAAAAGAAAAACTGCGATGGGATGAGGAAGGGGAAGAAGGAGAAGAAGGGGAAGAAGGCAAGAAGGGTAAAGAAGGTTCCTAGCTTTTGAGCAAGGCAGCGGCTCGTTTTGCAAAATAAGTCAAAATAATGTCAGCTCCCGCTCGCTTGATTCCCAAAACCGATTCCATGATGCACGAGTTCAAGTCAAGCCAACCATTTTTTGCCGCCGCATGCAGTTGTGCATATTCACCCGAAACCTGATAAGCAGCAATAGGTAAATTGGTGCGCTCTCGTGCCATGCGAACTATGTCCAGGTAAGGTCCAGCTGGTTTGATCATGAGAAAATCCGCTCCTTCCACTTCATCAAGCAATAATTCTCTAAGGGCGTCTCGAGAGTTAGAGGGAGCGAGTTGATATGAACGTTTGTCTATGGGAGATTCATCTTTACGAGCACTGCCAACAGCATCACGAAAAGGTCCGTAATAAGCTGATGCAAACTTGGCTGAATATGCCATGATCGCCGTTTCTTGCTCACCTTCTTCGTCAAGTCTTTGGCGGATAGCACCCACACGCCCATCCATCATATCAGATGGTGCGACCACGTCGATGCCGGCACGGGACGCCAGAACTGCCATTTCAACAAGAACCTCAACAGTAGGATCATTGGCCACCGAACCATTTTCAGCCAACAGTCCATCATGCCCATGGTCTGTATAGGGATCGAGTGCCAAGTCACTGATCAAAAGCATTTCAGGCAATGCTTCTCGTAATTCTCTAGCAGCGCGTAAAACCAAAGTGTCCTCCTTTAGTGCCTCACTTCCTTGTGAATCCTTCTTGTTTGGTGAAATATTTGGGAAAAGAGCCATCCCACGGATTCCGAGATCGAGTAAGCGATGCCCTTCTTCCAATAAGTCAGGAATTGCCAAAAGATTAATTTCGGGCATCGACTCAACACCCTCCGGCTCCCCTTCTTCTTTTACAAAAACAGGTTGTATCAAATCCGCCCGCCGGAGAACTGTTTCCTCTGTCAATTGCCGCAAACCTTCAGAACGTCGTAAGCGACGAGGCCTGATTCTTAGATCATTTAACAATCCCTTCGACATAACGGTAACAGCGAGAATTGGACCGCAAAACTTAGCTCAATGGCCACAAATGGCAATCCTCCTTTCAATGAAAAGAGGTTTGGGCTTTGGGCTTTTCAAATCGAACCGCGTACGTTGAAATGTTTTAAATCAATTTTACAAGCAGGCATAGCCATGCCTTTGTTCGAGGTCCGCACCAACCAGAAACCAAGCAAAGAGGAAACCGCTGTAATTGCCTCTGAGCTTTCACGCGTCTGCTCTTCTCTTCTCCGAAAATCCGAAGATTTCGTCATGGTTAATTTTCAAGTGGATCAAACACTCTTGTTTGCAGGAACGGTCGAACCCGCCGCATTCGGAGAACTGCGTTCCATTAACTTGCCGATTGATGAAACAAATGCCCTTGCGGCTCGGATTTGCTCTTTTCTGTCAGAAAGATTGGATATTGCCGAAAACCGCATATATCTAAGCTTCACTGATATCGAGCGGCAAAACTGGGGGTGGAATGGGAAAACTTTTCAAGCTACCTGAACACCAATTCCCCTGGCTGTGCTTTCTATTCATTTTCCATCAACGGAACAGAGATTATAAATGACTTGGGAAATAGTATTCGCTTTTACCGTTTTGGCATGGGCTCTTTTCAGTTTCATAAAAGAGAAACTGAGTACGGATGTCACTGCGATCACGGTATTTGCGGTCGTTGTGGCAACCTCCGTCATAGCCCACAATCTCGCGATCGAAGTAGCTCTGCCTACGATTGAAGAAATCTTAGGTGTCTTCGCTAACCCCGCGCCTGTAACTATTGCGGCCATGTTCGTGGTCAGCGCTGCCCTTAGCAAATGCCATGTGATTGAAGGAATCTCTACCTTCCTAGGTCGACTAGGCAAGTTGCCTTACCCAAGCTTCATGTTATTTCTGATATTATCGGTCGCCTTCATTTCAGCCTTTGTGAACAACACGCCTGTGGTGGTGGTCTTTCTGCCGGTTGTGCTAGCCCTGTCCAAGAAGATGGGCATACCATCCTCCAAACTCCTGATTCCAATGTCGTATGCATCTATCTTTGGGGGATGTTGCACGCTAGTAGGCACAAGTACCAACATTTTGGCCAGCGGTGTTTTAGAGGCCAGTGGCCTTTTGGATGAAAACGGCGAGCCCATACAGCCTCTTGGCATGTTTGAATTGGCCAAATTCGGGCTTCCTTTAATGGCGGTGGGAACAATTTACCTAATGATCTTCGGTCGCCGCCTATTGCCCAATCGTGAAGCCTTGACTACAATTCTATCTGACATCGAGCAAAAGGACTTTATAACCGAAGCCATCGTTCGTCGCAACTCCCCCTTGCTCGGCAAGACAGCTTCTGAATCAGGTTTGAAAAAACTAAAGGGGCTTCGAATTCTCGAAATAGTACGCAAAGGAAGCACTCTGACGGGGCCAAAGGATCAAACCGCCTTGCGAGCCGGTGATCGAATAATACTTTCGTGCCGACCATCCACCATCGCATCAGCCCGCAATGTGGAAGGCCTAGATATCGTTGGAGAGAGCGAATTTGGGTTAGAACAAGTATCCAGTGCCGCAGGAGTCATGGTGGAAGGGGTGATTGGCCCCGCATCTCCTTTAGCTACACTCAGCCTGCGAGAGATTAATTTTCGCAAACGTTACAACGTCACCGTAATGGCAATTCATCGTAAAGGCCGCAACGTAACAAGTGAACTTGAAAATATTCGTCTACATCAGACTGACACTCTCCTCCTGCTTGGTTCCGAATCAGCCATAGAAAACCTTCGCAAAAGCGAAGACCTTATTTTATTGGATCGTTCCCCCGTGCCAGTTGAGGACATGCGCCGGAAAGCTCCGATAGTCCTTAGCGTCATTGTTGGCATCGTCGCATTGGCTACCTTGACGCCAATGCCAATCGTTGCTTCTGCAGTAATAGGAGTAGCTATCCTGTTTCTGACCAATTGCATAAAGCCAAAAGAAGGATATCAAGCTATCGAGTGGAGCATACTCGTTCTAATCTATGGCATGCTTGCACTGGGTCTTGCCATGAAAGAATCGGGAGCATCCGATCTCATTGCTCACGGTTTGGCCGATAGCATGCTATCTTTCGCACCCGCGGAACTGCAACCGATTCTGCTTTTGGCTGCCATTTATCTAGCTACCGCAATCCTTACGGAAACTTTATCCAATACGGCAACAATTGCCTTAATGGCGCCTATCTCCATTGAAATGGCAACCGAGCTTCCATTCATTGGTGACCCTCGCCCTTTTCTAATCGCCACCTGCATCGCCGCTTCGGCTAGTTTTACGACTCCGATTGGCTATCAAACAAACACTTACGTATATAGTGTGGGTGGTTACAAGTTTCGAGATTTCGTGGTAATTGGTCTACCGCTCAATATATTGTATTTCGGCATAAGCGTAACACTCATATCTCATTGGGCTGGATTCTGGCCAAACTAGTGTAATAATCCTGTGTCCATTAATAAAATTAAGTAATAAAAAGAGAGGCTTAATATCCTCTTTTTCCAGTTACGCAAACGAGACTTGGCCAACTTGGGGAAAAGCACCCCGAGAAAACCTTTGTATCACCACTTCGAAGACCTTGCAAAGCATGTCTTCGAATCGATCTTTCCAATAAATTGGAATGGCTCCTTTTCCATAAGAGAAAATCAAATCATATAATTATATATATATATATTAATATTAGATGTTTACAGAACGTTTTATTTATCTTTAACGCTGATAAGGGAGCCTGTGATTCGATGAATCAAAACTTTTTAAAAAAAGCCCTCCCAAAGCTTGACCAAGCACGATGAAAATGCTTATAATCTGATCCCGTTGAAAAGCATTGTGGCAGTATTGTTTAAAGCGGAGAAAACAATCCCTCCACATGATAAGAAAATCTAATTCTAACTTCACAAAAACACTGTTCGACCAATGGCGGAAGAAAGCAACGAGAACCAAGACCAAACAAAGCCAACTTCAGGCAGCGATTACAATGCTTCGAAGATACAAAAGTTGGAGGGACTCGAGGGTGTCCGAAAACGACCCGACATGTACATTGGGGATACAAACGAACGGGGCCTCCATCATTGCGTATTCGAAATTCTCGACAACTCGATCGATGAATCACTTGCTGGATACTGCTTTGATATCAAAGTGAATGTCCATAACGACGGATCTTGCTCGGTCGAGGACGACGGTCGGGGAATCCCCGTGGATATGCATCCTAAGCACAATATGCCGGCCTTGGAACTTGTATTAACCAATCTACATGCCGGTGGCAAATTCGGCAAAGGCGCCTATCAGGTCTCGGGTGGTCTGCATGGGGTTGGCGCGAAATGCGTCAATGCTGTTTCAGAATGGTTTGTGGCCGAAGTTAGACGTGATGGCAAGGTTCACGCGATGGAGTTTTCCCGTGGCAAAACCACACAAGCCCTAAAAATCATCGGATCAACCAAGCGGACAGGCACCAAAATCACCTTTATGCCAGACTCCGAAATATTCACTGGTTCGAGAGAATTCAGTTTTGATATCTTGGTCAAACGCCTCCGAGAGTTGGCTTTTCTCAATCCAGGGGTTTCCATCATACTGGAAGATGAGAGGGACGGACGAAAAAAGAACTTCAAGTTCGAGGAAGGAATTAGTGAATACGTTGCTTACCTTAACGAAAACAAGGTGACTCTTCATTCCGATCCCATAAGTTTTTCCGGGGAAGCCCAAAACGAAAGTGGCGATGGCACCATCATTACCGATGTCGCTCTTATGTATAACGACGGATTCAGCGATCAAATCTATGCTTATGCCAACTCCATTCACAATGTTGAAGGAGGCACCCATCTCTCTGGCTTTCGTACCGCCCTCACTCGTGTGATAAATGGGTACGCAAGGGCAAATGATTTAATAAAGGACAAGGATCTTTCCCTGACCGGCGATGATGTTCGCGAGGGACTAACTGCCGTAATCTCAGTAAAGGTTCCCGAACCACGCTTTGAGGGACAGACTAAAACCAAACTGTCCAACCGAGAAGTCGATGGTATCGTGCAAAAGATCGTTGGAGAAAAGATGAAATATCATTTTGAAACCAACCCCGATGATGCCCGTGCCTTAATCGACAAGATTATATATGCAGCTCGAGCTCGCGAGGCAGCCAGGAAAGCGAGGGAAACCGTCCGTAAGGGAGCTCTATCCGGCGGAGGGTTGCCGGGGAAACTGGCAGACTGCGCTGAAAAAGATCCTGCAAAAAGTGAGCTTTACATTGTGGAAGGAGATTCGGCTGGTGGTTCTGCAAAGCAAGGTCGTGATCGTCTCACACAGGCTATTTTACCTCTTCGCGGAAAATTGCTAAACGTAGAAAAAGCCAGACTAGACAAGATTCTAAACAATGCGGAAATCCGTAGCCTGATCACAGCCGTTGGCACTGGAATAGGAGACCATGAGGGTGACGGGGCCTTTGACGTCGAGAAAGCTCGCTACCATAAAATAATCATAATGACAGATGCCGATGTCGACGGTGCCCACATTAGAACACTCTTGTTGACATTCCTTTTTAGGCAAATGCGTGGCTTGATCGAGTGCGGATACGTTTATGTGGCACGTCCACCCCTTTATAAGATAAAACGCCGGAAAACCGAGCAATACATCGAAGATGACACTGAAATGAGTCAAATTCTACTAAAGCTAGGTGCGGAAGACGTCACACTTGTTCGCAACAGCGATAACCAGGCATTCTCAGGGGAGATTGTTAATCAACTAGTGAAAATTCTCTCGAGACTGGAAACTCTTGGGGGAGGGGTGCGTCGATATGGATGCGATCTTTTGCGTTATTTGCACCGCTACGATCCCGAAATCAAGAAATTACCGCGCTATCTTGCCCGTATTCGCACAGGCAACGTCGAGGAATTTCGTTTCTTTACAGATGCCGAGGCAAGGGAGGGCTTTTTCGAAGGGCAAGGCATACCAGCCGAAGAACGGGAAGGCACTATATCACGTGAACTGGAAGAAAATGGACAATTTGTCCGACAACGGATTTCCGTTCATGAAATTTTCGAAGCCAACGAAATGGAAAAAATTCTAGAGGAAATATCAGGCCATGGCATCAACTTGGAAGATTTTGAGACTGGTGAAGAAACAGCCAATTACAAACTGGTCGAGAAAATGGGGGTAGAAGGTAAGGAAAAAGAGACTGGAATAAAATCCTTGCTAGAAATTTTGGAAAACATACGAGCTTTTGGTCGGAAAGGCCTTCAAATCCAACGCTACAAGGGCTTGGGTGAAATGAATCCAAAGCAACTTTTCGAAACCACGATGGATCCAACCACTCGCAGCCTCATCAAAGTGGATGTGGCAGATGCGGCAGCAGCCGACAACCTCTTCTCAATGCTAATGGGAGAAGACGTTCCTTCTCGCCGTGCATTCATCGAAGATAATGCTCTGAACGTTTCTTATCTAGACGTCTGACACCGTACCCAAAAAGACCTTAAATTGCAGCAACCAATAACTGATTAAATTCCCATGGAAGAAATTTCCGAACGACTGATCCCTACCAATATCACGGAGATTATGCAGACCGCTTACATCGACTATTCGATGTCGGTCATAGTGAGCCGTGCTCTCCCCGACGTTCGTGATGGCTTCAAGCCAGTCCAACGCCGTGTCCTATACGCTATGCTTCGGGAAGGCTTGCTCCACAACAGACCATACGACAAGTGCGCAGGTGTGGTCGGGGAAGTGCTTAAAAATTATCACCCGCATGGTGATGGGTCCGTTTACGATACCTTAGTGCGCATGGCTCAGCCTTGGGTCATGCGTTATCCTCTCGTGGATGGACAGGGAAACTTTGGGTCTGTCGATGGGGATTCCGCCGCTGCCTATCGATACACTGAGTGTCGCCTCACCCGCATAGCGGAGGAAATGATCCATTACATCGATGAAGATACCGTCGATTTCGCTCCGAACTACAAGGAAAGTTCCACCGAACCCACAGTTCTTCCCGCTGCGCTACCTAACCTTCTGATGAACGGGTCTACGGGCATCGCCGTAGGCATGACTACCAATATTCCACCGCATAATCTTGGAGAAATCATTGACGCCACTTGTGCCCTCATTGACAACCCTGCCATCACGATTGATGAATTGATGCATCATTTGCCGGGTCCGGATTTCCCGACGGGCGGTAGCATAGCAGGAACTGCCGGTATAAATTCTTACATGCATACTGGTCGCGGCATTGTTCGGATGCGTGGAACCATGGAAGTTGAGGAGTTACCGTCCGGTAGACAACAAATCGTAATCACAACCATTCCATATAATGCGAATCGAGCAACTCTCGTCACTCGCATAGCCGATCTTGTTAGAGACAAGATTCTCGATGGGGTTAGTGACCTCCGAGACGAATCCACTGAAACCACACGTATCGTCGTTGAATTGAAAATGGGCGAAATCGAGCGTGTAACCATCAACAAACTCTACAAGATGACCGCCTTGGAAAGCTCCTTCGGCGTCATCTTGCTTGCGATCGACAAGCGTCGACCTCGGCAAATGAACATCAAGGAGTTGCTCGAGTGCTACGTGGAGCATCGTAGGGAAGTGATCTATCGTCGCACTCAGTTTCGCCTTCGCAAGGCAGAAGATAGAGCTCATATCCTCGAAGGCTATAAGATAGCTCTAGATAGCTTGGATGAATTTGTTCGTATCATCCGGGCCTCTGCTAATCGCAACGAGGCCAAGGAGCGATTAAGGGAACGCTATCCTATCTCCGAACGGCAAGCAAATGCCATTCTAGATCTTCGACTCTACCAATTAACGGGTATGGAGCGTGAGAAGATTGAGGAAGAATACGCTCATTTGATGAAACTTATCGATGGTTACCGGGAAATCCTGGATAATGAAGCTCGCCTGCTCGAAGTAATCAAAGAGGAGTTGCTCGAACTCAAGGAGACCTACCCCTCCGAACGGCGATGCCTTATAACAGAAGCGGAGGGCGATCTCCGTATGGAAGATCTCATCCCCAACGAAGGATGCGTTATAACCATAACAAAGAAAGGTTTCATTAAACGAACTTCCGTGGAAGAATATCGATCACAACATCGAGGGGGAAAGGGGGTCATAGGAAGCGGCCAAAGAGAAGAGGATCCCATAGATCAACTGTTTACGGCGAATGCTCATGACACTATGATGTTCTTCATGAACAACGGTCGAGTCTACGTGGAAAAGGTTTACGAAGTCCCCGAGGGCAAGCGAGACTCCAAAGGTCGTAGCATAGTGAATCTGCTCCAAATGCAAAAAGGGGAAAAAGTGGCGGCAATGATCTGCGTAGAGGACTTCGATCAACCTGTTTCCCTGGTCCTCTGCACTCGCAACGGTGTGGTCAAGAAGACACATCTTTCGGCATACCGCAACCATCGCAAGGGCGGTCTTATCGGAATAAACGTCGATGAAGGCGACAAGGTCATTGAGGCTCGCAAAACAAATGGGGAAAATCATTTGCTGCTTCTAACCCACAAAGGAAAAGGACTTCGCTTTAATGAAACACAACTACGCAATCAGGGGCGAGTTACACGTGGTGTACGTGGCATCCGGTTGCGTGAAGGTGATTACGTCGAGAGCATGCTGGTCGTGGATGATGAACGGCTTCTGCTAATTGCAGGAAACAACGGTCTTGGCATTCGCACCGAATTCTCCGCTTTCCTCCCCCGAGGAGGAGAGGGCGAGGACATTACACCCCGCAAGCGTGGAGGATACGGCGTCATCGCAATGGATGCAAAAGCCTTGGCTGGTGCTTTGGCAGTAGAGCAAGACGATGAGATCATGATGCTGACAAAGAAGGGACAGGCAATTCGTTGCCCAGTGCACAACATACGCTCAACCAACAGGGGTACCAAAGGAGTTAAGCTCGTTAACCTCGGGAAAGGCGACAAACTGGTTGCGATATCGCGGGTGATAATGATGCAAGAAGACGAATTGGCTGAGGGAGATGAAAACTCTGAGGCTGACGATGATTCAATTAACGAAGGAGAAAGCCAAACTGACGGACCATCGGAAGAGCCAAAGTCCCAAGTCGGGGAGGGAGAAGAAATCAATCCGATGGAAGAAGAGCCTTCATCCTCTGAAGAAAACTTGGGGGAAGGGGATGATTCAGAGACGGATCCGAACAATTCTTAACCGGAAAAAAAATCGCCCTGTCGTAGATCTTCGCGTCGCCGACGATCGGGCGCACTGATCTCAAGTAGCCAATCAATGGTGAGCTTCCTTAGATCGGGGAGTTCATACAAACGAAGAAGCAACAAGGCGCTGGCAAAGGCATCGTACAATGCGCAATGCGCTTTTCGTCGCCCTTGCGGACAATGCCTTTCCGACAATTCAGTTAAGCGATCGGTCAAAGAGAATATCTCTATCAGGAATAGCAAACGATAACTCTCCAGATCTTTGTACAAAGAGGCGTAAACTCTACGAGTATCAATCCAAGGACCCCACCCAAGCTGCTTTTGGTTGGCGGAAACTCTTGGGTAGGGCCATGTGGCTTTCAGCAAATTATCCTCTACAGAAGCGTGGTGCGCTGCTAGCAATCCTCCTTCTCGTAAAGATGAAAATTTATCCCACTCCTTTTCAAAAGGTTCCCGACCGGCGATAATCTCATCTGAAATCCCGTGTATCTTGATATCGTCGGCACGCAAAACTTCTCGAGAAGAACAAAATCCCGTACAAGTGGATTCGAGCAAACCTTCACGCAAAGTAACTACGCCGAATTCAATCACACCCGTTCGACGAGTTCCCTCAAAATCCAAAACATGGATAGCATTACCTTTCCAAAGCATATATAAGATATTATTGCCTGTAGCCAACGACACCCTTACCGATGCAATTGAATATAAGTTTATAATTTAATAAAATGAATCTCACTGAAATTCGGTCATTTGTTCAATCTCTAGTGGAAGAAAGTGGCCGCATAATTCTTGCCCACTACCTTGATCCGAACCTCGAAGTCGAATACAAAGTTGATGAAACACCCGTCACCCTGGCAGATCGTGAAGCCGAGTCACTCATCCGCAAGCGAATAGAAGAAGAGTTCCCGGAACATGGGATTATAGGAGAAGAATATGGTTCCATCAGGGAAGACGCCGAATACGTCTGGTTGCTGGATCCCATCGATGGCACTAAGTCTTTTATCTCGGGCGTTCCCCTATTCGGTACCATCATTTGCCTTAAGCGAGCAGGAGAACCAATATTTGGTGCAATCCACCAACCAGTACTTCAACAGTTAATGTTAGGTGATAATACCCAAACAACATTGAATGACAAACCTATGGTAATAAGAAAACCAAACGGTCTTGATCAGGCAACTATACTAACAACGGACGAAAGAGATGCCCGCAAACGGTTTGGCGTGGAAACATGGGTCAAATTAACCGACCAAACCTTCTTCTCACGCACATGGGGCGATTGCTATGGATATCTGTTACTGGCCTCAGGAAAAGCTGATGTTATGATAGATCCAATAGTAAATTCATGGGATTTCCACGCAATGATACCAATTATAAGAGGTGCAGGAGGAAAAATAACGGATCATAAAGGAAGAAATCCACTGCACGGTAATTCAATAGTAACTTCTCACCCAGATTTACATGATTTAATAATTAAATCACTGGGTAATTAATTGATTGTTTAGACAAAGGATATTTTTCCTTCGCCCAATCTTCCGCTAAAAGAATTCGATGGTCCTATTTTAGCTGTTTTTTCTAATACAGAACCTGGCATCAAAGTACTATTACAACCAACTTCGGATCCATCGCCTAATAAACCACCAAGCTTACGCAAACCACTTCCCAATAATCCTTTGGGAGTCGAAACCATAACTTCTCGCTGATCTAGTCGCAAGTTTGCCAGAATGACTCCTGCACCGAGGTGAACATGGTTGCCTAAAACAGAATCTCCAACATAATTGAAATGAGGAGTTTCGACTCCATCAAGGAGAAGTGAATTCTTGTATTCGCAAGAATTTCCCAATGTGCAATTTTTTATAGCAATTACATTTTCTCTTATAAAAACACCATTTCTTATTTCACAGTTCTCTCCTATATAAGCAGGTCCAACAATACAACCGTTGGCGGGGAGAATTACTGAGGGATCCATATAAACCATTTGCCCGACCTTAAAGCCACTGGGTATGTCTGAGGTCGGTTTGCCGGCATCAAAATGATCGAACACGGCTAAAGCGCTTCCAATTCTTTTCACCCAGTCCCAAGGTTCAACCTCTTCTGGAAAATGTGCGGAGAAGAGAAAGTTTTCCGGAAAATCGAATAAATCCGAAGCCTTCAAAAGAAAAGATGGAGCGGGCGAAGGGATTCGAACCCTCGACATCCACCTTGGCAAGGTGGTGCTCTACCAACTGAGCTACGCCCGCAGAATTAAACTAAGTTTTTTCTCAAAGTGAAGGAATTCCGTCAACCCCAATCGTCCTAACCTGAGACTGCAAAAGTTTGCATGTTTAGGTAACAGTCTTTAAAAGATGATTTAATTTATAATCGAACACAGATCGTACATATGCCCTTCGATTTCATGAACAAGCACTGTCCTGTTGTTCTTGTAATTCTGTATCTCGTTGCACTGATATATCCCATGACAATGATTCTTGGGGAGGTTCCATTGCCTTTCCAGGAAGAAGGTGACGCCAACGACCTCTTGTCGTGGAAAAAAGAGGCCGCTGACAGTGCCTTGAGAATTGGGCTTAGCAGTGTAGCAGCTTCTCTTTATGATCAATTACTTTCTTCCGAAACAACCAAGAGAAATCAAAATCGAGAAGAATTGCTGTTAGGCTTGGTTACAGCTCAATTGGCGAACGGACATTTTGATGATGCCGCAAAAGTAATGCAGCAATTATCCAAGAGCAACTCACCCAGAGTTTGCATTCGTCGTTCGATTCTTGCTTTCCAACAAAATAATTCAGCGAAAGTTGCCGAATCGCTAGAAGATGTTAAAATTGAAGATCTGCCTCCCGAAGAAAGAGGTTGGTTTCATTTGCTAAAAGGAATTGGTGCACTTCTAGGCAAGGAACGAGAGTTGGCCCAAAATTATTTCGAGACTGCGTTGCAAATTGCGGTTAGCGAAACCCAGAAAACCGAATTTCTGTTACTTCGCCACAGAGCTGAAATCTCGAGTGGAAAACCCGATGAGGTTCTGGCCGTGAAACTTAAGCAACAATGGGAAAAGTTCAAAGGTCAGGCTGCCGGGTATGATTTTGCGCTGGAATATGCAAGTGTGCTTCAATCCCTGAATCGTACGGGAGAAGCGATCGCTGTGATTGACGCACAGCTCAAAGTTATTCCCATCCAAAATGGCGATAAAAAAGCACACTTGCTACTCGCATTGGGTTTGTTGGATCAAGACCCTAACTCAAATCTTGGAAGAGATGCATTAAGTTCGCTAGTGGAAAAAACGGAAGCGCCTGCATTGGCAAAAGTTGGGCTTCGAATTCTCGCCAGTCGATTCGACTCCTTAAAAGACGATGGCACCTACGTTGCATTCATAGATCGTTTATTAAGTTCAACCAAACCACACCTTCTGCGGGAAAACCTACTTTTGTTAAGAGCAAATGCCGCTCTAGCCTATGGTGCGGACCAAGATGCTGATGAATATTGCGCCAGACTGCTTCAGGAATATCCAGCATCACCATGGAAATTGGACGCATTGAAAACCATGGCAACAATTGCATGGCGCACTCAACCCCCCAGATATCGCAAAGCCGCTGATTATCTCAGTCAAATTCGATCTGCGGAAGAGGAAGCTGGGGTAGATTACAACAAAACCGCCTTATTGATGGCCGATTGCCATTTTCTCGCAAACGATTACGAAAACGCTAGCTCAGCTTATCAAAACTTGCTGAAACAGAAATTTAGTCAGGATGTGCGGGCTAAAGCTCTGTTTCAATTTGTGCAATCGCAAATTGGGCTTGGGAATTTAGATCAAGCAGCCGCTACTTTGGATGACAAACAATTCGATTTCAAAAAACTGTCAAGTTGGTGGCAGGCGGAATGGAATTTAATTGCCGCATTGAAGGAGCGGGATGGTGCAGCTACAGCCCACGCCCGAGTTGACGATACACTTAAAACAATTACGGACAATGTGCCAGAAGCTGTGAGGATTCGGTTAATGTGGCTCCAAGCCCAACTCAGTCTTGATTTAAGCGAGAATTTAAATTCAACACCCGACTTAACGGATAAGATAATGTCCATGCTTGAAAACAGTTCTACACTTGAAAAGGCAGAACTAGCCATGTTGCGGGCCCAAACGATGCTAACAAAAGGGCAAGGGTTGCTTCGCTTGCAGAGAGCTGATGAAAGCTTTGTCGTTTTCGAAAAACTAAGGTCCTCATATCCAAATAGCGAACAAGCGGTCCTTTCCTACCTGCTCGAGGCAAATCACCATTCAGCCCAAAATCACTTGGCAGAAGCCCAGCGAAAATTAGTCACCTTGGCGGAACGCTTCCCAAAAAGCGAATATGCACCCAGAGCTTTGTACGAAGCGTCCATCAATGCGGAACGGCGAGGCCTTCCGGAAAGTTTGTTGGAAGCTTTTGGATTATTGAAAAAGATGACAAACAGCTTTCCCGATAGTGATTTGTTATTCTACGCAAGATTGAGACAGGGTCATCTATTGAGAAATCTCAATGATTTCGGGGCTGCTCTGGAGATTTATGATGAAATACTAAAAAATGAAATCTTTGGGCAACATGAACAGCGCCCTTTGGCAGCGCTCGCAAAAGCAGATTGCTTATATGCCATGGCCAAATCGGATTCAGCTAAATTCGGGGACGTCGCGCTGCGATACAGTGATCTTTACACCCTTGGTAGTCTACCGGTCGATTTACGCATCGAAGCAGGGTATAAGCGAGCACTATGTTTCAGGAAGGCGTTAAAGGCTGACGAGGCGCAAGCTGCATGCTGGGAGGTCATTCAGCTTTTTGTGCAATCCGATGATTTCTTCAATGCATTGGGAGGTAAGGGACGTTACTGGGCATCCAAAACTATTCTCGAACTGGGAGATATGCTTGAGCAACAAGGTTCCTCTAATCAAGCCATCAAGGTTTATGATTTGATTTTAAAGCGTGATTTACCAGGAAAGGCACTGGCAAACTCACGAGCAGGAACCAAAAAGGAATAGAGATGGGTGAATGGAACTTATTGCAAGGAGGGGGGCCATTGACTTGGCCTTTGCTCGGATTGGGCATACTGAGCTTGGCTTTTTTCATAGAGAGAATCCTGTACCTTCATAAAATCCAGATCAATGTAGAGGAGTTCATGGAGGGCATTAAAAACAACCTACGCCAAAGTCGATTGGTGGAAGCTTTGACTCTGTGTGAAAACGAAGGCAACAAACCTGTATCCAACTTGATCAAAACAGCCTTGTTGAATCACGACAAAGATGAAAAGCGGTTGAGAGGTGCAATTCAAACGGTTGCCCATCTGGAAATCCCTTTATTGGAAAAGAGGCTTATGGCCTTGGGTGTTGTAGTAAAAGTTGCTCCCATCCTTGGTCTGCTTGGTACTTTATTATCGAGTGCAGAAGCATTCCGCAGACTTCAAGAGGCCGGATTTTACGCTAATTCAGCCTCTTTCGCAGGCGACTTAACGCATGCCGTTGTGAGTACGGTTATAGGTTTGACCATTGCGATCACATCACACTGCGGAAGGGCCTTGTTGCGCAGTCGGGTGAAATCACTCGTCCATGATTTGGAGTGGGTCGCCAATGCCATATTGCAACAAATAACATTGGCAGATTCATCTCTCTATAAAAAAGAGAAAGCCAAATGAAATCTCACTTAAAGGCCTTTGATTTCACTTTGCAGATCGAGAAGGAATCTTTCTCCATAGATTTTGCGCCTCTTCTGGACCTGTGTATGATAGTGGGATTGTTTGTTTGGTTGAGTTCTCGATTCACATTCTCGCCTGGGATTCCATTGGACTTGCCTCGTAGTGGAGAGAATCTTCGAGGCATTCCATGTGCAGCGGTGCTAACAGTTGCCGGGAAGAATGAAATCTTTCTTGAAGGCGACCGTTACCAAATGAATGAAATTGCCCCTGTCTTGCGAACTGTTGTCGCCCGTGAAAAACACAAGGGCGGAGTCTCCCTTTTGCTTAAAATGAACAAAATTTCCAGCATGGCAACTTTGCTCAAACTCTGTGAAATAGCCTTATCCGCTGGCGTACAATCCATTCAGTTGGCATCTGAATCGGCGGACATGATAGTACCCAATAATTTCATTTCACCCGAATGAAGCCTGAGCAGATTCCGGCAATCAGCCTACCGTTGATCACCCTGATCTTGGGTGTTTCGGGGTATGTACTATTCTCAAAATTCAATCCTGTTGGAAAACCTTTTTCTCCCAAGGAATTGGCAAAGCCAAGCATTGGCTATGTTGATTTGTCGAGAAGCAACGTGATGGCAGATCAAGCGTTGCTCGAAGATTCCGCCCCATTGTTTTTACCGACACGTTGGAATGCATCCACTACCCCTAGGGCGACCCTTGGCGACAAAATAACTGGAATTTCCATTTATCCACCCGAACTTCATGCCGTTAACTCAACCTTTTTCAAGGGGCCACAACTTGACTTTGGACCTCAACCCCCTCAGGTTTTATCAAAAGGGCTAGCGGCTACTTTCTCCACCTTGGGATTGGCGAAGGAAATTACCGAGAATTCAAATGCATCAGGCAAAGGTGTGATGGAAATCCAACGGATGGGGGAAGAAAAGATTCATGAATTTCCTTTGCCGAAAAAACTGATGAGTGAATCCAAGGTGGGCTTTTGGTCACCTGTGGAATTTTTCTGTACAGTTGAAAATCTAACGGCAATGGGGTCACCCTCTCAGACAAAGTTTTCTGGAATCAATGAGTTAGACCAAGCATTATCTCGTTTTGCAAAACAGAAGGTTTCTGAAAGCGGTTTGTCTTCGGGCTTTTATCGTATAACTGCTTATCCGTGATTTTTCCGACAAAAATCATTGACCACAGAATCACTTTCGTCCATTTTCTTCCGTTCTTTCCATTTATCGGGTGGTGACGATGAGGAAAGAAAATCCCCACTCTCAAAATCCCAGACTAACTTTTAATAATACACAAGTGCTTGCGCACAAACAAACAACTATAGTTATAACATCTTCTCGCCCATGTAGCTCAGTCGGCAGAGCGCGTCCTTGGTAAGGACGAGGTCGGCGGTTCAAATCCGCTCGTGGGCTCCATTGGCAAAGGCATTGCCTTCAAAGAAAACAACTAAACGGAAAAACTATCGATGGCTAAGGCACAATTCGAGAGAAACAAACCCCATGTCAACGTCGGCACTATCGGTCACGTCGACCACGGAAAAACCACGCTGACTGCAGCAATCCTTCACGCCCAATCACGCAAGGGACTAGCTGAAATAAAAAGCTACGCGGATATCGCGAAAGGTGGAACCGTGCGCGACGCTTCAAAAATCGTGACGATTGCCGTATCTCATGTTGAATATGAGTCGGATAATCGTCACTACGCTCACGTGGATTGCCCGGGTCACGCCGATTTCGTAAAGAATATGATTACGGGCGCAGCCCAAATGGACGGCGCCATCCTTGTCGTGGATGCTTCTACCGGACCCATGCCACAGACAAGGGAACATATCCTGCTTGCCCGACAAGTTGATGTTCCCCACGTGGTGGTCTTTCTTAACAAGTGTGATCTACTTGAAGGCGATGACGCGGAACTTGTGGAGCTTGTCGACATGGAAATTCGCGATCTCCTCAGCAAATACGAATTTGATGGGGATAACGCAAAAATCATCAGAGGATCCGCAACAAAAGCACTCGAGGATGATGAAGGTGAATTGGGATTGCCTGCCATTCAGCAATTAATGGAAGTAATTGATTCGGAAATAGCTGAGCCTGAACGCGACGTCGACAAACCATTCCTGATGTCTGTTGAAGACGTCTTTTCCATTACCGGTCGCGGAACCGTTGCCACAGGTCGTATTGAACGGGGCGTGGTCAAGGTTGGCGAAGACGTGGAAATTGTCGGCCTGGGTGAAGGTCGCATTACAACCTGCACAGGTGTCGAAATGTTTCGCAAGGAGCTTGATCAAGGCCAAGCCGGCGACAATGTCGGTTTGCTGCTGCGTGGAGTTGAAAAGGATGAAATCGAGCGTGGTCATGTTCTGGCAAAGCCTGGATCAATCAAGCCACATATTAAAGCAAAGGCTCAAATTTATGTGCTAACCAAAGATGAAGGCGGGCGCCACACACCCTTTTTCAAGGGATATCGCCCTCAATTCTTTTTTGGGACTGCGGACGTTACTGGTATAGTGGAATTGCCCGAAGGCGTTGAAATGGTAATGCCTGGAGACAATCTTGCCGTAAACATGGAATTGCAGAAGTCTATTGCCATGGAATCCGGTCAACGTTTCGCTATCCGAGAAGGTGGTAAAACCATCGGTGCCGGCAATATCACCGAGGTGATTTCCTAAGGGTAATCGTGTTGGTGCAAAATATCATTTTCGTATTCTAGGGAGAATAGCTCAACTGGCAGAGCAACGGTCTCCAAAACCGTAGGTTGGGGGTTCGAGTCCCTCTTCTCCCGCCAACGGTTAACCCTTGAGTTTATCCCAAGCAAGATAAATGAAAAATCCATTCAAATCCGCTCGAGTTTTTTACGGGGAAACTGTGACTGAGTTGAAGAAAGCAACATGGCCAACCAAAAAGGAACTTCAGGAATCTACAGTGGTGGTCCTAGTTGGAATAGTAATTCTTGGATCTTTCATCACTTTGACCGACTTTTCCTTGGCCAATTGGGTTGAATACATAACTGGGGTGGTTCGCTAGATCTCCGTTAAGTTTCCTCCTTTTAGTGATCTTGATGACAAACGAAGCCAAACTTGGACCCACTCGGTGGTATGCCGTTCAAACTCTTTCCAACCAAGAAGGAAAGGTTCAAAAATACTTGAACAAGTTCAAGGAAGAAGACGAACGGATGGGGGAATGTTTGAGCGAAGTTCTGGTTCCCACCGAAACTGTTTCTGAAATCAAAAACGGAGAAAAACGTCAGAGGGAACGGAAATTTTATCCAGGCTATGTATTCGTTGAAATGCGTTTGTATGACTTGGATGGCAACCTGCTCAAGGAGCCATGGTATCAAGTAAAGGATACCCAAGGTGTGATTAACTTTATAGGCAAAGACACTCCAACTGCTCTCAAGGAAGATGAAATTAACCGGATTTTGAGACAAGTAGAGGACGCAGAAGGCAAAGAGGTTCCAAAGGTGCTCTATGAGACGGGCGAAGAAGTTAAGATTTTGGATGGTCCTTTCATCAACCTGACGGGAATCATTGATGAAGTAGATGCGGACAAGGGAACTCTCAAGGTGTCTGTTTCCATTTTTGGGCGTTTCACTCCCGTTGAGCTAGAATTTTGGCAAGTGGAAAAAGCCGAGGAATAAGAACAACAAACTGCCATGTCTAAGAAGGAAATAGGAGAAATACGGTTACAATTACCTGCCGGAAGCGCTAATCCAGCTCCACCTGTTGGTCCCGCATTGGGTGCCAAGGGCGTCAACATCATGGGATTCTGCAAGGAATTCAATGCGAAGACAAAGGATCAAGCCGGTTTGATCTTACCTGTTGTAATTACGGTGTATGCAGATCGTTCCTTTTCCTTTATTTTGAAATCGCCGCCTGCAGCGGTTCTATTGAAAAAAGCCGCCGATGTGCCCAAAGGATCGGGAACCCCCAATCGAGAAAAAGTGGGATCAGTGACTCGAGATCAAATTTTAGAGATAGTCAGAACAAAGGAAAAGGATCTCAACGCCAACGACGACGAAGCGGCTATTCGCATTATAGAAGGCACTGCTCGCAGTATGGGCATAGAGGTTTTGTAACTACCACTTTTAAGATTTCAGATATTTCACATTTCAGTAAGATGGGAAAAGCAAGCAAACGATACAATACGGCTTTAGGTGAGGTTCCTCGAGAAACTAGGCATAACTTGGAGGATGCCGTAAAGACACTGCTAAGCTTGCCTGCCGCTAAATTTGATGAGACCGTTGAACTTTCTGTCAATTTGGGAGTAGACCCAAAGAACACTGCGCAAATGGTGCGAGGCACTGTGAATCTTCCCCACGGAAGTGGGAAAAAGCTAAGTGTTGTGGTTTTTACTGATAACGTCGAGGAAGCACGGGAAAATGGCGCCGATGAAGCAGGCCTGGATGATCTGTTGGAAAAAATCAAAGGAGGGTGGACGGATTTTGACGTTGCAATCTCAACGACCGAAGCAATGAAAAAAGTTCGGTCAGTGGCACGAATTCTTGGTCCGAAGGGGTTGATGCCCAATCCTAAATCAGGCACCGTCACAGATGACATCCCTTCCAGTATTCAAGCGGTAAAGTCGGGACGCGTTGAATACAAGTTGGACAAGGGTTCGAATGTCGCAATCGTAATTGGAAAACGGTCCTTTAATTCCGAGCAGTTGCTCGAGAACGCGCGAGCTGCCTTGGATTCGCTGGGGAAACAGCACCCAGAAGGTTGCAAAGGGCGTTTTGTGAAGAACATAACCCTTAGTAGTTCCATGAGCCCAGGGGTTAGACTTTCAAGTACTGAATACGCTCATTTATAGGAACTCACCGACTTTTTAATATCTCATGAGAACCGAAAAAAAGTATCTGGCCACCGAGGTAGACAGCCATCTCGAAAAATCTGATTTTTGCATCATAGCCGACTATCATGGCATCAAAGTCGATGAAACTGCAGAATTGCGCTCCAAGTTGGCCGAATGCGGAGCTGAATTTCACGTAGTTAAGAACAGTGCCTTGGACGTGGCTTCAAAGGCACGTGGTATGCCTGATATGAGTGCCTTCCTAAGTGGGCCAACGGCTATAGTAGTAGGTGGAGCGGATGCATCCGGTACTGCTAAAAAGCTAAAGAAATTTCATAAGGAAACAGAAAAGGTTGGGATAAAAGGAGGTGTATTCGGCGATAGGTTGTTATCAGCCGAAGAAATCGCCAGACTAGCCGAACTCCCTGATATGGATACCCTGCGAGCTCAATTGCTTTCCTTACTTAACTCGCCGGCTTCAGGGCTCTTGTCCGTCCTCTCTGGTCCAGCTCGTTCGTTTGTCAATGTTCTTCAAGCTAAGACGAACGAGAGTTAATTTTTCATCGCATCAAATAACAAACAATCAACACACCCGCACGAAGAAATTAGGGGAACAACCCTTAAACGTACCACGTCCGGACACTAATAATATTCAGCAGGAGATAGTTGGAAATGGCAGATATAAACAAAGAACAAGTAAAAGAATGGCTCGGATCGCAGTCAGTGATTGAAATCGCTGACCTAGTTAAGGAACTGGAGGAAGATTGGGGCGTTAGCGCAGCCGCACCTGTAGCTGCTGTGGCAGCCGCTCCCGCAGCCGGCGGAGGAGATGCTGGCGGTGCAGAAGAAAAAGACGAATTCGACGTCGTCTTAACTGACTTCGGTGGCAACAAAATTGCTGTCATCAAGGAGGTCCGAGGTATAACCGGTCTCGGTCTCAAGGAGGCAAAGGAATTGGTTGA
>PAZC01000056.1 GCA_002716045.1 Opitutia bacterium
CTTGAAGTCGCAATGGGCGCACTTCAAGTCGCCTACGACGGTGACTGCTTCACCCTTTGCCTCTTTGCCTTTCTTTCCTTTGTCCGCCTTGGCCGGTTTTTCAGTTGCCCCCTTGTTCTTGTCGGCGGCATAGGCGCCTAGGAAGAGGGAGACGGAGAGGAGGGCATAGATGAATTTTTTCATGGTTCTGCTTTTGGTTTGTTTGGGGATTCTATTGAAAATGACTTTGGCGTGCTCAGGCCAGTATTTCTTTAAGGACATGGGCCTTTTCCTCGACTCCGGTGAGCCGGAAGTCGAGGCCTTGGAACTTATAGGTGAAGTTTTCCGCTCTGATTCCCAGTTGGTTTAGGATGGTGGCGTGTAGATCGCGCACGTGAACAATATTTTCTTCGGCATTGTAGCCGAGATCATCGGTGTTGCCATAGGACATGCCACCTTTCACTCCGCCTCCAGCCATCCAGATGGAGAAACCCTTGATGTGGTGATCTCGCCCGGATCCCTGAGCCATGGGGGTGCGACCGAATTCACCGCCCCAAATAACCAGTGTGTCATCCAGCATGCCGCGCTGCTTGAGGTCCTGAATAAGCGCGGCAGATCCTTGGTCGACGCGTTTGGCCACGCCGGAGATGGCATTTTTCACGCCGCCATGATGATCCCATCCGCGATGGTAAAGCTGAATGAAGCGCACTCCGCGTTCCGCTAGGCGCCGAGCCAGCAGACAGTTGGATGCAAAGGATCCGTCACCTGGCTTGGCTCCATAAAGATCCAGTACGTGCTGAGGTTCCTTCGATACATCCATCAGGTCGGGCACGCTGGTTTGCATCCTGAAGGCCATTTCGTATTGGCTGATCTTGGTGGTGATTTCAGGATCTGCGGCAGTGGCGTTGCGGAGGGTGTTTAGTTCGTTGACGGCGTCGATGAGAGAGCGTTGGTCCTGTGTATTCACACCAGTAGGATTACTAAGATAGAGGACGGGATCGCCCTTGGAGTTGAAGTTGACTCCCTGATATTTGCTGGGAAGGAAGCCGCTGTGCCATTGCCTCGATGCAATGGGTTGATTCTGACCTCCGCCAACGGATGTGAGAACAACGAAGCCAGGGAGATTTTGTGTGTCTGCGCCAAGACCATACAGCACCCAGGACCCCATGCTTGGTCTGCCCGAAATCTGGGTGCCGGTATTCATGTAGGTGTGCGCTGGATCGTGATTGATTTGCTCGGTACGCATGGATCGGATGATGCATATGTCGTCTGCAATGGATCCGATCTTGGGGAATTGATTGCAAATGCTTTGTCCGGATTTGCCATACCGCTCGAAAGCGTGCTGCGGACCAAGGCATTTGAGGGCGTTCCTCTTGCCTTGTAACTGGGCAATGGGTTGTCCTTCGGTAATGGATTTGGGCATGGCCTTCCCGTTCATTTCACGAAGCTTCGGCTTGTCGTCCAGAGTCTCGAGATGAGAAGGACCTCCTGCCATGCACAGGAAAATCACTCGTTTTGCCTTGGCGGGGATTCCTGCGTCAGAGGGAAGATGGGCCGGCCAAGGGTGGGGTGCTCCATGAACGGAATGGCGTGCCAGTATAGACGTTAGGGCCGCAGAACCGATGCCTACGCTGGCTTGATTGAGAAAGGAACGTCGTGTTTGCAGATTCATGGTAAGAAGCGTAAGTGATCGAATTAGAAACGAGCGGTTGTTTCGTAAATGTTCAGCAAGGCCCTGGCGATGCTCGTCCATGCGGCAAGCTCATGTGATTCCAAGTTGGCAGCAACTTGTTTGGATCCAGTGGCGATAAGTTTCTTGGCATCCTCGGGATTGGCTTTGTAGCGCTCTCTTTGAGCCGCGAGCAACTTGGACAGGATTTGACGTTCCTTGGCGGAAGGTTCGCGGGTGAGCGCAAGTTTAAAGGCAAGGGCAAGGCGTGTGTCATCATTCCCTTTGATTTCCATGAGAAGGCGCTCAGCTAGAGCACGAGCGGCTTCTACGAAAACGGGATCGTTGAGGAGAACAAGCGCTTGCTGGGGTATGTTGGAACGGGGCCGTTCGGCGACGCATTCTTCCCTGCTGGGTGCGTCAAAGGCGACCATGGCAGGGTGGGGGAAGCTTCGGCAAACAAAGGTGTAGAGGCTGCGTCGATAGAGTTCGTCTCCTTTGGATTGCTGCCATTTTCGTGCGGGGAAATTAAGATGACGCCAATATCCGGCGGGTTGGTAAGGCTTTACGCTCTTCCCGCCGATGTTAGGCGATAGCAGGTTGCTCACGGAAAGGGCGGTGTCCCGCACGAATTCCGCATCCAGACGAAAACGGGTTTGGCGGGCGAAAAGTCGATTGGCTGGATCTTTCTCGAGTAATTCCTCCGATACAGCGGAAGACTGCCGATAGGTTCCTGACATGACCATGAACTTAATGAGGCGTTTTACGTCCCATCCGGTGTCACGGAAGTCGGCGGCTAGGTAGTCGAGCAACTCGGGGTTGGTCGGCGGTTCGCCTTGGCCGCCCAAGTCGTCAAGACGTCGGGAGAGGCCGTACCCGAAGAACAATTTCCATATCCTGTTCACGAATGCCCTGGAGGTCAGAGGATTATCCTTGGAGACGACCCACTGTGCCAAGTCCATACGATTGGCTTGCCTGCCATCAGTTTCAAGTTTTCCTAGAAAGGACGGTATGGCTGGCTTTACTTCTTCTCCCGACTTGTCGAGCCAGTTGCCACGCGGTAGAATTTTGACCATGCGTGGTTTAGTTGATTCTGATACCAGCATGGAGCGCTCGCCCGAACTTTTGTTCAATGCTTCCTCTTTGCCTTGCAGCTTGGCTAGAGCATCTTTCTCCTTTGCGAATTTACCGGAGGTGGCTTTGTGGACGAAAGCCAAGTAATGGGATCGGAGAAGAGACTTTTGGTCGGCGTTTCTTTTGTCCTCAGGAACCTTGATGGCAGTTTGCACCTTTGCCGGCAAATCCTTGGCATTCTTGTTTTGAGCGGCCCAGGTTTTTTGGGAAAAGGCTGGATCCTTGGTCGGGTCGACCACGGTCACGGCACCGGCTTTGTCCCAATACACTTTGCCTCCGAACTGCGAGAACGCCCAACCATTCAGTTGGGCTCCGGGCTTCAATCCGACGTGAGAGGCATCAACCTCCAACTTGGTCCATTGCCCTGGTTTAGGTAGAGGTCCCATATTTCTTCTGCTGACTTCTCCCTCTTTGCCCCAAGAGATTTTCGATTCGCCCCAATAGGCGCGGTGGTCCCAACTGCCATCATTGAACTGGAGCATAATTTGTTTCGGCGGCTTTTGGGCATCCAGATAAACGTAGGCAAACAGTTTGGTGCCTTTCGAAATAGGTAATTTGGGGTTGGCTCCATCAAAGAAATGTTGGCTCAGCCCGCCCGCTTCACGCACTGTAGCCTTTTGACCGCTGAAAACGGGCTCCGGTTTGCTGACGAATTTCCAGGGGCTGTTGCCTTGAGCTCGTCCACCTGAGGGAACGGCATCTTCGATCCAAACCTTTTCGACAGGCTCCGGAGCCTTTGCAATTTTCGGCTCTTCATAAGGCAATTTGGAGGCTTTGGACAACAAGTCCTTGATCAGTGATTCTTGCTGTTTCTTAATCTCGATCAGTGCTTGGTTCCCTTTTTGCGTCGGCAGTAACCACTTTTTGGCAGTGGAAGAGGGAAGTTTGAAATTAGGAGCTCTGCGACCAAGTATCTTTTCCTTGATATCGGCAAAGAAGGCAGCGAGGGAATAGAAGTCCTTGGTGGTTATGGGATCGTATTTGTGGTCGTGGCATTGGGCGCAGCCGGTCGTGGCAGCTAACCAGACGTTGCCGAAATTGCGAACACGATCCGCCTGATAAATGGTGACGTACTCATCTGCTTGCGCTCCACCTTCCTCGGTGGTTTGCAGGAGACGGTTATAGCCGGAGGCCACCTTTTGCATTGGAGTTGCCTCCGGAATGAGGTCTCCGGCAATGTTCTCGATGACGAACTGGTCGTAGGGGAGGTTCTGGTTGAATGCCCCGATGACGTAGTCACGGTAGGAGGAGACCTCCATGAAATTGTCACTGTGATATCCCGATGTATCGGCGAAGCGGACCAGATCGAGCCAGTGGACGGCCATTCGTTCACCGAATCGCGGGTCTGCCAAGAGACGTTCGACAAGTTTCTCATAGGCTTGCCCGGAGGAGTCTTTGAGGAAGGCATCCGCTTCCTCGGGCGTTGGGGGAACGCCAAGGAGGTCAAGGTAGAGCCGGCGCGCTAGGGTTACTTTGTTAGCTTCGGATGATGGTTTGAAGCCAGCTTCGGTGATTTGGTTTAACAATAGTTGATCCACTTCATTGCGAAGAAAGGAATGCTTCTCCTGAATTACGGGAAGCTTGGGCTTTTTTACCGGGCGATACGCCCAGTGAGCTTCGTATTTGCCGCCTTCAGCAATCCATTGTTTGAGGATTTCTATTTGGGCGTTGGTCAGCTTCTTGCCGCTTTTTTTCGGTGGCATGTGATCGTCCTCGTCCTTTGAGAGGATGCGGGCCACTAGTTCGCTTTCGCCGGGCTTACCTGGGACAACCGCTTGGTAGCCTCCCAAGTCGGCTGTTGCTCCCTCCGCGAGGTCAAGGCGTAACTTCGCCTTCCGAGTCTGTTTGTCTGGCCCATGGCAATGGAAGCAGGCCTCTGACAGAATTGGGCGAATGTCCTTGGTGAAGTCGACCTTGCCAAAAGTCCAAGGGGAAGCCAAGGCACTCAAGATAAGAAAAATGGATCGGCAATAAATCTTCATGTGCGACTCTTAACTTAAAGACGAGAATTCTACGAAGAAAGCGAAAACTTGCCTTGGTTTTCAAAAAGAACGAAGAGGTTAATGCTTGGCAGGTTGTTTTGCGGAGGCAACTTTTTTTCGAGCCAGTTTCAAGGCGAATTCCATCACTGTGTCCACTTTCTTGATCAAGTCCTCGGGAGTTCGTTGCACTGGATGGTCGGGACGAATGCCGCTGCCTTTTGGGAAATTTCTGTTGCCCCTGTAGTTTTCGTATCTGATCAAGGGCACCTCCAGTTGGCATCGTGTGTTGGGAAGGTCGTAAAGCACCATGTTTCCCGCCGTGAAGGTGTCATGGCCACCGCCGGTTTCCTCTCCGATGAAAGTAACGTTGTCATTATTTAGCAAGTAACTCCCGAAGACTGCTCCGCCGGAATGAGTCCATCCCCCGATCAAGGCGATTACATGGCCGTCGAAGGACTTTTTCTTGGGCTCCCACTTTTTGTTCTTTTCCTCTATCATGAGAAGTCGCCCGCAATCGTTTCTCTTGAATTCCTTGGCGAAAATTCTCTCGAGCATTTTGGGGAATTGATCGCGGGCCAAATGTTCCTTCACGGGAATTGTCAAGGTCCGGGCTTCGGCCAGCTTGGCATCTTGGAAAGGGGCTTGAGCGAAATAGGAAAACAATTGAGCATCGTTGCCGACGTAACCGCCGTCGTTTTGCCTCAGGTCGAGAATGATGCATTTCACATCGCCGTTTTCCTGCAGGGCTCCGAAGTTTTCCTGCAAAAAAGATTTGTATTTTTGGCGCCCCTTCTTGTTCAGGCCGAAATCGAAGCTGTTCATGCTGAACAATTGAATTCCTTCCTCGACCTGTCCGGCCTTGTATTTCTTGGACTTGCCGGTATCGGAGTGTCTTTCGATCAACTTGAGGTCGAGTTTCTTGGCAGTGATGGGTTCGACCTCCTTTGTCTTCTTTTCGTTGGAGCCAAAGGCTAGGTATTCGATCTGAAAGCGCTCCTGCTTTCCATAAGCAAGGAAGTGATGGAGGGCGAACTCGTCTTCCATTTGCCGGTATTTCAGGGTTTGGTTGTATCCGTCCGACCGTATGTAGGGAAGTAGCTCGGTCAGGATATTCTCCATTGGGGTTCCGTTAATCGCCAATACTTCGGCGCCAAGCGGCAGTGCTGTCTTGGCATGGTCGACGTAGGCTTTCTTGTTCAGGAAAGCGAGGGGCAGGGGAAACAGGGAGGTGTCTTTTTGGAGTGAATTGAGCAGTTTCGGAGGGAGGTCGAAGTAGGTGTGCCCGCAGTAAACTTTCTCTACCAATGGTGCCACTTCCAAATAAAATTGCCGCAATGTCATGGGCTTGGCGAAAACCTGACTCGTTTCTTCGAATTTTTTGGCGAAGTCATCTTTGGTGGTGTAGAGGTATAAACCGGGATGGCCTTCCTCCAGCGCCTTCCTTAGTACTTTCAGGTCCTCCCTCATCTGCTCGGGTTGGAATATCTGATCGAGTGTGGGGGCGATCCGTCCCCTTTTATTCTTTTGGGCTTCGCTTTCCGTAAAAGTCAGACAGGCCAACAGGGCCAAGCTAGCTAAAAGGCTTTGGTTCATGACAAGCGTTTACCCAATGGGATTATTTTTTGCCCTTCAGGCAAGTGATCGTGCCTTTTTCCGTAGACAGGAAAAGATTTCCATTGGCTGCTGCCATGCCATCCCAGGTCGGAAGATAGCCCAAGTCGTATTTACCCAAGGTTTCACCTGTTTCAGTCGATATTGCGAGCAGTACGGCTCCTTGGTTGCCGTCCAATGCGGCTTGTTGTTTGGCTATGACCTCATTTACCGAATCATCCCGTGCCATGATGCGGCCAAAGGTTTTCTCCTCGTCCATGACATCTGGGGGGCCCGCGACAAATACAACGTCTTCTGCCAGCACCATCCCGCGGGCCAGCAAAGGTATGTCGTGCGTCCAGTTGTGATTTATTCCACTCCCCCCTTTTTGGTTTGCCTTGGGTTTGGAGGTGAAGCGAAAGGCTCCTCCGAACTGACCTTTATCTGGCTTGGCTCCGGTGATTGTTGCCTTGTGCTTGCCTGCCGACAGGTCGAGTGCCTGACCGTCATCGAAGGAGCAAGCGAGGACGCAAGTCGATTCCAGTGGGCGATTTTTTCCAGCATTTTCAAATACTTTGGCAAACATGGCCGAATCCACTTCGCCGAAATGGAGACGCACTTCGTCGATCAGTCCCGTGAAGTTGAAAGGGCTGGTGTAGTTGCCCACAGCGCTCAGGTTGTCGGCTCCCAGATCCAAGCTTTGGATGGGATCGGTTCCAAGTAGGCCGGTTGACTCTCCTTTCGCAACGAGTCGGCCATCCAGGTAAAGTTTCATTGTTTTGTCCTTGGCCAGTACTCCTGCCAAGTGATGCCACTTGCCAATGATACGTTCGCGGGAACCGATGCTTGCTAACTTGTCGCTGGCCCGGACGTGAAAGCGAGGACGACCTTTTTCAAGCGTTAGGGCGAACCCATCTTTCGGGCCTCCTCTTGCCACGATGACTCCATCCCCTTTGTCCGCCTTGAACCATGCCTCGACGGCAAGGGCTTTGCCTTTTGGGTTAAGTGCTTTCGGCGTGCCGAAGGTGATCATTTGCGTAGGCGTGGATCCTCGTCGGTTCGCGACGGGCCCTGCAACTTCCTTCCCCGCGGCCTGCTCCATCGGAGCGGAGAACATTTGATGTTCGATGGTAGTGGTCCAACGGAGGTATTGCGGTTTGCGGCCGAAGCCATAGACGGTTTCGTTGTCATGGACCAGGATTCGCCCCGAGGGCGCGAACTTGCCTGCTTGGTAATAACCGCCGTGACCTCCCGCAAAGCTACGGCCATAGACCCAGTAGCTTCGATGGAACCAGTCTCCGTCGAGGAAACCAGTGGGAGAGAACAGGTGTACCCCTTCCCCTTTTTGGACCGAGCCTTGGCTGGCGGGGCTGCCGGAATGGGGACCGAGTCCAACGCGCTTTCCGTTATGGTCAAACTTCTGGGAACGCATGTAGACAAAATCGTCGTCGCACGAGAGGATGTCGGTTAGCCCAACCGGCATATTCAGGATTTGATGTCTCTCGGCTAGATTCCGTCCTGTTTCAGGGTCGGTTTCGTTGACCTTGGTCTGGACAAGGACTTTTCCAGTCGTGGCATCGAGTTTGTAGAAGCTCAAGCCACCATCGAGGAAGTTTGACCGTCCTGCCACGAAATAGGCCGCCCCTTCGCGAACGAGAATGTTGCCGGAGACGGGCCAGACGGATTCGAGTTGCTCGAAGGCCATGTGGCGCAGGTCCTCCGGAGCGGCCCGAAAGCGCCATGAAAGGGCCCCGTCGGAGGTGCGGAGGCTAGTCACAGTGCCATCAGCTGAACCGAACAAGACAGCCCCTTGATGGTAGGTGGGGGGAGAGTCAACTCGACCACCGGCTACATGGGTCCAAAGCCCTTTACCATTGTTCGTATCTAGGCAGTGGACGGCATGGGCATCGATTTCCGCAACAAACAACTTACCGTCTGCAACAATGACGGAGCTTAGTCTGCCTCCGTCCCCAATGGCGGTTTCCCATTCAGGGTTGAGCTTGGGTGATACTTGGGTCTTTGATTTTCCACTTCGGTTAGTGTTGCCCCGATAGGTTGGCCAATCCGATTCATCCACTTTTTTGGGAGCTTGGATTTTCCCGTATGCAGGCCCTTTTACCAATCGCGGTGGAATTTTCTTTGGATCGGGCGCCTGCCTTTCGCTTGATGCCGAGGCCAACGCGTTGAGCCCGAAAAGCTTGGCTTCGGGATAGCATGCGCAGTTATGCGGAGGAGCATATACCAAGCCGTTGGCAGGCATAATGCCATAGAGGCAACCGCCTCGCACCCAATGATTGAGATCCCAATTTGCATTCTGGAAATCGACGAATTCAATACCTGTTCGGGAGGCCAGGATAAACCGGTCTGTGGCCTTTGCAATGTGGCAGCGGTGATGGAACCAGTATGGGTTTACCTTTGGGGGAAAGCTTTTCTTGGTTTCGCCCGTATGGAGATCGCGTCCCGTCCATACCCCGGAGTCTCTCGTGCTGGTAATGGGAGCCGACCAAACTAGTCCACCTATTACCAACAAGTCCTCGGGCGATTGGTAACCGCCTCGTTCGTGCGGAGAACTCCATAGCTTTTTTCCGCTTTTCGCCTCATAGGCGGTCATCGAGCGATCGCCGCCGGCATACACGACTACCCCGTCCACGACCACGAGCCTCGGGCCAAAGTTGAAAGGTATGCTCGATCGACCTCCGCTGGAGTCTTCTTTCCATGCCACCTTCCCTGTCTTCATGTCGATCGCATATACGTTTTTTCCGTCATGAAAGTACGCTCGCTCGCCATCGGAGGCAGGGGAGAGGGGAGCAATCGGGCTCTCGTATTCCCATATCTTCTTCCCCGTCTTTGCATCATAGCACATCAGGATGCGAGGTTTCTGGTCCCAGACGAACTCGGTGCGTACTCGGCCTTGGTCTCCCACGTTGTGCTTGGGAACGTAGTCCTTCAATTCGGAGGCGCCCTTGTTCACCAAAGCCAACAGCAAGCCATTGGCCACTAAGATTTCCTCGGAGCCTTCCGAGCCCTTGAAGGTAACCAAAGTTTCCCCGTTGGCTGCGTCCAATGCGGAAACCGCAGCGGTGATGCCCATGGTGAAGTATACACGATCGTCTTTGGATACCAGTCTCCGCGCCAGTTGAGTAGGTCCGCTTTTCAGTGGCCATAAATGATGATGCCATTTGGGGATTTCGCGTTTCCAAAGAACGACCCCATTGAACGCGTCGCGGGCAATCAACTTCCAACTCGGCGGAAGCTGAATGGATACTCTGGAGCCTTCGTCCATGACGTAAAACAAGCGACCCTTCGTGGAGGTAAGCGCGCTCATGCTGGCCATCCGGTCGTGGTGGCGTGACCAACGCGGGCTGCCTACCCATTGCATCCGGCGTGGCGGTCCTACTCGCACATCCTTGGCCACTGCATTACCGTCTGCTCCATGCAGATAGTGGGTCCATTCGTCGATTTCCTCTGGCCATGACTTGTCAATGGCATGCCATTTCCCATTTTTACGTTGGAATGCTTTGCCCAAGGGGGTCAAAACACGGAGGATTTCCTTTGGGTTTGTTTCGATGCCCTCCTCGACCAGTATTAGGTTCACCATATTGTCGATGTAAGGCAATTGACCGCCCCCCCATGAATCAGCTGCGATCGGACCATAGGCTTCGGCCTTTTCGCGGATTCCCTGGCGGACTTCATTTAGTTTGGATGAATCCGTGACCAGTGCATGGACTTGGTAGGCTTCGCTTGGGCGCAAGGCAGCGGTAGCCCCGCCATCGCTGGCACCGAGATGGACGATGAAACCTCCTTTGACCTTTGAGCGCTCCAGAATTTGCTCAATCTCCTTGGGAGAAGACTTTCCAAAGGCAAGAGTCGTTGATACGAGGGCTAGAGAGGCGACGAGTAATGTTTTCATAATGAACGAGGGGAAATAAAATGAAGGGGAATGCCGAAGCAACTTCCGCTATTTTTTCGCTAGATCGGGGAAGGTTGTTTTCAAGTCCAGCTTGTCACCTGTTTCCTTTTGCAGTTTGATGAGCCGGGCAAAGAGTTTCCGCATCAGAGGTATGTTGGCATCGTCTTTTGCCAAGTCTTTCATTTCCATCGGGTCTGCGGCGACGTCGTAGAGTCTGGCCACGGGGACATTGGGATAAAGAAGCAATTTCTTGTCCTTCACCGTGACGGAACGTTGAACGGACAGGTAGGCGCCATAGATTGCATCATAATTGGATTTCTTGGTTTCGCCTCTGGCGAGGGGAAGGACGCTGTTGAACTGAACGTGTTCAGGCTTTTCAAGTCCTGCAATCTCCAGGGAGGAAGCCATCACGTCCTGAAAATAAATGGGTGCCTCAACTTGTTTGCCCTTGGGGATGTCGGGACCGCAGACGATAAAAGGAACGCGCGTGCTGTGCTCGTACAGGTTTTGCTTTCCGAACAGGCCGTGATGGCCGACGCCGAGGCCATGATCGGCAGAGAAGAATACATAGGTTTCCTTCGCTAGGCCCGATTTTTGCAAGTGATCCATTATCCGCCCGATCTGCACGTCCATGTGCGTGATGATGGCATAATATTCTTGGCGGTTCACTTTGATCGAGTGCTCGGTACGGGGCATGGGGCCTAGCTTTTCGTCACGCAAGCTATGACTACATCCGATCTTGTCCTTGTAGGGATACATCGGAAGAAAGTTTTCTGGTACTTTGATTCTTTTCAGCGGATACATGTCCACGTATTCCTTGGGGGCCTGCCGGGGATCATGGGGTGCATTGAAGGCAACGTAAGCGAAGAACGGCTTTTTGTTCTTCTTGGCCAGGTCTAGAAAGTAGATGCCGTCGTCCCCGACCACCTCGCTCCAATGCTTTCCACCTTTCCAAAAGCCGCCGAACTTGGGATCGAAAGGACTCCAGGGGTCGGGTTTGCCAGGCAAGGGCCGGTTGTAGCCGGCGGGAGTCTGGTTCGGCATGCCACCTCGAACGTTGCGAGCGATGTCGAAGCATTTTTCAGCCTTGGCCCGAACATGCCATTTTCCCGTGAAGTAGGTTTCGTAGCCAGCTGATTTCATGTTCTCCGACCAAAATCGTCCGGCTGCTCGCTCCTCCTCTGCTTTCTTGTATGTTTCATTGGCGTGCCACAAGAATCGTCCGGTGTTCAGCATATGTCGACTGGCCACGCAGACCGCCCCGCTCCAGGATCCCATGTTATAGGCCCGGGTGAAGGTGGTTCCGCTTTTCATCAGCCGATCCAAGTTCGGCGTCTCGATATCGGTCAAGCCCAAGCCTCCGACGGTCTCGAAGCATTGGTCATCGGCAAAGATGAAAAGCACGTTTGGCTTTTTTGCGTGAACAACAAGGGCAAGCGCAAAAGCTGCCACGACGTAGGGTATGGAGCGTATCATGCATTCATGTTTGAGGAAAGCTGCCCTTGGGGCAAGAACTGCTTGCATAGGCGTTATATTTTTAAGGATCACTATTGAACGTCATTTGTTTTATGACACGGAAAAGAATTTGCCCTCATCTCAAAATTGGCTATGGTGTTGGTATTGTTCTTTTACATCCCCGGGTTTTCGGATTTGGGGAATCACATCAAATCGCCCTTACAAGTATCCATAGAGGGATCGGTCACAGACCGAAACCGCCAGCCGAGCAGCGGAGAGCCGCCACGGTGGTACAAGACCCATGGGTCGGGATACGCAGTCCGGGCAAACTGAAAACAGCGCTCTCCTCGTCCGCCGGATCGAGGGGTCTCGATCCATGAACATGGCGGGCATCCCTTGGTGAAGGCACCGAGTGGGGCGCGTAACCAAAGAAAGCTACGCGCCATGAAAAAAACAACCCACAACGCAACGAAAACCAAATGGAACTTTCCCGCTCAGACGGCGGAGGAGGTATATGGCTATGGTATCCGCATCGACCATGACAATCCAGACCATCACGTCTGGGACAACAACGGCACTTGGTGGTTGCACTACGTCGTCTATCCGACTCGGGCCACTGCCGAACGCCGTCGCGTTTCACTGAAGACGAAAATCCTCGAGGAAGCCCGTTCGCGCCGCGACCGAATATTTGATTGGTTCGCTACCCGCGAAGGGGCTGAATTACGGGCGGCCTGAGCGCGCAGGTTGTTCAAGACTTCGCTTTTCTGGTGGTGCGTCGCCTGCTCGGTTGCTGGCGGGTTTGCTCGCTTACCAGTTGCTGGGCGGTGTGCAGTTGCCTCTGGAAAATGACAAAGAAATCATCGGAATCCAGTTTCTCCGTAACTAACTTGTCGATCGTTTCTCGTCTTATTGCGTGCAGCTCCTGGGAGATTTCCAGGCATCGTTTTTTGTTTGCGCCCTCAACGAGCTCGGTCGTCAGTGCGTCGACCTGTTTGAAATAATCGTCCAACCTGTCTTTGTGGCGTTGGGCAATGAATTCTCGCAACGTTACGCCGAGTCCCCATGCAATCGCCAGAATGGAGATGACGAACGCCATTGGTTCGGACCAGTTTTGCAGGAACGTCGGAGCATCCCGCTGATAGTGTTGGCGAGCTCCTTCATGCGTGGGGAATTGCAAGGCAAGGTCTTCCTTTGGTTCTGCCATCCGAGCCATGAGTGCCTCTGCCTTGGCCAAGGATGCCTGATTCTCGAAAAGAGTGGTTACCAATTCCAGCGCGTCGTTTTCGGGAAGGGTCTTTGAGCACGCCAGAATCACTTTTACTCCAACTGAAGGTAGAGATTTTGCAGGAACCCCCTTGCCTGGTCCCACAGAATAGGCAGCTGCAGGTATAGTGACTTCTTCCACGAATGGATAAGAAAAAGCCAAGCCTGCCGCAGGCTCTTCGCCCAATGGAAGCAACTTGAGGTCGCCCTCCGCCAATGCTTTGCCTAACAAAGGATTTCCAATCCCTGTCACCACACAGACTACGTCGGTTTTACCTGAACGCAGATTGGCCAAGCCTTCTTTCAGGCCTTCGTTCATCCAGGTGTTTTCGCCTTCGAAGATTCCAAGGTGGTTCAAGGTGGCCTTGGCCAAGGCTTCCGTTCCACCTCCCGATGATCCTAGCGAAATCTTTTTATCCGCCAAGTCGGTTAAGCTTAGGTTGCCGTCTCGAATAACTAGATGAAGGGCTTCCTCGTATAAGGTGGCCAATGTCCGCACATTTGCATCACCGGGAAAATCATGCTGGACAAGGCAAAGGTCTACCTTGCCCTCCCTTAATTTCCTAAGGTTGCCTCCGGAGCCTGAGCTTTCGAGGGTCTTTACTTTCCATCCTTTTGTTTTTTCCAGTGATTTCGCTATCACCTGAGCAACCGCATCGTAGTTGCCTCCGCTCTCTCCGCCTGAGATAATCCAACTCTCTTTTTCGCTGCCATAGATCCAGAAGTAGGCTGTGGTGACTATGCCTACCGAGCCTAAGCCGGCTAAGAGGAAAATACGAAAGGAGGTCATTTGGGATTTATGCTCTAAAAACCTGAATCAAGCCATTCAATCGTTAGGCAAGCGTATTCCGGGGCTGGTGGAGTGCAACTGAATGCGAAGTGAGTCAGCTGGGAAGTCAGCCTCCAAAGTCACGATGTAAAGGTAGTCACCCGCCTTCAGCGAGTGTTTCGCCATATTATCGTTGCGGGAGAGGTTTAGCTTCTTTCTTTTCCCGAAATGTCTGAGATACAGGGTGAGCCCTTTTGTCTCCGATAGGACGAATCGGATTTCCTCGAGGGCATCATTTTGCAAGCGAAAGCTCAAGTAGCGTTTGCCATCGGTGGATTTCGGAATTTCCGAAACTGGCAGGCGGCCATCCACGAAGGCTTGAATTTTCGTTCTGGCACTTGACTTGGTCTCTCCCGAATGTTTTCCCGTTCGGGCAAACTCTGCGGAAACGACTTCCGCCGAGCGCACGAAAGTTTCCTTGGGGAAGCGGAAAGGACCGTCCTTTCCCAACTTGGACATGAAGGACACCAGGTGAACGAATTCCTCACTGGTTAGCGATGCCGTTAAACCTGGTGGCATAAGAGAGGTGGGGACGATGGATTTCGATTTCACCTGCGAAGAGGTTATCTCGATGATTTTTCCCGATGCGTCGCGGATCACGACCTTTTCTTTGCTAGAACTCAATTCCAATCCAGCAAAAGCTTTGTTGTCCTTCGTGTTGACTATGGTCATGTGGAAGCCTTCCTTGATTTTCTTGTTGGGCTGGAGGAGGGATTCCACGAGGTAGTCGACGGGGGCGCTGGCACCGATGCTGATGAGGTCAGGTCCGACCTTTGAGCCGAATCCTCCAATGGCATGGCAGGCTACGCAGGCGAGCGCTTTTCGGCGATAAATCAATTCCCCTAACTCGGGATTACCATGATTCTCGACCTTGCTTATAACCTCCTTCATTTCCTGCGCCGAAAGCTGTTGTTTCATGGGCTTGAGGTTGCCCGCTTTGCGAAGGGCTGCGACAAGCCCGGAAAGGTCGCGTCCTGAAGTGCTGGCGGCCCGGATGCCAAGTAGGCAAAAAGCTGGCCTCAGCGTTTTGCCGGCAATGCCTTCAGCAAGGATTTTCGGAGCTTCCTTGGAGCGGAGCAACTTTGTGAATAGAAGTCCGACGTCCATTTTTTCGGGTAACGAGACCAAGAAGTCGGGCGCGAGTCTTGCGGCAGTTGCTCCATCCGCCTCGGCAATGGCCTCCAAGGCGGCTAAGGCGGCTTGAGGTCGTTCGGTTTCACGGGCAAAGGCAACTAGGTGCTGGATCCCCGCGTTGCCGAATAAAGCGAGTGTCGCAGTGTTGCGTCTAAGGATTGAAAGGTCACTCGTGGAGGAGGACGTTAGTTGGTTTTTTGCAGCCTCTTGCGCGTCGGCCAACTTCCAGTGAGCAGCCAGCCTCACTGCGGCGGAACCGACCTGTGGATGATCGAAAAGACTCGAGATGCGGTCCCGCTGTTTGTTTGGCCACAATTTGCGGTCAGTCTTTGCGATGGCGAGACCTTCGATCAAGTGGACACGAGATTGGGAGTCGAGGTCTTCGGATAGTGTGGCATCCAGCACAGCATCCAAGTGCTTTGACTGACCGGCGCTGGCCAGGGCTCGCAAGGTAGAGACATATTTCTCGGGTGGGACCTTGCCCTCATTCAAGGCAGCCAGCAATCCGTCTAGGGGAGCTTGGCTTTTGGTTAGAGAGACAACCCGAGCGAGTCGGGTAGGGTGGTTCTCGAAAGTAGTCTTGCCCTCCCAGGTGGAGCGAAGGTTTTTCAGTGCTTCGCGGAGGGCGAAGTCTAGGTTACGATCTGTTTCGTGATCGGTTGCCCGGACCATGGTTTCGATCGCATTTAAATCTCCTTTGCGGCGCAAGGAGCACACTGCCTCGAGTCGAACCCGAGGATGGGGGTCGTCAATTGCTTCGGGTTTTTCATAGCCCAGGCGCAATGCAGCCCCGCGAATGCGGAAGTCATCGCTATCGGCCAATCGCTTGAACAAGTCTTCGGGAATGTCTTGTCGAAGACTTCGGGCTACCCAAATGAATTCCAGCAGGATGGAGTCTTCCTTTTGCTTTCTAGCTTCAGCAATAAGTTGAGGTCCGATGGCCGTCCCGCCTTTCTCGATTAGCAGACGCCGAGCTTTCCGGCGAACGTAGGTTTCGGTGGAGGAGAGATCTTTCATCCAGTCGATGGGCTTTCGCTTTATCCTTTCGCCATAGGGCAAGGGCTTCGCTCCTTTGGGCATCAGGCGCCAAATACGCCCATGCTCGTGGTCTCTTCGCTTGTCATGGAAATCGACTTCGCCGTGTTGGATTATGTGGTTGCTCCAATCATTTACGTAAAGGGCTCCGTCAGGCCCTTCGTCGACGTCGACTGGTCGATACATGCCGGCGGCCCCGTGGCGGTCGGTGCCTTTGGAAGCAACGTGAATGAGGTCTTCCTGCTGCGTCGAAAAGAAGCCGGATTGTTTGTCGCCGAGGCGAAAACTGAGGGTGCGGTGGCCGCGAAAGTCGTTGGTCACGAGAAGGCCGCGATATTTTTCGGGAAAGATTTTCGAGGAAATGATTTCGAGGCCACAATGCTTGGGTTGCCCGGGATTCAGGCCGGGAAGTACTTCGCTGCGACCGTGATAGGCTGAAGTTACGTAGGCGGCCCCCGGAAAGGCATAATGAAGCCCGGCTCCGCCAGCGCCATCGGTCATGAACGATTGCCCGAAGTCATCGGTCTGGTGACCCCATGGATTGACTAACCCGTAGCTGAAAACTTCCAAGTCGTGGGTGTTGGGGTCGAAAATCCAGACTCCGCTTTTTCGCAAGCGTCGAATACCCCATGGGGTTTCTGCGTGAGTATTTATATAAATGGACTGGGTGAAGCCAATGCGTCCGTCTTCCGTGTGGCGCAGACCGTGTACGACATGGTGGGTGTCTTCGGTGCCCAGACCAGAAATCAAAATCGTTTTCTCGTCGGCCTTCCCATCCCCGTCGGTATCACGAAGGTGAAGGATTTCAGTGGAAGTGCCGACGTATACTCCGCCGTGACCTGGAAGAATGGCGGTTGGCATTAGGAGTCCGTCGGCGAAGACTTGGCGTCTGTCCGCCACGCCGTCACGGTCAATGTCTTCGAGAACGATTATCTTGTCGTTCACTACAAATCCAGGAGCAATGTGAGGGTAGCTTTCCGCAGTTGCGACCCATAGTCGGCCTTGCTCGTCCCATGCGGATTGTACGGGGTTTTTGATAGCAGGTTCTGAAGCGAAGATGTTGAGTTCCAAATCTTCTGGCACGTGAAATGACTTGGCGTCTTGCAAAGCCTTTTCGGAGGGCTTGATATCTTCCCACAGTAACAAGCGGTCATCCCGGGCGGGTGCAATTTTCTGGGGGAGGCTTTCGAGCTCGTCGCGAATCGATTGTTCCATTTTTGCCACTAGCGGGGCAAAGCCTGGAATGTCCTTTGCATGCCGTCCTTGTTCGTGCTTTCGAAAGCTATAAATGTAAGTTTGGTTTTGCGGCCGCCAGCTATAAAAGTAGAGATCGTTTTTGGCTTTTGTCAGGTTTCGAATGCGCCGCCCTTTCTGCTGGTCCAAGTCCTTTCTCGGGGGCAACTCCAGTTTTTCCAGGAAAAAGCGCGCCAGATGTCGATGCCCCGCGTCATTTAGTTGAAGAGAATTCATGGTGAGTCTTTTTGCTTTCGGTGCGTCAGGATTGACCAAACCGAGAAGATCGAGGTAGGGGAGGGTGTTTTTTTTGGCCAGTTCCCTGATGGCGTTGGCATGGGTTTTCAGGTCTGCATTATGCTTGCCAGGATCTGGCATGGGCTTTCCCCAGTTCTCTTGCAGGATAGGTGAAACAAGCACCATGCGGGCGCTTAATTGTTTGAGATCGTCCAGAAGGCGTTGGTAGTCCGTTGTGAATTTCTCTGGATCCGCTTCCCAAGATTCCGCTGCACCGTATGCCAGGAAAAGTAGGGTGGGCTCAGCTTGCCTTAGATTGGCCAACAAGTTGGCATACCCAGTATGGGGCTTGTCGTATCCACGAGATTCTCCTCTTACTGTGTCTGCCGACCAACCAAGATTGCGAAAAGTCAGCTTCTTGTCATGCAGAGCCAAGGTGAGGGCAGTCTCTAGGTAACCGAATCGAGCCATGCGCTCCACAAAGGTTCCTCCCGCAAATACCACGCGGTCGTTTTGTTCGAAGACAATGGGTGAAGCAGCAAAGCTTTGGGATGCGAGTATGATTAGAACAATTGCGCCAAGTTTTTTCATGGGTGGGATTTGTATATTTGACGATCGACGCCAAGAGTAGATTCGGCATCAAGGAGTTTGTTATGACTGTAACCGAAGGTGTGGGCAAGAACGAGATGGAGGATGCCAATCGATTTGCAGTGGCGTTCTTCGTTACGTCCCATGGTTTCGGTCACGCGGCTCGTGCCTGCGCGGTTGCCGAGGCTTTGCGAGCCAAGCGTCTTGAGACAGATTTCGGCTTCTATACCGAGGTGCCCGCATGGTTTTTCGAGCATTCGCTAGGAACATCTTGTGTTCATCGGCCCTGCCAAACAGACGTCGGCTTGATACAAGACACACCTTTTATTCATGACGTGGAAAAGACGCTCATTGCCTTGCGGGAATTCTTTCCATTCAGAAATCAACTTGTGGAGCAAATGGCTTCTGAATTGGGTGACGCAGGCTGCCGCTTGGTGGTATGTGATGCTTCTTCCCTTGGTATCGAGGTTGCTAATCTTGCCGGTCTGCCTTCTGTGTTACTAGAGAATTTTACTTGGGATTGGGTTTACGAAGACTTTCTTGAACAAGAACCTCGGTTTGAACCCTTTGTCGATGGCTTAAGGGAAACCTATGCCAAAGCCGACCATCATATCCAAACGGAACCCCTTTGCCAATCCACCCCCGGAGCTTCCTTGATTCCTCCCATCAGTCGAGCCATACGAACGACGCGCTTGAAAACCCGAGACGAACTGGGTGTTCCCGAGGCGGTTAACTTGGGTTTGCTGACAACTGGAGGAATTCGCGGCGAAATAGGTTGCCTGGAGCATTTGCAGGAAACGGATCAATCTTGGTTCATTGTTCCTGGGGGTTGCGAGGAAGGCCTTGAGCTTCGCGGCAACGTCGTCCTCTTGTCCCATCGTTCGGGCTTCCATCATCCTGATCTTGCCACGGCTTCAGATTTTCTGGTGGGCAAGGCAGGTTACGGAACGATTGCGGAGGCACGGGCAGCCGGAGCGTCCTTTGCCTATGTCTTACGAGAAAACTTCAGGGAATCAGCTTGCTTGCGGGAATACCTCGCTAAGGAGAAAATGGGTTTCGAGATAAGCGAAGAGGCATTTCACTCAGCTTCTTGGCTGGATCGTCTAGATGAATTGCTGTTGGCAAGTGATCAACTGCATCCTCGGGAGAGCGGAGCTACAGAAGTTGCCGAGGCCCTTGCGAATTGGCTCTGAATTGAGGTGATTTCGACTTGTACATAGGAATTTTGACGTTGGACTTGTTCATTTGACGTGAAAATCGCATCTTTTGAGTTAGGCCCAGTTGCCACCAATTGTTTTCTCTTCTGGGAAGAAGAAGGTGAGGAGGCTGTCTTGGTGGACGCTCCTCAAGGCGCATGGAGAAACATAGAGCCTGTCCTCGAGCAAGAGGGATTGAAACTGTCAAAGCTACTTCTCACTCATGGTCATTGGGATCATATGATGGGCGCTTCGAGAATCAAGGAGGAGCAAAACGTCGATACTTGGGGCCATGAGGCGGATCGCAAACTTTTTGCGGAACCAGCCATTATGTCAGCTTTCGCCATGCCCGGCATGAGTTTGAATCCGATTGGGATCGACCATTGGGTGGGCGAGGGCGACGTTGTGGAGATTTTAGGCAGGCAGGCCGAGGTACGCCATGTTCCAGGTCATTGTCCGGGTAATGTTTTATTCTACCTGGAAGAAGAAAAGATGGCCTTGGTTGGCGATGCTATTTTTGCCGGCAGTATAGGTCGAACCGACTTGCCTGGCGGTGATTTTGAGGTTTTGGCGAAAGCCATACGCGAAAGAATTTACACGCTGCCCGATGAGGTTGTATTGCTCCCCGGTCATGGCCCAAGCACCACAGTGGCCCATGAGAAAGCCACGAACCCTTATGTCTCAGGGTAGAAAACAAGTGTTTGTGCGTGACCATCACGCCCGTAATCCTATAATAAGCTCCTTCTTTTTTACACATGCATAAATTAGTATTACTTCGCCACGGACAAAGTCAGTGGAACTTGGATAACCGTTTCACGGGTTGGGTTGACGTGGACTTGACCGAACAGGGAGAGCGTGAGGCACGCGAAGCCGGACGCTTGCTCAAGGAGGAAGGGTTTGCCTTCGACCTAGCCTATACTTCCTTGCTCAAGCGGGCCATCCGCACCTTGTGGCTGTCGCTTGAGGAATTGGACCAGGTCTGGATTCCAGTACACCGCACCTGGTTGTTGAACGAGAGGCATTATGGTGCCCTTCAAGGTCTCAACAAGGCGGAGACCGCCGCGAAGCATGGTGATGACCAAGTACTGATTTGGCGACGAGCCTACGATATAGCGCCTCCTCCACTGGAGGATGGTGACGAACGTCACCCATCGAATGATCGTCGCTATGCGAACTTACCTGCGGATGTACTTCCTCGAACCGAATGCCTCAAGGACACGGTGAATCGTTTCATGCCTGCGTGGACTGACGAGATTGCCCCGGCCATACGCTCGGGCAAGAAGGTGATTATTGCAGCTCATGGCAATTCCTTGCGTGCCTTGGTCAAGTATTTGGATGAAGTGTCCGACGAGGAAATTGTGGGCATGAACATTCCAACCGGAATGCCTTTGGTCTATGATCTCGATGAGAACCTGAAGCCTCTCGACCGACGATATCTCGGTGATCCCGAGGCCGTGGCCAAGGCCATGGAGGCAGTTGCCAATCAAGGCAAGGCTCAGGCCTGAACGCTATTTTGATTATTGTTTTTCAAAATTTTCACCATATACTTGATTCTTGATGGATAAGGAAACACAGCAGAAGAAAGAAACTGGCAAATTAAGGCGAAGCTACGACGAAAAATTCGAGGTCACACCCGAATACCGCGACTCCTTGCCCGACATGCAGAATGCGCAAGCGAACACCATCGAAGGTTCTGACGTGCCCATTCTGAGGGTGGGGATATCTGGCTTTCGCCTTCCTCTGAAGTATACTGCGCCGGATGGTGATATTCTATCCCTTGAAACAAAGGTAACCGGAACCGTTCGACTGGAGTCGGGGAAAAAGGGAATTAATATGTCCCGGGTCATGCGGACGTTTTACGAATTCCGTGAAGAAGTGTTTGATCCGGAAACCTTGGAATCCGTTTTGCATCGCTACAAAGAAGCTCTTTCTTCGTTGGAAGCTCGCCTCAAATTAGCTTTTTCCTATCCCATGGAACAAGAAAGCCTGCGAAGTGGGTTGCGAGGCATTCAGTACTATGATTGCTGGTTTGAGGGCACCTTGGATCACTCTGACCGCTTCCGTCGATTCATGCATCTGGATTTCATTTATTCCTCGGCTTGCCCCTGTGCCTCGGAATTGGCGGAACATGCGCGGGAACATCGCGATACCATGGCGATTCCTCATTCGCAGCGCAGCAAGGCGCGAGTGAGCATCGAGATTGCCCCCGGACGGGAGGTTTCCTTGCTCGAATTGCGCGATTTGTGCATTGCAGCCCTCAAGACGGAGACCCAGGTCATGGTCAAGCGAGAGGATGAACAAGCTTTCGCCGAAATGAATGGCGCTCACGTCAAGTTCGTCGAGGATGCAGCCCGTTTGCTGTACGAGCAATTGATGGACGATGAGCGGATCGTGGACTTTCGCATCATCTGCGCCCATTTCGAGTCGTTGCATTCTCATGATGCAATCGCATCATTGGTGCGTGGCGTTTCCGGTGGATTCACCGCCGAGTTCGAGGATTTTTCCTCTCTCAACGCCTAAGGTTTTCAACAAAAAGGCGGAAGGAAGCCCTTCCGCCTTTTCGTTTGAGAAATGTTAGCTATTTCAGGCCTTGATCTTGCCGACTTTTTTCCAGCGACCGGTTTTGGCCGAGTCAAGAACGGCTTCGCAAATGTATTGCGTTTCCAAGGCATCGCGGAAATCGGGGCGGAGGGGACGTTTCTTGCGAGAACCGTAGCCTTCCACGAAGTCAGCGAACTGATTGATGAAGGAATGTTCGTAGCCAATGTTGAGGCCAGGTACCCACCACTTGTCCATGTATGGGTGCTCGCCTCCGTTGTCGGAGACATGGATCGAGCGCCAACCGCGTGTCTTTGGATCTTCCTTGTCGTACTCGAAGTACTCCAGTCGGTGAAGGTCATGCAAGTCCCAGAAGAAAGAGCCATCCGCTCCGTTTATCTCGAAGGTGTAGAGAGCCTTGTGTCCCCGGGCGTAGCGGGTGGACTCGAAGATGGCTAGCGAGCCGTTGGCGAACTTGGCAAGGAAGGCGCATGCGTCGTCGATCGTAACCTTTTGCTTCTTGCCCGTCTTGGTGTGGACGCGCTCCTTCACGAAGGTCTCGGTCATGGCACTCACCTCAACGATTGGTCCGTTGAGCCAGATAGCCGTGTCTATGCAATGGGCTAGCAAGTCACCAGTCACTCCACTGCCAGCTACTTTGGCATCGAGGCGCCAAAGGCCTTCGCCGCCTTGAGGCAAGTCGGTGCTGATGGTCCAGTCCTGCAGGAAGTTGGCCCGATAGTGATAGATTTTGCCGAGGCGGCCCTCGTCAATCATTTCCTTGGCCAAGGTAACGGCCGGAATCCGCCTGTAGTTGTACCAGACCATATTGGCCACTCCTGCTTTCTCCACGGCTTTCACCATGGCTTCCCCTTCCTTGCAGTTCAGGGCAAGAGGCTTTTCACATAGGATCGCCTTGCCGGCCTCGGCAGCTGCAATCGCAATGTCGTGGTGGACGTTGTTTGGGGCGGCGATGTCGATTACGTCGATGTCATCTCGGGCAATCAGTTTTTTCCAATTGGTTTCGACTGATTCATAGCCCCATTGGGCGGCAAAGGCTTCGGCACGGTCCTTGTTACGAGCACAGACGGCAGTCAGTTGAGGTTCGTACTTCAGGTCGAAGAAGTTCGGTACTTTACGGAAAGCGTTGGAGTGTGTGCGGCCCATGAAGCCGTACCCGATAAGTCCTATGCGAAGAGGTTTTTTCTTAGCCATGGTAGATAATGCAGGAGTAGCGGTTGTTGGTTGTAGGGGAATCCCTTCAACAAAAGATCCATACCCCAAGGGATATGGATCTTTTGTCTAGGGTTATAGTTTAAAGATCGGATCGGGAGTTAGAGCTCGACGGGTTTGTAGCCACCTCTTCCCCTGAAGTAGAAAATTAGACCGAGATATGCGGCAAGCATGATGGCGGGGAATATAGCCGTTGTCTTAAGGGTTTCTTGGGGAGCAGCCTTTTCAATGACTTCTAGAGCCGCTGATTCATCTGCATTAAGTTTCTTAACCTTATCCGGGCTGACAGCCTTGTAGGCTCCGAAGACTCCCTCCTTGTCATCGATGATCTTTGCATGGATAGCGGGTTGTTCGGCAAGCAGTTTCTTTTCCACCGTCTGGTCTTGGAAAAGGCCGAGGAACTGAGCTCCGACTACTCCTACTCCAAGCATCCCGACTCCCCCCATTGCATTAAGGGAAAGAGCACCACCCTTGGGGAATTGCTCGGAGACCACGCCCAGCATGGTGGGCCAGAAAAAGGTCTTCCCTAAAGCGTAAAGGGTTGCGGCGACGAATATCATGGTTGCTCCGCTAGCTCCCGAGAGGGCGACCAAGCCGATACAGGCGATGGCGCTGCTGAGGGCAAGAAGGCCAAGCGGGGAAAGCTTGTGGACGATGGGTCCTGCATAGAAGCGAAGCAGGGCCATGATGGCGGAGGTATAGATTAGTACCAGGGCTCCGTTGTCGCCCATGACCTTTTCCATAAGAGGCGTGATCCAGCTGTCCGTACCAAGCTCGGTCGTGGCCAAGGGAATCATGATGAGAAGCAGGAGGACGAACATGGGCCTGCCGAAGGATTTGAGATAAAGAAAGGAGCCTATGGTAACGGCGGCTAAAATGCCGTACTTAACGTTATCACTCCATCCATTTTCCGATACTACGCCAGCTCGCCCAAGCTCCCAAACGATCAGGCCGGCAATAATAAGGAAACCCAGCGCTCCAATTTCCTTGAGCATTTCACGATAGGAAACTCCCGCCGCTACACGTTCGTTTTCGGGGAACTTGCAGGGCATAAGCATGAAGAAGTAAATGACGGTTGGAATGAGAATCAGTCCTACCTTCAGTTGCCATGATGCGTCACCCATGGCAAAGGCAAGCAAACCTCCGAGTACCAATCCCCCCGGCCATCCGGCATGAAGGATGTTGAGCCACTTGGTCTTGTCCTTGTTGAACATGGTAGCGGCAACTGGGTTGATATAGGCTTCTACGGTACCATTGCCCAAAGCAACGATGAAAGTCGCCCAGTAGAGGGAATCATAGCCAGTCGCCGTATAGGTCATGATAAAAGAAATGACATGGCAGGCGAAGCCGAAGATCATTGCTATCTTGTAGCCGATCTTATCGATAATCAGGCTGAAGATCACGATACTGATGGCAAAAGGCCAGAGGCCTACTCCAAAGATTTCACCTTGTTGGGTCTTGGAGAGGTTAAACTCGGTACCCCATTCACCGATTACCTGGGTCCGGACGATAAAACCGAAGGCGGTGGCAATGAGGGCGATGAAGCACCCCCAAAATAATTTCATATCAGGCTCGGAATCTTTGTTACTCATAACAACTATGCTTTAGTTACAGGTTGGTGGAAGTGTTCTATTTTGAGGAAATTGCCTTACCAGTAGTTTATTGCAAGCTAGAAAACGCCGTTTTGGAAGGTGCTCGCCTTTACTCCCAATGGTTCTGCATTACTTTTTTGAGGCAGCAGGGGCTTTCGGTTCTCTGGGTGGAAACTCAAAGCGTAGCCTGCCTTTGTTGTCCAAGGTGAGAAAGGCGTCGAACAGTTTACGTGTCTTGCGCGAACGAAAACCGCTGATCAGGTTGGTTTTGCCTGCATCTAGCATTTTTGCGAATTCTTCGGACGGAATATCCTTTTCGAGCAGTTTTCTGGTGACTCTCACAGTGCAAGATCCCTTCTTGGCTACTTGGGCATGCTTTTCACAAATGAAGGCATTGGGCGTCTGATGGATTTGTCCTCCGCAGCTGGGGCATTTGCCCAACACTGGACATTCGCCCAATTCCTTGGCATTTGTCGGCTCCCCTTCTCCCGACGCCGGATTGTCGAAGACGAATACTGCCCGGTTGTCTTCATCCAGTTTGATGATGGCGCTGAAAGGTTTTCCTGCCTTTGAGCGAAATCCCTCGAGCGGACCCACTTTGCCCTGTTTGATCAATTCCTCGCATTCGTTGATTGCGATTCTACGATTTCCCATAGTCTTGTTGACGCGGAAAGACCCGTCGCGACTTTGGTAGTAAGCCAGCCCTTCATACAGGGGGGTGCCGTCAATCGGAGAGGTCAAGCTGGTTTCCTGAAGATCGCTTTCGTCTTCCTTGAACCCAGCGGTTCTCTGCACCATATCTCGAGTAACCTCGACGATGCCTTTCATGAATTCATCTCGCGTGAGTTTACCCTCCTCCATCAAGCGTAGACGACTTTCCCATTCTCCTGTCATCGATGGGCTGGTCAAACTCTCTGCTCCTACAGCAACAAGGAAATCGATCAGTGCCTCGGCTTTTCCGGTTGGGAAAAGAGTTCGCTTTTCTCTCTTGAGATATTCTTCGCGAATCAAGTGTTCAATAGTGGCCGCTCTCGTCGCCGGAGTGCCCAAGCCTTTTTCCTTCATGGCCTCTGCGATTTCCTCGTCATCCACGTGTTTCCCCGCGTTTTCCATGGAAGACAGCAGAGTTGCTTCGTTGAATCTGGCAGGTGGCTTTGTTTCCTCCTCGATCAAGTCAATGCCAACAATTGCCGCTTCAGGCGGGTTTCCATCTGCCGATCTCAGTGCAGGCAGGGTGGAGTCTCCACCACCTTCCTTGCCGTAGATTTCAAGCCAGGAAGCTTCGACCAATGTATTGCCCGTGGTTTTAAACTGATGGCCGTCTATTTCACTGAATCTTGTTGTGACGTCCCATTGGGCAGGCGGATAGAAGATGGCCACGAAGCGTTTTGCGATCAGGGAATAAATCTTGGCTTCGTCGGAAGAAAGACCGGAGGGCGCTTGATCCGTGGGGATGATGGCAAAGTGATCACTGACTTGTTTGTCGTTGAACACCTTCTTGTCCGAAGGATTAACCCATCCGTTTTCTCTCACCTTGGCTGCAAAGGGAGCCAAGTCTCCTGCCAAGTTGGCAAGGACGTCATCGCATGTGTCCGCGTAATCTTCGGGAAGTGCCTTCGAGTCTGTGCGAGGATAAGTGATTACTTTGTGTCGCTCGTAAAGAGATTGGGCAATCTGCAGGGTTCGGCTGGCGGAGTATTTGAGCCTGCTGTTGGCAGTGCGTTGCAGGGTGGTGAGGTCGAACAGGCGTCCCGGTTGTTCGGGTTTCCGTTTTTTCGTTTCCGTGACGGCGGCTTGAGAAGGATCAGAAAGCTTTTGATGGAGTTTGGTTGCTTCTTCTTGATCCCAGAAACGGTCCACCCTGTCATGAGGGTTGGCTTGGTTTTTCTTGAAGTTCTCCTTTTGACATTGGCCTTCGTATTCTCCCTCGGCTATCTTGAAACGCCCCGATAAACGCCAGAATTTCTGTGGGTTGAAGTTAACGATTTCACGCTCACGACTTACTACAAGGGATAGAGTGGGAGTTTGTACTCGACCGACAGTGGTCATTTGACGGGCTTTGCCCCGACTTTTCTTAAGTGTAACTGCCCGTGTACCGTTTATTCCAATCAGCCAATCGGCTTCGGAACGACATCTGGCTGCATCTTGTAACGGTTGCATGGAATCCTTGTCACGAAGGCCATCATAAGCTTGCCGAATAGACCCTTGGGTCATTGAAGACATCCACATCCTCTTGATGGGTTTCTGGCACTTGGCCGCTTCGTACAGGTAGGTGAAGATAAGTTCGCCCTCTCGGCCGGCGTCACAGGCGTTGACCACTTCGCCTACGTCCTTGCGTCCCATCAGCTTTTTGAGGTCTTGGAACTTCTTGCGGGTCTTGGTGATGGGCTTCAATTGGAATTGATCCGGTATGATAGGCAGATTCCGGAGCCGCCAAGTCTTCAGGTTCTTGTCGAAGTCATCTGGCATGAACAACTCGACCAAGTGACCCAAAGCCGAACTTATGATGGTGGTATCATTTTCAAAATGATCGTTGGTTTTGCTGTTGACTCCGATGGCTTTGGCGAGGTCCGTGGCAACGCTGGGTTTCTCGGCGATGATGAGTTGTTTCATAATGTTTGTGGAATTCTGCGGGCAAAATTTGTAGGTGAAAAATAATTCTTCACGTGTGTGTAATACGCACAATTATACCATGGATTCTGGCAGAAATCTGTCGATCAGTTCATCCATTGCATCGAAAAGCTCTGTCATGGTGGACTCTGTCTCATCACCCATATTGGATATGCGGAAGGTTTTTCCTTTAAGCTTTCCATATCCGCAGTTTATCGAGAATTGTTTTTCCGCTTGCAGTGCTTTGTTAAAGTTCACTACGTCCAAGTCCCTGCAATTTTCTATGCAACAAAGACTGATCGAGGCATAATGCTCATCAGGGAATAGACGAAAGCCATTTTGATCCATCCATTTGCGGATGCATCGGTTGTTTGCTCGGTGTCGGGCATATCTTGCCTCGAGCCCTTCTTGGGCAATGTCCTCTAGTTTGGATTGCAATGCATGAATTAGTGGAATGACCGGAGTACTTGGCGTCATGCCTTTTTCATGGTTCTTGAGGAACTCCAGAAAATCAAAATAATAACCACGATCCCGAACCGCCTCCGCTCGCTTCATCGCTTTTTCGGAAACCGAGAACAACGCTAGCCCAGGAGGCAAGGCGAGGGCTTTTTGGGTGCCTGTCAGCATGACGTCTATACCCAGTTCGTCCATGGGGATGGGTAATGCCGAGAAAGAACTTACGGTGTCGACGACAGAAGTTACTTCGGGGAATTCGCGGACAACCTCCATGATGGCAGCCAATGGATTCATTACGCCCGTCGAGGTTTCGTTGTGTACAATCGTTATGGTATCGTAGGCACCGCTTTGCAATTCATTGCGCACGGAATCGGGGTCGACGGGTTGCCCCCATTCAAAGCGCAAGCCTGTGGCTTCTTTGCCACAACGCTTGGAGACATCGAGCCACTTGTCGGAGAAGGCACCGCACATGCAGTTCAGGACACGTTTGGTGGTCAGGTTACGAATGGCGCCTTCCATCACTCCCCAGGCACTGCTTGTACTAAGGAATACAGGGCGTTGCGTGCCGAAGATCTCTTGCAGGCCAGGTTGGATCGCCTGATAAAGTTCCACGAAGTCCCCACTGCGGTGACCCATGACCGGCGTGCTGAGAGCTTGGTAGGATTTCTTTGAAATGTCGACGGGCCCGGGCCCAAATAGCTTGTACGAAATCATGTTGGAAGGAACTTTTCTATAAGGCTCTTATTGGGTGGCTTCAGTCAGTCATGGGCCGGACGATTTCATTTCCATTCTCCAGAACAACGACCTTGGGCACCCAAGATTCGGCTTCCTTCGCATCCATGGTCACAAAGGCAATTATTATGATGTGATCGCCCACAGCCCCCTTATGGGCGGCTGCGCCATTGATTTCTATGTCACGGCCGCCCGGTTTTCCCTCGATTACGTATGTTTCAAAACGTTCGCCGTTGTCGAGGTTGCCAACTAGAATCTTTTCATGCGGAAGCAGGCCAGCCTCTTTCATGAGGTCGGAATCTATTGTTAGGCTACCAGAATAATCTCTGTGCACCCCCGTCACCTGAGCTCGGTGAATTTTCGACTTTAGCATAGTTAGCTGCATGCCCGTGCGTCTTTATGAAGCGAAAACAGCAAAGCCCGAAAACCCTATTGGTCAACGATTCTTTCAGTTTTCACCTTTTTATCTTTCCACGAAGCCCGATTCAATGCATAGGTCGGGGAGAGTGTTTCTTTAGTTTCGAAAGGCTCCTACAAGCAATGCGAACTGGATTTTTGCGAAGGCTGGGCCGCAGTGTCACCAAACGTTCCGAACGCTTCGAGCAATTCGTGGTGGACGTCATCTACGATCGGGAGCTTTCAGGACGTGGTCGTGTCTTGGCCGGGTTCCTCTGGATGCTGTCTCATGTTTTTGCCAGCTTGGTGCGCCTGCGGATGTATCTTTACCGTAACCGGATTCTTCGGGATCAACCACTGGGTTGCCTTGTCGTTGTGGTCGGGAATTTGACAGTTGGAGGCACTGGCAAGACCCCCGTGGTCGAACGATTGGCTCGAGCATTGACTGCAGAGGGGCGCAAGGTTGCTATCTTGAGTCGTGGCTACAAGAGTCGAAAAGAGCCGTTGCATCGTCGTGCTTGGCGGTGGTTGACGCACGTGGAGGCTCCTGACCCCAAGGTTGTCAGTGATGGAGAGGGTGTCCTTCTGGATTCAAACGAGGCAGGAGATGAGCCATATATGCTCGCCCGCAATCTGCCTGGCGTGATGGTGTTGGTCGACAAGGATCGCGTCAAGGCGGGCGCTTATGCCATTCGAAGTAAGTTTGGGGCCGATACCTTGGTTCTTGACGATGGATTTCAATATCTTCGGCTCAAAGGTGCCCTCAATTTGTTGCTGATTGATCAAACCAATCCTTTTGGAAACGAATGTCTTTTGCCCCGAGGAATTCTCAGGGAACCCATTCGTAATATTTCTCGAGCCTCTTATGTTTTTCTGACCAAGTCTGATAAACCACCGGATCTAGATCTGGTAGACCTAATCAAGCGGCATAACTCCGAGGCCAAGTTGATCCGCTGCACCCACAAGCCCTGCTTCTTCATGGAGGTAAATGGAGACGAAAAGCGGGAGCTTGATTATTTCAAAGGTCTTCCTACCGCAGTTTTCTGCGGCATCGCTATGCCGGGAGGATTCGAGCGTTTCATTGCCGATCAGGGCGCGGACGTTCGCTATCGGCGAAGGTTTTTGGATCATCACCGCTATACCATCGGTGAACTAAAGCGTCTCATCGATCGGGCCAATGCCAATGGAGCCGAGATGATCGTAACCACCGAAAAAGATGCGGTTCGCATACCGAAGAGCTTCAAGCCATCCCTGCCGCTGTTCTATATGCGCATGGAGATTGAGATACTCGAGGGCTTTGATGATTTCGAGTCGGCTGTTCAGCGGATTTGTCTTCGGCCACAGGAGAATTTCCTTGGTGCAGAGTCAGAGGCGGTCTAAGCCTTGCTCGAGCTGAAAACTTGCCTTTTCCGAAGAGGGAGAAGTCAAAGCGACCTGATGCCCTCGCCGAGAACTTCCAGCGCTCGATTGATTTCCTCGTCTCCATGCGCAGCGGAGAGGAAACAGGTCTCGAAAGGAGAGGGTGGAAGATAAATTCCATGCTCCAAGGCGTGACGGAAAAGGCTCTTGAAAAGGGCGGTCTCAGTGGCGATGGCCTGTTCGTAGTTATTTATTGGGCTTTGCGAGAAGAATAGGCAAAGCATCGAACCAACTTGAGGAGTCTGCAATGGTATGCCGGCAGCAACAGCGACTTCGTTTAATCCACTTGCTAGTCGTCGTCCCATTTGGTCGAGCCGAGGGTATGGGTTTTCTTTCTCCAAGACATCTAGCGCTGCAATGCCTGCTGCCATTGCGAGAGGATTTCCGCTCAGAGTGCCTGCTTGATATACAGGTCCTTCGGGAGCAAGATGATTCATGACTTCGGCTTTACCACCAAATGCCCCGACAGGCAGGCCGCCGCCGATTATTTTGCCCATTGTGGTGATGTCCGGGGTTACCTCTTCGAGTTCCTGTACCCCTCCTGGAGCTACACGGAAACCGGTCATTACTTCGTCAAAGATTAGCAATGCATCGTACTTGTCGCAGATTGTGCGGAGGGTCTTGAGATAGCCGGGATTCGGCAAGATGAGGCCGCAATTGGCGGGATATGGCTCGAGTATGATTCCAGCAATATCTTCACCGGCTTCCTCGAAGCTGTTGTGAACGGCCTCTTCGTCGTTATATGGTAAGACGATGGTTTCAAGAGCAAAGGCATCTGGAATGCCTGCGCTATCGGGATTTCCAAAAGTAAGGGCACCCGAACCAGCTTTAACTAAAAGGCTATCCACATGACCATGATAGCAGCCCGAGAACTTGATGATTTTGGAGCGTCCCGTATACCCTCGGGCAAGACGAACGGCGGACATGGTGGCTTCAGTGCCACTATTGCACATGCGAACTTTCTCCACCGAGGCCACGAGTCGAACGATACGTTTCGCCATGTCCACTTCTCTTGCTCCGGGTGTCCCAAAGCTGGTTCCCTCAGACAAGGCAGTTGAAACTGCATTTCGTATCTCGGGGTGATCGTGCCCGAGAATGGCGGGACCCCAAGCGCAGACAAAGTCGATCAGTTCGGTATCATCGGCCGTTGTGAGATGGCAGCCACTTGCCCTTTTTGTGAAAAAGGGGGTTCCACCAACGGATCGAAAGGCGCGCACCGGAGAATTCACGCCACCTGGTATAAGTTTTCCTGCTTCTTCAAATAGCTTTTTTGAGGAATCCATTAATGGAATTTTCTTAACCGAGGTATTTTTGCACGATTGGCATTCTGCGACCTATTCCGAAGGCGAGAGGTGTTGTCTTGAGTCCGGGAGCCGCTTGTTTGCGCTTATATTCATTACGATCGACTTTGCCTACTATATCAACGACGACTGAGTTGTCGAATCCTGCATCCACGATTTGATCGGTGGATTCACCTTTTTCGACGTAACGTTCGAGGATGGCGTCAAGCACGTCATAGTCTGGCAGCGAATCGCTGTCTTTTTGATCAGGGCGCAATTCCGCAGAAGGTGGCTTGGTGAGGGTCGACTCGGGGATTATCTCTCGATCTTGGTTCAGGTGCAGCGCGAGGGCGAATACTTGCGTCTTGGGCAGGTCCGATATTACGGCGAGTCCTCCACACATGTCTCCATAAAGCGTGCAATAACCAACGGCTAGCTCGCTCTTGTTTCCAGTGGTGAGAAGGAGGCTGCCAAGTTTGTTGGACACGGCCATCAGCAAGAGGGCCCTGGCCCGGGCTTGCAGGTTTTCTTCCGTCACGTCCATTGGGCGATCACCGAAGAGGGGCTTTAATTCAGTGGTTGCCGCGTCCACGATTCCCTGAATGGCCAGAGTACTGAATTGAATGCCTAGATTTTCCGCAAGGTCGGAAGCGTCATCCTTGCTGTGCTGGCTTGATATAGAGGAAGGGAGGCTGATTCCGATGATATTTTCGGCTCCTAGAGCTTCAGCTGCCAAGGCACAAGTCACTGCCGAGTCAATACCTCCGCTCAAACCAATCAATCCCTTGGTGAAACCACTTTTGTGAGCATAGTCACGAAGGCCCAAAACGAGAGCTTTTCTCAGGTTGTCGAGCGATTCACTGTCGGTTTGACGAGCTGAAGTTTCCGTTTCCTCGGCCAAGTCAATTGCTCGAATGCTTTCGGTGAAGGCCGGCAGAGTGGCGAGAGTTCGGCCTTTCTCGTCCACCGCCATCGAGCCCCCGTCAAAGATCAGCTCGTCGTTGCCGCCCACTACGTTGACGTAGAAGACCGGGCAATTGCAGAGCGGAGCGACTTTTGACAAGAGTTCTTGCCTTATGGCCTGCTTCCCTCGGTGCCATGGGCTGGCTGAAAGATTCAATACTAGATCGGGGCTGGCTTGGGCAATTTCTTTCAGCGGGTCTGTTTGGTAGAGGTTTCCTTCAACGTTCCAAATGTCTTCGCAAATAGTGACCGCCAGTTTCTTTCCCTTGTATTCGATGATCAGGGTGTCATCGCCTGGTTCGAAATAACGTGCCTCGTCGAAAACGTCATAGGTTGGCAGCAAGCGCTTGCGCGCGGTGTTTACTACTTTGCCTTCTTCGCACCAAGCCGCCGAGTTGAAGTAAGGTCGTCCGGAATCCTTTTTGGATTCCTCTGCAAAGCCAATGAGGGCGGGCGTGGGCCCCGTCTGTTCGGCGAAACGAGTCAGTCTTTCCGCCAAGTCTTTGCCAAAACGAGATTTTAGCAAAAGGTCTCGAGGCGGATAGCCACACAGGAACAGTTCGGGGTAGACAATCAAGTCCACGCCTTGTCCCACCAGTTGTTCATAGGCGTCCACGGCAAGTGCCAGGTTGCCGTCGAGATCACCTACTGTGGCGTTTAATTGGGCAGCGCCGATTCTCATCTCATTGCAAAATTCCCGAAATCATACATCAAAGGCATCAAGTAAACGACATGAGAGAACAAAAGGCGAACACAAAGGCAGGGGTGCCTTTTATTCTTGCTTCCGCCTCTTCCCGCAGAAGAGAGCTGCTGGCGGAATTACTAATTGAATACGAGGTGATTGTTTCCAACGTGGACGAACTTTCCTCGCATCCTGATGGACCGCCCTCATTGGCCATTGAGAATGCCAAGCTGAAGGCTCGTTCAGTTGCTAATCAACGTCCCGAGGCGTGGGTCCTGGGAGTAGATACAATCGTAACCATTGGAGGCGAAGTATTCGGCAAGCCTTCGGATTTGGCTGAGGCCAAAGCCATGTTGAGGATTCTCTCGGGAAAATCTCATCAAGTTATTAGCGGTCTTTGCCTGATCCATCTCGAAGATGGCTATGAGGAAACTCGTTTGGAAACCAGTGAAGTGACTTTTCGAGAGTTGGATGATGGCACAATTGCCGAATATTTCACCGAGGTTAACCCACTCGACAAGGCTGGAGGCTATGCCATACAAATTCGTGGTGAACTGATAGTGGAAAGATACGAGGGTTCCCGGTCCAACGTCATCGGCCTCCCTTTGAATTTGCTGCGAGAGTGGTTGCTCCCTCTTGGTTTAACCGATTAGTCGCCGGATACGGGAAGTTTTTTCCAGAGCTCTACCTTGGCTCGAAGCCCATCATTTTCGAACGTCAACCCGAAGGCAGCTTGCTGGAACTGTTTCAGCAGCAAGGCCGAGATCTTGGGGCTTTCCGGTGCCCCGGGGTGACCGAAGATCGTTGATTCGAAAGTTTGAAATTCCTCGTTCCACTTGTATTGGCCTCCTCCGGGGCACATCAATTCTACTTGCCATTTTTTTTTGTGATACGCTATGGCATTTTCGTGTCCTAGCTTATGCCATTCGTTGAGGATTGGGAGGTTGGCGTAGGAGCGGTTTCTGAACTCTTTGGTGAGTTGATCACGGGTTACTGCATCGACGAATGAAATGATTTTCTTGTTCGCAACGAGGGAGACACTTTTTCCGGGCCACTGCTTGAGGTCAGTGGGGACTTCCCCACTTCGTCTGCGCTTGCGATCATTTACTTGTCGATCGATTGCCTTCTTGAGCAAGGCTTCGTCGAGGGTTAAAGTTAAGAGTTTGGACGAAGGGGCATAGAATAAAGCGAAATCTCCTGCACCTTCCGCGGCCAGATCTTCCCTCACTGCGCCTGACGGAGCGATCTTTACGTAGCCTTGTCCGTTGTGCTTGTGATTGGTCCATTCCGTCATGTCGGGCGAGGTTTGCTCGATGAAGGCCCGCAACGCAGAAAGGAAGGCAGTCATCTTGAAGGGGTTCGTGACCTCAAAGTTTAGAGCCAGCGGAGTTCGGCCGACATTATCCTCGACGAATTCCTGCACGGCATCCTGCCCATCCTCAGCAACTTTTGCGATATCCTGCCAGAAGGGTGATTCATCCGCGTAGACGGAAATCCATTCCCCCACCCAGGAAAATGCGTTTACACCGAGAGATGGAGCGAAGAGAGAAGCCATTCCGCTCGCTTGCTGCATGGGTTTTGATTTCATATCCAGGGCAATGATCCAGTGCAGGAGGGATTCGGGATGAGGATCACCCGCACCTGGCTTCAGGCGCGAGTTGCCAGTGACTTCAATCATGTCGTTATAGTCGGATCCATCTATCAAGGGCATGATGGTGACGTCTGCTGTCAGTTTGCCTTCGTCCATGTAGATTCGAGCTGCTATTGGATCGAAGAAAGCGGACCAATTGCTTTGGTAGCGCTGACGAAAGACATCATAAGCCATTTGTTCGCGCTTACTGACCAAATCGAGATCGAGTTCGGAAATGGGGGTAAGGAAGCGTAGGTTTCCGTATTTCGATGACTGTACTTGTTCCTTGTCAAAGGAGACTTCGCCAAGTTCAGGGAAGTTCTGGCTGTTTGTTTCGGTTTCTGCAATTTGTCTCGCCTGAAGTTCGGAAAGGGCGGAGGCGGCACGGGTTCTTCGAGACGCCGCGATGCGCCAACGCGGTCCGCACCAACGGCGGATGGCGGCGTCTGGTACCATGAGAAAAGCTTTCTCTTCAGAACTTCCGAGAAGATACCTTTGACGGAAGAATTTATATTCGTCGAGACTGGCCAGTGATGGTTTCTCCTTATGGTGAGCTGCAGTCAGCTTCTTTAGTTGAGCCAGTGAATTGGTCACGACCACGACATCATCCCCCAAGGTGGCGGAATAAGAGCAGACCGCCCGATCCTTGGATACGAGACCGATGTATTCGATATTCCCCGAAATCACTCCCTTGACTGGCTTTGCATGAGGATGTGATGCCGCCGTCTGTGCTCGGCGAAGGGCTAGGGCGGCGACCAGTCCATTCAGGTTTTTCGCCTTGTACATAATGGCCAAGTCGGTGCCGGTACGCAGAAATGGATCCGAGCTGGTGAAGGCCACGCTGTTGATCAATTGAGGGCCAAGGAGCCGGCTTAATTCGGTCGCGGGCATACAGAGCTGCAACTCATACTTCTCCTTGCTCTTGGCGCTCTCCGCTCTCGCCTCGAACATTCTCAGCAGCGGAGTGGCGCGCAAAGTTGCTTCGTCGAAAACCGTCATCATGTCGGAGAAAGTCCGAAAGAAGAGAGCATGCTGGTCTGCTGGAACGGAGTGGGCGAGGGGATCGAGGACTGTATCTTTGTCGTTAAGTAACAGATCCCACTCGAATTCATCTATGGTGATGCCTTGAATGGAATTCACCTTCACCTCTGCTCCGCCTTCCTCGGGTAATCGCAATTCGCGGTCGAATTGCAGGTTTTCACTTAGGGCTCGACCTCCTGAGAAAAGATCCAAGGTGTCTTCCAGGCTTCCTTGATTGGGTCTATTCGGTTGCTGCGCGAGCTCGGGTGTTTCCTTGGCGGCTTGATGGCGAAACCAGGCGGAGCCGGGAATTCCCCTTGCCAGCAAATTTTCATAGTGATCTTTCCGCGACTTTTGGAAATCCTTCTTGTTGGGGGGGGTGCCTTTTTTCACTCGGAACGCAACTGGATGCAAGCCATCGCCTTCATTCTTTGGCAAATAAAGGGTTCCGGTCAGAGGGAGAGCTTGGGCTCGAATGGAGAGATGCGCTTCACTTGCCCGAAATCGGTTTCGCAAGCGACGGTTGTCGTTGTTTCCCCTTTCCATCGTGAGGTAGATTTCATCAGCTTGCGATGAGGCGGCATAGGGTAAAAGCTCCGGAATCCATCTTCCCCGTTGCCATTGGTGCGGTAGGTCGATGGTTCCTGTCGGAAGTTCCCCTGAGATGATTTCAATCTCGTCCAGAGACAAGTGTAGTAAAAGTTCCTTGGCAGATGACAGACTTGCGGAAGTCAGCAAAGCGCAAAGGAAAAGGAGAGAACATCGGAGATTCTTCATGAAAGTCGCTCTAGTATGAATGATTTTAGCGTAATGATTCAGCATAATTGCAGGTCTCGTGCCAGAAGGAAAAAGAGTCAAAAATATATACATCATCCTGCATATCAGATATTAGCGCAATGAATGCACGAACTTTGCAGTGTTCATTTCCTTGAGGAGGTGTGCAAGGTTTGTCTGTATGCTGGCGCGAAACGTCGCTTCTTGGTTAGCTTCTAGTTCGGTTGTAGGCACTTATGAGTGCAAGCAAACCGGAGCGTTCGATGCTGGAGTCTATCCCGCATCCATAGGCTACGCGACCCACTTTAGTTTGCAATTGCACGAAGGCAACGGACTCGGTGGCTGAACCGCCGCCAATGGAATGTTGGCGGTAGTCGGTGAGTTGGAAATCCTTCAATCCGATTTCTTCAAGTGCTTGTACAAAAGCGTTTATAGGTCCGTTTCCTTCTCCGGAAATCACTTGTTCCTCCCCGTTTAGACATATCATGGCTTCGCAGGCTACCTCGTCTTCCCCAGGTTTCTTTACGGTTTCATAAGAGATCAGCTTGAGTGGGGAGTGATTTTCCAGAAATTCACGTCGGAAGATTTCGTGAACTTCCTCGATGGAGAGTTCACGAGCCTGGGCGTCCGCTGATTCATTGACGATACCGCCCACTTCCGGGTGCATAGGCTTGGGCAAGTCAATGCCGTATTCACGCGAGAGAACATAGGCAACTCCGCCTTTGCCGCTTTGGCTGTTAATCCGTATGATGGCTTCGTAGCTGCGTCCCATGTCTCGAGGATCAATTGAAAGATACGGCACCTGCCAGCGGTTCGCGTCGTCGTCGCCATCTTTCTCTCTCAGGTCCATGCCTTTCTTTATCGCATCTTGATGAGAGCCCGAAAAAGCAGTGAATACAAGGTCTCCGCCATAGGGGTGGCGTTGGTGAACGGTCATGCCGGTGGTTCGCTCGTAAATTTCTCGAATGGCATCCAGGTCGGACAGCTCGAGACCGGGATGAACCCCTTGCGAATACATGTTCAGCGCAACTGTAACGATATCGAGGTTGCCGGTACGTTCTCCGTTGCCAAAGAGGGTCCCTTCCACGCGGTCAGCTCCTGCCATAAGCCCTAGTTCGGTGGCAGCTGTCCCGGTACCCCGATCATTATGGGTATGGAGGCTAATGGTTGCTTTTTCTCTATCCTTCACTTGACGAGAGAACCATTCGATTTGATCTGCATGTATGTTTGGGCTGAAGAGCTCGACTGTGGCCGGAAGGTTTAGTATGATGGGCTTTTCCTTGGTTGGCTGCCAAGTGTCCATGACGGCTTCGCAGACTTCAAGGGAGTACTCTAACTCTGTGTCGGAAAAGCTTTCGGGCGAATATTCCAACAGTACTTCGGTGCCCTCGAGCTCAGGGAGGCTATCTCGAACCAGTCGAACGCCATCGACCGCGATCTGCTTGATCTGCTCTTTCGACATGCCGAAAGTTACCCGGCGCTGCAAGGGAGAGGTGGAGTTATATACGTGAACGATTGCTTTCTTGGCTCCTTGCAGGCTTTCGATTGTCCTGCGAATGAGATGTTCGCGGGCTTGGGTTAGCACTTGAATGCTGACGTCTTCGGGAATGCGATCCTCCTCGATTAATTTTCGAGTGAAATCGAATTCAGTTTGGGCAGCTGAGGGAAAGCCCACTTCGATTTGCTTGAAGCCAATCTTTGTCAAGAGGTCGAACAATTCGAGTTTCTGTTCCACTCTCATGGGAATGGGGAGTGCTTGATTGCCATCTCGCAGGTCCACGCTGCACCAGATCGGGGCATGGTCGATGGTCCGGTCGGGCCATTGCCGGTCCGGTAGGTCAATTGTCCCCCAAGGACGATACTTTGTTATGGGGTTGGATTGCATTGTGAGTAGTCCTTTTCGAAGGAATGCTTTCTAACGGAAATAGCCTTCCTTGGAAAGCTTGGAATCTGTTTGCTCAAATGACTTGAGCGAATCGTGGACTTCGGCGTTGCCAATGCCATCTCGAGTTGAGATAGTTCAAGGTTCCCCTTCGACCTCATGGCACACTCCGATGAAGATTCGTCTAAAGGCACGCTCGACAACCGCGTGATATGTCTTGGCGTGACTGGTTCCATTGCCGCCTACAAGTCGGCTGACTTGACCAGCGAGCTTAGGCGTCAAGGAGCCGAGGTGTTCGTAGTGATGACTCGGGCCGCCCGGGAATTCGTCGGGTCCAGTACCTTTCAGACACTTTCACGGAATCCAGTTACCGAAGAACTATGGAATGAAGGTGATGGCTGGCAGCCCGGGCACATCGAATTAGCTGACAAGACGGATCTCCTCTTGGTTGCGCCGGCCACCGCCCACTCGATCGCTCAGTTTGCGAATGGCCTGGCAGGGGATGCCCTCACCTCAATCTACCTTGCTACAACTGCCAAGGTGATGCTTGCCCCTGCCATGAATGGGAAGATGTACCAACATCCGGCCACGCAGGACAATTTAAGCAAGTTGCGTGAACGTGATCACCTCTTGGTGGATCCGGAAGAGGGCGAATTAGCCTGTGGATACGAGGGGGTTGGGCGTATGGCCTCGGTCGACAGTATCGTTGCCGCCGTGCTTGCGGCCCTTGCCTGAGATTACCAGGTTTCCGGCATGAAGGAGGGTAGCACCACTCCGGACAAGGGTTGGGCTTCTCCGATCACTTGAGCAAGGTGCAACTCGCAGTTTCTCGCGCCCCAGGAATAACAGTAATCAATTAATTCGCGCCTGTTACAGGGAACCAGCCAAATACGTCTGCGACCTGGTTTGTGGTCGAGTACTTTTCGTAAAAGGGCAGCTGCCTGAAGGTCTTCGCGGGCTGCTCCCGGACCGATCAATGGACAGGCGGGTTGGGTAATTGAGCAAAGAAAGCCGTTTAGGCTACCGTCATCGTTCTCGGTCACCGAGACATGCCAATATCCGTCTTCGTTCGCCAGAATGTATCGGAAATCGTTTTCTCTCTCGATTCCGGATAATTCCATTTCCAAGGCGGCCATGGCAGGAGCATCCTCGATCCGGCCATCACGAACTGTCACGCCTTCCGTTTGTGGTGCATCCAAGCCTTCCTTGGGTACGTCGATGAACATGTCTTGAAAGATGGCGTGAGGGGTGAACCCAGTCTTGCTGTAGAGGGAGAACGAGTCGACGTTGATGGCACTGGATACTAGGCGAAGAGGTTTATCGTGTTTTTTTGCAAAATTCATTATTTCATCCAACAGCAATCTGGCGGCTCCGCTTCCGTAATAACTCGGATGGCAGGCCATTATGCCAAGCGTTACGTGGGTGGAGCGTAGGTGGTAGAAGCAACAAGCGGCGATGCGACCGGATGGAGCAATGGTGAGCAGGCATCGGCCGGGGTCCAAATCCTCGTTTACCTTGCAATGCAACTGCGTATTGGATGGATCGCAGGTTAGAATGGGGCCGGAACCCTTGGTTGCGTACCAATAATTCAATGAGGAATGGATCAGCTCGCCAGTCTCGGGCCAGTCCTTGTGTGCCATGGGGCGTACAATGAAATCAGTCATTTTCCCTAGCAAAGAACTGAAGTCCTGATGGCGCAAGGGAGAACCTGCGCAAAATGTTTTATCCGTTTATCTTGTGGAAAAAGGGCAGTGCCTCGACCGCATTCCTAGCATCATTGCGGAGTCGCCGGAGTTCGTCTCCATAAGGAGAGAATGGAGGTAGGTCTGGGATTTCCGGCAGAAGGGCGTCTGGGTTTATGGAGAGATTTGGCGTGGGCAGGGCGGACCATACTTTGGCGGAGGCGAATAGGGATTCGGCCTTTTCAATTGTGTTTGCCGTGAAACGATTCCATTCCTCGGTCGCTGGCTCCAGTGGATTGAATGCGAGCGAAGCAAAGGGCTTGGTCAAGGTATCGACCGGTTGAGCAAAGAGTGTCTCGTCGGCCGGATTCCGCTCCACTGGTTCCTTGGATGCACTGCCTGCATCTTCGTTCTGATTGCCAAATTTCAGGACTAGAAGGATTGCGGCGCATAGAGTAGCTCCAGCAAGCAACTTTCGAAAGGAAACCTCTGACTTTAAAAGAGGGTCCTTCCTGTGACCGGATGCACACTTCGCTCGTTCCATGATCTTAGCCACCGCGACTTCATCAGACACGTTGTTTTTTTGCAAGCGGGTCGCCTCGCTACGAAGAGCGTCCTCGAGAGTAGCCTCCTCGGGAGAGGATGCGCGGTTGCGGAACAAGGCGATGATTTTAGCAATCATCGGTCAATGCGTTCACCCACCAAGTCGGGGTCTATTTCGCTGGCTAAAGTTCGTCGGGCACGATGAAGAGTGACTTTCACGCCGGTCACGCTTTTGCCTAGAATTTGAGCGATTTCCTTCACGGATTGGTTTTCCCCGTAGTGAAGCCACATCGCGGCGTAACTGTTTTCAGGGAGAATGTTCTTTGCGGCCGCCCAGATGCTGCCTGAGTCAAACTCGGGATAGACTGCCTCCACCTCTTGAGGGACTTCCAATTCGGCTTCACGTTTTCGTTGCCTTCCGATTCTTCTTTTCTCGTTAGCTGCCAACCGCCGTCCAATGACAAAAAGCCAAGTGGTAAATGATTGCTTGTGGTCATACTTGTGCAAAGCGGAATAGGCTCGGGCGAAAGTATCCTGAACAAGGTCTTCCGCATCGCTGAAGTTTCCGAGGTAAGCCCAGAGAAACCGGAGAAGCTTTGGCCGGTGAAGCCGAACCAAGTTCTCGAAGGCATCTGTTTCTCCGGATGCAGCGCGATGAGCCAGGGCAGAGTCATTTTCTTCCACTCGCTGGGTTTCGACTGGGCGTTGGATTCTCCTTCGCCAGCCTACTTATTTGACTGTTTGTCTATGGATTTGCGCAGATTATATGTTTTTATCCATTTCCTTTTCGATGCCTTCTTTGATGGCATCGATTGACAATCCCACTTGAAGAATGATGGCATTTCCTGCCCGCTTCACTGAATGACTTTCGAGAACTTTGCCCAAGTGTCGGTTTGATTCCTTGCTCAAGGCAGCCATCGCCATCAAGCCGTTGGCCATTTCTTCCAGTTGCCTGGCAGTTTCTTCGTCGTTTGTCTTCAAGATGGCAGCCATTCTGATCTCTCCATCCACTTCGCCGACGATCATTCCCGCGGAGTTCGCTTTTTCCACGAATTCTTGACCGCGTTCATCCAAGTCATGGAAAGCGGCGGCTTTTTCCACGTCGACATATCCGATCATGCCGGGATTCGGAATGATTCTGCGCAATTCGTTGAGGAGACCGATCGGAGCTCTGCCGTTGCCTTTGCCTTTTGCTAGGCGAATTCCTTGCGAAACATAATCTTCATCTGGCCCACCAACGATTACGTTCCCCTTCATGGTGGTAAATGCCATCGAGCGCCTGCCTTCGCCAACGGAGTAGATTTCATGTTTCCCCTTCTGGGTGGTGGTTAGGTTTTCATTGAGTTGCGCGAATCCGACCAATTTCTCGACATCCATGCCGCCCACCATGATTGCAATTCCTTTTTCACGTTCTCCGTTTCCGAACATGGTGAGATTGGCAAAGCCTTCCATGTCGACGCCAAAGGCTTCCTTCATTTCTTCCATTCTGTCTGCGGCTTCATCATTATCATTGATTTTGTCCATGATGAAGGAGCCAATGGTGGAATTCCTGGCGGAGTCGAAGTCAACGTGCATCAGCCAGTTGGCATCGTCCGATACTTTCGAGAGATCAAGTGGTTTTGCCGAGACCGATCCCGAGAAGGTGATGGCGGCGATGGAGATAAGCATTAATGCTTTTTTCATGATATTGTTTCCTTGGTTCAGGTGTTATTGGTTTTAAAGCTAACGTTCGTGGAATCTTTTTCAAGAAAGTAGTACCTTTCTTTTTGGGCTCAGGTTTAGTCTAGGCTGGAGTCAATTTTTCGACCTCTTTTTTTTTCTATTTCCCGTGCTATTGTTTCTTTCACAGTCTGGATGTCGATGCCTAGCTTCATGCTGACTATTTGATCCTTGCGAGATACTTGAGTTTTCGTCTGCGCAAGTAATTCGGCAAGTTCCGGTTCGATGTCGGCGCCAAGTGCGAGCAGGCTTGTGAATCCACGGGCGATGTTCTCGACGTGCTTGGCAGTTTCCACGTCGGCGGTTTGAAGAATGGCTGAGGCCATGAGCATGTCGCCGCTTTCTCCCATTGCCAAGCCTATGGCATCGGCTTTCTGGATGATGACCGCTTCTGGGCCAGTGTCGGGTTTGTCGATCTCGGCCATGCCTTTGACGTCCACGGCCATCATGAGGATGGGGGAGGAAAACGATTCGAGCAATGCCTTGTGGATCTTCCCTGGTTTCAGCGAGGGGCTTCGACCTCCAGCAACGTCGAGCGCATGTTGGGTGAAGCCGAGAGCGGGAGAGCCCAATAATTCATCCTTGCCCGTGAATGCAATGGCTTTGGGTTCGGCCGTCTTTTGATCTATAAGGTGGATGACCGTGCCTTTGTGCTTTTTCGCGCTATATGATTCGTTCAGTTCAACCATTGGCTGCAATCTCTCGGAATCAAATCCACCCTTGGCTAAGAAAATCGCCTTGTCCTGGTCGCGACCGAAGGCACTGAAACTGGAGATGGCATCCATATCCAATCCGAATACAGCTTGAAGCATAGCAATCCCTTTGGCTGCCTCTGGGTCTTCCTTTGCCTTGGCCAACAAAAAGGATCCCACAGCCGATTTTCGTAGGGCATCGAGATCGGCGTGCGCCACCCAATTGGCTTGAGCCGAGACTTTGGAGAAATCCATCTGCTTTGCATGGATATGTCCAGTTGCTAAAATGCCAGTGAGAACGAGAAGGACGCGTTTTGTCATATTAAGGTTTCCTTTATTTCTGATTCGATGCGAAATATTGGTTCAAACACAACTAGTACACCTCGAAGCTTTGTCAGGTTACTTTTTCTTGGGATTTTTATTTTTTCAGGCATAAATTGCGTCTTTCATAATACACTCATACTTTTAACCCTTCCGCCTCAATCTCTTGGAAAACCAGTTTTTTTGTTGGCAAGCCTTGGCTCTACTTCCTTACTTTCTCCAAGAAATTTATCAATCCAATCCTCATGAAATCAATACTTGGCAAACTTTTCCTCACATTATCGCTGTTGTCTGCAGCCACTCATCTCTCAGGCGCAGACTGGCCTACTTGGCGTGGACCCAATTACGATGGCTCAACCACTTCCGACAAGCCACTCCCGGTCAAGTTTGACCAAGAGAAAGGAGTCAAGTGGTCAACCACCTTGCCAGGTATGGGGGCAAGTACCCCAATCATTATTGGCGATCGCATCTTTCTTTCTTCAGTTCAAGTGACCGACAAGAAAGCCGGCAAAGGCCGTCTGCTTGCTCTTTGTCTCAACCGAGCCAACGGAAAGGTGGCATGGAAGCACGATGCAGGAAGTGGCTATCGGCCGGGCGAGGGAGATGGCAATGACTTTCAACTCGATTCACGAACCACCTATGCCAGCCCCTCGGCTGTAAGCGACGGAGAGCGTGTGATCTTTTTCTATGGTAATGGAGATCTCGTTTCCTATGACTTGGAAGGCGAGGAGCAATGGCGCCGCAACCTCCAGAAGGATTACGGCGACTTTACTTTTCAATGGACTTTCTCGGCCACGCCTACCTTGTATGATGGCAAACTATACCTGGCCGTCCTTCAGCGCGACGAAGTCACTCATGGGCGTGGCAAGCCCAACAACCCGTCCTTCCTTCTCTGCATGAATCCTGCCAACGGCAAGACCGTCTGGAAGCACATTCGTCCATCCGATGCCAACAAAGAGTCGCTCGAGTCCTTTGGCACCGTCATTCCTTATGAAGGCGCGGGGCGCAAGGAACTCATCATCGCGGGGGGCGACGTCCTCACCGGACACGATCCCGCCACCGGCAAGGAGATCTGGCGCTGGGGTACTTGGAACCCCGGTCATCGCGAGCAATGGTGGCGCTTGGTGCCATCGCCGGTAGTCGGGGGGGGCGTGGTACTCGCCAGTGCCCCAAAGAAAGCACCGGTGTTCGCCGCCAAACTAGGCCTCAAGGGAACCCACTCGGGCAAGGATGGGCTCGTCTGGGAAACCTCCAAGCATCCGCAGATTACCAGCGATGTCCCGACCCCGCTTTTCTACAACGGAAAATTTTACGTTTTGAGTGACTTGAGGCAGGCCATGTCCAGAGTAGACCCTAAGACCGGCAAGGTTGAATGGAGCACCCGCATGCCCGGCAAGTACAAATGGCGAGCTTCTCCCACTGCCGCTGATGGCAAGATTTACAGCATGAATCACAATGGCGAAGTCGTCGTAATGGATCCCTCTTCCGGTGAAATCCTACATGTGGCCAAGATGGGGCAAACTTACGATGACAATACGCGATCATCGGTAGCTATTTCTGATGGCCAGCTATTCATCAGGGCTAACTCCAAGATCTTCTGCATCCAATAAGTATTTGGGTGCAGCCCTCTTCATTTAATTAGACGGGATAGCCCGCCTCTTCCACCTGCCTGCAAATCATACCACGATGAATCATCCAATCTGTCTCAAGTTTTTCGCCATCGCCGTGCTTTGGACGACCTGTCTCAACGCCCAGAAACCACCGAAAGGTTTCGAGAAAGTCGATCAGGAGATCGTTATCAGCACGATGGAGGCCCAAATGAAGTACGACGTTCGCAGCTTCAGCGTGAAACCGAACGCCAAGGTGAAGTTGGTCTTCAAGAATCCGGACACGCTTCCCCATAACCTCATAATTTGTACGCCGGGAAAAAAGAAAGGCGGCGACAAGGGGCAGGAAGTCATCGATGCGGTGCTCAAGCTTGGAGACAAGGGAGTCGAGCAGGACTGGGAACCCAAGGGGCATCCACGCATTCTCGTTAGTTCGGGCATGGTTCAACCGAAGAAAGAGACTACGATGTATTTCAAAGCCCCGAAAAAGGAAGGCGACTACCCGTACATCTGCACCTTCCCTGGTCATTTCCAGTTGATGAACGGCATGATGGGGGTTTCCCGTTTGGCCAACCCGATCACCAATCTGAGCTATAAACTCTATCACGGAAGTTGGGACAAGATGCCTGATTTCACAAAGCTGGAACCTCAGAAGACAGGGGTTCTCGCTAATGGGCTCTTTGATATATCTCCCCGCGACAAGAACGAAAACTTCGGTTTCTCCTTTACCGGGGAAATCGAGTGCCCAAAGGATGGGAAATACACCTTCACCACATCTTCCGACGATGGGTCCCTCTTGCTGATAGACGGCAAGCTCGTGGTCAACAACGATGGTGTACACGGTGTTAAGACTATTTCCGGATCCGTTACCCTGAAAAAAGGCAAGCGAGCCATCGAAGTGCGCTTTTTCGAGAAGAGCGGCGGAGAGGCCTTGGCTGTCGGTTGGTCGGGGCCTGGCATCAAGAAACAGTCGCTTTCCAAGTCTTCGCCGGGAAGCGGTGGCGGTGGTGCTGTCGGGATGCTGATCGAACCTCCCGAGGGCGAAGCCATCATGTACCGCAATTTCATCAACGGGGCTGGACCTCGGGCCATTGGGGTGGGATACCACGAAGGCGTGAACCTCGCCTTCGATGCCAACAATATGCGGATCGCCATGATCTGGCAGGGAGACTTCATGGATGGAGCCCGCCACTGGAACGGTCGTGGGCAAGGCTACCAACCTCCTGCGGGCGAAGCTGTGATCAAGCTGCCCGAAGGTGTTTCTTTCGCCGCTCTCGATTCAGCCGAGGCAACTTGGCCACAAGCGGAGTATAGGACCAAGGACCTTCGCTTTCGCGGGTATGCCTTGGACAAGCATCAACGGCCCACCTTTAAATATGAACGTGGAGACGTTGCAATCGAGGATACCCCGGAGCCGGTGGCGGCTGCGGACGAAGATTCCTTTGGCCAGATCAAGCGGATTCTCAAGCTCAAGGCCAAGAAAGCCCCTGGCAATCTTTACCTCCGCATAGCCCAAGGCGATTTCGAGGAGAAGGGCGGTTCATTTCGGGACAGCGAATTAATTGTTACCGTGAAGGGAGGCAAGGCATTCTCCAAGGACGGCGAACTCCGCGTACCCGTAACCTTTAAGAATGGAAGCGCTCAATTGGAAGTTACGTACAGCTGGGCTAACTGAGGCTCCTGGGAATCACTTTTAGAGGAAAGATAATAATGAAGTACTTTTTACTTACACTCTCGACCTTTAGCATTTTCAGCTTGGGTTTCGCTCAAACCGAGGAGGACTACTATTCCATTACCACCATTCCCTTGCCTGAGGGCGAAGTGATCGAGGTCAGTGGAATTGACGTTCTGCCCGACAACAAGGTGGCCATTGCTTCGAGGCGAGGCGACGTATTCGTCGGTGAAGGGGTATTCGGCGAAGATCCCGACCCCAAGTGGACCCTCTTTGCCCGTGGCTTGCACGAAGTCATCGGCATCGCATGGAAGGATGGCTGGCTTTATCTCACTCAACGACCCGAGGTCTCCCGCATAAAGGACACTGACGGTGACGGCCGCGCTGACGTCTTCGAAACCATGGGCGATGGCTGGGGTATCAACGGGGATTATCACGAATACGCTTTTGGCACACGCCATGACAAGAATGGTGACATCTGGGTAGTGCTCTGCCTGACGGGTTCCGGCGGAGCCGACGACAAGAGCCCTTTCCGCGGTTGGTGCATGCGGGTCACGCCGGATGGCAAGACTATCCCCACCGGATACGGCATACGTTCTCCTGGCGGCATAGGAATGAACCATCTGGGTGATGTGTTCTATTGCGACAACCAAGGCCTTTGGAACGGCTCCAGTTCACTCAAGCATCTTCGTCCCGGTGGCTTTCAGGGCAACCACACGGGCAACAAGTACTTTGCCCTGACCGACGCGCTCGGACCCAAGCCACCGGAACCCAAGAGCGGTAGCCGCATCGAAATAGAGCGCCAGCGCGTGCCCGACTTGGTTCCTCCTCCGATTGTCCTGCCTCATGGTAAGATGGGGAACTCGCCCGCAGGCATTGAGTGCGACGAGACAGGTGGCAAGTTCGGTCCTTTCAAGAACCAACTCTTTGTCTCCGAACAGACCCATTCCAAGATACACCGCATCTTTCTCGAGAAAGTAAATGGTTTCTATCAGGGAGCCGCTTTCCCATTTCTCAAAGGCTTTGGTTCAGGCAATATCGTGGCCCGTTTCGCTGCCGACGGTAGTATGTTCACGGGCGGTACCAACCGCGGTTGGGGGTCACATGGCAAGAAGCCCTTTTCCTTCCAACGGGTCAACTGGACGGGCAAGGTGCCTTTCGAGGTACATGAGATGCGGGCCAAGCCGGACGGTTTCGAACTCACCTTCACCCATCCGGCCACCACCGCTTCCCTGTCGGACCTGGCTTCCTATAAAATGGAGGCCTACACCTATATCTACCAAAAGGGATATGGCAGCCCGGTGGTCGACAAGTCGGTCCCTACTGTGACCAAGGCGGTCCCCGCCAAAGATGGCAAGAGCGTGCGCTTACGCGTCAAGGGCCTCGTCAAGGGGCATGTCCATGAGCTCAGGATGGAGGGCATTCGCTCGAACAAGGATCTTCCTCTGCTACATAACGTTGGCTATTATACGCTCAACGAAATCCCCAATGGCTGAACCTTTCTCGACATCCCACCATGAAAACATCCTTGTCTCGTCGCTCCTTTCTAAAAACTTCGGGAGGAGCCGCTCTAGCTTTTCCTGCCATCGTGTCGGCTGAGGCATCCAAGCGCGTTCGAATGGCCGCCGTAGGCTGTGGAGGCAAAGGATGGGTAGACTTGAACGGGGCAGCTCGGCACGCAGATCTAGTTGCCTATTGCGACGTAAATATAAGCGCCAACCGCAAGGGCGGATACACTTTGGTCAAGGAGAAGTGGCCCAAGGCGAAAGGCTATGCCGACTGGCGGGAAATGTTCGAGAAGGAAGCCAAGAATTTCGATGCTGTCACGGTGAGTACGCCCGATCACATGCATGCGCCCGTGACCATGACCGCTCTGCAGATGGGGAAGGGTGCCTATACTCAGAAGCCGATGACCCGCACCATCCATGAAGCACGGGCAATCACCGAGGTTGCGGCCAAGGCAGGTGTTCCCACGCAAATGGGCAACCAACACCACAGCGGGCTCGGTTACCGTACGGTGTTCGACGTCGTGCGCTCGGGAAAGATCGGCAAGGTGCGCTCGGTTCATTCCTGGTCCAACCGACCGGTTTGGCCGCAAGGCATTGATCGGCCCGCTGGGTCCGACCCATTGCCCGCTGGTTTTGACTGGGACCTTTGGCTGGGCGTTGCTCCGGAACGCCCCTACAAGCACGATACCTACCATCCCTTCAAGTGGCGCGGTTGGTTTGATTTCGGCGCCGGTGCCCTCGGCGACATGGGATGTCACATCATTGATCCCGCAGTCTGGGTGTTGGGGCTTGGTCCTGCAAAGACGGTGGCATACGAAGGGCCTAAGCCGAAAAAGGAAACCTTTCCCGCCAGAGAAGTGCTGACCTATCGCTTCAAGGGAACCGAGCATACAGTTGGAGACGAGCTCGTCCTGAAATGGTGGGACGGTGGAAACAAACCGCCGTTCAAGGGGTCTCATCTCGATAACGACACACAGGTGCCTAGCCAAGGCGTGATGTTCATCGGCGAGGAAGGCACCTTGGTGTGCCCGCACGGCGGTATGCCCAACCTTTATCCGCTCGACAAGTTCAAGGATTTCAGGCGTCCTCGGTTGGACCGTCTCGACCATTATGAGGTCTGGATCGATGCCTTTCGGACTGGGGATGTTCCCAACAGCAGCTTTGCCTATGCGGGGCCCTTGACCGAAACCGTTCTACTCGGTGTGGTCGCTGCCAGAGTAGGCGCCAAGGATGAACTGAAGTGGAACTCCGACAAGCTTAAGTTCGAGAACTCAGACGAGGCCAACGGCTTCATCCGCGAAAAGTACCGTAAGGGTTGGGAGGTCGAAGGTTTGAGCTGACAGAGGGTTTTGGAATTATCGCCGATTAACTTTGGCTTTTCCTATATTTCAAGGGATTGGAGCCAAATTGATTACGGAATGCTTCTGCAAAACGACTGCAATTCCTAAATCCCACTTGCTCAGCTACCTGTGAAATCGGCATGTCCGTTTTAGTCAGGATTTCACTAGCCCTAGTCATTCTCTTTTTTCTCAAGAAAGCTCCGATTGTTGTTCCGGAAAATTTCCTGAAACCTTGCCTGAAGTGGTATTCGGAAATACCTAGACGCGATATTATCTCCGATTCAGACGGTGGATTTCTTAAGTCTGCCTGCAGTAACTCTACCGCATGGGTCATTGCCTTTTGGATTTTGTTATTCTTCATTGTTCTAATCTTACACAATACTTATTGAGACGCATTCTCATTACAAACCTAAAAAAAAGCCAAAATTTGGGCTATTGAGTGCTGGTGTTTTGAATTGTGATTAAGTTGTCGTAATGTTCAACTTCTCGAAAGGTTTTCTTAAAATCAAACGGGAAACTACTTTAGCTGGTTGTCTATCAAGGTTTCAGGGGTGTCGACGGGCAGGTCTGAGCGTATCAGCTCCAGGCCGCTGAGAATTGTTTTTCCTCGGATGGGGCGCAGTTTGAGAACGAGAGAGCCATCTATTGCAATGCCATTGAAGGTTTCGGTCTTGGCTCGCATGGAGCCTCTCGCCGCCTTCGCCACGTCGTATTTCGACAATAGTTTCTTGCCTTTGAACATCACGTCAAAGAGGCGTTGTCCGGGCTTGACCTCATCCGGTTCGAGAAAGGTCAGGCGTAGTACGTAGGATCCCTTTGACAAACCGTTGACACTTATGTTTTCAAGGCCTTCGGCAAGTGATCCGGCGATCCAAGGCCATCCCTGACCACCTTCCACCCTCAGAGAGTGGTGGTATCGGTAGGCGATCTTTTCCGGAGAGACCTTGATCGGCAATTCGGGGGAGGGGCCTCCCACGCTGGGGAAGTCCAACCAGAGGGTGCCACTTTCGGTCACTCGGTCGCCGGGGGCGCCAAGGTTCACTCCCAGTCGCCGGACTTTACCGTTCAGCTTGGCCGGAGGCATGGTGCCCCAGGAGGTCCATTGCTCGTGAGTCTGGGGCATGGAGATCAAGGCCATTGCCATAGGCAGCGGATAGCTGCAGGTACACCCTTCGTAGTAATAGGGTACGCTGAGCACACCATTGGCCGGTATTATGCTGTTGGTGCAGCCGGAGCGCGGGCCGCTTAAGTTTATTGTGCCACTCTCTATCCGCTTGTCGTAATAGGATGCAGTGGCGGAACGCATTGTGTAAAGGTGACCGTAGTCAATACCACCGTCGCAGCCATAGCTTTTGGGAAAGGTGCGTACTTCCTTTTCTCCAGTCAATGGATTGATTCGTATGCCTGCCTTGGGTTTTTCGGGTTTCCATGCATTAGTTTGCGTAGGCGGTCGATACTGGCTTGGTTGCAGTTTCTTCAAATCCACCTTGCCGTGAAGCTTGCGAATTTCCGTTTCCTCGTCTGATCCCATCACACGTCCAGTATAAACGTCGGAGAGGAAAGCGGGCATTAGCCGGTAATCCGCGTTGCGGGTTCGTTCATTTTGGTTTTCAAGCCATTTCTTGGGGGTTGAAACCATTACGCCGTCGACAAACTTTGGTTGCGGCGATCGCTTGAAATGTCCCAGCTCGTCACCGAACCAAAGCACTCCGAGAGGGAAGCGCACTCCTTCATCCGAGCTTTTGGCCCATTCGCCCAGATAATTCGTTGCGCCGGGCAGTGGCCCATTCTTTTGCATCAGAGTGAAACCACTGTGTTCGCTCAGTTTTGCCCCATGCATATTGGTTTCCTGCGCTGCATCCCGGAAAGCTTTCCTGAATGAATTGCTGCCCGGTACGCAGAGGAATCCGCCGTAGGGACGTATGCAGGAATACACTCGAGCAACGGATTGCTTGGTCCATCGAATGCCCGAGTTTTCGTCGGTAATCACCAAGTTGGCAAAATAGGGAGGGAAATCCATAGCGAGAGGGTTGCCTGAAAAGAGGCCTACTTTGTCTGCGGTAACCCCTGCTTGATCCAGTTTTTGACGAAGGCGTTGGTTTTCTGCAGTTGGAGCTGAGCCAATCAATCGGGCCGATGATTGGTCGATCAGTTGCAACCATTTTTCCGACATGCCCAACACCAAGCCAAATCCTTTGTTGAAACGAGTGGTTTCCTGAATCTCAAGAACCAAGGCATCTTTCCTTGGGGATAGCCTTGTCCGAGGTTGGTCATCATGGATTTTTGGGGAAGACATTCTACTTCCCGCGAGACAATGAATATCGCCGTTCAGGGTGACGGCGTACAGTCGCTTGTTAGCGGCCAGCATTTGGTGGATTTCCCCGTCAATTCCAGGGATTCTTCGGGTGAAACTTAGATTCTGGCCGTTTAGCTCTATGGTCGACCTGATGCCAGGTTGCCCGCTGGAGCGAATCCTGTCCTCATGGCGGCGTGTATTTACTTGGCTGTCGAAAAGCAAACCTCGGCGATTCAGGCGCTGTTGTTCCTTTTCGGACGGGGTGGAGGCAAACCACCCGCCAGGAAGTCGGCCCTGAGAAGGTAGGTCGAACTCCTTCAGTTTGCCGGTGGTGGCATCGAATCGGGCGGGAAAAGCCACGCTAGATGGCACGATCAGGTCTTTTCCGTCGAGGAGGAGGTAACCTTGTGGGGCTAGTCCACCGGTGGCTTTTGCATTGTGCGGTTGTGTCCCGTATTTGAATCCGCAGGAATCGTTGATCCAGATAGATTTCCCGCTTTGGGCATCGACGCAGTGGACGAACACGCCTTCCGTCGGCCAAACCCCGGCGGCAAACCATACCTTGCCGTCCTTGGCCACTGGTCCGCCCCGAACAGGCCATAGTGAAATCATGCGTCCGTTACCCAATACCTTTCTGGCGGAGGGAACGGCCCGAAATTTCCACAATAGTTTTCCTGAGTCGGTCTGCAGGCAGTAAAGAAATCCATCGTCGGAGCCCACGAACAATCGATCTCCCAAGGCTGCGGGAGCGAAACGAATTGGCCCCTCGGTCAGGAAACGCCAGGATTTCTCTCCGGTTGCGGCGTCATAGGCGGTGACCGAATCTGTCCAAGATGAACCCAGCACTAGCTTGCCTCTCGTAACGATAGGTTCGTATCCCTTGTCGAATTGTAGGCGGGGGTCCTTGTAAGCGGGAAGCAACGGGGGCAGTTTCAATGTCCATTGGAGATGAAGTTGCTTGGGCAAGTCTTCCTTGGTCGCTCCTGTCCGGCCAGGATCATGCCGCCACATAGGCCAGTCCACTGCCAAGGCTTGAAAGGAAACCAAAAGGGATAGGGGAACGAGTTTTGTCCAGCGGAGATTCATTTTGTATGCAACAACCCAAAACCGCTTACGGATTGGGTACAAGAAGTAAAAGGCCAAAGTCTAATCATTCCATCCATCGTGTCGGGGACAAGGACAGCCCCTGGAGCCAATGAAAGACTCAGCGTGGATACTGCTTGAGCAAGTCGGTAGGTTTGAATAATCCGACGTGGTTCTTGACGGCCTCCCTGACCGCACTCACTTGATTGGGCTGGATCACAGATGCCTTGTTACCGAATGAATTGCGCACGTAGGTGAGTGCTGCGGCGATTTCATCGTCCTTCAACAAATGTTCGAAGGGTGTCATAGGTACTTGGCCCGGATAGGTTCTGCCTTGTACCTCGATAGGACCCATCAGTCCCTTGAGGGTTAGCTTGATCAGGAGATCAGGATCTCCCGTTGCCCAATGAGTGCCGTTCAAGGGGGGGAAACCCGAATCGGGCAGGCCTTTGCCATTTGCCTGATGGCAGGTCACGCAGTGTCCTTCACGGCTGTATACTTCCGCGCCCTTGACGTAGAGATCAGCATCCTTTTTCGAGAGATGTTTTGGAGCCGCGATTTTGTGGAGGTCGGCTTCATCGGGAATGGGCGCATTCTCAAGAACACCTTTGGCGAAATCGAAGCTTTGCCTTAAGGTTTTGTCGATGCCCTTGGCCTCCGCCGCCGCCAAAACATCCAGCCCAACTCTTTTACCCATGTAAGAAGCTGCCGCGATGGCTTCGAGGCGAACGCGCCCATGAGGATCGTTTGCCGCGGCGAGTAGCAACGCTCGGCGCTTGGGTGTGTTTCTTAAGTTGAAGCGCAATACACGAGCCGCTCCGGAGCGTATGCGGTGGTCTTTCGACTTCAGGAGCTGCTCCATTAATTTGAGGTCTATTCTATTCGCGCCCCAACTGACCCATAAAGCCTCTAGTTTGAGTCGTTCGTCAGCATCCTTGGGAAGGTCTTTGACCCATGCTTGGGTTGCTTGTACCACCTCGTTTGGATTGCGTGAGCGCAGTTCCCGCCTGGTGCGGTAGCGGGAACGATATTCGGGTAGCTTTAGATTCTCCAGCAACTGGGCGATGGATGCCCCGTCTATCTTGGCTGGCTTGACCAATGGACGGGAAGGGTAGGTGACGCGGTATATTCGGCCATGGCTGTGGTCACGGTTGGGATCGCGGGCGCTGTGCTGCATGTGGCCGATCAAGGCGTTTTGCCAATCCACCACGTAAAGGGATCCATCGGGAGCGAACTCTAAATCGGTTGGCCGAAAGTTGAAGTCTTGGGACACAAGCAGGTCATGTCGATACTCCGTCGTGAAACCGGGGTCTAGGTCTATCATCTTGTGCTGTTTGATGCCGAGAAAGCCGATGTTGTTGTTAATCAGGACATCGCCTTGGACCTCGTCTGGAAAATGACGGCTAGATACGAACTCGACCCCGGAGGTGGGGCGCACCTTGTTCGAGGTGAGCAGGTTCGGGGCTTTAAAATTGGCCCCGTAGCGAGCCTTCACCGTGCCTGGCAGCATCCACGACAAACTGGTTCCAGAGGTGTGCAGGAAAATGTCCTGCCCGTAGTCGTCGAAGGCTACCCCCCATGGGTTGGGGATACTGAACTGGGAGTACCGGATTATGGTTTTGCGTTGCGGGCTATAGCGAAAGAAGCCGCCGTTCGATCCACGTTGCGGGCCGAACACGGACTCTACGTTACTATGCAAAAAGACGCCCTCGCCCATGATGAAAGCCCCCGATGGATCGGCGCAAAACGCGGAGATGGCGTGGTGGGTGTCGTGGTCGTCGAAACCGGATAGCATAACTTCCTTTTGGTCGTAACGGTCGTCGCCGTTAGTGTCGCGAAGTCGAACCAAGCTGCCACTTTGGGAAACGTATACCCCGTCGTGTGAAATCTCGAAGCCGATCGGAATATGGAGATCGTCCGCGAAATTGGTCTGCTTGTCCGCCTTGCCGTCGTTGTCGGTATCCTCGAAAATGATCAACTTGTCTTTTGGGAGTGGATCACCAATGCGGTAGTGAGGATAGCTAGCCATGGTGGAGACCCATAGGCGCCCCTTGTTGTCGAAAGCCATTTGTACCGGATTGGCCAAGTCGGGAAAGCGGGATTCATCGGCGAACAGCTCGATTTTGTAACCATCGGCCACGGTGATTTGGTCTTTGGCCTTCTTTCCCGGGGTATACTCGAGTAACCCGTTCTTGCTGTTCTTGCTTTTCGGGAGGTAATTGGTCTTAACTTCAGGCAGTTTGGAAGTTTTCGCGTCTTCCTTCGCGAGGTCGAGCTTCTTGCCGTCAAGAATCGCCCATATGGCGCGGTCACGGATTTCCGTATACTCTCGGGTCTTTTTCAGCTCGAAAGGATAGTTTTTTGGGCCAAACGGGTTGTAGCGGCGACCGTAAACATGTACGCCGTTGGGAACCTTGTAGTCGTTCAACCAATAGTAATTCTTATCCATGACGGCTCGGTGCACGGCTGGACGGAGCTTGGTTGCGGGATTTCCAACCGGGAAAAGGGCATCGGCCAGCAACCGGGCGAGCTTGCGGTATCCCAAGTCGTTGAGTAGAGCGCCGTCCACGGTATGGGCCTTGCCATCGCCATACCATTTGGTGGAAGGGCTGTATGCATCCACGAAGGGTACGCTGTTCTTCTTCGCCACTTCTCGCATACCCTCGACGTACAGAATGAGATTGGCGTTTTGCAGGGATCCATTGGTTACACCCCGTGTCGGTTGGATCGCTGTGGGGGAAATCAAGGCGATGCGTGGAACTGACTTCCCGTTGTATTTCTGAGCTGCCGTGTGCTTGAGAAAGGCATCGAGCTCTTTTTTGAATCGGCCGAGTTCCCGCGGGCCGTCGAAGGAGGAATTGAACCCGAAGAAGGCGAGTACGACGTCGGTTTTCAATCGGCTGAGCCATTGGTCGGGCGTCTCGAAATGCCCCCTTGGCCCCGTGGTGGCCTGTAGTTTTGTGTTGATCAGTTCCTTGGCTCCGGGGAACGCGTACTGGCCGTTCTGTTCACGTCCAGGGTGTGGGCGGAATCCGGGAGTATTTCCTTCATCGCACAAATTGCGTATGGTCAGATCCTTGTCGGGGAAGCGGAGATGCAGCTCGGTTTCGAAATGTCCGTAGTGGATCATTCTCGAGCCCATGCCAGCTCCTACGAGCGTGATCCGATCCCCTTTCTCCAAGGGCAGTTTCGCTGAAACGTTCAGTAGGAGGCCAAAGGAACCGGCAACCCATAGCAAGGCGTGCAAAGGCAGGTGATGAACAAAGGCTCGTTTAATCATGACGAGAATCAAAATACAGGGTGCGGGAACTTAGGGATTCGGTTGCGGCGAATCAACCCGTAAGGGGGAATAAACTTTCAGGCGAGAATGGGCTTCACTACGTGTCCGTGCACGTCGGTCAGGCGGAAGTGCCTGCCTTGGTACTTGTAAGTGAGGCGCTCATGATCGATCCCGAGTAGGTGCAATATGGTGGCGTGGAAGTCGTGCACGTGAACCCCGTTCTCGGCAATGTTGTAGCTATACTCATCCGTCCGTCCGTAGGAGCTTCCTGCCTTGGTTCCACCTCCCGCCATCCAGATGGAGAAGCATCGCGGGTGATGATCCCGCCCGAAGTTCTTGGCGTTGAACTTGCCTTGGCAGTAATTGGTGCGTCCGAATTCGCCGCCCCAAATGACCAGAGTGTCCTCGAGCATGCCACGGGCCTTCAAGTCCTTGACGAGGGCGGCCGATGCTCGGTCAGTTTCCTTGCATTGGCGACTAATGCCTCCGGGGAGACCGCCATGCTGATCCCATCCCGGATGATAGAGCTGAATGAAGCGGACGTCTTGCTCCGCCAAACGGCGAGCAAGCAGGCAATTTGCGGCGAAGGTTCCTGGTTTGCGGGCATCTTCGCCATAGAGTTTGAAGGTAGAGTCAGGCTCTTTGGAAAGATCGGTCACTTTCGGAATGGAAGCCTGCATGCGGAAACCCATTTCGTATTGGGCGATACGGGTTTCGATTCTCGGGTCTCCGGTGCGTTCCAGTTGCAATTCGTGGAGGTCCTTGAGGCGATCCAGCATCTTGCGACGACCCTCGGGGGTAACGCCTTTCGGACTGTTCAGGTAAAGAATGGCGTCTTTGTCGGGGCGGAATCGGGTGCCTGCGTGCTTGCCAGGGAGAAAGCCGCTGCCCCAGAGTCGGGAGACAAGGGGTTGACCTCCCTTGCCCTTGGTTACCAAGGTGACGAAATCAGGCAGGTTTTGGTTCATCGTGCCGAGCCCGTGGGAAAGCCAGGCTCCCATGCTGGGACGCCCGGGAAACTGGGACCCGGTCTGCATGAAGGTGACGCCCGGGCCATGGTTGATGGCCTCGGTGTACATCGACTTGACGATGCAAAGGTCGTCGGCGATCTTGGCGGTCTCGGGAAGCCTGTCGCTTATCCAGTGGCCACTCTTCCCATGTTGGGCAAATTTGAAAGGACAGCCGACCAAGGGGAGGCTAGCCTGGTTGCCCGACATCCCGGTGAGCCTTTGTCCTTGGCGTACGGAATCGGGAAGTTCCTTGCCGGTTTCCGCGATCAAACGGGGCTTGTGGTCGAACAAGTCGATTTGCGAGGGCGCCCCCGATTGGAAGAGGAAGATCACACGTTTTGCCTTGGCGGCATGATGAAGTCCTGTGCCCGTTTCGGCATGGAGCACGTTGGCCAAGGCAATTCCACCAAGACCACCGCCAAACCGCTGCAGAAAACCTCGTCGATCTAGCCCGATGGGCGATTCACTTCCGGTGCACATGGGTCGTTTCTTCATGGCAAATTTGATGGTTGGTTAGCGTTTTGAAATGGCTTCGTCGAAATTCATCAAGGTGGATATCAATGCGGTAACGGAGGCCAAGCGCACAGGGTCGTCGGACTTGGCCTTGAATTCACCCGTGTTGAGAAACTCCTTGGCTCGATTGACGTCGGCGAATGCCTCTCGTTGCTCGGCCAGCAATTGGCCGAGGACCTGGCGTTCCTTTTCATTCGGAGGCCGGCTCGTCAAAAGGCGAAAGGCGTGGCCAATCAGGGCGTCCTCGTCCTTGCCGTGCTTTTCGATGAGTTTTTGGGCGGTTGCCCGGGCAGCTTCGACGAATTGCGGGCCGTTGAGAAGAACGAGGGTTTGGGAGGGGGAGTCGGTTCGTTCACGCTTCACCATGCAGACGGCTCGCTTGGAAGAGTCGAGCGTCATCATGACGGGGGTGGGGGCGGTGCGCTTCCTAAAGGTGTACACGCTTCGTCGGTAAACGTTGGGCGCCCGGTCGGGATTGATGGGCTTGAAGGAAAGCTTGAGGTCGTAGGGCTTCACTCCGGGCCCACCCAATTTCTTGAGAAGCAAGCCGCTGACCGAGAGGGCAGAGTCTCTGATCATTTCGGAGGGCAGGCGATAGGACGGACTTCTGGCCAGGAGCAGGTTCTCGGGGTCCGTTTTTCTGGCCAGTTTGGTGAGTTCACTTTGTTGGCGATAGGTCGAGGAGAGTACCATCTGCCCCAACAGGTGGCGCAGGTCCCAGCCAGACTCGATGAAATCCCTGGCCAGCCAGTCCAGTAACTCGGGATGGGTGGACGGTTTGCCTTGGCTGCCGAAGTCCTCGGAGGTGGAGACCAAGCC
>PAZC01000057.1 GCA_002716045.1 Opitutia bacterium
ACAGTAGAATCAAAAGCATTCTGGAGGTTTTACGTTACAGTTGGGCAAGACCCCAAAAGTCTTCCCTGGTGATTCCCTGTTCCGAGCTTCTGAGCATTGTGGTTGAACCTGCTTTCAGGGGCAAAGGGGTCGCTCAAGGGCTCTACGAAAGACTGAAAGACTTTTTTTGCTCTAGTGATGTTCCGGGATTTAAGATCGCCGTAGGGTCGGATTTGCTTTCAGCTCATCGATTTTATTGTAGAATTGGAGCCAAGCCATTGCTCGATTTCCAGGTTCATGATGGCGAAACATCCATTCTTTTTCTCCAATCTCTCCGAAGTAATGAAGATATTAAGTAGGACATGGTTTAAGATTTGGATCGGAATTAGGAGGAGTTAGCCTGATCTCTCTATCGGCTTCGGATATCCTTTTGGCTAGCACCAACATTCAATCTTGACCCGATTGCCCTAACTATCTCTTGAATTAGCTGCCTTTGTCGATTTCAGAAATTCTTTGGGTTTAAACCGTGAGAATAGTTCTCTTAACCAACGATAACTTCTTTTCCTACACGGTTCTTGAGGATTTCTTGAAGCAACGAAAAGACGATATCAAGCTTATCGTATTTTCGTCTGCATTGGTCGGTAAAAAGAGTCTGTTCGCTTCCGTCGCATGGTTGCTTCGTGAAACTGGATTTCGGCATACGGCTTTTAAATTACTTGTTTACGGTGTTTTTAAGCTCATGCGAGTCGCTTGCAACCTCCTGCCTTTTTTTCCGAACCATTACTCGACTTTTATTTGGGCGAAGAGACAGAAAATGCCGTTTGTCATTTCTCCGCTTCTTAATAGCGAAGACGTGGTTGAACGTATCCGCAAGCTGGAACCAGACTTAATTGTTTCTGTGAGCATGAATCAGATTGCAAAAAAGGAAATCCTGGAAATGCCAACTCATCGCTGTATTAACGTACATTGCGCCCCATTGCCTCGATATGGAGGCATGAGCCCCTATGTTTGGGCTTTGGCAAACAATGAATCTCACTCGGCGGCAACGATCCATTACATGGATGAGGGGTTGGATAGCGGTGATATCATTGTTCAGGAAGGAGTGAAGGTAATGAAAAACGAATCTGCGTTTTCTTTGTTTTATCGATGTTGCCTCCAAGCTGCGGAGCTATTGCAGAGAGTTGTGCGCGACATTGAGGCTAATCGGGCTACTTCTTATGCTCAGGACATGGATAACAAGAGTTATTTTTCGTGGCCTACAAAGGATTGCATCACGAATTTACGTCTAAACGGTTACAGTTTGGCTCGCTCCTCCGACTTTCTATTTGCTTTGTTCAAGCGAAAACCTCGGATTAATTGCACTCTTTCTTCTTATAGGGGCGAGTGAAAATAACTATACTATTTGGTTTTATGGGTTTGAGAATCTCGATGAGCTGTATCAACTGCTTGTGCCTTTTCACCAAAATTCAATCTTGACCCTTTTACCAGAATTCTCAATGATTTGTGCAATTAGACTTGCATGACCCCATCCAGCTACAGTTTGTTTGTCTTGGGTGCCCTTTTTTGCTGTGTACTGACACCTCTTGTTAGAAATTTTGCCTTAAAGTACGGTTTTCTAGATTGCCCGAAAAGAGCACGAAAGGTGCACAAACATGCTGTCCCTCGTCTCGGAGGTGCAGCAATTCTGTTTTCTTTTCTTCTTGTTCTTGGTTTTGGTGGATTAACTGTTCCTGATTTGAGGAATTTTCTTTGGGGTAACTCCCGTGTTGGCGGGATTGTAGTTGTTGGTTCTCTCTGCATTTTCGTTATAGGTGTACTGGATGATCTCAGTCGTCTATCTCCAAAGGTCAAGTTGTTAGGTGAGTTTCTCATCGCCGCTTGTGTGGTCTGGTTTGCGAACCTTGGTTTTGACAAAGTTCAGTTCCTTGGTTTCGGCGAGTTGTTTGTTGCCGATTGGATTGGTTTTGGACTCGCTTGCCTATGGATTGTGGGTATGGCAAACGCAGTGAATCTGATTGATGGTTTGGATGGTCTTGCAGCTGGAGTCACCCTAATGGGGTTAACGGCAATTGCATTGGTTAGTTTCCTGGTGGATCTCCCGCACGTTATTTGGATGGCGACCATGTTGATTGGATGCATTCTAGGATTTCTTGTTTTCAATAGTCGTCCAGCTTCCATTTTTCTAGGAGATTGCGGCAGCCTTACTCTTGGATATTTGGCGGGATGCTTGTCGCTCATGGGAAGTGCTCGAGGTGATGGCATGATCGACGGTCTCTTTCCCATTTTTGCTTTTTTCATTCCAGTCGCTGACTGTAGTTTTGCCATTGTTCGCAGAATGTTGCGTGGGCGTTCGCCATTTATAGCAGATATGGAGCATTTTCACCATCGTTTGATGGCCAAGGGGTTGACCCACGGTAAGGCTGTTTTGGCTTTGTGGTCTGCGGCTCTTTGTTGTGGTCTCGTAGCTGTGGCTGCTGCCTTTGGTCGAGGTGATCAGTTAACCGCTTTGCTAGTCACCTTTGGATTGGCTGGTTTTGTGCTTCTTCGCTATTTGGGTTATTTCAGATTCGATTTCTTCGGCAAAGGTTTGGTTTCCCTGGTGCAGGATCGTGAAAATGCGCGAATTGCTGAGCAGGTCGTTAAAGAAGTGGAAGGCATGGTTGCCCTTTCCCAAGACTTCGGAGATTTGGATCAAGCTATTGAGCGTGCTTCAACTGCACTTGGGTTTGCTGAAGTGAAGTTGTCTTTTTTTCATGAGAATGGCCTATTGGGCGTGTCTTCAGATTCTTCAGCCAGACAAGTTCGCGAAGTGATTAGTTGGGCTGATTCTCAATCTTCTGGTTATTTCTCTCGTGAGAGTGCCTTCAAAGCTGAATTTCAGCTGAGAGGTCTTCGTTATGTCTACGGATCCGTCAACTACCAATTTCTAGATGGTCGAAAGAGCCTCGAGGTACATGATGAGATTTTGCTCGAGCGAATACATGATGCAATTTCTTCCCTTGCTGGTCGCGTCCGTCGGTCCGAAGCAAAAGATTGAATATTTTCCTCTGCGGCATATTGTCTTGAGGAATGAAACTCAAAATTTTGGAGACAACTTTCCTGTCTGATTGAGTGCTCATTTTGAATTTACTAATCTCCACAAAAGTTTCTCTATACAATTGTTATGAATACTAGCCAAACTTCCGTTCTTGTTATTGGAGGTGCTGGTTTTATTGGCAGTCACGTTGTCAAGGATTTGCTCAAAACCGATATTGGGAAAGTTGTTGTTTTCGATAATTTCACGCGTGGCAAGATTGATTACTTGTCCGAAAGCTTTAACGATTCTCGCCTTGAACTCTATCCCAAGGGAGGAGACATCCGTGAGATTGACGTGCTGAACGATGCCATGCAAGGGGTAGATGGGGTTGTTCATCTGGCTGCCATGTGGCTCCTTCATTGTAAGGATTTTCCTAGAACTGCCTTTCAAGTCAATGTCGAGGGTACCTTCAACGTACTGGAAGCCTGCGTGAAGAACAGGGTCAAGCGCTTGGTTTATTCCTCATCCGCCTCAGTCTACGGGGATGCGTCCGAGGTTCCCATGACCGAAGCCCATCCGTTTAACAACCGCAACTTTTACGGATCAACCAAGATTGCCGGGGAAGCAATGTGTCGAGCATTTTACGATCGTTATGGCTTGGATTACGTGGGTTTGCGATATATGAATGTTTACGGACCTCATCAAGATCAGACGGCAGCTTACACGGGTGTCATTCCCATGATGTTGAATAAGATCGATGCAAACGAGGCTCCTGTCGTGAACGGAGATGGTTCACAGGCCTACGATTTCGTCGATGTGCGGGATGTTGCTCGATGCAATGTCTTGGCCCTGAATGCGGAGGCGACGGATGAATTCTACAATGTTGGAACGGGAGTACAGACAAGTATTCGCAAATTATGTGACACCATTCTCGATCTCAAAGAGTCGGACTTGGAGGTCACCTACAAGCCGTATTCGGAGGATGATGCTCGCAGGTTGGTACAAAACCGGATCGGATGCCCCGAGAAAGCCAAGAAGGAATTGGACTTTGAATATGGGATCGACCTAGGGCAAGGTCTGGGGGACTTGATTGCCTGGCGGGAAGCCAATCCGTGAAAATACCTATAGCTCGAACAAGCCTTAATCGGGATGAAATGCTTAGTGTGCTTGGCCCTCTTGAATCCGGATGGTTGGTGCAAGGGCCTAAGGTAGAAGAGTTCGAGGAAAAATGGTCAGAATTCACAGGTGCTGAAAATTCAATTGCCCTGACATCCTGTACAAGCGCCCTACACCTTTCCTTGGCCGCTTTAGGGTTTGGTTCGGGAGATGAGGCCATCGTTCCAGCCTTCACTTGGATTTCCACTGCCAATGTTGTTGAGCATTTGGACGGAAAAGTAGTATTTTGCGATATCAATTTAGAGACCTTCAATCTCGATTTCGATCAAATTGAATCCAAAATTACAGAACGAACAAAAGCGATTCTTCCCGTTCACTTATTCGGTCTTTCCGCGGATATGAATCCGATCGTTGAATTGGCCAGAAAATACGATCTTTGGATCGTGGAGGACGCTGCCTGTGGATTTGGTGCAAGGTACAAAGGTGAGCATGTCGGAACATTTGGAGATACTGGTTGCTTTAGTTTTCATCCCCGCAAGGCGATCACAACTGGCGAGGGTGGAATGGTTACCACAAATGACGGCGAACTAGCGGAGAAGATAAGAAGGCTTCGCGATCATGGAGCTGCCATGACTGATCTCCAAAGACATCTTGGGGCTCGGCCTTACCTGTTGGCTGATCATCCCGAAGCTGGCTACAACCAGAGAATGACCGATTTGCAGGCAGCTCTCGGCTCGGCTCAGATGGATCGTGCCCAGGATATTTTTTTAGAACGTCGGAACTTAGCACAAAGGTATGATCGGGCGTTTGCTTCCCTCGATTGGTTGCGCACACCCTATGTGCATTCAGATTTTGATCATGGCTACCAGAGCTATCCATGCATGTTCATGCCGGAAGAAGTTACTGATGGATCAATGGAAGAAATCAATTCCAAGAGAAACGCATGGATGGACGACCTTCAAAAGAGTGGTATTTCCACTAGGCCTTCCACTCACGCTGTGCACACACTGAATTATTACAAGAGTAAGTACGAACTAGAACCCGGAGATTTTCCCAACGCCAACTTTGCCGATCAGTGCAGTATTTCACTTCCCCTGTTTCATGGAATGAAAGGGGAAGAACAGGATTACGTCATCGAGAAAGTGTTGGCCTACCAAAGCTAATGTGCGGGATTGTGGGTCAACTGAATACTGATAACAGTCCCGTTTCGCGAGTTGTCCTTAAAAGAATGACGGATTCAATTGCCCACCGAGGTCCCGATGGGGAAGGGCATTGGATCGAGGAAAACGTGGGTATTGGTCACAGACGTCTGGCTATTATCGACCCGAGCCCGGCTGGGCATCAACCAATGATTTCCTCCGATCATCGCTATATCCTTACTTACAATGGCGAGGTCTATAACTTTCGAGAACTTAGGTCTGAACTTGAAGCCCAAGGCTACGAGTTCCATTCTCAAACGGACAGTGAAGTTGTCCTTTCCGCACTTGTAGCATGGAAGGAGGTCGCGCTTCTTAAATTCAATGGCATGTTCGCTTTGGCCTTATGGGATCGTAAGGAAAAGACGCTATTACTTGCCCGTGATCGGTACGGTATCAAGCCACTCTACTACTTTCAGAACGATAAAACTTTCCTATTCGGTTCCGAGCAAAAGGCGATCTTTGAACAACCTTCCTTCGATCGCAAAATCAACAAGAAGGCGTTGCTGGAATACTACACCTTTCAAACCATCTTTACTGATCAAACCTTGACCCAAGGGGTCTGCATCTTACCCGCCGGTCATTTTGCAAAACTTAACTTATTCGAAAAAACCCCCTCCCTTCGAAAAACCAGCTATTGGGATCCTCGATTCGTCGAGCCTGAGAAACCTGCGACCGAGGAGGAGTATGTGGAAGAACTCGATAGGTTGTTCAGGCAGGCGGTACAGAAGCAGTTGGTTAGCGATGTAGAACTCGGGGCATACTTGAGCGGAGGCATGGATTCTGGTTCGATCACTGCAATTGCATCCCAATCCTTTGAATATCTGAAATCCTTCACCTGTGGGTTCGATCTTAGTTCTGCATCGGGCCTCGAAGCTTGCTTTGACGAAAGATCCACTGCCGAGGCTTTATCTTACGCATTCAAAACCGAACATTACGAAGTGGTGCTCAAGGCAGGGGATATGGAGAGATGTCTTCCCACCTTGGCTTGGCACCTAGAGGAGCCTCGCGTGGGGCAGAGTTATCCAAACTTCTTTGCCGCCAAGCTTGCCAGCAAATTTGTCAAGGTCGTGTTGTCCGGTGCGGGAGGAGACGAACTTTTTGCGGGGTATCCATGGAGATACTTTCGAACGATGGTGAATGAAGACTTTGAAGATTACATCGACAAATACTATTTGTACTGGCAAAGGTTGGTGAGTAATTCCGACCTCAAGAATCTGTTTTCTCCACTCGAGAAGGATGTGGATGGAGTTTGGACAAGAGACATATTCAGGGATGTCTTCCTTACTCATGATCAATCATTGGATACGCCCGAGGATTACATTAACCACTCCCTGTATTTTGAGACCAAGACCTTTTTGCATGGATTGCTCGTGGTGGAAGATAAGTTAAGCATGGCTCATGGCTTGGAGAACAGGGTTCCTTTTCTAGACAATGACTTGGCTGAGTTTGCGATGAAATGCCCTGTGTCGCTCAAGCTCAAAAATCTCAAGGAAGTTGTTCGCATAAACGAAAATGCGACTGGGGACAAGCAGACGCAATTTTTCGAACAAACGCAGGACGGCAAGCAAATCCTCAGGGAAGTCATGAACAGGATCATCCCCAGGGAAGTGACGGATGCGAAAAAGCAAGGGTTCTCAGGTCCTGACTCGAGTTGGTTCAAGGGGGATAGCATCGAATTCGTCAAACGAAAGATTCTGCAAAAGGATGCCAAAATTTACTCCCTGTTCGATCGGAAGACGGTAAATGATTTGGTTGACGAGCATCTCTCCGGAAAAACCAATCGCAGGCTTTTGATATGGTCATTGCTCAATTTGGAGGCAATTCTCGAATCCGAGATGCTCGGAGTATGATGAATCGGGAAGATTGTTGGGAACTTTGGCGGAAAATCGCGAGAGAGGAAATTCGTCCCTCCGCACAAGAGAACTTTTGCGTCCTGAGAAGTTCGTCGGATACCGGAACGGAACAGCAAACAAATGATGCGTTTAGCGACAAGTGGGGCGCGTACGAGGAAAGTTCAGAAAAAGAAGTCTGGTACCAAATGCAGAAAGACTGGTATTTGCGTCTTTACGGCTTTGCCACGGAAGACGATTTTGCTGATTTCCTCCAATCGAAAAAAGTAATTTTCGATGCAGGTTGCGGGTTGGGATACAAAGCCGCTTGGTTTGCATCCTTGGCTCCGGAATCCTTGGTTGTTGGGATCGACTATTCGGAAGCCGTTGGAATTGCCGCAAAGAATTACCCAACCCAAACCAATCTGCTCTTTGCTCAAGGAGATATTGCATCCACTCCCTTTTCCGAAGGTAGCATTGATTATGTCAGTTGCGATCAAGTAATCATGCATACCCAGCACCCCGATGAAACTTTTCGGGAACTGGTTCGGGTTACCAATCCCAATGGTGGAGAGTTTGCCTGTTATTTTTACGCCAAAAAGGCGTTACCACGGGAGTTGCTCGATGATCATTTCCGTTCCGCTTGCACGAACATGTCAAAGGAAGAACTTTGGGACATGTCCAATCAAGTGACTGTTTTGGGAAAAAACCTCAGCGACTTGAGCGTGTCCATTGAAGTTCCTGATATTCCCGCTCTGGAGATCAAGGGCGGCACCTATGACTTGCAACGTTTCATTTACTGGAATTTCCTCAAGTGCTTTTGGAATGAAGACTTGGGGGAGGAAACCTCGATTGTAACCAATTACGATTGGTACAGTCCGAGCAATGCAAGAAGATACAGCGAGCAGGAAGTGAGGGGCTTGATCGATAGAAACGGATTGGCCATTAGGCATTTCCATCATGAGGAAGCATGTCATAGCGGACGGTTCTTCAAACATTCGCCCCAATCGAAATGAGCGAAGATAAAAAAGAATCTCGAAAAGAGGATGACCTCTTCGTGAAATTGAGCGCTTTGTGGAAAACTCTTCGCAAGGAGGTAAATGACAAATGGAAGAGAACCTTGCCCTTCGGGGATTATTTCGTGGACCGTTGGGAGAAGGCTCGCGAACTTGGTTTCGGAGAAGGGACGAGCATTTACGATTCCGCTATCGTGATCGGTGACGTGAAAGTGGGAGAAAATACCTGGATCGGACCGAATGTCGTTTTGGATGGCTCGGGCGGGCTTGAAATCGGCAGCTGGTGTTCGATTTCCGCGGGGGTTCAAGTTTATACCCATGATTCGGTGGATTGGGCCTTGAGCGCGGGTGAAGCGGAGATGGAGAGGTTGCCGACGAAAATCGGTTCCCGTTGCTACCTTGGGCCAAACATCGTGGTTGCCAAGGGAGTTAGTATCGGAGAGGGGACAGTGGTCGGTGCAAACAGTTTGGTTCTTGAGGACCTTCCCCCGAATTCAAAAGCATTCGGGAATCCTTGCAAAGTTCGGCAATCATCTGCCGGTTAGCGGGAATCGTTTACGCTTCTTAATTGAAACCTTCAATTGATCAGGAAGAGATTCAAATCTGCTCGCGATGTATCTACGACGAACGGGTATCGGCCATCGAGTTTGACGAGGATGGCGTATGCAATTATTGCAAACAGATCGATTCTCTATCCGGGGAGTACGCGACCGGGCAACCCGAAGGTGAGCGGGAATTGTTGCGTATTTTCGACAAAATCAAACGAAGTGGAAAAGGGAAAAAATATGACTGCGCGATCGGAGTCAGCGGAGGAACCGATTCGTCATACATGCTCTACTTGGCTAAGAAGCATGGGCTTCGCCCGTTGGCCGTACATTATGACAATACATGGAATACTTCGGTTGCCACCCAGAACATCCGCAAGGTTTTATCTGCTCTGGACATCGATCTTTACACCCATGTCGTTGATAACAAGGAGGCGGACGACTTGTTTCGATCATTTTTTCTCGCTGGGGTTGCGGAAATAGAAGCCTCGACGGATTTGGCCTTGGCCGAAACCATATACCGGGCCGCATGGAAACATGGAATAAAATACGTGTTGGAAGGCCATTCCTTCGTAACGGAAGGCATAACGCCGGTCGGCAGGAATTATTTTGATGGCCGTTATGTGAAGGCGATTCATCGAAAATTCGGCAGGATGCCCATGCGTTCCTATCCATTGATGACGTTCGGAAGGTTTCTCTGGTGGTCCGTATTCGCTCGAATTAGAAAAATTCGCCCATTCTGGTACCTAAGCTACAACAAAGAGGAGGCGAGAGAGTTTTTGGAAAAGAAGTTTGATTGGAAATATTATGGCGGGCATCACTTGGAAAACCGAATGACGGCATTCCTTCATGGGATTTACGCGCCAAAAAAGTTTGGCATGGATTTTCGCAACAATGCACTTTCCGCCTTGGTTCGTCTTGGGAAAATGCCCAGGGAAGAGGCGTGGGTGAGTTATAACCAACCTCCTGCCGTCGAGCGCGATCTTGTTGAATACTTCCGCAAGCGACTTGGGTTATCGAAGGAAAAGTACGATGAGGTGATGAGTGCAACACCCAAGTCATGGACGGAATACCCCACCTACAAAAAGAGGTTCGAGCTGCTTCGCCCACTATTCGCCGTATTGGCTAAGGCAAACCTCGTGCCCATGAGCTTCTATCTCAAGTATTGTTTCCCGACCAAGGCTTAACGTGATTTCGGTACTCGATTACGGCATGGGGAACATTGGTTCCATCTTGAACATGCTTAATTGGATTGGTGTGGATTCCGAGGTGTGCGATGATTTGCCTTCTCTCGAGAAAGCCCAAAAACTCGTTCTCCCCGGGGTTGGTGCATTTGATCATGCAATGTCCAGAATTCACGAACTGGGAATGTTCGACCTTTTGAACAGAAAGGCCCTGGTGGACGAAATTCCTATCCTTGGGATTTGCCTTGGCATGCAGTTGATCACGCGTGGAAGCGAGGAGGGAGAAATGGATGGATTTGGTTGGGTTCCAGCTGAAACGCGACATCTGCCGGAATCCTCCAGAATAAAGATCCCTCACATGGGTTGGAACTTGGTAACTTCCAGCAAGGAAAGCGCGTTGACGTTTGGGTTCGAGGAACAGACTAGGTTCTACTTTGTTCATTCGTATGCAGTCTTTTCCGATACCCCTGAGACTTGCATCCTCAAGACGAGCTACGGCGTTGATTTCGACTCGGCCATTCAGGAAGGCCAAATCTTCGGCGTACAGTTTCACCCCGAAAAAAGCCATCGCTTCGGAGCCGAGCTCTTCAAAAATTTTTCCAATTTGTGAACACTCTCCGTCCACGGATCATTCCTTCCCTCTTGCTTCGCGGCGAATCACTCGTGAAGACGGTTCGATTCGGGAAGTTCCGTTATGTGGGAGACCCGGCAAACACCTGTCGGATTTTCAATGAACTTGAAGTGGATGAGCTTGTTTTTTTGGATATTTTGGCCAGTCGGGAAAAGAGAGAACCGAATTATGCCTTGCTTCGGGACATCTCGCCCGAATGTTTCATGCCACTGTCTTACGGGGGAGGAATCACTTCGGTTGAAATTGCGGAAAAGGTTCTCAAGATTGGTTTCGAAAAGGTGATAGTGAATACCGCGGCTCTTCGTAATCCTGCCTTGATCGCGGAACTGGGCAAAAAAATCGGAAGTCAAAGCTTGATTGTGGCCATTGACGTTCGAAAGGGTTGGCTTGGGCAGGAGCGGTGCCGAGGGCTCTCCAGTCGATGGAACTCCGGTTTGCAACCAGTGACTTGGGCCCAGAAGGCGCAAAGCGAGGGTGCTGGAGAAATCTTGCTGACTTCCGTCGATCGCGAGGGCACTTGGCGAGGATTCGATCTAGAGCTCGTGACCAAGGTCGTTGATGCCGTATCGATCCCCGTGATCGCGCGCGGGGGAGCTGGGTCGATGGAGGACGTTTCCGAAGTAATCAAGATTGCAGGCGCATCTGCAACCGCTCTTGGGAGCATGGTGGTCTTTCAAAAGAAGGATATGGGTGTTCTCGTGAATTTTCCGGAAACCGAACAACTAAGAAAAGCCTTGGCATGAAAACTGAGTTTGAGTTCACCTTTGAAAACCTGAAGAAACAATACCAGCTTGCTTTGGATGGTGGATATGAATTTCTCACCTGTACTGAGTATGTCTTGGGAAAAAACAACTTGGGCCCATTTACTGTAGTCAATCGAGTGGATATCGATTTTTCCTGTAAGAAAGCGGAGAGATTGCTGGAGATTTTCACCGAGCTCGGGGTTAGGGCAACTTTCTTCGTGCGGTTGCATGCCCCCGAATACAATCCGTTTTCCTTCGAGAACTATCGCATCCTCAAGGCGATTCGCGACAAAGGGCATGAAATCGGATACCATTCCGAAGTCGTGGACCAGGAAGCGATTTGGAACGAACCTGCTGAAATGTGCCTGAAGAGAGATCTGGATATTCTGAAATCCATGCTGGGCATAGAGGTAAAGGGTGTTGCCAGTCACGGCGGAACTACCGGTTTGAACAACCTTGATTTCTGGAAGTCGCGTGATGCGAGCGAATTCGGTTTGCTATACGAGGCCTATGACGAATCCCCTTCATTCAATCTTTTTAACGAATCATTCTACCTGAGCGATTCAGAATGGACCCAGTGGAAATGCTACCAAAAGGGCAAGTTGGTTGAGGGAGATCGCCGTTCCTTGTCAGAGCATCTCCCGGACAAGCATTCCCTGATTTATTTTTTGATTCACTCGGATACCTATTTCGATCGACACTTTTACGAGTGAATCTTCGTTAGCCTTGAACGAGCAAGATTTTCATAAGAAGTTTACGGGTTCCCTAAGTTCCCTGGAGAGCGAGCTGGAGACGGAGACCAAGGAACGGCAGGTGAATGTTTTCGTCATGGGCTTGCCACGCTCAGGAACGACTCTTCTTACGCAACTGTTGTACAAGAACACAAATCTTCTCTGTACGAATAACCTGATTGCCCGGTTTTGGAAAACTCCCTTGGTGGGCGCCCAGCTTTCCAGGCATACCGTTTCGGAAAACCCTTCGGATCATTATCAATCTCATTATGGTAGAACCTCGGAGATTGATCATCCTCACGAGTTCTCCTGGTTTTGGCATGATTTGCTCGGCGTGAAAGAAGTTGGTCAATACGAACCGGAAGAAGCCTCGAGTTCGATTGACTGGGGAAAGGTAAGATCGAAGATCATCAATTTGAATGCGATCCTGGGAGGTGGTTTGGTTTTCAAGCCGATGGAATTGATCTGTTTTCACTTGCCTCGGTTTGCCGAGCTTTTTCAACGAGCCTTGTTTGTTTACGTTGGTCGTGATAAGATGGATGTCGCCCTTTCCATTTTCAAGGCAAGACAGGCCCATGGTTGCGGGGAAGACTCATGGTGGGGATCTTATCCCCCCAAAGCAATTTATAAACAACTCAAGAACAAGCGGGAAGCCCTTCAGGTTACTCATCAAGTCCTTTACTTCAAGAGCCTGTACGAGAAAAAGCTCGCCTTGATTTCAAGCGAACAAGTCCTGCAAACCAGCTATGAATCAGTATGTGCCCGTCCGGTTGAATTTCTCGAGCAAGTGAAGGAACGCGCCAATCGAATAGGGGGAGACCTTGCGATTACCAAAGCACCCCAGCCCTTTTCCCCGCGGCAAAAGGAATTGGAAGAGTCAACAGTCGATGAATTGAGCCAAGCCTTTGACGAAGCGGAGCGAGCAATTACCGAAGCCCCCGACATGAATCCTTGAAACTCTCAATTCACCAGCCTGATTTCTTTCCTTGGTTGGGCCTTTTTCATAAGATCGCCCACTCCGAGAGGTTTGTCGTATTCGATCACGTGCAGGCCCCCCGAGGAAAGAGTTGGCTTACCAGAAATCGTATACTGTTGAATGGTGAGCCCAAGTGGATGACCTTGCCGGTTCACCGAAAGGGTCTGCAACCGATTTATGCGGTTGAAGTGAATTACGAAGTCAATTTCAAGCCCAAGCATTTGGGTACTCTCAGGCAGGCCTATCAAAAAGCGAATTTTTTCGATGAGATCTTTCCTTTCGTCGAGAACCTTTATGCTGAATCGCCACGCACGGTCCAAGAGTTTACCCTGCGCGCAATCAAGGAAACCTGTAGCTCGTTGGGGATAGGGACCGAATTCGTCCTGAGTTCCGAAATTGTTTCGAAAAACCCAGACCTTTCGAACTTAGGGGCGAACGAATTGGTATTGGAGTTGTGCCTTCACGCCGAGGCGACCTTTTACGTTTCCGGAACCGGTTGTTTGGATTTCATACGACCCGAAACCTTTGCCGAAAAAGGAATAGAGTTTTTTTTCCAAGTCTTTTCCACGGCGCCATATGCGCAAGTGCACGGCGAGCCTTTCGTCTCGCATATGTCCGTACTCGACGCTCTATTCAACTTGGGCTTTTCCGGAACGGCTGAACTCTTGACATCCCCGATGCTCAGGACCTCATCCGAATATTTCTCGGATATTGGGGGAAAGGATTTTGGATAACCTTCAATTAACCGTCTTGCTGTTTGCCAGCGGTTTCGCATTGTCCGTCGTTCCGCGAATTATCTTGATCATTGCCAATCGAAATTGGTTCAAGCAGGGATTCATGGGCGACTCTTCCATACACTGGGTCTTGGTGAAAACCATTAAGGGAAATCGCAATTTCGACCTGATCCCGCAATACTTGATCGGTCAGGAACCATCCTCCTATCCAAGAAGCTTTCATCACTTTGCAGCTCTTTTCCCGATCGAATTGCTCAAGCGGAATTCCTGGCTCCCGAATCTTGTGTTGTTTGGTTTTTTCGGGGGAGCCTTTGCGGTTTGCGCATGGAACTTTGCCTCTTTGGAAAATTTGCCGAATTTTCAAACGACCCTTCTGTCATCAGCTCTGTTTGTGTTTTCTCTGAGCAACTTGACAGCTGATGGGCCCGCCATTGCATACCTCAAGCTTTCGGAACGCTTGTATGCCCGGTTGTTCGGCGGGGCGTATTTTGCTGCCATGGCCATTGGCATCGATTTCGATAATGAGTATAGCCTGATCATTTCGGCCGTTTCAGGAGCGATTGCCGGTACCGCCTCCACCTTTGGGCGTCAGGCAATCTGGTTTGTAACTCCACTGGTCTCGCTCGTTTTACTGGATTGGACGCCCTTGGTCTTGATGTTTGTCGCGACATTTGGAAGCATCCTTCTCTCTGGGAAACAGCTTTTTCGAGGAGTCAAGTATACCATCTTGTTATGGAAAACCTACTCTTCGCATACGAAGAAAAGCAAAGTGCAGAATGAGGTACTGAGCAAATTTATGGATTTTCGCCTATTGTTTGGGCTGGGGCAAAAGTGGAAAAGAAAAATGCATCACCTTCTTTTTCGCGAACCGACTCGAGCCTTCTTCAGGTATCCTGAATTGGTTTTGTTTTTCTTTGCTTGGATTTGTTTCGAGCACCCTTCTTCCTCAGCAACGTTTGCGATTGTCGTTTCGAGCGTCTTGGTTTATTTCCTGACTTCCACGAGGGTACTTAATCACTTGGGGGAATCCTATCGATATCTCGAGTACAATTTGCTCTTTTTGCTTCCCTTATTCCTGACCGAGGTTGCCTTTAGGGAAGGCTGGATGATGTCATGCACCTATGGACTCCTTGCTTATTCCTTAATAGTGGCAATTCTTGTCGACCGTTTCCTTAAGAACAAAAAACTGGCGGGCGAGGATTCCCTTCAAATATTTCTTGAGCAAACTAATATTGGGGCCGATTCCGTTGTTTTTCCAGTTTCCATGCGCCTCGGTGCAGACATATGTGCCCGATCGACATGCAAGAGTTTTTGGTGGCAACCTGGCAATGTTACACGAGAAATTTTCGATTACTTTATTGAGGAATATCCTTACCTGAAGAAAAACTGGAAGCCACTTGCTTCTGAATTTGGGGTAACCCATGTGGTTGCCGACAAACATGAGCAAAGCTTGATTGATTGGGGTTATGATTTTTCCGAACTCTCAATAATAAGCGAGAATGAGCGTTTTCTTGCTTATGAAGTGCCAAGATCGGTTCTCCGATAAAATTGACTCTTAATTTGCGTACCTTAGGAATTTTCAAACAACTGGCCAGAGAGTCCGTGATATATGGTGCAAGTACCGCCATAGGGCGATTTGTTTATTTACTGTTGGCTCCCGTTCTCACGAGAATCTTTGCCCCCGAAGATTACGGAGTGATTTCACTTATCCAACTAGCGATCGGTTTCGCTACGATTTTTTGTGGGATGAACTTGGGTTCAGGAATCGGTTACTATTTCTTTAAGGCTGAAAAAAAGGATGAACAATATGTCGTTCTTGCCACTGGATTTTGGGTAAGTCTGGCAATTGCTAGCTTCATTAGCGGAGGTTTTGCCTTTCTTGTCCCACAGCTCGTCGAACTTTTACAAGTTCGAGAAGAAGGCCCGATTTTGGGTCACGACCTTGAGCTTTACCTAGAAGTAGGTTCACTAAGTTTGTTTTTTGGAGTCATGCAAACGGGGCTGAGCTCGATGCTTCGGTTTTTGGGCAAGCCATACCATTATGTGGTCGTTCAGTTGTCCCATGTTTTCACCACCCTTGCCTCCGTCCTTATATTTGTGATTTATTTTGAATTTGGAGTGATTGGAGTGTTTCTTGGGGGTGCAGTGGGATCCTTGATGGGTTTTTTCGTTTCCTTCCTGATGCTTTCGAGGAAACTTTTTCATTCACCGACCAAACCGGTCTTGCTATCCATTTTGTCGTACGCCTTTCCCCAAATGCCTGCGGCAATGCTTAATTGGATTCAAACGCAGATGGGCAGGTATTGCATAAACTTGTTTGTTTCCCTGAGAGAACAAGGAATTTATGCCATAGGGTTTGCTATAGCATCCGCTTTGATCTTGGTAACGACTGCTTTTCGCTTGGCTTATGATCCGTTCGCCCTCTCCGTCATGAAAAAACCCGATGCCCCCTTGATTTACGCCAAGACTTACAAACTCTTCATATGTGCTTTCGGAATGATACTGAGTGTCCTCGCCACCTTTGGAAAACCCTTAGTTCAAGTAATTTTTCCCGATTCCTATGGTGAAGCCCATACCTTGATTCCTTTCTTGGCAACTGGGTTTTTTTATCTTGGTGCCAGCAATATCTTGGCGACTGGAATTTGGGTGAGCGGAAAAACCGTTTTCACTTCCTATGCCCAAGGTTTGGCCTTTCTATTTCTCCTTCCGGCCAATCTTTTTTTGGTGCCAGCACTTGGAGCACTTGGTGCGTCCTTGGCATTTTTTGCAGGAAATCTTGCCTACAACCTTTTTGTCTATCTTTTCTCCCAAAAGCTTTTTCCCGTTCCCTACTATTACTGGAGGACTCACGTCTGGGTATTGGCAGCAAACCTGATTTTTTGGTTTAATACCGAATTTACCAAAGGCTTGGAGTTGGTGGAGTTGACGATTATTTGCCTTTTTTCCGCATTTTTTTCCATCGTGCTGATATGGATGATTTTTTTGAATCGAGACGACCAGAAGCTGATCAAATCGTTTCTTCTTAACTTTTGGCAAAAACGAGTGTACAGTATTTGAACTCGAGCCAGAGAAAGTAATAATGAACGAAACCCTATTAAGCCTTGAATCCATGTATTTGGATGAAGATCTAATTCATTCGCTCCGAAAGAAACTGTACCATTCTTCCGAGCCTGGATACGCGGTGCTCCGGCAATTCATCGAACCAGAATATACGAGGCATATTTTTGATTATTGGACAAAATACGTCGTGCTCGAAAAGTCGCACCAAAAATTTGTCTCCAGAGAATTGCTTAAGCCTGGGAATCCAAACTTTTACAATCAAAGCCCGAACGGGGGCAGGACTTTTTACAATCCATTTTGGAATTCTCCACCGGATGAGGTAACTCACGAGGTTTGCCTCAAGATTGCCCAACTGCGCAACCAGATAGAATCTCGCCCAAGCTTCTCGGAGATCTTTCCTGTTTCGGGTAGTCGTTGCGTGATTCCCAGGATCGTAATTACAAAGAAAGGCAAGAACGTCTTGGTTCCACATTCCGATTACGGGCTTGATGAACCAAATCCCGAAAACATCGACTTGAGAAGAACGCAAGCGACTCTTTTCCTGTCGAAGTACGGAAAGGATTATTCTGGGTCTGGATTTATTTTCACTACCAACCAAGATGAAAAGATTCAGCTTGAAAAGGAACTGGCTCTGGACCCTGGGGATCAGGTCATATGGAAATACTCAAACGTGCATGCCATCGAATCGATAGAGACCGACGACCATCAGGCGGGTTTTGTACGCATTCTCTTTCCTCCCGAAAAAATCTCTCCCTCGGGTAAACAATTTCTGGAGATAAAAACCAGAAGACTTCTTTCCAGAATTTTAAACAAAATACGGAGGCTCGGGAAGTAGGGTGCCATGAAAGAAAAAATAAGCTTGGAAAGATTAATCGATCTGCATGTCGAATATCGTGCTGGAGTGCCGAGCAATCGAGAATTGATGTGGTACGAACTGGGAACTTGGCAAATGGAAGCCCTTCGTTCGCTCGGTATGCAATCCGAACACTCCTTGCTTGACATAGGTTGCGGTCCCATGAGGTTGGGCATGCAAGCAGTTCCTTATTTGGCAGACGGTAATTTTTTCGGGGTTGACCCTTACTCCCCTTACAAGGAACTGGGGAAAGCCATCATGAATGAACTCGGTTGTGGCAAGTCATACCGTGCGAAGGTAAGTGACAAGCTTCCCTTTCAAGAGTTTGAACGGAAGATGAACTTTGCCATTGCACAGTCCGTTATCACCCATCTTTCCCTTGAGCAAATCGACTTATTGTTTCGCAACTTGAAGGAAGTAATGGAGAAGGAAGGTACCTTCCTCTTTACCTTCAATCATAACAGGTATCCGCTTGGGTTCCTCTACGAGGCCAAGCACCCGATGATGGCTCCGGCATTTATAGATCGAGAATTTTTTCAAAAAATCGCGACCGAATACCAGATCGAGGTGGTTTTTGACCCGTTGCCAAACTTGCCGCACCCCACCGGGCAAGCGGTTGCTTACTTTAGGTATTGAACCTTCGGATAGCATTTTTAACCAGTTGCCCCTTTGACTTTTCTTTCTGCCATTTCACACTTCCTTAAACCCACCCTCTTGGATTCCGATGATCCAAGCGTGGTTGTTCGTGCGGGAAAGGACGGTGGGTTAGAACCCGTTCACCCTAAGGAAACAGGGGGCGGAAAGATTGATTTGCCCAGGGAATTGTTCGTCAAAGAAGGAACCTATGCTTTCGAGAACGAAACCTACGATTGTTCGATTCCGGGCGTTTATCGATTTGCGAAGCCTCAAGTTCGCAATGCTCAACGAATAGTATGGGACAAGGAAGAGGAATTGAACAACTTGCTTTTTTGTTCCTTGCTTTCCGTTCGTGGAAATTCGGATGACGAGTATCCCTTCCGCCAACTGGAAAGAGAAGCGGGTAACCGGTTGCTTTCGTTGACTTGTGGTCCACTTGCCAGGTTTGTCGAGCAGTTGGTCAAAAGGCATGGAATGAGAACGAGAATTGTTTCCACGCATACCCTGCAGTCAAGAAATTCCTATAACAATGGCCACACTCTGCTCGAGTATCAACCAACCGGCGTAAGTTCATGGGTTGCCTTTGACGTTGATAAGAAATGCATCTTCCGGGATGGTGCGGGAAGCCTGCTTGATGCCTTTGGGTTGTGCAGGGAAGTTTCCGAGGGGAATCCCGTGGACGTGCAATTATTGTCGAAAGCGTCGTCGCTTGACCTGACCAATTTCTTCGAGCGCTCGAATGGTTACAACTACCAGTTCCTCGAGATGAACATATACGGACAGGCAGGAGGCTTCCGTCCATTGATCGATAGAATTTGCAACGTTCCTTACTTCAGCCTGCCCGAAGGTCTTTGCTTTGGTTGTTGGACCGATGAGTCTCGGGATATAATCCAATCCCAATATCCGAACGCGAGGATTTTGGGCGCCGAAGAATTCCACAAGAAATTTTATGAATGAATCTTCAAAAATTCTGCTCACCGGAGCCACTGGGTTGCTAGGGCGCGAGGTTACCAAACTTCTGTACGATTCTTCCGAACTGCACTTGTTGATGAGAGGAAAGAACTCCGCGCCCGACGGTTCCCGTGCAATTTGTCATCAACTTGATTTGTCGGAAGATTGGAAGGTCGATTCCTTGCCAGACAAGATCGATGCAATCATTCATCTTGCTCAGTCCGAGCATTTTCGCGAATTCCCCAGTAAGGCAACGGATATTTTTCGGGTCAACGTCGAGTCCACAGCAAGATTGCTCGATTATGCTCATCGCGCAGGGGCAAGGCATTTTGTTTTTGCTTCCTCGGGAGGCGTTTACGGGTACGGAAACCAGGCATTCAAGGAAAATGCCCCCGTGGTTGATAGCGGAAAACTCGGTTACTACTTGAGCAGCAAGTATTCAAGCGAACTGCTTGTTCAGCAATATTCTTCCCTCATGCAGGTCACCATCCTGAGATTCTTCTTTATCTACGGGAAAAGGCAGAGGAGATCGATGCTTTTGCCGAGATTGGTTGACAACATAGGATCGGGGAAACTCGTAAGCTTGCAGGGAGAAATTGGGATTCGAATTAATCCGATTCATGTTGCAGATGCTGCGAAAGCCTTGGTTGCCTCATTAGGGGTAAGCGGAAATCAAACCTTCAACATCGGAGGATCTGAGGTTCTGTCCCTCTTTGAGATTTGCGAGACAATTGCTGCGTTGCTTGGCGTTTCGGTGAATTATCAACGTTCGGAGGCGAAACCAAGTGACTTAATTGGCGATGTCTCTGCTATGAAAAGTGAGCTTCAATCACCTCAAATTGCTTTTCGGTGGGGAATAAAGGATCTAATTATCTGAGAACGAAGATCTTGCATTGCCCCACCGCGGTAGGAGGAAACCCACCTGGGATTAGCAGGGTATTGAACGAGCTTGGAGTATCCAGTTTCTCTCTTGTCTTCGAGCAAAATGCGTACAAGTACAAGGTTGACCGTGTACTTTTCCGCAAGAAAGACGGTTTTCTGATTAGGGAAATCAAGAGAATCCTGGCAATCTTCACAATCACTTGGAAGTTTCAGGTTATTCATTATAATTTTGGAACAACTCTCGCCTCTCCCTTGTATCCAGAGAAACCAGGAGAAGGAACTTTCCGGGCGATTGCCCGAAAAGCATATTCCCTATACACTTGGACCCTTCAGTACTTGGAGCTTTTGATATTGAAAGCCTTGGGGAAGTCGATCTTCGTACACTATCAGGGGGATGACGCTAGACAAGGTTCTTACAGTTTGAAGAACTTCAAGTTTTCCATAGCTACCGAAGTTGATGAAAATTATTACAACTCTTCTTCCGATGCCTTCAAGCAGAGGTCGATCAAGAGAATGGCGCGCTTTTGCGATGGCATTTATGCGTTAAATCCCGATTTGCTGCATGTTTTGCCAGAAGGATCGAAATTTATTCCTTATTGTCACCTCGATCTATCCGACTGGTCACCCATTTATTCGCAATCCGAGACGAACCGGCCGCTGAGGATTGGTCATGCCCCCAGTCACAGAAAGGCAAAGGGTACGGAACTAATTATTAAAGCCCTTGACTCCTTGCGCGAGGAAGGATTTTGCTTTGATTTTGTTTTGGTTGAAGGGTTGAGCAATGAGCAAGCTCGCAAAAAATATGAGACCATAGATGTTTTGGTCGATCAATTGTTTGCTGGTTGGTATGGCGGACTGGCGGTCGAAGCTATGGCGTTGGGCAAGCCCGTCTTAGTTTATCTTAGGGAGGAAGACTTGCGTTTCATCCCGCTGAGAATGAGAGCAGAACTCCCTTTCGTTCGAGTCTGTCCTGAAAGTATAAAGGAGGGGCTTGAAAAAGTCTTGAAGATGCCAAGACAGGAATTGCTTGTCTTGGCAAAAAAAAGTCGGGTCTTCATCGAGAATTGGCATGATCCCATCGAGATCGTGAAGGAAATCAAGGAAGATTACGAGAACGCTTTGAGGAAACGCGGGAAAATCTGATGTGTGGCATCATTGGAGCCTTCGGGAATGACTTGACTGATCAATTCTCGAAAAAACTTCAAAAGGGCATGCATCTAATGAGGCATCGTGGTCCGGATGATCAAGGTCGAACGAGCATTTCCATGCCAGAAGGAACATTGGCCATGGGGCATACGCGTCTGTCCATCATTGACCTGAGTGTTTCCGGTCGTCAACCAATGAGCTCTTCAGATGGTCGTTATACCTTGGTTTTTAATGGGGAGATATACAATTATCGAGAATTGCGGAGGGAATTGAAGGGGAAGGGGTTCAGGTTTCATTCGAATTCAGACAGCGAGGTTTTATTAATAGCATGGAATTACTGGAAGGACGAATGCTTGAATCGCCTGACAGGCATGTTTGCTTTCGCCATTTTCGATCGAGTTGAACAATCCCTAACCTGTGTCCGCGACGCGTTTGGCATCAAGCCTTTTTTCTACTCCTTGTCCGACGGTAACTTTTTCTTTGCTTCCGAAATACCCGCTCTTCAGCAACTTCTCCAGGGAAGAAGTAGGCTCAACCTTCAACGAGCCTATGATTATTTGGTTTACGATAGCTATGATGATCAGGAATCGACATTTCAGGCAGGGGTCAACCAGTTGATGCCCGGACAATGTCTAAAGGTCGGTCTGGGAAACCAAAAGGCTTCGATCAAAATAGAGCCCTGGTGGATTCCCGCCATTCTCGAACGAACGGATATATCCTTCAATGATGCCGCCGAGCAGCTTAGGGAAAGGTTCCTTGATAGTCTTCGCTTGCATTTGCGCAGTGACGTCCCATTCGGGGCAAATCTTTCGGGTGGCTTGGATTCCTCGGCAATCGTTTGTGGAATCAGGAAGCTCGAGCCTGATATCCCCCTGCACACCTTCACCTTTGTCGCTCGCAATTCTCCCCTCAACGAAGAAACATGGGCCGACAAGGTTAACTGTCATGTTAATGCCATTGGGCACAAGGTGATGATTGCAGGGGATGAATTCTACGATGACTTGGAAAAGATCGTTCGCGTTCAAGGTGAGCCCTTCGGCAGTACGAGCATTTATGCGCAGTTTCGAGTTTACCAATTTGCCAAGGAGCAAGGGATAACCGTAACCCTGGATGGACAAGGGGCAGATGAAATGCTTGCTGGCTATCAGGGATACCCTCAAGCTAGGCTACACAGCCTACTTGAAAAAAAGGAATGCCTATCAATCCTGCGCTTTTTGAGC
>PAZC01000058.1 GCA_002716045.1 Opitutia bacterium
CCTTCGAAGGTCTACCTTCCGACCATTACCTCAAGCTTTGCCGTGATGGGCGCCGAATGATTCGGGAAAGCATGGCTCCTATCATTAGATAGTCTGTCTGATAAAACTCATTTAAGCTGAATCTACGGTTTGGCATCCACGCTCAAAGCCGAATCTTTAGTCTGCGACTGGAATTGAGCATCATTCGATTTCGGGTTCGAGTCCCGTCTATCCCGCCACTTTTAAACCCCGCGCCGCTTTTGCCAACTTAATTTAGGTGGAATTTTCGGCGAAGTATGCCAGATAGATAAGATAGGAGGCTGCCTTTGCTCCTTCATGAGCTTTGGCGGGAACTGCTTCCACTTGTAGGCCGGCCTTTGCCAAACGGCGCTCGAATCCTTCATCGGGTCCAGCTGACCAAACCAATAGTCTGCCATTGCTTTTCAGGGCGTTGCAAATGGATAGGATGCCTTTGTTGGAATAGAGCGAAAGGTTGGCTTCGCTGACCATGGCGACTGGCCCGTTGTCCACGTCCAGTAGGATCGCGTCGTAGGTATTGGGAGCGGCTTCCCGAATCAGGCGGGTGACGTCGGCCGTCCGAACATCCACTCGCGGATCGTCGAGGAGCGAACCGTTCAGGTGTTTCAGGTGGGTGCGGTTCCACTCGATCACTTCGGAGATCAGCTCGGCCACCACAAAGGTGGTCTTCAGTCCGGCCGAATCGAGCGCTCCCTTGAGCGTGAAGCCTAGGCCCAAGCCACCGATCAGTACTTTTCCCGCAATTTCTTGGCCCAGTTGGGAAACGCCCATGCTACCAAGGAGCGACTCCGATGCGTTGGCTCGCGAATGCATCAATTCCTTGTTGCCCAAGCAGATCGTATGGGATCCGTCGTGCTCGACCAAAGTCAATTGTCCCCCTTTGAAGATGGATTCGGCCAACTGGATGCGCGGCTTCATGGCAGGTGATATAATGCAAGCAGTGTCACATGACCAGTCACATCCGACACTTGACCGTTGCTACTGATCCAGACACCTTTGCGGGGACTTCGATGAATCATTCCATTCCCACCTCGAGCATTGTCATAGCCGGCTTGGTTGTTCTGTTCGTTACCTTGGCCATGGCCCAGGTTGTGATCTTCGACCTAAACAAGGACACCCGAAAAAACCTTTTGCTGCACAAGATCATTGCCTGCTTGGGGATGGGGGCTGCCTTCTATGCCATCTTTCTCTCCCGCATCCATTTTTCTTTGCTTGGATGGGCAGGTTTAGCCGGAAGTGTCATTGCCATTATTTTCGTGGGGTCGTTGATTCACAAGTACAAGCCGAGGCCGTATCGCGAAGTAATCCCTTCGTCCAAGAAAAAGTCACGGCGCAAAAAAGAGCTTTCCGAGAAAGCGCAAAAGAAAGCAAAACCAAAGGAAATCCCCTCTTTTGTCTTTGTCTGGACGGGCGGTTTCTTCGCCTTTTTCTGGGGTTTGGTCTTGGTCAGTCCCTTGTTGTGGTACTTCTTCGGTGACGACAGACCGTACTTTGCGGTCGTGGAAACTTATTGGGATTCCTTCTCCCATTGGTTCACGAACCCCTGACGAAAAAGCGAAACTGCCATCCGCTGCCATCCGCCTCGCTCGAAGGCTCTTTTCCTGCTCTTGACCGCAACCGTTGATGGAGTAAGATTTCGGGATGAAAAAATTGATTTTATTTCCACTGGCAATCTTCCTCGGGGGTTGCGGAGGTGAACAAGGAGGCAATGGCAACAATGCAAATGCCTCGACGGAAACTCTTGAGTTGCTCGACGTGGATGATCCCAAGGTATTCGCCGAGGTGTTGGCTGGCTCCCGCGATTTCGTTAAACTCGAGTTGCGTAACGTGGAGGACGAGGAAATTCTTTACTCGAGAGAGAAGGACGCTCTATTCACTGGTTGGACCAAGGTCATGTTTAACAGCAAGCAACCCATGGTCTTAATCCAGTATAAGGACGGTAAGGAGCATGGCCATTATCTTGCTTGGCATGAAAATGGAAAGAAGGAGCGTCAAAGTACTCACAGGGAAGGTAAGCCCCATGGCCGGTATACCATTTGGAACAGGAATGGAAAGAAAAGCTTGGACGGCGAATACAGCGATGGCGTTAAGACGGGGGATTGGAATGCATTCTATGTAGATGGCTCGAAAAAGTTTCGTCAGACCTTTCAAGATGGCAATTTCACTGATGCTATTTCATGGAAGCCCGACGGCGAAAAATGTCCCGTCACCAATTTTGCCAACGGGGAGGGCGTTTGGGCCACCTATCATCAGAATGGCGAAAAGGCGGAGGAAGGCTCTTATGCCTATGGCAAGCGTGAGGGATTGTGGTATCGCTGGCATGACAATGGCCAGAAAAGCGCCGAGGGCAACTACCTGAACGGAAAGCAAAACGGGCTTTGGAACGAGTATGACAGAGAGGGGACGCCATATAATATCAAGAACTTCATAGATGGCGAACGAGTCGACGAATGACGTAATTTCAAGCGTGGCGACTTGTTTCCTCTTGTCTTTGTGAAAAAGACTTTTTGATAAAATTACTTATCCTTTTGGCAACTTCAGTTGTTTGCCCGTTTTAGTTTCATATAGCCCTTCCACCTTTTCTCTCGTGTTCGATCAATTACACAAGCAAACGGCTCCCTTGATGGTCAAGCTGGAGCGGCATCCTATTTATAAGGTGGTTGTTACTCCCTCCGCCTTGAAGGTATTCATGGAATACCACGTTTGGGCAGTTTGGGACTTCATGTCGCTGGCCAAGCGTCTGCAGTTGATCTTCACTTGTTGTGACCTTCCGTGGACTCCGCCGTCCCGCCCTGATTTGGCTCGTTTGATCAACGAGATCATACATGACGAAGAATCCGACCTCGATCACAAGGGTCGACCGGCCAGTCATTTTCAGTCCTATCTAGCCGCCATGGAGACGGTGGGCGCCGCCACTGAGCCGATCAGGGCATTCATCACTTCTCTCCAAGATGGCATGGACTGGCCCAGCGCTTTGTCTCAGGCACCGGTTCCTCAGGAGGCCGCTCGTTTTGTGCGTGGAAACCTGGAGCTTGCCGAAGGAGGCGACGCAGGTGAAGTGGCGGCTGCATTCGCCTATGGCCGTGAACTTGTTTTACCCAAGCTCTTTACCCTCTTTCTCTCTAGTTTGAGGGAGGCCGATAAAGATGATTCTCGCTGGGTGCCATTGAAATATTATTTGGAACGCCACGTGGAACTGGACGGGGATCACCATGGGGAAGCGGCTGAGCAAATGGTGATTCATGCCGTCGAGCAGACAGGAGGAAGTTGGGACAAGGCGATACGAGCTGCCACCCAATCACTCGAAGCTCGCTTGCGCCTTTGGGATGGCGCCCACGGTGCCATGCTTGCCTCCGCTGTCTAGAATATGGTGTCTGTTAGGCCTTGATCGCCTTTTTCTGCGCCATTGACGCTTTCCTGGACTGTCCTAATCATCTCATGTCATGAAATACCGCCCGAAAGGTCTCCTTCCCTTGCTTCTTTTGGTTCTTTATCTTCCAGCCCAGGCGGTGGAAGTGCTTTTTGATGGCAAGAACTTGGACAAGTTCGAGTTTGCTCCGAAATCCTGGGAAATCGAGAAGGACGGTTCCATGGTGTGTCGGATGCAGGAGACCAAGGACAAGAAGGGCAAGGTGCGTGTCCGTGGCATGGGTTACATATGGACGAAGAAGGAATACGCCGACTTCGAGCTTACATTGTCATACAAACTTAGTCCCGGTGCTAACTCCGGGGTGTTCTACCGAACCGACAAAAACAATCCTGTGCAAGGCGGCTTCGAACTTCAGTTGATGGACAACGAAGGATTTCAAAAGAAAGCCAACCGCATACTTCCTGCCCGCAAGCTGAACGGATCCTTTTACGATGGGTTGGCTCCGGCCAAGGATTTTTCCAGGCCCATCGGGCAGTGGAACAAATTGATCCTCCGTTGCGAGGGATCGATCGTTGCCTGTCATATAAACGAAGGCAAATGCTTTCAGGTGAATCTCGAGGACTGGGATACACCGGGCAAGAACCCCGACGGTTCCGAGAACAAGTTCAAACGCGCCCTCAAGGAGTTGCCCCGGAAAGGGCGCATCGGGTTTCAGAACCACGGTCAAGTGGTTTGGTTCAAGGAGATCGCAATACGCCCGCTCCGCTGAATTTTAATTTCCACAAATGAAATTTTTTCGCTACCTCAAGGTACTTTCGGTTACCGTCGGGGCAGTTGCCATAGTGGGCTCCTTGGTTGTGTTCGCCCTCGTGCCACGTGATACCCTCGTCGAATATTTTCCTCCGCTTCAGGGCATTTTGCCTCCCCCGAAAGAAAAGCCCCAACCGGTTGATGCCAAGGAGCCTGTCGTCAAGACAGCCAAGAAAACGGAGACAGTCCTTGCCTTGCCCGCAACATCACCCGAAGAAGCGCCTCCGGAGAAAGAGGAACCTCTCGCCCAGGACGAGCCGGAGAAATCGCCTGAACTTGAGAAGCAACCGATTGAGGAGAAGGAAGTGGAAGTCGACTTGGACGATCCGGATGCCCTTGAGGAAATCGCTGAAAGCGCGACGAGTCTTGATCAATTGATCGTGCGTAGGCGCCGCGGAGTGGAAACGGTTTCAGATCAAGGCGGGCCATTCACCGGTTGGGTCAAACGCATATATTCCAGGAATGGCCAATTGGAGGAATTGGGGCGTTACGAACATGGCTTGCGCGATGGTCTTTCTGTCGGGTGGTGGTGGAACGGGCAGAAGCGCATGCAGGGACACTACAAGAATGGTCAACAGAATGGTGTTTGGACATATTGGAAGTCCAATGGTCGCATAGCCAAGGAATACACCTACTTGAACGGCAAGAAGAGTCGCGACAAGATCAAGTTCGACCAAGATGCCAGACGCTTGCGCTGGCGAGAAATGCTTGAGGAAAGAGAACGTATCCGGCAGGAGCGTTTCCCAAGAAAATAAAGGGCAGGACGGTTCGCCTGCCTACCATCTACTTTACGATCTCAAACAACTCGCACTCGAAGATCAAGGTGTCGCCTGGCTTGATCGGGCCACCCGGACGAGGGTTGTCGCCGTAGCCCAGTTCGCTCGGTATGTGGATGCGTATCTTGCCCCCTACCTTTACCTTGCTTAAGCCACCCGAGAAACCCTTGATGACGCCACCCATTGGAAAACTAGTCGGTTTTCCCCGCTGCACAGAGCTGTCGAAAACTGTGCCGTCGATAAGAGTGCCGTGATAGTGCAGGCGCACGGTGTCGTTCATTGTCGGCAATGCCCCCGTGCCTTCCTTGAGGATTTCATAGTAGAAACCGCTCGGATCCTTCAGCACGCCGGGCTTTTTCGCAAGTTCATCGAAGTAGGCCTTGGCTTTCGCTTTGTTGGCCTCGGCTCGTTTGGCCCCTTCAGCCAACTGGGCCTTCCGGGCAATCGCCATCTTTGCTTCCATGATGGCCTGCATTCTAGGCTCCAAGGCCCGAATCTCAGCAGGGACTTCCTTTATTGTCAGGCCCTTGTTGATGCCGGCAACGATGTGCTCGATTTGCTCGGGGGTGAAATCCATGCGCGATAGCCCCGAGCCTTGGGCAAACATTATACCGATCGCCTCGTAGACTTGGCCGTCATCGGCCGCCGCCTGTTCGGTTGCCTTGTCTTGGGCATGAGTGTCGATAGCAAGCCAAGAGAAAGCCAAGGCCAGCGAAAGGATCGCAGTGAAGATGTTCATTATGTTGGAGAATGGTTTGTTCATGATGTCAGGGTTTGGGGTTGGCGATCAAGTAGTTGACGCTATCGTGTATGAGACCACGGAATTCGTCCGTTGCCCAGTCGCCCAAATCATGGCCCACGGTCAGGCCGACCACCTGGGACTTTCCCTGCGGACAGGACCACATCACGATGGCTTTGGCTTTTCCTTGGACACCTTCGATCAGTGGCACCACGCCATCCAGAACGTAGATGTTGTTGTAGAGTTCGGTGTTACCTGTGGTGAATTCCTTGGGGAAGCTTTTGGTGGCTGCATGGTTGCCTACACGAATCATCTTGATCGGTTGCTTGGGACCATGCCGTCGACTGGCCACACCGGTGAAATCGCCCCACGCGGGAAACGCTTTCTTCGGATACTTTTTCCTCCACTCCTCGACCAGCTTGGGATCGGCCTTCGCCTTGCCCTTGTAATCAGGTCCCAAGGCACCTGCCTTGCCGTCGCTGTAGGTGGACCACCAACTGTGCATGGCGCAGTGGATCAGCATGGCGGGCACGCCGTGCTCCCGGGTTTGGGCGACGAGGTTGGCCTGCGCTTCCAAATCTTTGCTGTGAGCGAAGCAGAAGTTGTAGACGATGGCATCGTGACCTTTGGCGAAGTCCGGCGTGCGGAGTTTTTCGATTTGGCTGTCATGATCCCCCGTCATCATGGTGACTTCCCATCCCGCTTTCTCGGCGATTTGGCTGAAGACATTCTTTTGGGCGGTGTACTTGTGCCACCTGCCTGGCTCATGGGTGAAGTAAATTACCTTCGGCTTATCTTTGGCCATGACGGGCCGCGGAGCGGTTCCGAAGGCTACGGTTGCCAACAGGGTGAACAAGAGGGTGCGCTTCATGATCATGATGAGGTCCTTCTTCTAGAAGGTTGAGAAATTGCGGGCCGCCGCCTGGCTTCTCTCGGAGGGATCTACTTGAAGGCCTTGATCTTTTCGTTGGCCTCCTTGACCTTCTTCATGGCAGCGGAAATGTCTTTTTGGAACCCGGCGAACAACTTGTCGTTTTCAGCGTTTTTCTTGGGGCGTGTCTTGACCCATTCGCCGAGCGCGCCTTTTGCTTTGTCCAGTTTCTTGTTCGCTTTTTCGCGAGTCGCCAGGACAGCCTTGAATTCCTTGCTCTTTTCCTCGGGTATGCCTTTGGCGAATTCAGCCAATGCGGAATCACTGAAGAATATGACGTCCTCGGTCTTCTCGATGAAACTTTTCGGAGTGGCGTCACGGGAAGCGCCGAGCTGGCCGAGCTTGGTTTCGCCATCCTTGTCCAACACAACGTAGGAAGGATATCCGCGTATGCCGAACTTACCCTTCAGTTCATTGTTTCGTCCCACCCACTTTGCGGGCACAATGGATTTGTCACGAGGAAAGTCCAAGGTCACCAGCATCAAGTTTTTCTTGGCGTAAGCGCTCCATTCGTCTTCCGCGAACACTTGCTTGTCCATGATTTTGCACCATCCGCACCAGTCGGAACCAGTGAAGTTCAGAATCAAGGGAAGATTCTTTTCGGCAGCTACCTTCAAGGCCGCGTCGTAATCCTGTGTCCATTTGCCCGGCTCGGCTCCTTCGAGAGCTGGCTTGTGGGGCTCAGCCGCGAGCGGGAGAGACAATAAAAATGCGCACGAGGCAAGGAGTGAGATAGTTTTCTTATACATGATATTTGGGGTGGGTTTTTTAATTCCAAATACAATATCTATCATGAACTTCAGCAAATTCGATACTAAACATTTGTTTTTCTCATCATTCCTTGACTAGGCTTTTGGTCCCTTTTTTGAATCGCTTGACCGCGGGAAGAAAGGCGATCACTTTGGACGATCATCGACGCCATGAAAGTTTTGCCATTTAATCCTTGGCTTGCCGGATTGTTTTTTCTGGCACCGTTTGTTTTGTCTCAGGAGTCCCAGGAAAAAACCGCGGTCTTCGTCAATGGCGGCAACTACAAGGGGGCTGACGACACCTTTCTGGTCAATGCCGGTCCTTTCGCCGGCGGTATGTCGAATTTCGGCAAATGTCCGACTATTGAGGTCAGCAAGAACAGTCGCTACAGCCTGATTCGCTTCGACGTTTCATCCCTCAACGCGAAATATTCAATGATCAACAAGGTCACCTTGCGTCTCTTTTGCCAAAATGAGCCGAAGGGTGGGGGAGTGGTCGCTCATCGGCTTGCGCCGGCCAATTCGGCTTGGCGGGAAGGAGGCAATTGCGGGGGTACCCTCTTGGGTGGTCAGCGCCACGAGGCAACTTGGATGCACTTGGCCGATTTCGGAGGCTTTCCCACCAGGTCCACATGGGCAAGCGGGACCCCGGGCCCCTCGACTGCAGGCGTTGACTACGGGGAACCGGCCTTGGCCAGAAAGGCAAGCGCTGGGCTTGTGGCGAACGCCCCATTCGACTTGGAATTTCGGGGCGACCTCAGTGCCTTGATCGATCAGTGGTCCTCAACTGCGCCCATCAAGGGGGTCCTCGATCGCGGTGGCAATCCCTCCTGGACGCCTGACTGGAACTGGGTGCAGCCCGCTCCCAGAACGGTCAATGAAGGCATTTTGCTGATGGGTTTGGACGGCTCCCGGCAGGTGTTTCACAGTAGCGAGTCAGCTGATCCCGGGCTTCGTCCGCGCTTGCTGGTTACCTACCTCACCGGAGAGAGGCCTCCACCGAAGCCCGTCGTTGCGGCTAAACCCGCAGATGGTCGCCCCGGCTATACGGACACCCCAATGTTGCCAGGCGACAAGTGGCGAGTCCATGATCCTGCCCGGCCCTGTCCCAAGGTCGTCGATCCCGGCCCGATCGAGAAACAAAAGGGCTATCCCTTCAAGCCACCTGACGGAGCCACCGTGCTTTTCGATGGCAAGGACCTTTCTTCCTGGTTCGCCCACCCCGGGCGGAGCCGCTGGAAAGTGAAAGACGGTTATTTCGGAGTGTTTGACCAGGACCGCGCGGCGGCCCGTGAATTGAGCCGGACCGGGACCGCAGCTGAAAAGGCCAAGCCGGTCGGTCCCATCTACAGCGCCATGCTGAAAACACATGTCAATTTCGTCGACTTTCAATTGCACATGGAATGGTCCTCGCCCACCGAGGTCATGGGTCATGGCCTCGGGCGTGGCAACAGCAGCTTGCTCCTGCTTGGGGTTTACGATATCCAGATACTGGATTCCTTTCGAAATCCCCTTTACGCGGATGGCCAATGCGCAGCCGTCTATGGACAATTTCCTCCCTTGGTCAATGCCTGCCGCAAACCAGGCGAATGGCAAACCTACGACCTTGAATTCACCGCTCCCCGCTTTCACTTGCTCGAGGGAAGTGTCTTCAAGGACGGCAAACTGAAGGCACCCGCCACTCTGACCCTCTACCATAATGGCGTGCTGGTGCATGACAAACGTGAGCTACTCGGGGTCACCGTGCCCCGCGCATTGGGTCACTATGATGCCAAGGTGACTTTTGGTCCCATTGGTTTGCAGGACATTGGATCCCCTGTCCGCTTTCGCAATATCTGGATCAAAGAAGATTGAGCTCGAGCAGGCTTCGCCCGCCTTTTCCAATAATTGCGTAAGTTTATAATGGCGCCTAAGTAATTTATTGGGCTAAAATAAATTTCATGAAGTATTTTCCTCTGTTTTTTTTGGGAATGTTTGGGTTTTTGACCCTTGGCTTTTCCGTTGCACAGGCAGAGGCGCTCTATTGGGTCAGCGCCAAGGGCAACGCCATCCCGGCTAAGATCGTTGCCGCGAACGCGGATACCGTGACCATTTCCATGCGGGCCAAGACCTGCGTGCTGAAACTGGCCGATCTCGGCCCGGAGTCGCGAGCCTTGGCCCGAAAGTTGGCATCGATCTCAAGGGTACAAGCTGCAACTCATGCGACAACCCAAGAGTTGTCCTCGACCCAAGTTGCAACCGATAAGCCGGTCTCTGGTTGGCCGGACTTAAATGCCCCCGAAGTTGTCGATGAACTCCTGATGAAAAAGGTTGGTGGCGTCAACTTGGCCCATGCCCCAACCAGTGACACGCCCTACACTGGTTGGTTCAAGGGTTTTCATCAAAACGGCCGTAAGAGTTTGTTGATTCATTTCAAGGAGGGCAGAGAGGACGGCCCCTTTGTCTTTTGGAACGAGAATGGTATCAAGACCAGACGGGGGAGCTTTCGCCAAGGCCTCTTTCATGGTCCTTATGAACGGTGGGATAGCGAGGGGCGCAAAATGTTCAAAGGCGAATACCGCTATGGTTTCATCTACAATGATATTGGTTGGAAGCCGAACGGGGAACGAAGTGAGACCAACTTGGTGAAGGGCTCCGGGCCTTACGTTGAATATTATGAATCCGGTCAAAAAAAATGGGAATCTCAATTCGAGGATGGTTTGTCTGCTTCCACTGTGATGTGGAAACCCAACGGTGAAAAATGCCCTGATTCCAATATCATTTATGGTAACGGGGTCGGTTTTCTTTACAACGAGGACGGCAGCGTGGCCGGAAAATATCTCGCGAGACGCATCATTGGTCCCGTCGAGGCAGGTCGCAGGATTAAGACAGTCCACTTTGTAGATGGCCGCCTAATCGGTCAGAGATACCTCGAGGTTGACCTGAAGGCTCCTGACCCGGCCGTTGAACCTGTCCGTTTAACTGACGAGGATGACCTGCGGGACGCGAAGTTTCTGGTGGCGCTTTTCGGACGAGCTTTTGACAAAAATCAATTGCACCGTCACCCGAGCGACAACTTGCTGATGGACCAGAACTCTGGCATTCCTTACACGGGCTGGATCAAGGAAAGCAGAGGGGATGGCTTGGCCCTTGGACAATACAAGGCAGGTAAACCGGAAGGCTATCTTTTCATGTGGGACGCAAAAGGCCAGATTCGGGGCTGGTCCCAAAAGGTCGGCGGGAAGAAGGAAGGCCTTTGGATCGTGTGGCGGGAGGATGGAAAGAAGAAAGAGGAACTCAACTACAAGAATGGAGAACCACATGGACGGGCGACCCTTTGGCATGCCAACGGTCAGAAGAAGCGGGAATTATTCTATGATGAGGGCAAGATGGTCGGGGTGCTTACCGAGTGGCATCTCAACGGAAACAAGAACCTTGAAATGAAGTTAGGCCAGAATGACAGCTTCGTCAGAACCGAATGGGATGAGAACGGGAAGGAAACGAAGCGATTTAAGATGGAAGGCGCAAACAGCGGAACCCCTAGGAAATTTATCTGGGATGGCAAGCAGTTCGTTCGGGACTTGGAGGACGAAACAGACCACATGGTCGTTCTGCCAGCAGAAGGCCACGGAAGGCAAACCCTGACTCCACCGTCCAGTCTCGCCAAGATTAACCTACGCGAAAATGGTGATTTCATCGTATTGGGAGCAGTTGTGCCGGAGGACAAACTGATGGGCTGGCTGAAGGAAGAATTGAAAAAGAAACCGAACCTCAAGGTTCTCGTTAGTGTCGATGGGGATGCTCCCGATCGGCGCCTTGCTAATCTCTTGTCCATTTGCCGTGAGGTAGGTGTGCCCCGAGCTAATGTCGCTGTCAGAACAAAAAAATGAAATGAGCCATTCCATGATCAGAACTAAGTTTCTCTCCTTTGTATTATTGACTCTCCTCGGCACTTTTCAGTTGCCTGCCCTAGCAGAGGAACTCGAGTGGGTCAGCGCCAAGGGCAACGCCATTCGAGCCGAATTCGTTTCCGCGGACGCGGATACCGTGACCATTGCCATGCGGGGCAAGACCTATGTGCTGAAACTGGCTGACCTCAGCCCCGAGTCCCGAGCCTTGGCCCGGAAGTTGGCTGCCAATGCCCCGCATTCAATTGCCTCCGGGGTTGACCACGAAGCAATGGTTCGCGGGGTTGCCAAGGCCTTTGCGGCGCAGGATTACGGGGCATTTAGAAAATTCACCTGCCTCGGCATGGGGAAGGATGCGTTCAAGCAGTTCATGGCCAAGAATGATGACCGCAAGGTGGTGCGGACCTGGGATCCCGCTCTGGATGATTTTCAGGAGGAGCTGATCGTCGGGATGCAAAAAGCGTATGCTGAAATTTTGCAGGAAGCTCGCGAAAAGGGGTTCGACTGGAGTCAAGCCAAGGTCGTTGAATGCGAACGGGACGACGACGTTAAAGCCAGGCTCCGGTCAGGTAAAGTCGAATTGTACCTCCATCTCGATGATTGTTTCATGACCCCTCAAGGGCTTCTCTCCTTTGACGCGCCTCGTGCCTGGGCCCGGGAATTGGCCGAGCCGAACCGTCCCGCAATCGGGTTTTCGGTGATGACCCTCGCCCATCCGTTTTTCGGTCAAATGGTTGCCGGCATGCAAGCGGAGGCGGATCAACGGGGAGCAGAGCTCCAAGTCGAGGATGCTCAAATCGATGTCAAAAAACAATCTGACCAAATCGATGCTTTCATTGCCCAAAAGGTGGATGTCATCGTGTTGGCGCCGGTGGACCGCGTCCGCATTGGCCCAGCTATAAAAAGCGCGAACTCCGCGGGTATCCCGGTCTTTACAGTCGATGCCGAATGTACCGCGGAAGGCGTGAAAATCACGGGGCACGTGGGTACTGACAATTTCCAAGGCGGCCAGTTGGCGGGGCAAGCCATGATCGAGGCCTTGGGTCCGAAAGGGGGGAAGGTGCTCGTGCTCGGCTTCAAGATTGCCAATGCATGCGTCCAGCGAGTGGAAGGCTTCAGGGAGGTCATCGATGTCCACAATAAAAAAGGGGAGGGCGGCGCGATCGAGATCGTGGCGGAAGTCGATGGCGAAGCCGACCAGAGGCCCAGTGAGCAAGCCACTGCGGATGCCTTGATAGACCATCCTGACCTCACCGGTATTTTTGCAATCAACGATCCTTCTGCCTTGGGCGCGTATCAGGCGGCAAGGGCAGCGGGCAAGGAGAAGCAATTGAAGATCATTGGTTTCGATGGGACCAAGCAGTGCCGGGACGCCATCAAGGCGGGCAAGATCTATGCCGCCTCCATACAATTTCCAGACCGCATGGGCAGGCGAGTGATTAAAAATGTCTTCGCCCATTTAACGGGTAGGGAGGTCAAGCAGGTCGACTTGGTTCCCACCGAAATTTACCGTCAGGAAGATGCCCTCGCGGAGGAGGGGCAGGCATCCGTTCAGGCCCCGGCTCCAATATCAGAAGAGTTGCTGAAAACGCTTCTTGATCGTGTCTGGAAGGACAAGAATGGCCGCTTGATCATGGCCACTTTTGTTTCTCTCGTCGGAGACAACCTGACCATCTCGATGAAGGGCAAGCCTTTCGAGGTGAAGCTTTCTTACCTCAGTCCGGAGTCCCAGTCCCTGGCCCGTGCCTTGGCCTTGAGCACCTCCGACCGGAAATTGTCCGCCGGGGATGCGGCAAAATTGTTTGCGAGCGAGATCGGCACTTGGAAAATCAATGGCTATCAGCAGCCCGAGGGAGGCGAACGAGAGGCGATTGAGGATGTCATGGAAATTCGCTGGAAAGAAAAGGGAAAATCCTTCGAAGCCACCTTCAGCCCGCTCATCAATGGCAAGAAAGTTCCCTTTGTAGGCACGAAGGAATATGATGCCCAGTCTGGTTTTTTTGTTTGGCGCAGCAAAGGCGAGGGCTTTCCTCCCGGCATTTCCTACGAATGCTATGACCCGGTGAGCAAGACGTATCATGGCAAATCCTCCTATCCGGACGGTGCCATGGAATTCGGCTCCTTCTCCATGATTGACGAGGACAGGCACAGCGGCAAATTCCAGATATTCGTCGAAGGTGAACTTGTCTATACTAGGCAGATGAATTTCCTGCGGGTGTCCGCAGGTCAAGTTCGCAAAGGTGACAAGCTGCGTCTTGCCTTCGTGACCAACGGAATCGCCGGTTTCTGGAACGTCGCCAAGAGCGGATGCCTCGATGCTCAAAGGGACCTAGGCGTCGAGGTGGTGGTGAAGATGCCGTCCCAGTTCAGCGTCGTCCAGCAGAAGCAGATGGTGGAGTCCTTGCTTGCGGATGGGATTGATGGCATCGCCATCAGTCCACTGGACGCCGACAACCAAACCGCATGGCTCAACGGCATTGCCGCCCAGGTGCCGCTGATTACCCACGATGCAGACGCTCCAGAATCAAAACGTCGCGTCTATCTTGGTATGGACAACTACAAGGCGGGCCGCATGTGCGGGGAACTGGTCAAGAAGGCCTTGCCCAACGGCGGGGGCGTCATGCTCTTCGTCGGACGGCTCGAGCAGGAAAATGCCAAGCAGCGACGCCAGGGAGTGATCGACGAACTCTTCGGCCGTCCCGTCCCCGAATCTCGTGGCAAGATCGCCCACGATCCCGTTGCAGGCGTGCTGGATGGCGGCAAATACAAGATTCTTGGTACTGCCGTCGATGCCTTGGTGCTTGCGCGCGCCAAGCAGAAGGCAGACGCCGCCATCGCCGCCTATCCTGACATGAAGGCAATGGTTGGACTCTTCGAGTACAACTTGCCAGCCTGCTACCAAGCCCTCAAGCAAGCTGGCAAACTGGGCAAGATCAAGTTGGTCGGCTTCGACGCAAACGACGTCACCCTGCAGGGGATCAAGGAAGGGTTCGTCACCGGCACCATCGTGCAGAACCCGTCCCAGTACGGCTATCAGTCGATCAAGGTGTTGAAGGAAATCATCGAGGGAAAGGACAACCTCGACGGCAAGGATTACATCGACATTGTGGGGCGCAAGATCACCAAGGAGAACGTCGACGCCTATTGGATCGACCTTCAGGCCAGGGTCAAGGGAGAGTGGCAGTCCTCTGGTCCGCAACCAGAACCGCCCGCGATCACGGCTCAGGACATCAACACCGGCAACTTTGCTGAAGTGAAGCGTAAGTTGGAGCAAGGGGCTGATGCCAACGTGTTCGTTTTCCCGAAGGCGTCCGCTCTGCATTGGTCCTGTAATCTCGGCAGGGTCAATATCGTCCGCTTGTTACTAGCCAACGGGGCAAACCCCAATGCCCTCAACGTCAGGAAGATGACTCCCTTGGACGTACTCTTCAGCACCGACCAAAAAGGCCGAACTTCCCTCGACCGAATGTCCGCTCAACAGCAGGCTGCAATCAGCATATTCTTAAAGAAGGCGGGGGGCAAAAGAAGTTTGCGGACGGCCCCCGTCCCGGAGTGAGAGGTCCTTCCGGCCGAAATGCCCGCTTTGGCCCCTAGCGCTTGACCGATGCCAATTCGCTTGGCAACGTCGGGACATGAAATTCCCTGCCTTTCTCTGGACCCTTCTCTTTTGCTCGGCCCTTGGCCTCATGGCCAAGCCCAACGTCATAGTCATTTTGGTGGACGACATGGGTTATTCCGACGCCGGAGCCTTCGGTGGCGAGGTGCGGACGCCGCATTTGGACCGCCTCGCCAAGGGTGGGCTCCGCTTCACCCAGAACTATAACTCCGCCCGTTGTTGTCCCTCGCGGGCCTCCCTGCTGTCGGGACTGTACTCCCACCAGGCAGGCATCGCGAATTTCACGGGTGGTGACCGCACGGCCAAGATGGGTCCGGCCTACCGAGGCAAGCTGAGCAAGCAGTGCGTCACCTTGGCTGAGGTACTCAAGACTGCCGGCTACAACACCTACTGCGTAGGGAAATGGCACGTCGGTCATCAGGAAAGCCCGGAGACCCGTGGCTTCGACGAGTTCTACGGCTACACCCGTGGCCACAGCACGAGTCAATGGCAGGTAAATAATTACCGCCGCCTGCCTGCCGACCGCAAACCGGAGATCGAGTACAAGCCGGAGAGTTTCTACGCCACCGACGCGTTCTCCGACTATGCCGTCGAGTTCATCAAGCAGGGCCAAAAGAAGAAGAAACCATTCTTTCTTTACCTGGCCCACTCCTCTCCCCACTTTCCCCTGCACGCTCCGGCCAAGACCCGCGACAGCTACCTCGAAATTTACCGCCGCGGTTGGGACGTCTTGCGCAAGGAGCGCTACGAGCGGCAAAAGAAATCCGGCCTAGTGACCAAGACTTGGCAGTTCACCGAGCTGTCCGACGTGCCGACCGACCGCGACGACATCGCCAATGGTTTCCCCGGCAAACAAAACCCGGCTTGGAAAGAGGTCGACGCGGACCGGCGCGAAGACTTGGTCTACCGCATGGCCACCTTCGCCGCCATGGTCGAGCACGTCGATCGCGGCATCGGTCGGATCTTGGCCCAACTGGAGCAAGGCGGCGACCTCGATGACACGTTGATCCTATTTACCAGCGACAACGGGGCCTGCTACGAGTGGGGCCCCTATGGCTTCGACCAGCGCAGCCGCACGGGCAAGACCATACTCCACAAAGGAGACGACCTCGCCAAGGTGGGTGGCCCCGATACCCACCACTCTGTCGGCAGCGCCTGGTCCTGCCTCAGCAATACTCCCATGCGGATGTACAAACACTTCAATTACGAGGGTGGTCAGTGCAGCCCCTTGGTCGCTCATTGGCCGAAGGGGATCAAGAATCCGGATCGCTGGGTCCGTACGCCGATCCACCTGATTGACTTCATGCCGACTATTTGTTCCGCCACCGGGGCCAAGTATCCGGCAACCTTCGGCACCTATAAAATCCAACCGGTGGAGGGTACCAGCTTCATACCGATATTCGCAGGCGAAACCAAGATGCCCGAGCGCTTGCTCTGCTTCGATCATTTTGGTTCCAGCGCGGTGCGGCAGGGCGACTGGAAACTGGTGCGGAGCAACTCCCGCTTCAACCAGGGCCGTTGGGAACTCTACAACATCGGGCAGGACCGTTGCGAAACAAACGACCTGATCGAATCCTTTCCGAAAAAGGCCAAGGAACTGGAGAAAAAGTGGATGGACTGGGCCCTGCGAGTGAAAGTGTCCCCCTACTTCAAGCCCGCGCCCAAAGGCAAGGCTCCCAAGAAAAAGTAAGCCTTGCCTTGTCTCAAGCCTTGAGATTTCCCCAAAGACACTCACCTTTGATCTCCGTGAAATACATGCTTCGCTTTCCGTCCTTTTTAGTCACTTGCCTTTGCCTGATTGCTTCTTCCGCCTCGGCCGATGACAAGGACGCGTTGGCCGCGATCGAAAAGCTCGGTGGCGCCGTGCGCGGCATCGCCCAGAACACCGAGGGTATTGAAATCGATTTTCATCTTCGTGGCGATGTCTTGACCGATGCGGGTCTCCTTCACCTAGCACGCCTCCAAAACGTGGTCATCCTGCATCTGGCAGGCACCGAGGTGACCGATGCCGGCTTGGTTCACCTCAAGGGGCTTTCTTCCCTTCGGCGCCTACACCTTGAAAAGACCGGGGTGGGAGATACTGGCTTGGCCCATCTCAAGGGCCTTGGAAACCTCGAGTACCTCAACCTCTACGGGACAAAGGTCTCGGACAAGGGGTTGGATCATTTGGTTGGCCTCATGAAACTCAAGCGACTTTATCTTTGGCAATCGCAGGTGACTGAGGATGGCGCCGAAAAACTGCGCAAGGCGCTTCCCGGTCTCGAAGTAAATACTGGGGCCGACCTCTCCACTCTCGTTACCATCGCCCCATCGGCGCCCGTCAAGTTGGTCGACGTCAAATGGGTTCCCGCCAGCACGGTGTCTCCTCCGCGCTCGCGCAATGGTCAAAACGTGACCATCCAGTTCGAGAACAAGTCGGGCAAGAAGGTGAAGGTGTTTTGGATCAGTTTCGACGGAAACCGTCAACTCTACGCCGAACTCGCCAACGGGGCCACCCGCAAGCAAAATTCCTACGGCGCCCATACTTGGTTGATCACCGATGAAAAGGATGCCGCCCTCGGTCATTTCATTTGCGCCGGTCAGCCATGCAAGGCGGTCATTCCGGCGCTCAAGTAACTTTTCTGCGACCCATCCGGTCGCTTTGACTTTTCCTCCGCCCTTTCATTCGATGAGCTTATGAAAACTGTCCGCATATTTTCCATTTATCTTGCCATTCTCACGATCGTCATGATCGGCGTCTTGGTCTTCGGCTTCACTCAAGGCGACTTTTGGGAGGAAGGCGCCATCCTCACGGAAATGCCTTGGGGAATCGTTTCCCTCTTCGACGTTTACGTCGGCTTTCTCCTGTTCTGCGCTTGGATCTGGTATCGCGAGCCACGATTTTGGGCCAAGGCGTTTATGACCATTGCCATTCTGTTGGGAGGCAATGCGGTCTCCGCGCTTTATGCGTGGATTGTTCTGCTCCGCAGCGAAGGGGATTTGCGCGTTTTCTTCCTGGGTAGTCGGGCCTAGTCTTATGACCCGTTCAGGCTGAATAGGTAAGCGAACAGGTCAGCCAGTTCCTTTTCCTGCAAAGTCCTCGCCGTCGGGGGCATGAGGCTGCCAACCATTTCCGTTCGGGCCACTTCGTCTGGTGCAAAAGACTGTCTTTTCCCGGTTGTGAAGTCGCGCAGGATAAGAACTCTTTCCGTGCGAGCCGGTTGCTGGTAGCCTTGCAGTACCCGGCCATCCCGTAACGTGACGCGAGTGAGCGAATATCCTTCTTTTACCTGTCTCGCTGGCCAAACCACCTCGGTCACGATCCGTTCCGCCGGCACCCCGCTGCCGACTGCCGAAAGGTCCGGCCCGATGCCTCCTCCTGTCGATCCCACTTTGTGGCAGGCAACGCAGCCTAGTTGGGCGGAATGAAAGAGCTCTTTGCCACGAGAGACACTTCCTCGCTTGCCCTCTGCGACCAAGCGATCGACCAAGGAATCATCGAACTTCCTGTCTTTGGCAGCTTGGCCGGTCAATTCGTCCAAGGTGTAGGCCAGCGGTGGATTCACGAGGCCCGTGGCGATCCACGTTTCCCGCACGCGCTTGCATTCGGCTTGGCTTGGCTTTCTTTTCCTCAATGCCTTGGCCAGGGTCTCGCCCCCTTTCTCACGGGATGCGAAACTTTCGAGCAGTTGAGTGAGCTCCGCTTCCTTGGCGCTTTCCTTGATGACGTCGACGGCCAACTCCGCGGCTCGTTCGGTGTCTGTCCGGATCAGGGCAACCACCGCAGGCATCCTGTGCCTTGAGTTTTTGTCAGTGGCAAGCCCTGTCAGGATTTCCACGGCCTGCGATCCCTGCAATGAACCCACTGCACGTATGGCGGCCAAGCGCAAGGCATCGGGCGCTTCCTTTTGCCGGGCGAACCCCTGCGCCTCCTCTCTCAAGCCCTCTACTTTCCAGCGGGAAATCAAATCCATGGCCCCGACTTTTGTATCGACGGTTTTCTCCTTTAGCAAGGGGGCCAACAAAGCGGCTAGTTCCAAGTCGGGCCGATCGCGCTTCGCAAGGGACTGCAGCAGCGCGGGGCTAGACGGACGCAGCTTGAGGATGAGTTCGATTTCGTCCTTCCCGCCGGCGTTGATGAGGGCATTGCCCAAGGCTGTGCGGGCGGTACCTTGAGCTTCGCCGGAAAGAAGTAGCTTGCGGATCTCTCCAAGCAGGCCCCGGGCACCCGCTTCCCCAAGCACCGCGGTCATGCCTTGTTGTCGATTGCCGAAGTCCACTTCCCCGCGTCGAAAGGCGGGCAACCAGACAGGCTTGAGGTGATGCACTGCCTGTGAAAAAGCGTAATTGATCCATCGGTCCCTAGATGATTCCGCCACCGCTGCTGCCACCAGGATGGAACGAGGGTCCGGGATTTGTCCGGCGACCAAGACGGCTTCCATGCGGACTCTGGGGTGGGTGTCGGCGGCGGCAGTTTCCAAGAGTGCGAAGGCGTCCTTTAGTTTGATTCCCTCGCGCCCAAGGAGACGCGTTGCGTAGGCCCGGGCCCGATGGTCGCCGACTTCCAGGACTTGGCCAATCAAGCTCAGGTCGGGATGGTTCATCCAGGACAGCGAAAGAACCGCCTGCAGCAAGCGCTGCTTCTCGTCATCCCCTTTTTTGGCAACCCATGCGCGGAGGGAGGGCAACACTTTCTTTGCGTCGCGCGCTGCGAGGACCTGTTTTGCCTTCAGGCGAGTCCAACGTTCGCTGGAGAGGAGGGCGTCGAGCAATTGTTCAATTGCCGCGTTGGCAAGTTTCGGTGGCCGGAGGACACCTTTCTTCGGCGCGATGCGCCAAATGCGCCCATGCGTTTTGTCACGATCGGGATGTCGATAGAAGTCATCTTGGTGACAGGTGATTGGGTTGTACCAATCCACCACGTAGATGGCCCCATCGGGACCGATCTTGACGTCGATGGGACGAAAATTTCGATGGCTGGAGCGTAGCAGTGGCTCTTTCCAAACTACCTTGAAGCCAGCCCCTTCCTCCAACAGGGCGAAGCGTCCGACTCGGTTGCGCTTGTAGTCACCGAGCAGAAATTGTCACTGCATGTCAGCTGGCAGGTTGCCGGCTCCCATGCAATCGATTCCGCAGTAGCCGCCAGGTTGACCTATGCGGGGCAAACGCAGGCGACGCTTGGCGGGGATGGATGCGGGCGTCAGGTAGGATATGCCGCCGGCTCCGTCGATCACGAGGGATTGGCCGAAGTCGTCGAAGACCACGCCCCAGGGGTTGCCGGGCCCCATGAAATCGTCCAGCAAGCCGTCCAAGCGGAGGCTTTGCGGGCGCAGGCGATAGACTCCCGCCTGGTAAAGGGAAGAGACACCATGGGGGGTTTCCACTCGCGACTGTATGCCATCCCCTTGGCAAAACCAAAGTTCGCCGTCCGGAGACCAGTTGAAGGAATTGATGGTTTGGTGGGAGTCCCCGTTGCCGAACCCGCTCAACAATACCTTTTGTTCTTCCGCCACACCGTCATCATCTCGGTCGCGCAACTCCAGTAATTCGGTGCCTTGCCCGACGTATACCATCTCATGGCCCACTTCCATGCCGGTGGGGATATTCAATCCCTTTGCGTACACCGTCGACTTGTCGGCTCGCCCGTCCCCGTTGAGGTCGCGTAATAAAATCACCTTGTCGTTGGGCAGGGCCCCGGGCTCGATTTGCGGATAGACGTCGGAGCATGCAACGTAAGCGTTGCCACGGGTATCCCAACGTATGGACAAGGGGTTGGCTATGCCGAGTGTTTCATCGGCGAAGAGATTGACCTCGAAACCTTCCAAGGTCTCGAAGGCTTGCAGTTCCTTTGCCACATCGGCCCGTTTGGATCCAGTCAGCTTGGAAGGCTCTCTGTTCACCGGGCCTTGCCCGGCAAACACGCGGGCCTCGGCTTCCTCGATCAGCTTGGGGTAGATCGACCACTCCTCCTTGAAGGAGGGGAGTCCGCGTGACGCATTGGAAAAGACCCGTCGACTGTCGTCGCCGAAAAGGCACTTCCAATTGGCTGGTCTCCAGTACTCGTGCCACAGCCTGTGTTTTTCCCGGACTGCGGCAACCAGTTGGGCTGGAGGTTTTGCCTTTCCCGCCAAGTCCCGGACATAAGGAACGTTACGTTCGCCCGCCAGTTTTTCGATTGCTCCCGAATAGGCCTGGAGGTTCTCGCTTTTGCTTTCGGGCCATTCAAAAGGGGAGGGGGCCAGCAATGCGACGCGTCGTCCATCAGCTGAAAGTTGGTCAATCAACTTTCCGTACGACCGGGTGAATTCCTCCAAGCGATTGGGACCATCGAGCGATTCTATTTTACCGAACTGGGCGATCACCAAGGTAGCTCCCACTTTCTTCAATTGTCCTTTCAAATCCCCGAACGCTTGCCTCCGCCACCGTTCCGCCACCGTGGTCTGCAGGTAGACAGTGTCTCCTTCCCAAGCAAGGTCTCGAAATCGTGGCTTGGCTCCCTTGAAGCGGTGGGTCAAGGCAGCCTCCACCCGCCCTGCCTTCTGCATCCGAACCAAGTCCGTTCCGCCGACGAAAGCCACTACCTCGTCCTTTTGCAGGGCAAAGATCGGCTTGTCTTGCCCCTTGAGCGATGCAGCCAAAAGGCCTGCCGAAAGGCTTCCCGTCACGGCCAGCTGCCGGAGTGTCATGATGAAACGGAGGAGTTTCATGCATGCTTTCTACGAGTAATTTCTCATCCTATGCAACATGGGTCTTCGCCGAATTGCAAAATCCCCTTGTATGCATCTTAATTGAATATGACCCTGTCCCATGCCTGCAAACGGTCTGATAACCTTTGATTTCGACGACACCTTGACTGTCCCCTTCAAGGACAAGGAGGGTTTCTGGGTTTCAGGAGGATATGACCCTAACCTGGACACAATTGCGACCATGCAGGCATTGGCCGAACAGGGACACGAGATTGCGATTGTTACGTCCCGGCCATTCACTCAAGGCAGCAAGGAGAAAATCACTATATTTATCATGGAGCACGAACTGCCGGTGGAAAGAAACGTTGTCTTCACCAATGGCGAATGGAAGGCAGACTTTCTCCTGAAACTTGGTTCCACCTGTCATTATGACGATTCTCCGGATGAACTGATTCGAATTCAGGAAAAAGGCATTGCTGTCGTGGAGGTCAAGCATCCGCCCGGACCGCGCCGTTGAAGTCGAGAACCTTCGGAAATTCGATTTGCGCGGCTTTCTCTTTTTTCTCACAATATACAAGATAACAAACATCGCCTATCTTCCCGCCCCGCCCCAATCATTTGACATTTTCCTTCATGGAAGCTGACCGCCTCGCCTATTTTCGCGAACTCCTCGAGACAAAGATCAAGGAGACCGAGGAGTACTTGGAATCGAGCAAGGATTCCGCGGACATCGTCGAACTGGATACCTCCATCGGGCGTCTTTCTCGAATGGATGCCATGCAAAGCCAGCAAATGGCGAAGGAGCTTAGGCGTCGCAAGGAGGAGGAGCTGCGCAGCTTTCAATCCGCTCTCAATCGAATGGAAAAGGGGTGGTACGGGAAGTGCGGGCTTTGCCAGAAACCGATTGCAGAGGAGCGGTTGGAAATTTTTCCCGATGTCTTGACCTGCGTGAACTGCGCTTAGTGGCAAGGTTGGCAATCTCTTGACCACCGCCTCAGCCAAGCTAGTGTTTTTGTCATGAAATGGAGTTCCACTTTTCTTGTCTCGCTTTTTCTAGCCGCCCTTCTCGGAAGTTGTGGCGCCGATAAAACAAAAGAGGATGGCAAAGTAGCGCCGATAGATGATGACAACAGCACTAGCGAGTCAGAGGTAAATGCCTCGATATCTCCGCCGAAAGAACCCGAACCCGAGCCTGAAGCCGAACCCGAGCCCGAGCCTGAAGCCGAACCCGAACCCGAGCCGGAACCTGAGCCGGAGTCGGAGCCGGAACCTGAGCCGGAGTCGGAGCTGGAACCTGAGCCGGAGCCCGAGCCACAGGCTGATCGTGTTGTGGATCCCGAATTACCAGGCGAATTAGGCGATGCGTTGCAGCAATTGCCCGACTTCAGGGACAAGGAGGTCTTGAAGGAACTATTGGCTGAAGCCGTGGACCAGAAAGAGGTACAGTCGCGCAACGAAGGGGGAAAGCAACGTTACTATAAGGATGACTTGCCCTTCGTCGGCTGGATCAAGCGGCTGCGTGGTAACACAAACGTGCCTCTTGGTTTGGGCTTTTACTTGAACGGCATGCGAAGCGGCCCTTGGGCCACCTGGACTGGTGGGCGCCGCCTGCAAGAAATTGCGCTTTATGACGAAGGTCGCCTGGATGGGTTGCAGGTGAAATGGTACGGCAGCGGGAAGAAACAGCAGGCAGCCATCTACAAGAAAGATATCAAGCATGGATACAGCATCACCTGGTACGGCAGCGGAAAAAAGTCTGCCGAAGGTTCTTACAAGGACGGCAAGAAGGATGGTCTCTGGATTACCTACCAAGGCAGCGGGAAAGAACGGCAGCGCCTCACCTACAAGAACGGCGCCGTGGTCAGGGAGTGATCAAGGGTCTTTCCCTGTCAGCGTGATCTGGAGATCGGGTCTGGTTTTCTTGAGTTGTTCCAATTGTATCAACTGGCTTTCGCTCCTGTTTAGCCTCAAGAGTTGCAGGCTTTCGATTTCCTGGAGAGGCGCGAGGTCTTTTGGATTGGTTTCCGACAAGTCGAGATATTTTAGTTTCTTCAGATGGGTAAGGGGCTTCAGGTCTTCAATCGGATTGTTGGCCAAGCTCAGAACCTCGAGAGCGGGCAACGTCGGCAAGTAGCCAAGGTCTTTTAATTCTTCGTTGGCAAGATCGAGTTCCGTCACCTTCAACAAATGGACTTCCTTCGGCGCAAGGTGTGGCGCTCTTAGGGCGGCCCTTGTCTTGGCATCGATCACGTTCCAGTCCTCAAGCCAATGAAAGGGGTGCTTTCTTTGAGAATTCTCAAACAGTCTCCGGGTCGTATGTCCGTCGGCTTCCAAGGCAATGATCTGCCATGCGTAGGCTTCGGTCAATTCCTCTAGAGCCTCCATCGAGGGCGCTGGTGCGTCAACCGTTGTCCAACGTGGAACTTTGGTGTAGCAGTCATCCCAAGTAATGGAAGCCATGCCCCGAAGGGCGCGGCGATCCTCCTCTTGCAGTTCCGTCTTTCCCACGGACGCCATGGCATTCCGCCTATACCAGTCCATCCGTTCATCGACGGTAGGGGGTCTTGTTTCAATTGCCGGGCTCGAATTGTTTTCGAAAAGAACCGCCAAGATCCCGAAAAAAGCAATGATTCCAATTACTAACAGGATATTGAATCCCACTTGTTTTTCCTCTGCTTTCGCCTCAGGCTTTTTAGGTGCAGGGCTCATGTTTCGAGAGCTTTTCATGCTGTGGGCCGTCTCTGTGTGAACTGCCTCTGCTCTCGACGAAGTGGCTTCTGACTCAAATCTTTTGTTTAACTTTACAAGCAATCTTTGCCTTTCCCGTCGGAGGGCTTCCCCTGCGTCTTCGGTGGCAATGGATTCAATCGCCGGGGGGGCGATCACTGGCTCCGGAGTTGCCGGTTCACCGGCAGGCTCTTCTTCTTCTTCTTCTTCTTCTTCTTCTTCTTCTTCTTCTTCTTCTTCTTCCGCCGATTCCGCGGGAGGCTGGCTTTCAGTGTGCTCTGCGTCCGGTTCCCCCGCTGCTTCGTCTGCCGCTCGCGGGGCACTGTCTGGTCGGCTGCCGAAAACGGCTCGTTGATAGAGGGCGTCGAAGTCGAGCAGGCTGAGATGCATCTCGAAGGATGCCCCGGGGGCGAGCCCTTTTACCAAGCCTTCTTCATTGAGGGTGGTCTGAACATTGACCTCCAGTTCGCTGCCTTCCAGTTTGCAGGTCAAGGTATCACCACCTTCATACTCGGGCTCAAAGCGGTTGCCCAATGTCTTGCTGGAGGAAATCAGTGACAGTGACAGCGCATGCACCTGCCCTTTGAAGGGTGCGATCAATTCACCGACCTCGAAGGACATTCGCCGGTTTTCAGCTAGATCCTGCAAAGCCTCCAGCAATTCAGATTTACTCACTTATCCCACCTTCCCTCGAAGTATGCCTTGGCCAGCTTTTTGAAAAAACCATTCATTTTGGAGCGAGGTCCGCGCTCAAGGCAGTTGTCCGGCGTGTTTGGCCAAGGTGATTTGGAGATCGGGCCGGACTTCCTTTAGTGTTTCCAGTTGAGGCAGGACGGTGTCATTTGGCGTGAGGGTCACTTGCTTTAGGTTCTTCATCTCACCTAGAAGAATGAGGTGAGTGGGCTCGTTGTTGGACAGGTCGAGTCGACGCAAACTTTTCACTTTGGTCAGGATACTAAGAGTAAGAGAATTGGACATGGTGTTGGCCATGTTGAGGTCAGTCAATTTCTTGAGCGCAGACAACGGCGGGAGGTTTCGAATACGATTATTTGCCAAGTTCAGTCGTTCGAGAGACGGTAATTTCAGCAGGTATGCGGTGTCCTTGAATTTTTCACCGGAAAGATCCAGTGCCTTCACCTGCCTGTAATCTTTTTCATCGAGTAACTTGTCCGGTCGTCTCAAGTTGACCCGAACCTTTGCCTTGATGAGAAACCAGTCGTCCAGTAGATGAAAGGGGCTCTTTCTTCTGGAATTTTTATCATACAATCTGCTTTGCGCGTAATTGGAATCGGCTTCCGAAGCCAGGGCCACCCACGCATAACCCTTCGCCAATTGCTCTTTGTCCCCGGAGCTTAGTTGATAAGAATAGTCCCTGTCTTTGTAATACAAGCTTAGCCTTTGCCAAATCGTCTCTGCAGTTGAGCGTAGGTAAAAGCGATCTTTCTCGTCAAACTGTCCGAGCTCTTTCTTGGCCAAGGCTTCCAATGCGAGTGGGATATAGTTGTTCTCGCTGCTCTGTAGATCCGCAATCTCTAGATCTGCTTGTTCCTTCTTTAGACTGAAAAACAAAAGTATAACAATCAGAACTAGTCCCACCAAGATCACTGCCTTTAGGCATCCGGAGAAGGCTCCGCATCCATGTTTCTCTGGTTCCGAGGTGTATACTGGAGGTGGGCTGCCTCCCCATGGGGTGGTCGTTTTAGATGATGTTTCCCATTCGGGTTCCTCTCCCTCATAATAGGTTACACCAGGCTCTTCTTCTTCATAGGGTGCCTTTGGACTCGAGGAAGTTCGCCATGCCTCCACCGTCTCGCTCAATTGGTCGATCAGTTTTTCTCGTGTCTTTCGTGGATCCTCTTCCTCTTCCTCTTCCTCTTCCTCTTCCTCTTCCTCTTCCTCTTCCTCTTCCTCTTCCTCCTTTGCTGGAATGGATTCCTCGACGGCCTCCTCTTTCAG
>PAZC01000059.1 GCA_002716045.1 Opitutia bacterium
GAAAATTTTGGGCAATAAGGGTAAAGTGTAGGTTGTTGAAACATCCTGTCGCTCCGCCCCGCGAGAATCCATTTTAACGAGCCAAACGGCGAAAACATGCCGCACGCGCGAAGTTGCAGTGCTTGACCTCGATGCACCCTTCCTCTTGGTTGGTGTACTCTATGCCAGAAACCAACCGAAAATGGCAATGGCTGCTGACTGTGCTGGCGATATTGCTTTTGGGGGTTCTCATTCTTCCTCCCTTCACTTGATACCTTGAGCGGTGATGCCGTGGGCTGGGAATGTGCGGATAAATGTCTTCTCGCCTCGTCTCGTAAACTTGAATTAGATGACTTCGGGTGGTACTACTACAGTGCGTTTAACCTTTCCAACCTCGCTATGGTAACGATGTCTATCCGGCTGCTGACTACTTACAGAAAAAAGGCGGTTCCATTGGGTATTGTGATCGCTCAGGGAGTCCTGTTGTTGCATGTTCTGTCTTGGCCCATCATCTTGGCTCAGGAGGAAGAGGTGGATTTGCTCTATGGAGTTCGCGGCGAGGTTGAGGTCGGATACTACCTTTGGCTCCTTTCCATGATCATTATATTCGGGCTTTCTATCAGCCGAGACCGATAAAAGGGAAGCCGAGAACCTCTCGCCATCCTTGCGACCCAAGCGACTCATTAGTCGGGTGCATTGTCATGATGATCATCTTCGGATGGTGGATCAAGCGTTCTCGCGTCGAACTCCGTGAACTCAAGGCGCAGGAACGATCGCAGACGAGGGGTGAGGCGAGATGAATTTCCCCTCAGCCCCAACCCAAAGCCCGAGTCCCGTCAACCGCTTTGCCGATCCCCCGAGGCGCTAGGGGGTGGTCAGGGGGATGGAGCAAGGGCTACTCGACGTTCGACTCCAGATAGTCGAGGAGGAAGTGATCCAAAGAATCGTTCAGGGCAGATAAAACCTAAGCCCATTCTTAACAACAGGGGCTTGGATGCCCAAGGGTCTTGGAGCTGACTTTTCAGTATCTTTTTTTGTCCCGCCTCAAAAAGCTTTTCCTCGTAGAGGTGCCTTTTTTCCGCCTCGTCTAACTGTTGCTCGGAATTGGGTTCGCTCATTATGAACGCGGCCCTTTCAAGACACGCCGTCTGGTGGGCTTTCCTCGGAAGACTCTCCAGTCGTTTTCTGGTGACAGGAGAGGATGCCGTTCTCCACTGCGTTCTTGAAACGATCGGGCGGGCAGGGCTTGGTCAGGATTTTGTTGATCGTCCCTGACTGAAGTAAGTCTACCCCGCCAAATTCGAAGTCGGCGTGACCGGTCAGCAGGATGGTGGTCACGTGGGGGTCGAGGGCTCGGATTTGCGCCAGCATGGTGGCACCATCCATTCCGGGCATTCTCATGTCTGCGGTCACTACTGCAAACGGCCCATCGTTTTGAAAGACTTCGAGTCCTTCGGCCCCGGAGTTGGCAGTGCTCATTTCGAAGTCCTTGCGAACATGCAATCGCAGGCCCTTGAGGATGGCTTCCTCATCATCCACACAAAGTATTCGCCGATTCATGTCACTCATAAGAATACGATTGTATCATGCATGCAAGCACTGTGTTTAATACACTTTGCGGCTAGCTGTTCCTTGATCAGGACTCGTTCCAGAAAATGATGATGTTGTGGGTTTGCCGTCCGGCCGCGACAATTTCTGGTTTGCCGTCACCGTTGAGATCGCCTGCCTTGATGTCCTCAACGGCGATTTCAGCTTTACTGAGCTGATAGGTCTTCCACTTGGAGTAATTCTTGTCCTGAGGCACAAAGAGTTTTAGCCCGGGAGCGCCTCTGGGGTTCATCGCCCGCCAGCCTGCAGCGACCTGCTTGCCTCCAAGTCCAAGAAAATCGGCAGTGGCAAGGGCATGGCCGTCTTTCAGGGTAGTGTCCAGGACATGACGTTTCCATTCCTTGCCCTCGGCCACGTAGCAAGCTACGACGGAGCCGTGACGAGGCTCGATGGTCGCCACGAAGCGGCGCCCGTCAGGCAGACTCCCTTCCCTCACCTCTCCGCCAAAAGGCTTGGCTATTTGCCTCCGCGACCATGAATTGTCCTTTTGCCGGTCGAGAAGCCAGGTCCCTTCCACTCCAGTAACTAGAAGTTCTTCCTCGGGATCCTTGTCCCAGTTGACGGGCTCGAAATTATGGCTGTTATGGAGGAAGTTCGAAACCAAGCTAGTCTCCCACTTCCCTTTCGCTGGATTCTTCGGGACAGTGTAAGCAAGCATCTTGAGCGGATCGCCTCGTCCACCCTTGTTTCCCTTTCCAAACAGCGGCTTCACCACGAGGTCGAACTTCCCGGCAGGGTTCTTGATCCAATGCATGCGGTGCGTGGTGGGTTCGTGGTACAGCTTGATTGGATTCCAGTTTCCGGATCGATCAGCTGTGGGAGAAAGATAAAACACTGCACCACTATTAACAGTGTCACCCGGGTTCCATTGGCCGCCGACCGCTAGCTCAGCCTTGCCGTCGCCATCAATATCTCGGGCAGCTAGGCAAACATGGTCGCGTTGAGTAAGATGGCCGCTTACCTGATGTTTCTTCCAATCAGGATTCTGGTACCAAGCTACCTTGTCCTTGTCGACAAGTACTACGTCTGTCTTTCCGTCACCGTTCATGTCAGCCAACTGGAGTCCGTAGCCTATGCCGACCTCCTTGTCTATTTCCTGTTGGCGGAAATTTGGTTCGCCGGCTTGGATCGTGCAGATTAGCAGAAGACTGGATAGTATCTTAAGCGCTTTCATATTGGGTGAATTGGGTGTGTGTGAAAGAAATACTCCTTCGACAGGCCATTGCACAACCTGTTTTTTCCCGTCTTGCCTTTTGCATTCAAAAGCAGAAGGTACTTTTTCCCATTCTCAATAATTCCCAACTACCCTAGCCATGAAGGCAAACCTACTCTTTCTCGCCCTTCCGCTCGTATTTTCATTCGCCGCGTCACTCTTTTCACAAGAGGAAGAGCTGGATGCTGTCGAGGTCGACCTGCGGGAGCACTTTTCCATTATCGGCGATGAACTGAGAGAGCAACATGAGGAGTTGAGCGACTTGGCACTTGAGCATGAGCTTCATTTCAATGAAGCGCAGGAAGAGGAAGACGAGTTCCTGATTGGGATGACGGAGATCGAGCACGCTCAGGCTCAACAAAACTTAGCCTCTTGGGCAAAACTCATCGCTCGTCATAAGAAGCTCATGTCCATGGAGGGTGAAGCTTTTATCAATCAATCCGAAACATTCAATGCTGTCATCGAAAGCGTCCACCGAGAGAGGGACCTGATCGAGTCAAGGAGCAAGGTAGCCCAAATCAAGTTCGAGCTCGGCTTTGCTGAGGACGAACAAAGAGAAGACGAACAGGCGATTCTCCTGCGATTTCTCAAGCAAGCCCAACAAGAAGTGAAGGCAAGGTCCGCTCTGATGGAGCGTTGGGAAGCCATTACTCGGGCCGAAGCTCAGGGACATCATGAGGAGGCCGAGGTCATGCACCGCAAGCTTTTCCTGGAGGAACAAGACCTTTCATTGAAATTAGAGGCGGCCGAACTGCAGTCTCGGGTGATCGAGGTACGGGATCGCGCCAAGCAGTTTCGCAAGGAAGCCATGCTTGCGGACAAAGAAGTTCAGACCGCCAAAGGAATTTCGCAGCTATTCAATCAACGCATGGAGACCTGGAAGCAACTTCGGGCTGAACTGGAACAAGCGGAAGACGACGAGAGAGAGGAATTGATGGAACAATTCTTCGAAGCTCAGGAAAAATTTCAGTTAAAGAGAGAGGCCATGGAAATCGAACTGAACCTCGTTCGGGCGCAAGCTCATGGAGACGATGACATGGTCGATGAATTGGAGCTTCATCTCGAGGAATTGAGTCTAGAGATTCATGAATTTGAGGAGAAGTAGTCGATCAGATGAGAGATTGGCCTGCTTGAGCGATTGGTTATGACCAGAGATATTTTTGGTGATTCCCCAGTTAGGGAACGGAACTTTGCCAGTGACAATAATTCCGGCAGTTGCCCGGAAGTCCTATCCATTCTGGAAGAATGCAACCACCATCACGCGCCAGGATACGGCGACGACGATTGGACCAAGCGCGCAGAGGACAAGGTTCGAGATCTATTTGAAGCCGATTGTTCGGTATTCTTCGTATTCAATGGAACCGCGGCAAACTCTCTTGCCCTCGCCACAATGTGCCGTTCGTATCACGCAATCTTGTGCCACAGGATGTCTCATGTGCAGACGGATGAATGCGGGGCACCAGAATTCTTTGGTGGCGGCACCAAAGTGATCGGCTTGGAGGGGAAAGCCTGCCGTTTGTCAGCCGAAACCATAGAAGAAGCCGCGACAAGGCGGGATGACGTTCATTTTCCGAAGGTCAAAGCGCTCAGTCTCACCCAGGCAACAGAGGTGGGCACAGCTTATGGGCTGGATGAACTTCGTGGAATCAGTGAAGCCTGCGACCGTCATGACTTAAGAATTCATTTGGATGGTGCCAGACTTGCAAATGCCTTGGCCAAACTTGAAGTGTCCCCGAAAGAATTGATTTCAGCATCGAAGGCAGACGCCCTTAGCTTCGGCTCAACCAAGAATGGTTCTCCAATGGGAGATGCAGTAGTGATTTTCGACAAGGAATTGGCCAGGGAGTTTGCTTTTCGGCGCAAGCAGGCCGGCCAATTAGCGTCGAAGATGCGCTATCTGGCGGCCCCCTGGATCGCCCTGCTTGAAAATGACTTGTGGTTAAGCAATGCCAACCAAGCTAACTCCATTGCCGAACAGTTGAAAATCGAGCTATCCGCAATCCCCGAGGTGAAGGTGCTGTTCCCGAGGGAAGCCAATTCGGTCTTTGTTGATATCCCTGAAAAGGTACAAGCGGTCCTCAGGGCCAAGGGCTGGCTATTCTACGTATTCATCGGCAAGACTGGTTGCCGATTAATGTGTTCCTGGGATCTTGTCAGCCAGGACGTGGAAGATTTTGTGACCGACCTCCGCGAAGCACTTGCCCTTTAGTTGAATCATTCAATCACGAAGACGGGATCACCGATTACGTCTTCGTTGAGACTAACGCCAAGACCAGGTGCTCTCGATGCCGAGATCCTGCCATTCTCGCGCTGTGGGCCACCTTTGGCAGCGCTTACCGTAACATAACTGTTGAAATCGGTTGAGGTGAAGAGAAGCTCAGGCGGAACACCATTTGCCAGATGGGCTATTGCGGCTGTCACTACATCGCCGCCCCAACTATCTTCTACAGTAAGAGCAATGCCTAGCTTCACGCAAAGATCTCTAGCCTGCTTGGCCTTGGTGAGTCCACCGAACTTGGATATCTTGATATTCACCACGTCCATCGCATCATCCGAGTGGGCTCGAATCAGGATGGGCAAGCCATCAATGTTTTCATCCATCACGAAGGGTAGGGTAGTGCGACGACGAACGGAAAGGCACTCTTCGTAGGAAAGGCATGGCTGCTCAATGTAGACATCTAATTTCTCGACCGCCCGAGCTACCCGTATCGCCTCATGCTGCGTCCAACCGGTGTTAGCATCGGCAACCAGTTTTTCACCAGGCTCCATTTGCGCAGCCACGGCCTGTATTCTTTCTATGTCAATGTCCGGGTCGCCCCCCACCTTGAGTTGAAATCTCTTGTAGCCTTCCGCCCTGTACTCACCGACGTTGGCAGCCATTTCTTCTGGCGACCTTTGGGAAATCGCACGGTAGAGCACGAGATCATCACCATATCGCCCGCCAAGCAACTCGCATACTGGCCGACCGGAAGCTTGCCCCAAAATATCCCAACAAGCCATGTCTATGCCGGACTTGACGTAAGGATGCCCCTTGAGCGCGGCATCCATCAAACGATTGAGTGGCAACAATTGCGTCGCGTCCTCACCGATGAGATGCGGCCCCAACTCTCTTATGCCGGACCTAACTCCTTCTGCGTAAGCCGGCAGATAAAACGGCCCGAGCGGACAAACTTCTCCAACACCGTACAATCCACTATCTGTTTCAACCTGCACTATTGTGCTGTCAAATACCTCGACCGACTTTCCGCCAGACCAAGCATATTTCCCTTCATGAAGGGGGAGTTCCACACGATATACTGATATACGCGCTATTTTCATATGCCCTTCTCAAATGGATTTTTGGACCAAAGGCGAGGAGGAAGACGATTGCCGTCACGACTTTCTTCGTCATCTCGGCTTGCAACACCAGAGCCTTTGTATTTTGGTAATTCCCATGAAGTTTCACCCCCCCTTTTCGCTCACCATTTTAGTTCTTAGTGCGCTTGTTTGGTCCCAGAGTTGCAGTGACGAAGCCCTGGTCGATTCCTCGGGTTTGGTTCTCGAGGATGAGGCGATCGTGCTTATTCCTGAACCTAGGCCAATTGCTCCCGGCGCCGAATGGATTGGCACCTTATCGTCATTCAGGATTATTTTTGATGAACGCTACTTGGAGGACGAAACATTGGACTTCGGTCTTCTCTACCCTCGAAACAGCGACACAGCTTATTCTGGATTAATCATCCGATTACGCCCAAATGGCACCCCTGAATTCTCAGTTAACTACAAAAATGGCAGGGCTGAAGGAGTAGCGCGTAATTGGGATGAAAACGGGACTCTAGTGAAAGCCAATTTCGTCAAAAACGGCCTTCGCGCGGAAGGGGAACCTGCCAAAGCAGATGATACCAGAGATGAGATCTTATCCAAACTGAAAGCTTATCGAGAGGATTTTAGCGCCTCCAGCAAAGTGGTGTTCTCCGGCACCGATGAAATGTTCGATGAATTCACGAAGTCATCAGATAACGGCACCTATTTGCTCGAACGGCAAACCGGAAATTTATTAACGGGTGGTTTCAAAATTTATGATACCGCTGGTCATCTAATCAATCATTACGAATATAAGGACGGCATACTGCATGGTCGATCCGACTCTTGGTACGAAAATGGAGTGAAAAGCAACGAATCCTTCTATATTATGGGCCTAAAGCAAGGCGCGGAAAGTTGGTGGGATGATAGTGGTCGCAAGACTTTAGAGACCAACTATAGCAACGGTCAGTACCATGGAATAGAAACCTCGTGGGGCGAACAGGGAGAGGTTCTTCACCAGTATCGTTACGAAAACGGCAAAAAGATTGAGACCATCTACGAGAGGTAAAAGGCAGATTGAAGATCGTTTCGCTCGAGCCCTTCCTCCTACATGTCCCGGTCACGGGCGGGAGTATAGCTGACAGTACGCATGTCGTAACTGATTGGGGCATGCCCGGTTGTCGAATTCTAACTGATTCCGGAATCGAAGGATTTGGATATACCGGAACCCATGCTCGCCTCGCCTCGGACAAATTACTCACATCCTGTATTGGAGAAGTCTTTGGTCCCTTGTTGATCGGCGAAGATCCGCGAAAACCCGATGCATTGTACAAAAAACTATCGAGCGATCCCCCCACTCACTGGATCGGCCGCGCCGGAGTCACTCAAATGGCACTTTCGGCCGTTGATTTAGCTCTATGGGATATTAAGGCAAAAGACGCGAGAGTGCCGTTGTGGCAATTGCTTGGAGGCAATCCCGCTAATAAAATAGAGGCATATAACACTGATTGCGGCTGGTTGGATCGCCCCTTGGATAAGTTGGTGGATGATTGTCGCAAGATGATTGAAGAGGAGGGTTTTTCTGCAGTTAAAATGAAAGTGGGAAAAGCGGACCCACAGGAAGATTTCAAACGCGTGGAAGCCGTTCGCAAAGGCATTGGCGCCGAAGCTCGACTGATGGTTGACGCGAACGCGAAATGGGACTTGCCCGTCGCATTGGAGTGGTGTCATCGATTCGTGAATTTCGATGTCACTTGGCTCGAGGAACCGCTTTGGCATGACGACGTGCAGGGGCACGCCAGCTTGGCTGAAGCCATCGAAACCCCTTTGGCTTTGGGTGAATCGCTATATAGCGTAGATCACTTCAAGGAATTTGTCTTGGCAAAGGCTCTCCACTACCTTCAGCCTGACGCCAGTCGATGCGGTGGCATAACAGGTTTGCTCCAAGTTGCAGACCTCGGTCTTGAGCACGGCTTGCCGGTTTCTCCTCATCATGGCGACATGATGCAGGCTCAAATTCACGCAGTCATCTCTCATCCAGCCTGCAACCAACTAGAATACATCCCATGGACTTTACATTGCTTCGAGGAGCCTGTTTCCGTTCGCGATGGCATTTATCAAATTCCACAAAGCCCTGGAGCAGGTACCACCCTGAAAAGCGATGCCATGGAGGCCCATGGCATCCGCCTCTGACTCCAGTCACTATTTCTAGCTCGAAATCCAAAAAAGTTCCGCTAACAAGAAATACCATGAAAAGCATCCTCCTTATCTCTCTTTGTTCTTGGTGCATGCTTGGGGCAATCTCGTCTCAAGCCGCTCCCCGCTATGACCTAGTCAGAATATATTCGAAGATCAAGGCCACCAAGCCAATCAGCATAGTTGTTCCGCCGGATGATTCTAAGCGACAGTTCCTTGTTTTACAAGGCGGGCAAATATTACTCCTTCCCGAGGATCGCGATTCAGGCAATGCCAAGGTCTTCCTCGATCTATCGGACAAAAACATGATCGAGAAAGATTTCGAGGAAGGTTTGCTTGGCTTGGCCTTCCATCCCAAATTCAAGAAGAATGGCAAATTCTACCTCTATCATACCTTACAAAATCCCAAGCGGAGTTGTCTTGTTGAGCGACGCATGAGCAAGACTGACGCAGGCAAAGTAGATCTGAAATATGAACGCCTGCTGCTTAGTATTCCACAGCCTTTCTGGAACCACAATTCAGGAAACCCCGTTTTCGGCCCCGACGGCTACCTCTATGTTCCAACCGGAGACGGAGGGAAAGCCAATGACCCCCTCGACCTCTCGCAAAACACCTTTGCTTTACATGGAAAGATTTTGCGTATCGACGTGGATAGCAATACCGGGGCATTGCCTTATGGCGTACCGAAGGACAATCCCTTCGTTGGCAAGGAAGGGCATCGCCCCGAAATCTGGGCCCTTGGACTTAGGAATCCATGGTGCATTCACTGGGACATGTCGTCCAATACACTTTTCTGCGCTGACGTAGGCCAAAATCAAAGCGAGGAAATCAATATCATCGAAAAGGGTGGTAATTATGGATGGAGTTTTCGTGAAGGCACAGGCAAATTTGCACTTAAGCACCGCAATCCTCCTGCAAATGCAAAATTCATCGATCCCATCTACGAATACGAGAGAACACTTGGTCTCAGCGTGAGTGGGGGAATTGTGTACCACGGGAAGAAAATCCCAAGTTTACGAGGCCGTTATCTCTTCGGGGACTGGGGAACCGGAAATTTTTGGGCCATGAAATACAAAAAGGACCAACCTGCCGTGGTAAACAAACTCGAAATAGGCAAAGGAACTTTCAAGCCAGTCAACTTTTGCTCCGATGCCAATGGCGAGCTCATCGTGCTGGACTGGAAAGGCTTCCTTTTCGAGATGCAGGAGCGATGATTTCCAAAGTGAAATGTAATGGCTACTCACCAAGAGAGTATTCGAATTCACACAACGGGGCATCGCCATATGCAGAATCTCACCGACGAGGTGGCTCAAATCGTTTCACGATCGGCCATCTCACTCGGAACAACCCATGTTTTTAACATTGGATCCACTGGTGTTGTTGGCACGATTGAATTCGAACCAGGTTTGGAGAGCGACTTCCCCCAGATACTGGATCAACTGGTTCCGCCAAGCCGTGAATACGGCCATGAACTGGCTTGGAATGATGGCAATGGGCATTCTCATCTGCAGGCTTCATGGATAGGGCCGGACCTTACTGTGCCAGTCAGGCAAAACCAGCTGGTGCTAGGCACTTGGCAGCAGATATTTCATCTAGAGTGTGACGTGAAAGCTCGCGAGCGAGAAATCGTGGTTACCGTTTCAGGCGATTAGAGCAATAGCCGGCATGAGTTTTACTTTCGAGATTAGAGAGGAATCTGACTTGAATGCCCTTCTTGTTGTAAGGTGGCGCAATCTTTATCCCGACAAAATCATTGATCCATCAGTTAGCAAGGATACTGACAACTCCGACGAAACGGTACACTTCTCGGCAGTTTGCAACCATGGAAGAATAGGCGGTTGCGTCACCCTGACTCAGGAACTCAGGTACGAACGCACTCGCCGCATGCGCTGACTCGGCGTAGACGAGTCTTGGCGCGGTCGTGGAGTAGGCAGTAGTCTAGTGAAAGCCTGCCTCGAAATCTCCGGGCAGGCTACAACTGACATTTGGTGTAACGCTCGTCTTGCCGCGATTCCCTTGTACAAACGCCTAGGCTTTGAAGAAGTGGGACAACCTTTTGATATCCCAGGCATCGGACCCCATCTGGTAATGCGCTCGAAATGATTACTCCATCCGCTGTCTAAAGATTCCCCCCTTTCTGCCGATTTATTACAAAGAGTCTATATTTTGTTCCGGCGTCCGTTGCTCTCAAGAACGAGGATAAAATCCCTTTATCGAACTGCTTTGGATTGCCGTGAGTAATTTTCCGTATAGGTACCCCAAACGTCTCCCCGCATTACGTGGGGGGGCGTTTTTTATTTCTGACCACATGCAATTGTTGATTTTCAATTAAACCGAGTTGACGTGCAGCAAACCAATTCACCCAATGTGTTCTGATGCAAGATTCTAGCGGCAACAGCCAAAAGAGACGTTTTCCCGTTTTACTCCGCTCCGCTTGGTTGGGTCTCAACAAGTCGTTTCGCCGCCGTTTGGTCAAACATGACCTTACGCCTGCCCAATTTATTGCCCTCAGGTGGTTGTCAGAGAGTCCTTCGGTCGAACTCTCCCAAAGAGACTTGGCTCAATTAACTTCCAGTAATGCTAACAACGTAGCCGATTTGGTCGCACGAATGGAAAGAGATGGCTTGATCAGCAGATCGGTGGGGAAGGAGGACGCTCGAATCAAGAAGCTTTGCCTAACCTCAACTGGATTAAAAGCATATGAGACAGCTCGTAATACAGCCGTTGACCTGCAAACTGAAGTGCTTTCTGAGCTCGATGATTCCGAAAGGGAAGAATTCCTCGAACTCTTGGAGCGTGTGGCAATGGAACTCGATCGGATGGCAGAGAATTCATCTTCTGCCACGAAAAAATCTTAGTGGTCTCAATTCATGACTGACATTGTATCGGAACAGCAAAGATCCTATATAATGAGCCGCGTGTCATCAAAAGACACTAAACCTGAAATGCTGGTGCGCTCTTTCCTGCATCGCTCGGGTTTTCGATTTAGAATTCATGCCAAAAATTTACCCGGCAGACCTGATCTGGTTTTGACTAAACACCAAGCCGTTGTCTTTGTTCATGGGTGTTTCTGGCATCGTCATGCGGGATGCGCAAAAGCCACTATGCCTGCAACTAGAGTCAATTTTTGGCGCGAAAAGTTCGAGCGCAACGTTTCGCGTGACCTGCGCAATCAAGCCGAGCTTCAGGATTTGGGCTGGCGAGTGATTGTCCTTTGGGAATGTGAAATTGCAACTATTGCAGCAAGAGAGGATCGCCTAGTCCGCTTGACGTCTGAAATTTCAGGAGATCAGACGTTAAGCAAATAAGGCTCCTCAAGAATTTCGTCCAGATCTTGAGATTCCTTTTGCATCTGGCTTAATCCTTCGCGCGTCTTCGTTCTTCTGGTCTTCAAGCCATTCAGTCGAAACTGGAGGACTCGCTGTTGAGTTTCGCCAGTGAATTGATCCATCCCGTTTGCGCTCGCTGCTAAAGCTCTTTCCGTTTTAACAATCGGCCAAAAAACTCCCGCCAAAGTCAGAAATATACCCGCAGCTGTATGGTAGACGGAAAAGAGGTCTCGTATGCCAAGGCTCAAAGCTAGCACGAATACACCTAATACGAGGAACCCCATGGAAGTCCCGATCTGCACATGTCGACCACCTTTTCCATTTCGAGAAGCATTCGTTTTGCCGGTCGACAAAAGTTTCTCGCTCGCGGATGCTAGCGCCTTTACTTGAGAATCAATGGACGACAGTTCGGCAACTAGGTTAGATTCACCAGAAAGTAGTTGCTCTTTCTTTCTAAGAGCCTCCAGTTTTTTGCTTTGCCAACATGCAGCGATCTTTTCCTGGACCTTTGTGTCTCCGGGGGTTTCCCCCATTAATTCTCTGAAGCGGAGGCAGATTTCGCGGTATTCGGGAAGCATTTGATAGTTATGTCCGGTTTTGACAAACCAAGAGGATCGTTGTTTGACCATGGCCAAATATTCGTCGACATCGTCTCCTACAACTACCTGCAGGGCCTTTTTATTGAAGAACAAGAAGTGCGAAAGCACCAATAGCATGCGACGTTCATCTTCCACTGGCACTCGCTTTTGGAAGTCGGAAAAACGGTCTGCGCGGTTTAATGCGGCTTGCGCTGCCGAAGCATCTTTTTTGAGAAACCAGTCCAAAGCTGCTTGCCGCACATCTTCCTCCAAGCCAATATTTCGGCCAGGCATCTTAATGGTAAGCTTTGAACTATAACGAAGCCAATTGAACGCTTCGGAGGCTTCTTTTTTATTATAGAAAAGAGTCAACCCCTCGATAGAAAGGACAGGAAGGCAAGCAGCTCGAGAGAGCCACTGAGTTTGTTGGTCCGTAAGGCCTTTCGGCAAAGATGGAGCTTCAGTGGCATCACTCTGAAAAGGCAATCGAGTCACTGAATGCATTTCAAGTTCGTCTTCGAGGAAGCTTGGGATGCCCTTGGTCTTGGTAAATAAATCAGCACCGGACACATTCGTTATGCCATGTTTCCTTGCCAATTCAGCGCATTCTTCCTCCGAAAGAGGTTCAAGGCGAACAAGCAAGGGGTCTTGACTGGATATTTCTTCGACAAAACGGAGCGCCGATTCATCCAGGGGCCATTTTGCACTGGTCCCCAGAAAACGAAAGGCACCGTCTATGCCATTTTCGCGCCATTGGGAAACGAATTCCTCAAGGAACCAAGTAAGCAGGCTTGGGTGAATCTGATCCAAGTTATCCATTGCGACATAGACCAATGGATTGCCCGGAGAACTCTTGTCCAGAGGGAAAGCTTGCAGAAACACTTCGGTCCATAGGCGAGCAAGTTGCTGCTCCTTCGAAAGCTCTTCACCCTCTTCAGGATCCTGACGTTCGGCTGCGAAGGCGGCTCGACCGAAAGATTGAGCGAAGGCGGCCACTCGCCCTTGCAAGGCAGAGGTGCTTCCATCCAAGGACTGAACCAGCGCTGTCGGTATGTCTTTTACATCGCGAAGGGAACTCAGCTTGCCCAGATTAAGCAACAGGGCAGGTGCACCAGAACTGCTGACATCTTTCCAGAAGCGCTCAAGCAAAGCTGTTTTCCCCAAGCCTTTGTCTCCGGTGACGAGCAGGGCACGGTCGTCGGAGCCTCGCCTGAGGGCCTTGTGCATAGCCTCAAGCTCCCGTGATCTACCAACAAAGATTTTACCTTTCATCATTTAGTTCCTATTATTACGTTAAGTTTCTTTAGTATAATGGCAATGGCGAAGATAACCAATCGGCCGCCTCGGGCCCCCTCTGCCTAAAGGAGGCAGGGGGACGCCGAGTCGTCGATTTGCCGACAAGCCATTTATTTCCTAACGGTTGCCATTAGCAAGTCGCTCACGATGTTCATATTCAAGTTTGCCTGAATCAACATGGCTGATGCAGCATAAACTTGGACGTTTTGCTTCGTGTAGTCTACGATTTCAGCCGCTAAGTCTACGTCCATGATCCGACTGTAGGCATTCTCCAATTCAACCTTGCTGCTCGACAGGCGTTCCTGCGAGAAGGTTAGTCTGGAGGCAATGGCCCCACTTTCGGCACGCAGCGAAGCCACTCCACTAATAGCCTCCGTGATATTTTCAGACGAGAAGTCTCCCAAGCTGGCGTTTCCAGAAGTATTGGAATCACCGGAAAGGGCTTCGCCATTAGTAGCTGCCGCTGAAGCAGTATCCGTGGTGAATGTATTCAACGCACCTGTCAGATCCAGCTTTCCCATGTCTATCCCTATGCCGGCACTTCCGGTAGGGGAGGTATAGACGGTCATTCCACCTGACTCGGTTTCGCTGAATAGACTGATTTGATTGAACTGTTCGCCCAACAAGTCGTCCAACGAGCCCCGAAGCTCTTGGAACTCGGTGTTGTAACCTGCTTTATCCGAATCTGACGCCGTGGGGCTGTCATATGCGGTGCGAAGCTCGGACATTCGGGTCAGAATAGTGCCTGCCGTATCAAGCGCTCCTTCTTGTGTTTCCGAAAACGAAAGGGCGTTTGACACATTCGTGCTAACGGCTCCCGTCATGTTGATCGCGGATTGCAGTTTCATTGAAACAGCAAGATTACCAGGATCATCGGATGAGCTGAGTATGCGTTTCCCACTGGATATCCTAGCCAAGCTTTTTTCCAAAAGCTTTTGGCCGGAGTCTAGCTGGAATGCCGCGAAACCCGCTGAGTTTGAACTACCACCTAGTGTTATAGGCATCGTAATATCCTCTTCGCAAGGTTAGCTAAGAAGCAGCAGAGCCGAGTTTGGAGCCAAGTTCGCTTGGGCCAACATCGATGCACTGGCCTGGACCAGAATGTTATATTTTGCTAACCTGGTCGTTTCCTCGGCGATATCTACGTCCACAATCCGGCTGTTTGCAGCTGTCAGGTTTGCTTTACTGAGACGCAGATGATCTTCGGCAAAGCTTAGACGAGAGACGGTCGCTCCATTTTCAGCTCTCAGGGTTGCTAGATTGTCAAGAACCTGCGTGAAGGTAGATATGCTAATGTCAGCCAATCCAATCGCATTGACCGCTCCTGTCTTGTTTGAATCATGAGCTAGGGCGGTAGCGTTCGCATGAGCTGTGCCAGCAGTGGTTGGGTTGAGCAGGTCATCAACGGTAACTGCGCTGGCGATCAGTGATTTGTTCAAGCTGACCACGGCGCCGCCGGAGCCCTGTGAAGAGGTTATGACCTCAACGAAATCGGTGTCTACCGTCTTGGCGCCGCCGAAAGTCGCGGAACTCGAAAACAAACTAACTCCATTGAATGCCTCTTGGCCAACAGCCCAAAGCTGGGTCCGCAATGACTGGAATTCTGTGTCATAGTTTGCCTTGTCCGCAGCGCTTTTGAGAACGTCGGTGCTGAGCGACTTCAACTCTGCCATTCGGTCGACAATCCGTGCCGCTGCCTGGAGTCCTCCATCTTGTACTTCTGCGAAAGAACGCGCATTTTGGACATTAGTAATAGCTGCACGGGTGCGATTTATGGCAGCATTCAGTTTCATCGAAACCGCAAGTCCTCCGGCGTCATCAGATGGAGTTGTGATTCTGGATCCACTCGACAGCTTCGCTAGGCTTTTCTGCAAGTGAGAGTTGTTTTTACCGAGGTTGTAAGCAGCAGAAATAGCTGCGCTGTTTGTGTTTATTGTCAGGGACATGATGTATCTTCCTTGATTTGTGATTGTCGACGGCCTCCTGCCGTCACGGGCCAATTAGATGGGATTGGCACCCAGGTTTTTTCCGAACACCCAGAAGTAACGGGCAGCCATACAGGCATGCTCGCTTCCACTGGGAAAACGTCCGGGAAAGTGTGTCTCATCGAGTTAGGTCGAACTGCATAAGTATTTTTGTGCCCTATTTACGGGCAGGGAATTCCCCCGAGTAGCGTTCCGCTGTTGATCAATGGACATACGGCATCGCAGAATCGTCAGGAGGTTTCCCGATGTATTTTGTTGAGAAAAGCTACTATTGATCCCAGGCGGCCAAAGGCATCCAGGTGGTGGCCTTTTCCTTTGCGTCCGTTTGGTTGTCGGGCGGGATCGTTTTGCATTATTAGGATGAAGTGAAGGGCTCGCCCCCGCCGGAACGAAGGCGAGCAATACCATGGCTAGTGGTTTCAAAAGAGGATCGTCTGGCCAGGTCATGGCTAATGGCATGGACTGACTTTTCGCGTTAAATCGATGGGGACAGGCATTCGTAACGAAAGCAGGGCGAAATCGGCCATCAATGAGCTCCTTAGACTGACATAGCTCAAATCGCTTGGAACCGGGACGTCCAAGTGTCTGGATATAAAGTTTCATGCAAAAACTTGCGTGTTCACTAATGTATTGTGAGGAATCTTTGTTGGATTAATTCATGGATTGTTGGCATTTGCCGAAAAATGTATGGTTTTGTCACAGTGACATGGGGTTCCACTGGATCCAGGAGGACCTGTGCTTCCAAAGGAGACTCCTGACTCAATGAGCGAGTTCTCACGGAAATGATTTGGGCCGGATAAGAATCCGTATGTAGTTACCATCTGGTATCCGGGCGGGGCGCGGCCTGACCTTTCAGGTTCGAGCGTTCCGGGTGGATCTGAATTAGTCCAACCTCCGGGGGGATCCCCGCGGGTCTGATAGTAAAACGCGGGCGGAGCACTGCCTGACGCCCATTCTCCGGGTGGAGACTGGCTATTGACTGGATTCTTCAATTTTGCGCCAGGCGGTTCGGTTGCGCCTTGGAACAGCCAGGATGCCTTGTTCAAGCAAACGCTAGATGTTCGACGAATCGGGCCGGACAGATGTCCGTATGTATGTTTTGCGAACGATCGCGCTTCTCGCGGAGGATCTCCCCGAGTGTCGCATCGACCTCGACCAACCGAAATTCCGGGTGGATCGCCACGCGATTGCCAAGGCAGGCGTCCGGGCGGACTACCTCCTCTCTGTCCGTCCATGGGAGGACTTCCTCCTAGCGGTAAGTGCCGGAGAGTTTTCCGATTTCCAGGCGGGTCGCCATGAGGCTGCCTTCGGCCCGGGGGAGAACCGTGTCGCGGTTCAATCCAACCTCTGAGCGAGCAAGCCCCGACATGTACCCGTTCCACATGACGGATGACAGTTGCATATTGTTGTGATCCGGGCGGTTCGGGCCTGCCCTGAAACGCTTGCCCCGAGCCGATGGGCCAAGAGCAGCCGCCGCCGCGGTCGCCCGCCGCACCCCTCGGGATCGAGGAGCGCGGGAGCAATCCGCTTGGTAAATTAGCTGCCTTTCGCGTCATGGCGTAAATGGGCAAGACGTTGTCAGTTTTGGTTCGTGATTATTTTTGCCGTGATCAGAGCATCAGCATCTGCATCACGCTCGCTTGCGTGTTGTTAGCCTGCGAGAGCATGGCTGCTCCTGCCTGCACGAGTATGCTGTAGCGAGCGAAGGCCGTTGACTCCTTGGCCACGTCGGTGTCGACGATGCGGCTTTTGGCCGCTTCCATGTTCACTTTGGCGGCTTCGAGTTGCTCGGATGCGAATTTCAGGCGAGATGAGGTTGCTCCGTTCTCGGCTCGCAGCGTCGCCACGTTTTGGAGAGCCAGGATGAACGAATCCACCGTGAAGGAACCCAAGGAAACGTAGTTGTTTCCAGTTGCATCCGCCGAGCCCTTTGTCTCTGCCGCCAATGATTGAGCTTCGACCCAACCTGTCTTGGCGAAGTTTCCGACAGACATGTTGAGGTTCGCTCCTCCGGCAGTGAACTTTGCCACCGAATCCACGGTTCCGCTTCTCACTGTCACGGCGCTGAGCAACTGGATCTTGGCCAAGCTGACCTTGGATCCACTGCTGCCACGTTCCGAGGTGAGTACCTCTATGGTGTCGCCGTCGGCAGTGCTTCCGGTGCCCCAAGTCGAGGTACTGAACAGGCTGACTCCGTTGAACTTGCTCTGGGTGGATTGGTAGAGCTGCACGCGGAGTGACTGGAACTCCGTGTCGTAGTTGCCTTTGTCAATGTCACTCTTGGTGACGTCATCATACATGGAGCGCAGAGCGGCCATGCGGTCTACGATCGCTGCTGACGCCTTGAGATCACCGTCCTGCAATTGCACGAACGACACTGCATTCTGCACGTTTGTGATTGCCGCAGACTGCCGATTGACCGCAGCGGCCAACTTCATGGAAACCGCGAGGCCTCCAGGATCAGCCGACGAGTCAACCAACTTCGTGCCGCTGGAAAGCCGGGAAAGGCTCTTTTCCAACATGCTGTTGTTCCGCGCCAAGTGCATGGACGCAGTGGCTGCGACCGAATTTGAGTTTATTGTAATAGCCATGGTTTTATCTTCCTTGATTTTGGTTTGTGTTGACGGGCGGCATCCTGCCGCACCGCTTCCGGTTGGGTGACGAGGAGAAGCCCCCGACGCCTTCCCGCGGAAAGTGATGTGCTGTTCATTTGGCTCGATCCGGGTGGTGCTCGACCTTCGCATTCAGCCTCAATCGGCATAGGCGAATCTGGATTTGACCAGCCACCGGACGGGGTGTCCTCAAGGCAACTGCCTGGGTGTCCAGGGGGATCACCTCGTGTCTGCATATGACCTGAAGGGCTTCTGTTGAAAAAATTACTCATTGAAACTGGCTGAATTGAGTTCGATTAAAATTTACCCAACGATGTTCTCGGGCATATGCATGCCGTTGGGTTGTGGTGACTTATTGGCTTAGGCCGAATGGTTGCTCCTGCTTGAACAAGGATTCCGTAGCGATCGAACTGGGTGATCCCCCTAGCAATGCCAGGGTCGGCGAAACGGCTGTAAGCGGCATCCAAGTTCGCTTTTCTGCAATCCAATTGCTTCATGGCAAATTGTAGGCAGGAGGTTGTTGCCCCGTTCTCCTCTCGAAGAGTTGAAGCGCTTTGAACAGCGCGACTGAACGAATCGACGGAGCATCGATTCAATGATGACGGAGGAATCCGTGCTCGCTTTCCTCCGAGCCCCCTGGGAAATCTATGTGCTGCACCCTCTGCGAGTGATCCATTTGAGACATAGTTCGTCTTTACGGAATCTCTCACTCTCAAGTGTCCAATTTCGGGATTGATTGCGTTAATGGCATTGAGCAAAGCGGTCTTGACAGAATAGGTCCGTGACGAACCAATCACGTCACCAGCGTCTGCCACCCTCCCCCTGAGGAAGGAGAGTGGGAGGCGAGAGAACACTCTGTTCAATTTTTGCCTCATGACGCGGTGGTGAGTGATTAAGTTTCTTTGATCAGGATCAGAGCATCAGCATCTGCATCACGCTCGCCTGTGTGTTGTTTGCCTGCGAAAGCATGGCTGCCCCTGCCTGTACGAGGATGCTGTAGCGAGCGAAGGCGGTTGATTCCTGAGCCACGTCGGTGTCGACGATACGGCTTTTGGCCGCTTCCATGTTCACCTTGGCGAGCTCGAGTTGCTCGGATGCGAACTTGAGGCGTGAGGAGGTTGCTCCGTTCTCGGCTCGCAGCGTCGCCACGTTTTGAAGGGCCAGGATAAATGAATCCACCGTGAACGAACCCAAGGAGACGTAGTTGTTTCCAGTTGCATCCGCCGAGCCCTTTGTCTCTGCCGCCAA
>PAZC01000060.1 GCA_002716045.1 Opitutia bacterium
CTTTACCCTTATTGCCCAAAATTTTCCGCGTGAGGTAATCGATATAGTACGATATCGAGCATGATGTGGCCAACCCGACCCCCCTTGGCGTGGAACATTTCAAACATCACGGAACAGGATGGAACATCAATAAATATCCACGAATCCGTTGTGAGTTCCGTTGTGAGAATAGCGGTCCCCTACCCTTCGAATTCCCTAAATTATTGAGCAACAACAACTGGTGCGGGCGGCGGGAATCGAACCCGCCCCTCAAGCTTGGGAAGCTCACGTACTACCGATATACTACGCCCGCATTCGATGGGAAGAGTCATCCTGTAAGGGCAAGCACTGGCGGCAAGTGGTTTTTGGCTTATAGGATATTGCTTTGTGTTTGCAGTGAGAGGGATTTGTGGGGATAGGTAAAAGTAGATGGCCCTAAAAGATATCATTCCCCTGGATGCTCTCCTTGGTAACCCCAAGAAGAAAAAAAAGAAGGTGGATCGCGAAGCCTTGGCATCCCCCATGATGCGGATACCTCGGATGGATGTGAGAGCGGCGCGAGACCTCATAGACATTGGGGTGCGCGAACTATACCAGTTGCAGGGACGCTCGGCGGAATCCCTTTTTGAGGACCTGAAGGCCAAAAAACCGGAAACGCCTGAATATCGTCTGCCTTATTTTCGCATGGCTATCTATTTCGCGGAACACGAGGACCCTGACCCAAAATTACTTCATCCCACGGAATGGGAGGAAGATTAATAAAGATCCATTCCGCTGGCATGGAAAGCCGTGCCATAAAGCTCAATCAGCATCGGGTGGAGACAGCTTTCTTTCGTACTTGGCCGACTGCCAGCGCATGAAGATTCCGTAGGCGACGCAGAAACCTCCATTGATCTTAAGAAAAACATCGCCCTGTGTCTGCAAACCAAAGAACAAGACCACTGCCCCTACTCCGGCAAGCGCGACACCGGCGATTTTGCGATAACGGAGGGTTTTGCGAAAACTCTCTACGCGTTTGTCAAGTTCCTCGTCGGACAACTCGGGTTTCTTGCTAGCCACTAGTTTGCTTCCAGATTTTCGCCGGGGAAATCTCCCATGGTCTCCTTGAAGAGACGGAGGCGTTCGTTTTCCGACCTGAAGTGATCGGCTAGGAGAGCCGCTCTTTCAGTCAAGTCGAGAGCCTCCAGCATGCGTTGTTTGCGCAGGGTTTCCTTGCATAGCGCGAATGCGGCCAAGTCAACGTAAGCTTCGTCGTCGTCGATTGGGTTTAGAAAATCAAGCATTTCCTCGGTTGCATCTCCTCCCAGATCACGATTCTCCTCAAGTAATTGGGAAAGCTCGGGGCGTGTAATTGGCGTAGCCTCATCCACAATGGTGGAAAGCTTTTCGATCTTCACCATCCGATAAGGCTCTTCGCTCACAATTGAAAGGACCCGTATTCGAGAGATCCCCTGTAGGACGAGATTGGATGTGCCGTCGTCGTTCTTCCTGCAAATACGTACCATGCCAGCGGATGCAGTCATGACTGGCGGTTCGTGGGATTCATTGCTCTGGGCTGCGTTTTCATCAAGCCCCAAAAGCGCGAACATACGATGTGTCTCCAGAACTTCGGACAACATCTGGCGATAGCGAGGCTCAAAGATGTGCAAAGGCACCATGGCCTTTGGAAAGAAGACTATACCAGGCAAGGTCATGGCCGGTATTTCAGTAGGTATATCGAAGTTATCTGACATTTGAGTACAATGAACTGCTTGAAACAAAAAAGGGATCTATGGAAAAAAGCCAGAAATTAGAGAAGAAGCCCTGCCACGCATGCCGTCATAAGGCAGGCGATAGTTCCTCCGAGAAGAGCTTTCCACGCAAGAGTGGCAAGATTTTCGCGTTGCTTGGGAGCCAGTATGGCTATGCCGGCAACCTGTATTCCTACCGAAGCGAAATTGGCGAATCCACAAAGTGCATAGGCGGTCACGGCCAAGGTGCGTTCATCGGTGATGATATCGCTATCACGAAAAACACCGAGATGTTGGTAGGCAAAGAATTCATTGAGCACGATTTTTTCGCCGAGCAGTTGTCCCACTAAAGTAATGTCTTGCGGGGCTACGCCCATCAGCCAGGCAAAGGGTGCGAATGCGAAGCCGAGGACATATTGCAGAGTCAATCCGCTGAAGTCTCCACTCGTGGCCTCAGCGATACTCGCATTCAGATCGGTCCATTCTCCGAGTATGTCCTTGGTGACATAATTCAGCATTGCCACCAGGGCCGTAAACACAATCAGGATGGCTCCGACGTTGAAGGCCAGAAGAAGTCCTTGTGAGGTGCCCTTGGCGGCTGCGTCGAAAACATTTGCTCCGACGTCGCCTTTGCCAAGCTTGAGGCGTGAATCCACCTGCTTGGTCTCGGGCAGAAGAATCTTGGCGCAAACAATAGCCGCTGGCGCGGACATTAGGGACGCGGTCATGAGGTGTTTTGCGAAAATCGCTTTGCTGGCAGGATCATCGCCGCCAAGAAAACTAACGTAGGCTGCAAAAACCCCACCGGCGATAGTTGCAAACCCACCCGTCATCAAACAGAGAATCTCCGAACGCGTCATTTTGTCCAAGTATGGTCGCACTAACAAAGGCGCTTCAGTCTGGCCAACGAAGACGTTTGCAGCTGCAGCCAGACACTCGGCTCCGGAAAGCTTCATGGTGCGCTTCATGATCCATGCAAGCCCGTACACGATCCGTTGCAGCACACCCAGATAATAGAGGATGGAGGACAGGGCGGAGAAGAACAAGATGGATGGGAGGATGGAAAAGCCAAAGCCATAGATTGTCTCGGTCGCAAGTTCTCCGAAGACAAATTTGGCTCCATCACTGGAAAAACTGGTTAAGGTGACGAAGAAAATAGAGCATGCGGTCATGGCTTCCTCCATCAAAGGAACCTTCAGCAATAGAACGGCGAAGAGAAGTTGCAGACCGAGTCCACCGGCTACCAGTCTCCAGGAAATGGCACGCTTCTTTTTGCTGAATACCCAACAGAGGCCAATAAAAACCAAGATGCCAAACAAGTTGCGAAAAATGTCCATCGGAACTCAATTTATTGCCGAAATTAGAAATGGAAGGCAATTTGTTTCCAATTAGAGGTTAATAAGCGTTGACCTAACACTAATCATACTAAGAACCTCGCCCTCATGAGCGAAGACAAATCACTTTCCGGAAAAAATGCACTGGTGATTGGTGGCGGTTCAGGCATGGGGGCTGCCGCGGCCCTCGCTCTGGCCCGCTCCGGGGCGCAGGTGGCCGTCTCGGGACGCAGGGAGGGCAAGTTGCGGGAAATCGCCGAAGGGGCTCCACAAGGGGCCTTGCTGCAAGGCTATGCTGCAGATGTGAGAGATCGTGGAAGCTTAACGGCGCTTTTCGAGTGGCATGACTCCAATTTCCCATCCCTCGACATTTTCATTAACGCAGCTGGCATTAACATTCCCAACAGGACCATGGAAGATCTCTCCCCGAATGATTGGGACAAAGTGATCGGCATTAACCTTACGGGCGCCTACGACTGCCTGCGTCTTGCCATCGAAAGGATGCGCCCCCGGAAGGATGGTCTCGTAGTGATGATTAATTCGGTCTCCGGCAAACGCTCCAATCCCTTGGGTGGCGTGGCTTATAACGCCTCTAAGTTCGGAATGACCGCGCTCGGTGCCTGCGTGGCGGAAGAAGAGCGAGAAAATGGCATTCGTATTACGAATATCTTCCCTGGAGAAGTGAACACGCCAATTTTGGATCAACGACCAGTCCCGCCAACCGAAGAGCATAGGGCGGGCATATTGCAATCTGAAGACATTGCTGCTGCTGTACTCATGTTGGCAAAGCTCGATTCACGGGCCCATGTGCCGGAACTCGTGATAAAGCCAACCAGCCAAAGCTACCTCTAAGCTGCCTAGAGCTTCAGGTTGGTCTGTATGCTGGCAATAGCCTGCTCCACGTCCTGTCGGTGCCCGAACGCGCTGAGGCGAAAGAACCCTTCGCCCGAAGGCCCGAATCCAGAACCTGGAGTTCCCACAACATGGCACTCACCAAGCAACTTGTCGAAAAATTCCCAAGAACTTAATCCTCCAGGCGTTTTCATCCACACATAAGGGGCGTTGTCTCCGCCATACGTGGTAATGCCGATGGACTGGAGTCCCTCGCGTATTATTCGGGCATTCTCCAAGTAGAAGGCAACTTGCTCTCCAGTTTGGACAAGCCCTTCCGAACCGAGGACCGCGAGGCCCCCTTGCTGCACGACATTGGAGGCACCATTGAAGAAAGTATTCTGTCGCCTTGTCCAAAGGGCATGCAGCTTGCCTGGCTCCGCATCCTCTGCAACGCAATCATGCGGCACGATAGTCCAAGCAAGGCGAACTCCTGTGAAACCAGCGGTCTTGGAGAAACTGTTGAGCTCAATGGCACATTCGCGAGCACCGTCGAGTTCGTAGATGCTACGAGGAAGATCGGGGTCGGTGATGAAAGCCGCATAAGCGGAATCATACAGTATTACGGCCCGATTCTTGCGGGCATATTCAACGAAGGTTGCCAGTTGATCTTTGGTGGCAACTGCACCGGTCGGATTATTGGGGCTACAAATATAAATGAGGTCCACTTTTCCATCGGGCACCTCAGGAAAGAAACCGTTTTCTTCCCTGCAAGGCATGTACACCAAGCCTTCGTATCCAGAGTCTGTGGCGTCACCGGTGCGACCAGCTATAACGTTGCTGTCTACGTATACTGGATATGCGGGGTCCTGTACGGCTACTACGTTTCCTTTAGCAAAAATGCCTTGGATGTTAGCTGAATCGGATTTTGCGCCATCGCTGACGAAGATCTCAGAAGCCTGTACGTCAGCTCCTCCATTTCGGTATTGGGTGGCGATTGCCTCGCGCAAAGATTCCACGCCCTCGGAGGCACCATACCCTGAATAGGTTTCTGCATTGCCGAGCTTATCAACGCCTTGCCGCAACCCGTCCAGAACTACTGGCACAATAGGTTCAGTGGTGTCCCCAATGCCTAGTCGCATGACCTGGACACCCTCGTTGGTTTCTAGAAATGCACTGGTTCGTCGGGCGATCTCAGGAAAGAGATACCCAGCGGCCAGCTTGTCGTAATTTGAATTGATTTTAGCCATATCTTAAAAGGAAACTACAAAGTAAATTTCATGCCTCATTGCAATGAGCAAAGTCTATTCGCCCACTTGCAGGAGGAGGCCATGCTTGCGTGCTGAGCGGAAGGCGGCCATGAAGGATGTGAAGCCAATGCACAAATAGAGCAAGTTCAGAAGATAGGCATTGGCCATGAGGTCCATCCGTAATTCACCCTCCAGCAAGAGTGCGCGCATGCCCTCGAATATATGTGAAGCGGAGACATAGGCAGCAATTGCCTGGAGCCATTCGGGAAGTGTTGAGACGGGATAATAAATGCAAGAAACGGGTGCTATGAGAAAAGGTAGAACCCAAGTAAGGCTTTCCGCACCAAGCCCATAGCGAATCAATATGCCCGTAACCGTGAGTGATATGGCCCATCCCGTCAGGACCAAGCTCATGAAGAAGGCGAGCAAGGGCAGTCCCATCTCAAAAACGGATACGTCAAAAAAAGGAATCGCCAGAACGGCGGCGGGGACGATGCCTATGAGCGTCCGCAAGACACTGATCGAGGTTAGCCCAACCACCAGTTCCCATGGACGAAGAGGAGCCACGAAGAGGTTGCCTAAATTGCGTGACCACATTTCCTCAAGGAAGGAGAGTGTATAGCTGACATGAGAGCGAAAAAGTGAATCCCAGACCAGAACAGCTGAAATCAGCAAGCCGGTGAGATCAGGTTCTTGAGGATTCCTTGAAAAATGGGTGGCGATGAACCCCCATATGATTAGTTGCATCGTGGGCCAGTAAGAAATCTCGATGATTCTAGGCCAAGAACTTCGCAAAAGATAAACGTAACGCAGAACCAAAGCACCAATCCGGCGAACAGGAGAATGTGATCGAGCATTCAATTTTCCTCACCCCCTCCCCTGGCGACGTCCAAAAAGACTTCCTCCAAGGTTTGAAGGCCAAATCGCTCAATCAAGTCTTTGGGCGAGCCTCGTTCCACTAGTTTTCCATGGCGAAGCAAGACAAGGTCTTCACAAAGGAGTTCCACTTCTCTCATGTCATGACTGGCAAACAAGATGGAGGCATTCCGTTGCTGGCAATAAGTTTGCAGAAAACCGCGGATCCAAGATGCCGTTTCGGGATCCAGACTAGCTGTTGGTTCGTCTAGCAAAAGTAAGTCTGGTTCGTTGACGAATGCCTTGGCCAAGGAAACCCGCGTTTTCTGACCGGAAGAAAGGCGTCGCACACGCCGGTCGAGGAATTCTGTTAGTTGAAGCTCATCCGCAAGTCGCTCGACGATGGGTTTGGCCTTTTGGAATCCATAGAGCTTGGCATATACAGTGAGATTTTCACGTACAGTGAGTCGTTGCGGTAGATCTGCATAAGGGGAAGAAAAGTTCATCCGAGCAAGGGCAGGAAATCGATTGCCAACGAAATCCTCGCCAAAGATGCGTATTTCTCCCGAGGTGGGAGACAACAATCCAAGCAACATGGAGAGTGTGGTCGTCTTGCCAGCCCCATTACCGCCCAAAAGACCAGTCACGACACCCTTGCCGACACTCAAGTCCAAACGATCCACCGCGACTACGTCACGAAAGCACTTCGTAAGGTTACGTGTTTCGATGACAGCATCCATTTGTTCCTAGAAAACGGAAAAGGGAAGCGTTTTAGTGATTGCCCGCAAGCGGAAACAACTCGAAGAAGATATCTTGTGAAGAAAGGGAAGGTGGGCGATGGGTTAGCCAGCTTGACTACAAAGGCTAAGTCTTTATAGAGTGAACTGTTAGCAAAACAAGCTGACAGGCCTCATTTAATCCCCTTGGACCCATTTGACCATCCATTCCACGCGGCGAGGAATATGGTCAGGATTCTCTATCGGATGCTTTCGGTGATTGCTGCTTCTTATCCTTCAGGTTGCGCATGAGTTGCTGAGCCGACGATGCCAAGGCAGTCTTTGGCAAACTAGGCATTGCAGTTTGGCCAGTCGTGGCAGGTGCTGCCATGGAAACAGCCTCCTTGTTGAAAGCGTGCATTTCGTCTATGATCTCCTTGCGCAAAATGGAAATTTCGCGAGGAGCGGAAATACCGATCTTAACGGAATCTCCCTCGATCTTGGTGACCGAGATCTCAATGTCACTGCCGATGGTGATCGACTGATTTTTCTTTCGGGATAAAATCAGCATGCGGTCGATTCCGATTCCGTCGTTTCATCCGGAGCCCCCACGTTAATCACATGGCGGGCGGAATACTGCTCGTGGTTGTTGATGATGCATTGCTTGCCCTCACGAGTGTTCCTGTTGATCACGATAGGACCGACCAAATTGACGGAGATTGTCCCGGGTTGCTCGGGGTTGAGCGTGACGATGTTTAGTATCATCGTGTCATCGGCACCGGTAATACCTAGCGACTCGACGTCGGCGTCAGAAATCTCAACCAAGTAATTTGGCACTATCCCCGTAGGTTCGATCACGACAAAGGCCAGGCCTTCTTTATTGCTTTCTCGAAGCCACATGAACGGCAGTTCTTCCTGCGCGAATACTATCTCCATAGAACGAGCGTCCGGAAAACCAAAAAGCCCGGAATTCAAGATAACCTCATTCTGAATCTCTGGAGACGTGTCCTCTGGATTCAGGGACTCCGGAAAAGAGTCCTGATGTGTATCGACTTTCACTTGTTACTGGGGTTCATAATAATGTTTTGGTAAAGATAGATAAACGGCTTAAAGGAAGTTGAGGAGCGATGTGTTCATCATGTGGGCACCAACTTGTATGGCGGCTTGATAAGCAGTGGTTGCCCGTGTCATTCGAACGATGGCCTCGGAAAGGTCGACGTCGATGTCCTTGGCAATCCGCTGATCCAAGCCCATGAAGTATTCCTCGTCATGCTTTTGGACAGTTTCCATTCGAGCCATTTTTGCCGCTACTTCCCCCATTTTATCGACAACCTTGTCTTCCAGAGCAATCAGCTTCTGATTCGCAGCTTCTACTTCCGTCGCATAAGTGGAGGGCTTTGCATTCCTGAGAGCGTCTCGCAAGCTAATCATGGAGTCAACCACGTCACCCAAGTCCTTTGTGCCACCATTACTGGCTTCCAGATAATAAGATATCTTACTTCCCTTACCTATGTAAGTCTCGGCATTTTTTTCGTTGCCGTTGTAGGTGACGTCTATGACCTCACCTTTGGAATTTCTATGCGAGAGGAAGGTCTCGGAACCCGTGGCAAAAGAAAAGGTGTCTTGCAGTCTTGGTGAAGTCGGAAGGTTCATGTCGGCTGCCTCGGCAGGCATTTTGAAACCGAAAACTTTGCCATTGTCACCTATCACGTCGACTGTGATCTCTACGCCTTCAGAGGTGCGAACCACAGCGCTCTGCGGCATTTCGTCCTCATAGGTGTAGCTGCCGGCCTTCGTTAAGCGCAAGCCCACCAGGCGACCACTGGCGTCAACGACAGCTTCGGCCTCGGCTCCTTCTCCTCCTCGAGTGGGCGGGGCAATGATCACCTCGGGCCAATCCGAGCGATCCGCCCGGAATTTAGCGACGTGTCCGAAAGATTCACCAATCGGCAACCATGCGTCGTTTTGAACAAGATCTCCATTGGAGTTGTGGATGTATTCATCATCCGGGTAGACCAGATAATTATCCACCAAGTCAAGGGGATCAAAAGCCAAATTCTTGAAGTTGTCCTGTAAGCATTGCCAGTAGCGATTCTTGTGGTAAACAATGTCACCAGTGTTGTAAGTGCGCCCCTGATTCCAGTCTAAGCCCTGAGGGCTCTCGTAAATCGAGACCTCTTCAAGCTTGGAGGCATTTGTGGGATTGCTGGGATCAAAGGCGGCAACATCGCCATCCGTGGTGAAGTCCGAAAGAACGAAATAAAATTTATTTGCTGAAAGATCGTGGAGATATTCTCCCTTTATCAGGCTTTGGTTTTTGGTGGAATCAAGAACCGTATTAAAGCCCGATCTGGGCAAAACTTTCCCCAAGTTCAAGAAATCTGCAGTTGATTCAGCGGGGCTTGAGGGCAATCCAGATAGATCAGCTTCTTTAGGTACTGATTGGAGAGCTTTGTAGTATTGGCCATCATATACAAATATGTCATTCTGCTGATACGCACTGTTGGTCAATCCTCCAGTCCCTGGCTCTCTAAGTAGATTGCCAGTTATTTTGCTACCTCCCACATTTTCACCATTGGCCGAAGCGGTCAAAGTGTACTCCAATGTACGGGGATCGAAACTAACGCGGGCGGCAGCGCTTTCAGAGCCAATCGCTTCAAACTGAGCCACACTCATCGTAACTTGACTTATTCCGGTATACATCGAGTCCAGCGTAGCTTGTGGTGTTTCGACGTCGGCGCTTTGATTAAGAACGGAGATGACATGATTTTGGGCATCCGTCAGGTCTTCGAAAAGCCAACCATCTGGCGTGAGATTGTAGGCCTTATACTCATGCGACGAAACATTCAGGTTCCAATCTTCTCGCAGAACGTCGTAGGTCGAATCGACCTCTTTCCACGCTTTTGCTAGATTAGTATCAGGGAAGCGGTTGAAGTTCTCGTCTGTCTGAGACTCCCAGATCTTGTCGTTGTAATAGACGAGTTCGCCTCTGTTGTATGAAGTGAGGCGTTGCCAGTCGGCTGGATGCGTGAGCGCGATATTGGTAGCTTCAGAAACTTTACTCGATGTTACTGAGAGGCTTCTGGTCCAACGACTCCCCTGTCGTCTCGTATCATTCGGGAATTCATATTCAGGGTCAGCGTCCGTTTCATATTCTGCGGTAAATTCGAAGTCTTCGTCAACTGCGCCATAAAGAAGAAGGTTATTCTGGACATCCAATTTGGCCTGAATGCCAGTCTTGCGATTATCAGCATTTATTTTGTCTCGCAAAAATGCCGCAACAGCAGAAGCACTTTGAGCTACATCACCAGTTTTATCATTAATGACAGTAGCAGTATCGATGACGTAAGGTCCCTGCCCCGCGACTTGAAAAGTAAATTTGTCGCCTACTTTAAGATTTTCGGGAATATAATTATCTGCCAACGACAATTTCTTTTCAAACCTTTGTCCTTGAATTACGTCTGTTGATCCAAACTTAGGAGTAGTGTATGTACCTCCAAACAGGGCTTTCTTTCGGTGTGTGGCATTAATCCGATTGAGGGCTTCCTCCAAGAGTTGGTTCATCTCCTGGGCATTTGTTTCCATCGCGACGTAGTTCAATCCAGAGCCTGAAGTACGGGCAAGCTCTTGAGATCGGACACCCAGCTCTCGGAGTTTATCGAGATTAAGGTGTGAGGCGTTTAGATATTCCGTGGCGTATGAAGCATTGCGCTGATACTGGACGAGGCTATTTTTTTCCGTCTCCATTCGAACGAGACGCCCCATCTTCATCCCATCGTCCTCGGGCAAAGTAATCGATTGCCCGTCTGAAATTTGCTTCTGGAGATTTAGCTGGCGCTGATCCAGCTTCTTGATCACGTCGAGAAGATTCTCGGAAGTCGTGACATTTGGTACTCTCATGATCGTTTATTCCTGAAATTCAACAATTAACGAATCAAGCCCATGACGACTAACTCAAGCATGCTGTCCAATGTAGTCACAACCCTTGCCGAAGCCTGAAAAGCTTTTTGGTAGCGCATCAAGTTGGCCACTTCTTCATCTATGGAGACGGCGCTGATTGCCTGACGCTCATCTATCAGCAAACCTTCCACCATTTGTTGATGCTCCAAGTTGTCCACTACATCGCCCAAGGTGTTGCCGACATCCGTGACGAGCACAGAGAGTTGTTCGGTGAAATCCCCGTTGCCCAACTCGGCAATGCCGAGGGCAACGTCGTTGGCTTCAGGTTCGGATGAATTGCTGGCAACAAGATTATCTAGCGTAAAGCCATTATCGAGATTCAATGCCTTGGCCAAATTTCGATCATCTTTGATTAAGGTATCAAATGTGAAATTGTCGCCAAAGATAAAGGTATTAGTACCTTGCTCCATGCGAAAGGGGATCTCGTCATAAGCAAGGATGTGGCTTCGTCCGTCATCTTTGGTGTTCGCCAAGCCATCTGCCCCGACATAATCCATGTCATTCTCGATGGTGACGTTTTTCATCCGTCGAGCCCCAACGTAAATCTTGCTGAAGCTTGGATCTTCAACCAATAATTCACGATCCGTGTTTCGATCCTCAGGAAAAAATGCAGAGGCATTGACGATGGTGAATGTGTCTGTCTCGGAATATGGAATCGTTATGTCGACCTCATCTCGATATAGATTAAGGTTTCCATCGCCCTGTTGATCAGGATACAACTCGTTCTTTCCTTGAGTTGCGCGAGATAGCATGCCGGGAAATCCGAATACATACTTGCCCGGTTCGTCTTCCGGATTGTAGATTTGATTGACCTTGGCCACGACGTCGCCGACCAAAGTGTTCAGCTTCTTCCTGAAGCTCTCCATCTCAACGTGGCGAGCTTGCTGATAACCATGAATTGAGCCCGAGGTGACGTCCAAAGCGACGTCATCGATGAAAATGCTGTCTACAAGCGAATAACCGGAGCCCGCATTGGTGATCTTGAATCCAACAATTTGACCTTCCTTCACTATGGCTTCTGCAGTTGCGACTGGGCTACTGGCGGTACTGCCGGAACCAGTGGCGTCACTTGGATAGACGTAACTGAGGTTGACTGCAGTGAATTTGTCGGCGTCAAATGCCTGACCAGTGCGAGAAGCGATAGTGCCATCCGCTAGCTTGAAAGCATTGACCTCTGCTAAGTTAGCGGAAGTATTTGGGGCGAATCCTCCCGAAGTGGTATTTCCTGAAGTGCTGAAATCAGCGAGAGCTTGGTAGTAACGATTGTTTTCTCCATCGAAAAGATAGTCGCCCTTGACGAAAGACTGATCCTGTGTGCGTGAAAGAATCTGCTCTTGGCCGAGAATAGGCAGGTCCGCTCCCAGTGTGAGAAAAGCCGTGCCGCCAGCAGTGAGATCCTTTTCTCCGGCAGTGGCAGCAAGATTATCTAGGCTGGCTCCTTTGGCCAAGTCTAGAGTGGCTTGATAATAGATGCCATTGTAGGAAACAACATCCCCTGCTTGGTATGCTTGGGTTGCCACAGCTCCAGCTGCATTTGGATCAACGCCTGTTTCCGTGACAACTGGTCCGATGGAACCAATGGCTTGATAATACTTTCCGCCGTTTTCGACGAGATCGCCTACCTTGTATCCAGTGGTCCGAGTTTTGGCCAAGTCATAGCTGGCTACGCTCATCGCATCAGGTATGGCTGTTAGCTTAAGAAATTTCGTGGTGTCTGAAAGCTGTGCGCCAGTTTGAGCAGTCGCATCCGCTTCCGTAACATCCCAGGGCAAAGTATCAACCAGGGCTTGATAATAGTTTTCTCCATCAACAACAACGTCACCAGCCTTGTAAGGTCTCAGCGTGATATCTGCCGGGAAACCGTTTACTACGACATCAGTGGTGGAATCAGTCAGTCCATCGGTTGTTCGAGTATATTTGGTTGAGGAAGTTGTTAGGTTCTCGACAAGACCAGAGGCAACAAATGCAGCTATCTTTTCTGCTACGGTTGCGGCGGCAGCGGCAGTAGTGGTTGCTGTAGTAGCGGTAGCGGAAGGATGCGTGAAGGTAAAATTAATTGCAGCGGCGGTGTCATCGTAACCACTTCCGCCATCGAGTATCTCCACTCCGGCCAACTTGCCTTCGGAGTCGATGACAGCTCGTATCTTGGCGGCAGTGGCACCATCCGCTGCCGGGGTGTTCATTGTGTAATTGAGCTTATCGTCAGCGGATAAGGTTTTGGCTCCGGTGGAATCAAGTAAAACAATGGCAGCGCCATCCTTGCCCTTGACCGAAAGATTGATTAAGCCAGTCCCTTCTCCCGTGGCTGCGTCAACGTCGTCGGTTGCGGTGTAGTCTAAAATCTTGGAAAGATCCTCTAGAGCTTTTTGTCGAAGATCTCTCAGGTCTGTTGCCCGCCCCTTGCCCTGTAGTTCGAAACGACGAATATCCCGATTCAGGAGATGGATTTTGGCCAACAAATCATTGGCTGTCTTGACTTCATTTGCAACCGTCTCGGTGAGGTCGTCCTCAAGCCCCTCGAAGCTCTCGCCCATTTCATTGATTCGGGCAACTAAAGCCTTGGCCTTGTGCATTAACTCCTGACGAACCGATTCCTCAGTTGGAGCAGCAGATAATTCCTGATAAGCATTGAAGAAGTCATTCAGGGCGCGGGTCAAGCTTCCGGGAGCAAGATCCGACTCATGCATGTCGTCAAGTCCGGCGTTAAGCGACTGGCGGTTTACTTTTTCACCTAAAATCAGTTGAAGCAAATCGAGGATTTCCTTACGAGCTTCCAGCGACCCGCCTCCGCCGACTTCTGCAATGACTCGTCGATCCAGTAAATCGCTCCTGAAGTGGTCGAGTCCATCCGCGCGCAAGCCACCAGTGGAAAGCGAGAAATCGTCAGCATACATGTAGGCTTCTTTGGCAAGAACCCTTTGGCGAGCGTAATTGGGATCATTTACATTGGATAGATTCTTCCCTGCAACATCCGCTGACTTCGCGTGATAACGCAAAGCCTGCGAGTTTTTGAGAATTTCTCCTATGAGTCCCATGATTCCTGATGCAAATTAGGCAGATTCACTTAGGGAGGATCCTCGAACATCTGCAGCGACGGACACTCCGCCAACACGATCGTATGTTTTCGTGCGCATTTGTGGATTCAAGGAGGTGAGTAAATCATCAGTAACTTCAGTCAACCGAGAGAGTAGGCGACGGTTCTGGTCGAGCTTACGGCGAACATTGCCAATCAATGCATTGATCTCCTCCACGATGCTTTCGAACATCGGGCGTGTCACCGCTGGAAACAAGGGTAACAAATCGGACAAGCTTGCCTCTTGATCCTGTCCATGGTTTGTGGCCAGTTGAGAAACAAAGCCCTGACGCTTGGACAAAAGAAGTTGATTGGCTTCCATTTGATCGCGAACCGATTGATTGACATGCATCAGCGCATCCGGGTCTCGCGACAATATACGGTCCTGCTGATCGTTCAGCAGACCGACAAGACCGCCATATTCCTGCAGTTCAGTCCGCAGAAGTTTGAGCAATTCCTCCCATTGAAAGGGAGCGAAATTTTCAGTAGGTGGATTTATTGTTACCATTTTCGGAAATTTGCATGATTTGTTGCTGAAGAACGTCCGAGAGACCGAATCCGCCACCACGAGCAACCCCTTCTGCAATGGCGTCGGTGAAGAAATAACGGTACATGTCGTGAGCTCCACCAGTTTCTTCCAGAAACCCTCCGCCAAAAACTGGCTTTAGGGCGTCCTTGAGGTACTGCCTGAGTAGTAGTGATTCGAATTGCGTGCTCACTTCCTTGGTCGCAGCTTCGGCGGCATGCCTGGACAAGGCTAATTCCTTGAGTTGGCGGGCATCTCCCCCTAGGGAAGCTATGGCTGATGTATCCATCTTAGTTGACAATGAGCTCGGCCTGCAGGGAACCAGCTCGTTTAATGGATTGCAAAATGGCAGACATTTCGCGGGTTGTGACGCCAAGCTTGTTGAGTGCGCCAGTTAGGTCTTGCACTGTCGCAGCACCTCCTGCCTCGGGGAATTCAAGAGGCTTGAAGCGCCCCACTTCCTCGATCAAATCGACGTTGTTTTGTTGGATCACGGCAGGGACGCCAGCAGTAAAGGGAGAGGGCATAATCGCCATATCGTTAGGATTAACAAAGACAGTAATATTACTGTGGCTCACGGTAACTGGTGAGATTCGAACCGATTCCGTCGCCACAATTGTACCAGTACGCTCGTTCACGATGATTCGAGCAGGCACTTCCGGGTTAACCTCCAAGTTACCTACGGTAGCAATGAAATTGACTGCTTGACCGGTAAAAAGTTCCGGAACTCTTAGGTTGACCGTGCCAAAATCAGCTGCCAATGCGGTGCCTGGATAAGCAACGTTGATGGCATCGGCGACCTTGACCGCAGTGCTGGAGTCATGATTGCGTAGGAGTAAGTCAATTTGGCCATCACGAACCACTTGAATTGGAATTTCTCGCTCAACAATGGCACCATCAGTCATTGAGGCGACCGTGGGATGGTTGATCTGAACGTTGGCGCCGCCCTGCCCTGCAGATAGACCACCCATAGCCAATGGGCCCTGAGCGACCGCATACACCTTGCCGTCGGCACCAAGCAAAGGTGCCTGAAGAAGGACGCCCCCTTGCAGGGAATCTGCATCCCCTGCGGAAGAAACCAGCACGTCGATCTTGGATCCTTCCTTTGCGAAGGGTCCTATGTCGGCAGTGATGATTACAGCAGCAATGTTTCGAGACTTGTCGGCTTTGTCGACTCGTATGCCCAAGCTTTCCAATGCATTCAGGATTCCAACTTGGGTATATTCTATCTTCGAGTCTCCCTGACCAGCCAATCCGACCACGATCCCGTACCCATAAAGCTGGTTGGACCGGGCCCCCTTCACCGTAGTAATATCCTTGATGCGCGCACCGGAAAGGGACGCGACAACAAACAAGTAAAACGAGACTGCTAAGATTCTTTTTAAGGAGATTGGCATGGGTTTCACCTCAGAAGGGATTCACTATGCTGGAGAGTTTTTGATACCAAGACTGCTTTTGGGTATCCGACAGACTGCCTTTTGAAACATACTCGATTTGGGCGTCTGCTACATATTGAGAAGACACTGTGTTTCGATATCTCAAGCCCTGGCGAAACCCAAATCCGATGTCTTCGGTTCTCACTAAGCCCTTGAGGACGGCATAATAAGTTTCTCCGCCAAGGGAAATGAGCCTTGCTCCTTCAAGCACGAGGACACCATTGGGCAACACGTCGATGACGACTACACTGACTTGAGCCTGAAGGTTTTGGGAGTTCGTGAGATCTCCACCGCCTTTGGAAGAGTTCTTGGCTTCAATTTGAGTCTTGGGCAACTCGCCTCCATGCGTGCCGAGCTTGCTGTTTGCGAAAAGAAACTGGGTGACTGCGTTCTCGATTTTTGAATCCCGTGAGCGGGAGGTGTTTTGAGATGCGTTCAGGCTCGATGCTTCGTTCACGCTAATGGTTAGGATGTCGCCGACGCCAAAAGCTCGTTTGTCGGCATATAGGCCCCGCTCGCGATTGGAGCTTTTGATCCACAGTGACACACCAAAGGCACTGGGCGCAATGGCCAGTGCAATCACTGCCAAAACGATATGATTTCGGAAAAAATCAGAAGTATACTTTGACGCTGTTTTCATTCAATACCTTGGCTTGGAACTCTTGCTTGGAACTCAAGTTGCGAATTTTAATGTATTCCCCATTTCCGCCGTCCTGCATGGCTAGACCCTTCATGGAGATATAAAGACCTTTCCCGGCCGCATAGACATCCACCACTTGACCTTTTCGGATCGATGGGATGGAACTGACATGATTCCAGCGAATGGGAGAACCTGGCGAAACGGAGCCGATGAATTCATATCCTTCTAAATCAACGTCTCCGGATATAGTCCGTACGTTTTCACGAAGGATATCCACCACTCGCTTTTGCAAAGCATCTGAGGACAATCGATCTCCTCGATTCAAAGCACGTTCCGCAACATATATTTCTTTCATGTGCCGACAGCGGACTGGCAAGGTGATTGGGCCTAAATTGCCAGATGAAGAATTGATAGAGAAACGGACAGTCGCGGATGAAGCGGGTTTCTCGGGTGAAACTTGAACCAGCTCCAGTGACCATTGCTTGGACACTTCCGGCAAATTCAATGGGCCAACTTCCACTTGCATTTCACCGCTGACACCGAATCGTCGAACAAGAGCTTCCCCCAGCCTCGCCTGGAGGCTTTCTTTGTCAATGGAAGCAAGGGCGGGCTTTGGCGGGGCAATGTACCGCGCGGGAGATATGGGTACTTTTTGTGGGGAAAGCGCAATGACAGCTGGTTGTTTTTTGTAGGCCGAAAAATCTATCGGCTCGAGCAAATCTTCTACTCCAGCCCAAAGCGGGAACGCCCCGCCACACAAAAGCATGGCGAAGGCGGTGAAAAAGCGCATTTGTCGCGGGTTAGGTTTCATCATCTCTTCAATTGATTGATGCGAGAAAGCATTTCGTCGGAAGTTTGGATTGATTTTGAATTAATCTCATATGCGCGTTGCGCGATAATCATATTAACCATTTCCTCGACCACATTGACGTTGGACATCTCAAGATAACCCTGCTTGATCGTCCCGAATCCGTTTTGTCCGGCAGCCCCAATCTCGGGAGGTCCGCTGGCTTCGGTCTCAAGATAAAGGTTCCCTCCAATGCTCTTCAGGCCACTGGCATTTGGGAAGCGAACCAATTCCATTACCCCGGCAACAACGGTACCGTCCACAGTTTCAACTGAAATTTCTCCAGTAGGAGCAACGAAAACGTTAGTTGCTTCAGGATCAATCGTCAGTCCAAGAGCAAGGGGAAGCCCATCACTCGTTGTGACCAAACCGTCCGGGCCTACCTTGAAGGCGCCGTCTCGAGTGAACGACTCAGTGCCGTCGGGGCGCTCTACGCGAAAGAAGCCAGAGCCTTCGATCGCCATATCCATCTTCTCTCCGGTCTTGGTCAAGGTGCCTTGGGTAAAGACCTTGGCCGTCGACACGACCTTTGTGCCATTGCCCATTTCAACTCCGGTTGGGACTACTTGGCCAGCACCCGTCTCACCTCCAGCTTGACGAGGATTTTGGTAGAGCAAATCCTGGAACTCGATCTTGTTCTTCTTGTAGCCAGTGGTATTAACGTTGGCTATATTGTTCGAGATCACGTTTAGATTGAGCTGCTGAGCTTGCATGCCCGTTGCTCCGGAATAGAGTGATAGGTTCATTTTCTAGTTCCTTGGTTAAGAAAGTTTTAGGATGTATGACCGAGAGTCCCGATGGCTCGGCCGACGTTTTGATCAAAAGCCTGAATCATTTTTTGGTTAGCCTCATGGGCTCGTCCGACTTCAATGAGGTTAATCATTTCACGAATGGCTGAGACGTTGCTGTTCTCAAGAAAGCCTTGCATTACTTGAAATTGGCCTTCTTCAGCTTCAACCGGCACGGCATCCTCGCGGCGGGTCATGAACCCCCCGCCAACCTTGCGCAGGTCAGCAGCTGGATTCTCGAAAGTGAAAACACCGATTTTGGAGACCTGTTCGCCGTCTTGAAAAATTTGGCCCTCTTTGTCTATAGTGAGAGGACCGCTTCCTGCATTAACACGAATGTTGCTTCCACTGTCGTCGGAAAATTCATGCCCCATGACATTGACGAGGATCCCGTCGGCATTGACGTAAAACTGCCCGTCCCTGGTGAATACGGTGTCGCCGTTGACGCTCGAGAGGGCAAAGAATCCGTCGCCATGCAAAGCCAAATCCATTTCGTTGCCAGTTTGGCGCAATTCCCCGGCAGCATAATCAATCTCGCTTCGAATTAGCGGAAAGGAACCGGGCAATTCGTTCTTAAGCCGATCGTGGGTACTGCGGGCGATTTCCCCACCTTCCACTGCCTCAAATCCAACTGCTCCTGCCTTGAAGCCTGCAACATGGCTTGCCGCAATGTTGTTAGCGATGATGTCCTGGTATTCCTGTAACCCTCGAAGGGCAGCTGCGTTTTCGTAGAGCGATAAATTCACGTCATGCGTGAAGCATTCGCTGTGCCAATAACGTAACTACTTGACCTGCAAGCTAATGGAAATTTTGAGAAAGGCAAGTGGGTAATATTTTCCGCAAGTTATGGTAAAAGTTGACGGGTACTCTGCCGTTAAGTAGTTCCAACCATTCAAAGGTTGGCTCTCGGAATCTCAATACTCGCAATGGAGATTCAGAATCTTACCGTTTTCCAAGTGAACTAAGACACGAGTCACGCGCCCTTCTACACTAACGACCTCAACCTTGGGACCGCCAGGTTCATCGTGCAGGGTTTGCACGGTTTCGTCGACGGCGGGAGCAGATGGCTCAGTTGGCTCAACAAAGGCACTGAATGGGGGGGATTCCTTGGAGGGGGAAGGTTCTCCATCTGGTGATCTGCCTGACAAATAACTTTCCATCAGAGTTCAGGGGTTTGTCTTGGCCGGTTCTGCAACAGGCGGCAAATTTGAGTAGTAGGTAAGGTTTTCCTCACTGACATCGAGTTTCAGGCTTAGTTCGACTCTCCTATTCTTCTCGGCGCGATTGGGGAAACGATGGTTTGGCTTGGTGTAACCATGACCAATAACGCTTTCCACCTTGCGAGCGAGGTCTCCATCGGAATAATGGACCAATGCGCCCAAGACCTCATCTGCTTGACGAAGGCTCATTTGAAAAGCGGATCTTGCCCTTTGGGCATTTAGTTCCGCAGGCGTCATGTCGATAAGCTCATCCGCTGTTGGGACAAAGCCGGAACCAGACGAATCATGCGATGTGTGAGTATCCACTGTAAAAGTGAGAACATGCCGAGCTAACAACCATGACATCCTCTGCATGACGTCGTTGCCATAGTTTGTCAGTTCGTTTGATGAATTCTCAAAAATGGGAAATTCATCACCATGATAGAGCGTGATCTTCAGACCTTCGTTATTGGCTTCTATCTGGATGGGCTCATCCACGTCCAAGTCATCATGCATCTTAATCTTCTTATACCAGTCCTGAGCAATGCGATGGAGCACATCAATATCTATGGAGGTGGATAAGTCCGAATTCCTCATAGTGGTGTCGGATCGACCCACTATTTGATCCACCATGCTGCCCGGGCGAGCATCGCGCTGTTCCACGGGAGTGGATTTCGGGACGCCAGCCATCCAAGGGTCGCGGAAAAAGCGCGTTGTCGCAATAATGACTTCCTCGTCTTGCGATAAAATCCAAAGAACCAGAAAAAGTGACATCATTCCAGTCACGAAATCCGCATAGGCTACCTTCCACGCCCCCGCGTGGCTGCCTTTACGCCATCTTCTCGGGATTCTCATTATTTGAACTTTAAGCCACTAAATCAGCCGCCTTTGGCGGCATCTTTGCAACGTTCCTCTAGTTCGTCTGCTGTAGGCTGAACCGTCAAGTCAAGGGATCGACGGCCTATTTCAACTGCCATGATTGGTGAAAGCCCAGTGGCAAAGCCGGTAACCGAACGTTCGACAATGCGAAAATAGAGGAACTCCTGCCCTTGATTGAGTGAGATCAAGCGGGCTAGAGGTATGCCAATGCCGTAGGCCAAAAAGATGCCAAGGAAGGTTCCGCTAAGAGCCGCTGCCACTTTCTTTCCTACCATTTCGGGGTCTTCCAAGTTAGACATCGTGTTAATGATACCAAGAACAGCTGCGACAATGCCTACACCAGGCAGCGCATCAGCGACCATCTCGACAACCTTGACCCCACGACCAGCCTCAGCTTCTCTACTGGATAGCTCCGCTTGCAAAATGCCGCCAATTTCAGCGGGCTTGCATCGACCGTCAACAATTGGACGAAGTGAGTTGCAAAGGAATTCAACCAAGCGAGCATCGTTGAGAAAGGATGGGTATTTTGTGAAAATCGAGCTATTTTCAGCATCACTGACATGCTCGTCCAAGGCTGGAGTCCCTTTGCGGCGTCCAAGCATGAAGAGTTCATACAACAAGACGAGCAGATCGATGAATTTGTCCTTGTTGGAAACATTCCCCGCGAAGGCCTTCTTGATATCCCCCACAAGTCCCATCAGGACGCTCTTTGGGCTAGACACAATCACGATACCGATGCCAATGCCAACGATAATCATAATCTCACCAGCGTGTATGAGCCACATGGGATTACCTCCGGCAACGGAGAAACCACCAATACAGGATACGAAAACTACGATTATGCCAATGACGAGTAACATGTTATTGCAGTAATGTCAGGTAGAGCGGATTCTGGAGACTTTGGCGAAATATGATCGTAGACTTACGACCGTATGAGACAGGATTTGACTTATACGCGATTCGGTCAAGCCAAAGATTTCCGCGATTTCCGCAAGCTTGAGACCTTCATAATAGTATAAGACGAGGGTCTTCTTTTGCATGTCTGGCAGTTCCTTGATCCGATCGCGTAGCATTAGAATGCGTTCACGATCTGCCACGACTTCTCGAATATCGGGTTCGTTCGGGTCAGCTAATGCCTCCTCAAGGGAAGGTGCGGCTTCATCTGCGGAGCTTTCCCCCACAGAACCATCTATTGGAACGAAAGTCACCGGTTGGGTATCTCGCAAAAGGGATTGGTATTGATGCTCAGTCAAATCAAGCTCTGCGCGAACCTCGTCTTCCGAAACCGGTCTTTTCAAACGAGCTTCCAGCTTCTCGATGGTAGCTTGCAGTGATTTCGCCTTCGCTCGGTTGGAGCGTGGCAAGCAATCAATCCTGCGCAGCTCATCGAGCAAGGCACCTTTAATTCGCAAGCCTGCGTAACCTCCGAAAGAACGCCCTTTGGATGGGTCGAATTTGTTGACGGCCATAACCAGTCCCTGCACACCTAGCCCGTACAAGTCGTCCGTCTCAACGGTCTCGGGAAAGCTATGGCGCATCCGAGAAATAATTGATTTGACCAAGGGAAGGTAATTCTCGATCAAGCGATCCCGTTCTTCTCCATCAAGCATTGCACCGCGATAAGCCTGAGCGGCCTTGCGGAGCATTCCCGTAGATTCGGGAATTTTCTTTGGATCCGATGTACTCGAAGTTTTCACGCAGCAACAGTTTCAGCTACAGTGGGAGGTGGATCAGAAACAGCCTCCGCAGTTGCGGTCTCCACAGATTTTCGGGCAACAGATTCGGGTTCCATCTTTGCCGAATCTTCTTGTTCGGGCTCAGAAGGCGGCGTCACAATGTCCGTGCCATTCACACGGTTACTGGATGTAGACACAGATGAGAGGACCAGGTGAAGGATTCCCCTGGTGCAGAGTGCGCAAAAGAGGCATCCGACACTGCCTCTGAGGACTGAGGCCAGAGCATCCTCTCCCAGCAAAAGGCTAATCGCAAAGAAGGAAAGGAAGCCGGCGAAGCCTCCGATGCAACAAATGTATTTAGCTTCGTTTCTCATGCTCGAGATCGGGCCAGAACTTGTTGTGGAAATGTGCTAGCCATCAATTGATTGAGAACGTTCGCAGTGAAGTCGCCAGTCACGTTTTGCCCTGTGCAAATGCACAATGGGGTCAATCCACCACCCAAAGCCAAAGGCCAAATCTTCGTTGAATTGGGCAGTTCGTCAAAATGCGTGAAAACTACATGCGTTGCCCTTGCGCGCGCCCCCAAATTATAGAGTTTTTTAGCGATGGCCCCATCGTATGCCGCATTTATCACGAGGGCACGGGTGTCTACGCCTAATTCATCCAGCCTGCGACCCATTAGGTTCCATTCGTCCTGTTTTGAAACTGAAAGCCCAGGAAAATCCAGATAGAGCTGACTTCCATCAGTATCGGCGGGCAATTCAGCTGCATCCCTAAAGAGAGTGACCCCCAAAACCTCACAGAATATCCTCAGTGCGTCATCCGGATTCGGTGTGCCATTCTCAAGCTTTAGCACATGAGGGATACGTTGGTTGAGAAAGACATCGTTTGCGAGGAACTTGCACAAGGTGGTTGTTTTCCCAGCACCCGGGGGGCCGAAAAAGGCCACTTTGCCAGTGGTTGGCCTAGGCTCTATTTCCCTGAACCGGTCTCGAAGAGCCAAGGAGATTTCATTGAGTGCTTCGGGAATGGACATTTCACTTATGCTCTGCCATCGAGGCCAAGATTGGACTGTGGTGAGGAAGTCGCGATCAAATCCAGCCCGCTCAAGCAAACCAGTGATATTGACGGACTCATTCAGCAGATTGTCAGCATCATCGGGTTCTTCATTCGGTGCTGCATCCTCCTTATGGGCTTCTTTCTCCGGCATGGGTTGTATGTCTGTTTCCGAAGAAGCAAGGCCGGGCAACTCATCGTCGGAACTGTTTGGACCAGGCACCTCGACGACAACTTCCAGCTTGGGTGATGATATGAACTTTGACAGGCCTTGGCCATCTAACTGACGAACTGAAAGGACTCGAGCCGTGGCTCCTAATTTATCCCTAATTACACGAACAGCCTCTTCGGCGGATTTCACGACAAGTCGGTATTTCTTGCCTTCATCCGCAGTTGGCTGAACGGGGGTTTCTGCTTCTACTGACATTGTAGTGTGATGTTTTCGTTAAGCTGCGACTGGAACAGGGCTTTCGGCTTCAGTTGCATGGGTATCTTTTGTCGTTGCTTGAGCTAAGTCCTCGGGCAAAGCACTGACTGGCAGGGTGATGGCGGCAAAATTGTTCACTTGAGTTTCGTTCGGGAGTTCGTGGAAAGCCAATACCGCAAGTTTGGGATAAGAAGGCTCCATGAATCTTCGGAAGGCGAGTCTTAGATCAGAAGAAGTAACCAAGACCTGCGGTAATCCCTTGTCTGCCATTTCCTTGAGGCGTGGTACGATCTCGTTGAGAATGCCCTCCGTCAGAGAAGGGTCCATCATCAGTCCAATATCGAACTGGCTCTTGCGCACGCGAGAAATTAAGATTTGCTCCAGTCGAGGTTCCAAGGTCAGGGCTGTCAACTGGGCTGGCTCAGCCTCGTACTCCTTAACGAAATATATACCGAGTCGACGACGCGCTTGCTCCGATAGATCATCCGGGTTTTTGGTAATTGGAGCAACATCCGCAATTGTTTCCAAAATCAGGGTTAAACTCTTGATGGAAATTTTTTCTCGCAGAAGATTTTGCAGGACTCGCTGAATTACTCCAACGCTAACCAAGTCGGGTAATAATTCGCTTACTAAGGTTGGGTTCTTCTCCTTGACCAAATCAATGAGCTTCTGGACGCCTTCTCGTTCCAAAATCAAATGCGCCACTTCCCTCATGGAGTCGGAAAGATGAGTCACGAGGACAGATGATGCATCAACCACGGTAAATCCGGCGATTTCAGCGTCTCGCTTGTCTTCATCTGCAATCCAGGTGGCAGGTAGCCCGAATACGGGTTCAATCATTTCTATTCCCTCAAGTTTCTTGTCGCCTCCAGCAACATTCATGGCAAGGAATCTTTCTGGAATCACTTTGGATCGAGCGACTTCCTTGCCACGCAAAAGAAAACGATATTCGTTGGCCTCGAGCTCGATGTTGTCTCGCACTGCAATAGTAGGCAGCAACATGCCCATTTCCTTTGTAAAGTTCTTGCGCGCCCCAGTGATGCGATCCAGCAGGTCTCCACCTTTCTTTCGATCGGCCAAGGCGAGAAGCCCGTATCCTACTTCGAGGGCAAACACCTCCTCTTCGATGACGCTAAGGTCACCGCCCTCCTTGCCCGGCTCAGATGGATCGGCGCCTCCTGCCCCGACGGAACTTGCCGCAGGACCACTGGCCGAGACTGGCTCGTCTCCTGCGATTTCCTCTAGATCCGGCTCACGCGCTTCTCGTTTCGCCAAAAGGTACGCGATTGAAAAACAGCAAAGCGAGAGTATGAAGAAAGGCCAAAAGGTGGATGTGAGGAAGAGACCAAAACCAAGCAACATCGCACCGCATATTGCCACAGCTCTTGGATAAATTGTAAGCTGGCGTCCGACGAATTCGCCGAGGTTGGATTCTTCCGAGGATCGGGTAACCAAAATACCTGCTGCAATGGAGACTATAATGGCAGGCACTTGAGTGACCAGCCCATCACCTATGGACAATATGGTGTAAGTCTGCAGGGCTTGGGTGATGGGAAAGTCTTTTTGGAAATAGCCAATAAGGATTCCTCCTATGACATTAATAACGGTAATGAATATGCCTGCCACGGCATCCCCTCGCACGAATTTGCTGGCACCATCCATGGCCCCATAGAAGTCAGCGTCCTTTTGGATGCGTTGGCGACGCTGCGTTGCTTCTGACTCCGTAATGACGCCAGCATTAAGCTCCGCATCAATGGACATTTGCTTGCCTGGCATTGCGTCCAGAGTGAATCGAGCAGTGACCTCGGCAATTCGGCCAGCGCCCTTGGTAATTACAACAAAATTGATTATCACCAAAATCAGGAAAACAACCGCACCAACAACATAATTGCCTCCAACGACGAATTTACCGAAAGCATCAATCACTGAACCCGCATCAGCATCCAGCAGAATCAAGCGGGTCGAGGCGACGTTTAGCCCAAGGCGATAAAGCGTAACTGCCAGGAGCAATGTGGGGAAAACCGAGAATTCAGGCGGATCCTTGACATAAATGACAGTTAGGAGAATCAGCAAGGAGATAGCTATGCTGAAAACGAGCAAAAGACTAAGCAAATCCTTGTGGACGGGTATGACCAAAAGGACAATTGCTCCGAATAGACCAAGAATGAAGGCAAGATCAGTATTTCCGCCCAAACGTCCCAGGCGATCATTCACTTTTTGGAGAAAAGCAGCCATATCAACCATTCGACACTAGGCGCCGCGCTTTTAGACGATGAAAATAATAGGCGTGAGTTCGATAAACAAAAGCGAGGATTTCAGCTATCACATTGTACATTTCAAGAGGAATGGGCGAACCTACGCGGCCCAAACGGTAGAGGCTTTGGGCCACGGGCTTGTTCTCCACCATGGGGACTTCGTATTCTTTTGCTATCATTTTGATTCGTCTTGCAAACAGTTGCTCGCCTTTCGCGACTACTATCGGAGCAAGATCCGTGCCTCTTTCATATTTTAGTGCGACAGCAAAGTGTGTGGGGTTTGTTACGACGACGTCTGCGGTAGGCACGTCATCAAGAGATTGGCGACCGGCAAACTCGAGAGCTTTTTTGCGTTGAGTGGTTTTGACCTCAGGTGATACCTCGCGGCTACGCCGCTCTTCTTTAACTTCTTCTTTAGTCATCATCATCTCCTTGTTGTGCTTTCGTTTCTGGAGGAGAAAGTTGATGACAGCAATGATCACCATTAGTACTGTAAGTATCAACAGCATGATCACGAACAGTTTATAGATGAAAACGCCTACATGCTTGATGGGCACTGGCGCGAAGAAAATGGGGTCATTCGTGATGTATCCGAGAGACAGCACCACAACAGTGCCAATGGCAAAGAACTTCAGGAAATCTATACCAAATGTGGTTAACGCCTGAGTGCCGAAGATGCGTTTTGCGCCAGTTACTGGATTCAACTTATCCATCTTCGGCTCAAGAACCTTGGGGGTTAGGCGAAATCCGGTTTGGAGACCTTCCGCTATCAGTGCGGCGACAAAACAGCACAACAACATCGGAAAAACGATGGAAACTAATGCATAATATGATGTTGTAAAGGCACTTACGATTCCCTCTTGGGTTGCCTTGAAGGTATCAATATTCTCGAATATACTTCGTGTGAAAAAACCGAGAGTTTCAGCTTTTTGGACTCCAAATGCCAATATCACGACAACTCCAGCCGCTAAAGTAAAGGCGACACCAATTTCAGGAGCTTTAGCGAATTGGCCACGGCTCCTGGCTTCGTTAAGCCGCTTTTCCGTGGGAGGTTCGGTCTTTGAGCTTTTGTCTACGTCAGCCATGTCAAAAGCGAATGATCACTGAGAAACAATCACTAAGGCTTTGCCGGCTGATTGCCTGCCAGCCTCAATCACATACGCTGTGATGAGGAGAGTACAAGAGACTAGCAACAGTAAGCCGCACAGGATTCGCACCGCAAAACTAGTGAGAAAAACATTCATCTTGGGAACAGCCTTGCCAAGTACGGCAAAAGAAATGTTCACGAGAAAGTTTAGGGCGATGAATGGGGCTGCCATTAAAGTTCCAATGATGAATATTTGGGTGGTATCTCGCACAAATTCATCCACGGGATTTGTACTGGTGAGAAATTTCCCCACAGGCATTGCCTCAAAGCTGCCTGCCAATGCCCGAAGGACATCGTAGTGAATTCCAGTTACGAAAAAGAGCAAAAGACCGAAGTAGTATAACAAAGAGGTGATGGTTGAATCACTTGAGCCAAGCAAGGGATTCACACTATTACTTGCCATTAGACCAATTTCGTAGGAAATGACATGCCCGGCGAACTCGAGAGCAAAAAAGATCATACGTATGACGATAGCCATCATGAGGCCAATGCATATCTCATTCATTGCCAATAGGATGAGTCCGAAGAAATGCCCTGCCAATTCTAGGTTGGCAGGGGCGAACTCACTGAGAAGCAAGGCAAGAAGCAGACCAAATCCGACCCGAACACGAACTGGAACCATTTCACCTGCAAACAGTGGAATTCCAAGGAAAAAAGCACCCGTCCGCAGAAAGACGAGTATCGCTACTAAAATCCCTTCTGTTTCTATTGTCACGGCGCCATTACTGGCATTAGGTTAATCATGTCGGTGCAAAATTCGGTCATCGTGTTGAGTATGAAATTGGCCGAGATGATCAGGGCTAAAGAAACCGCAACCAACTTGGGCACGAAAGTCAGCGTTTGCTCCTGTAAGCTAGTAATTGATTGGATTAAGCTGACCGTCACTCCAATTGCAAGGGCAGTTCCGAGTATGGGCACTGCTATGATGAGCCCTGTTCGTAAAAGGTTTGCGAGCAAATCAACTGCTAGTTCCAGAGTCATAGGCGTATTCTCTTCGCTAAACGTTGAAACTCTCGACCAAGGATTGAACCACAAGATACCACCCATCAACCAGAACGAACAACAATAGCTTGAAAGGCATGGAGATAACTACGGGTGGCATCATCATCATGCCCATCGACATAAGTGACGATGCCACGATGAAGTCTACGATGATGAAAGGTATGAATATAAGAAAACCCATTTGAAACGCAGTCCGCAACTCGCTCATTACAAATGAAGGCAGCACTATGCTTAGAGGCAGTTCATTCCTTGTCATGGCTCCTTGACGGGAAAGTTCCAAAAAGAAGTTCACGTCTGCTCTACGCGTCTGATTGAGCATAAAATCCTTCATATGCCCATTGGCAGTCTCAAGGGCATCGCCCGAACGCATTTCATCTGCCATGTAGGGAACCACGGCATCTTCATAAATTGAGTTCCATACGGGCCCCATGAGAAAGAAGGTCAGGAAAAGAGCCATGCCCACTATGATTTGACTTGAGGGGGCGGCATTTACGCCTACTGCGTTACGCACGAACCCGAGGACGATCACTATCCGAGTGAAACTGGTCATCAGCATCACAATGGATGGTCCAAGAGTAAGCAAAGTCATTGCGACCACCATTTGGATCGCTACTCCGAAATCCGCATTGGGATCCCCGCCAGTAACATCTATGCGGAAGTTTTGGGCATCGGCGGGAGCAACCACCAGGAACATCGCAAGGATAATCAGTGGGATCGATGTCTTCAGACGTGGCAATCGAAGAAACCTTTCCATGCTTAGTCCTCCTCCTCGTCAACCGATTGCATCTGGGATGATAACTGATTCTCGAACGAAGCATCCGTTGTCCCAGGCAAAGGAGAAAGGTATCTAATGCCGGTAGTCCAAGCTCCAACTAGGTGACGCTGGCCCTCGCATTCAATTACAAAAACAAATTGACGGTTACCTAGCGCGCATACGTCTGCGACCCTGAGTCGTTTGGACCTATCACCCTTGAAGCGGCCAAGCCGTCGGTTTCTGAAGAAATCCGTGGCAAAATAAGCCATCGCCCCCAAAAGCATCAGCAAGCCAACGACCTTCAGTACACCAAGGAAAAATTTGTCGCCTGCCTCCTCGGAAACGCCGGGCAGAGACTTTGCCGACAGGTCTCCTAAAAGAAGGGGCGGAGACAAGGCAAGAGTCAGTAGGAGGAGGAAGACCGCGATTTGGCGGCTTACCTTCACGCTGGACTATCCAAAATCTCCGTGACTTTGAGGCCGAATTTATCCTCAACCACGACCACCTCACCATGGGCGATCAGTTTGCCATTGACGAGCAAGCCAACGGGGTCCTTGGCCTGCTGTTTCAATTGAATGATGGCGCCGGGACTCAGTTCCACAACTTCCCGCATGGGCAACTCGGCCGTTCCCAACTGAACGGTTACGTTTACCTTAACGTCCATCACGATATCCATTTTTTCACTATTCATGGCTTTTTTCTGTTAAATTGTTGGTATCCACTTCTGTTTCAGTGATGCGGAAGGCAACCCTTTTGCCTTCCTTTCCGATTTCACCTTTAAAATAGGTCTTTCCCTCGATGCGCAGTTGCGTTTCAGAAAGTAAGCGCATGGGCATTTCGATGATATCTCCGACGCCTAGGTTCACCAAATCACGAACAGTCATGGTGAAAGCATCCCACTCCGCAGACATGGGAACGGTGATATCGTCATAACTTTCGTGCCAGCGAGCAGGCTTTGACTTTTCCTTTGCGGATGCCGCGGCGTCTGTGGCCAAGGCTTTATGAACCAAAGGCTCGATAGTATAAAAAGGAGTGGCTATGCGTATAGGGCCAGAGACATCACCAAAGGATGCTTCCATCGTAAGCGTCAAAACCATGGCGTCAGGAGGAGAGGTTTGGAGGAACCGCCCGCTGGATTCTCGCCCGATTATGGTCGGATGGAGTTCCATGTATTCATCCCATTGCCTGCACCATTCTTCGATAATTATGCTGTTAAAGTCATCAACCAAGGCATTTTCGATATCAGTTAACCCACGTTCTTCCGGCATTGTGGATCCCTTGCCGCCAAGCAGGCGGTCAACGACAGTGACGGCTAAATGTGAATTGACGTCCAGCAAGCAAACACCGTTTAATTCTTGAATCTTAAATAAACTGACGCAAGCCGGAGCCTTCACCTCTCCAGTGAAGTTCTTATATAAATCAGCGGTCAAATTCTCCAACTGAAGGTCAAATTCCGTGCTCAAGAACATGGATAAATGACCTGCAAGATAATATACGAAACGCTCACTTTTTTCCTTCAGTTTCTCGAGATCCGAGTCGCTCAAGGCAATAGGGTTCGTAAAGTCATACTTGACAGCTCGAATGCCTGCTTCCGGTGGGATCTGCTCGCCATCACAACGGAAAATCGGAGCAACTGACCCACTGGCCAAGTCCTCGATTTCACTGACGTCAAAAACGTCTTCTGAACCACCTAGAGATTCGTCGGACATCACTTTTCCCGTTATTGGATAACGAACTTCGTGAAATAAAGTTGGGTGATCAAATCGCTGTCACCCTTGCGATGCTTTTGAAGTACATCGGCAAACCGTTTGCGCAAGTCAATTTTGACTCGCTCCATAAAGCCGTTTTGCTGAGCCTCTTCATAGCCGTAACTGCCGAGAACGTTGAGGGCCTCGTTTCGGATTCGATACTCATTCTCTTCCATTACTTTTTCGAAAGTAGAAGCAAAGCCTTCCATCACGATATCACAGGACAAATAGCGCGTCTTAACTGGCCCGCTCATGTTAGTGATGAGGTCTTTCACCTCATAGGTTTTCTCCTGGCCAGTAGGCTCGGCATCCAATGAATGACCACCGCTACCGCCAACACTGTCGTGTTCTGGCTTGGGGACATATTTTTCAGCGAGGAAGAAGGCTCCTCCCACTGAAATTCCTCCCGCCAGGACAGCAACCACGATCAAGGGAAGGAGGCCGCCTCCATTTCCTCCACCTTGATTGCCTCCTTCTCCTCCGGGCAATTCGTCAATTTGAGCGCTCATTTCGAGATCCTTTCCTTCGTTAACGTCAACGTTTCAAGTTCACTGCTTCTTGCAAGATAGTATCGGAAACCGTAACTACCCGTGACCCTGCTTGAAAGGATCTTTGGTGGGTGATCATGGCTGCAAATTCATTGGTCAAGTCCACATTCGAGAGTTCCAGGGTATACTGTCGGACTTTTCCGAGGGGACCGGTGTCGGGTATAGTCCCGGCAGTCAGTCCGGCGATATTCGAACCGCCCGGACCATTAGAGTAAAGCCCATTGCCTTCCCTGATCAAGTTTTGAGATGCTGTGAAGTTCACTAACTTCAATTGCCCGATCTCTCTTCTGAGATCTTGAGTGCCATCGTTGATCAAAGCGAAAACCTTGCCTTTTTCATCTATTTGTCGAGCTAAGAGGGTTTCTCCTTCTGCTGCGGCAATTTTCAGATCTCCCTCTTGAGATTGCAGGCGATATTGATTTGAGTCACGGGTGACGATTGTGCCGTCAACCAAACTCTCAAAACTGCCAGCACGAGTATAGAAGGTTTCGGCGGTAGTTGGATTTACGACAACAAAGAAGCCTCCTCCATTGGGACGATTACCCCCATCGATCGCAAAATCGAGATCAAGCCCAGTAACATCGAAGGCTCCTTGCTTGAAGTTAGAGGCAACGGAAGAAATATCAGTTCCCGATCCATATTCAGCGACTTGATTGGAAGGATTTCCTCCAACCGGAGTTTGGGAACGTTGTTCGTACTGATAAAAATTGTCAGTAAAACGGGCACGAGCTCCTTTGTAACCGACGGAGTTTACGTTAGAAATGTTATTACCAAGCAACTGCATGCCCTTAGTTATACTCTTCAGGGCAGAAACTCCGTTGTATAGTGAGGAAATCATAATGGCTTCTTGGTTGTGAGTTCGAAGAATCTTCAGTTCTTTTCGACAAGTTCTATTTTGGTGATGGATGCGGCAGGGAAGGTCTGTCCGTTGACAGTAACCAACAATTCTCCGCCGGTACCTTTCTCAACTGCCTGAGCAATGCCCGTAATTGGCGCAGATTCTCCGTCCTGCGCCGTCACTTGCTTGCCGAGATAGGCTTGTGCTGCTATTTCGCGATGGCTCGCTGTGAAATCCTTGAAACTTGTCGCAAACTGTTGCATTTGCTCAACCGATGAAATGCTAGCCATTTGGGCGATGAACTCTGTGTCCTTCATCGGTTCCATTGGATCTTGATTGGCGATTTGCGTGGTAAGCAACCGAAGGAAATCTTCCATTCCCATGGCTTTCTCGGCTGTACCGCCGATCGTTCCAGTTCTTTCGGGTTTTACGTGCTCTATTTCGCTTGCAGGAATAGTGGCTTCTATCATGTCATCAGTTGGTTAAAGTTATATTACTTAAGCAGCTTCGTCCCATTGACCGCGGACAATGCCCTCATAATTTTCCTGTGCGAATGCTGGCGGTAAAAGATTGGAGCCCGCCTTACCCATGTCCTGTGCCAATCGTTTCCAATCCTCTGAAATAGCGGCTCGAAGAGACATGTCTTCGGTTGCGAAAATCACCTCCAGCTGATCGCCCAGGAAACGCATCTTGATTCCAAGGCGACCGCCACCAGGCAGATCAATGGCCATCCGAGCCACTCGAGTTTCACCATTCATGAATCCCGCAATGCGGCTCCGAATTTCAACAAATCCACGGCGAGCGTCGCGTTGAGACTTGGCATCGGAGCGCAAAAAGGACTGACCTTTCATTTCGGTGTTGGCGACTTCAGCAAGCCCCGCTTTCAGTGTGACCTTATTTTCCGTTTCGCCACTGCTCAATGGGGTGGCTTGCTGGCATTCTTTGACGATGGGGCTCATTGGCTTCTCTGCTGACTTACTTGAAACGGGTGAAGATGATTTGTGATGCTCACGCTTAGCATTTCTCATGCCATCATCCTGCGCGTTTTGCTCACCACTGCCCTCTTGGTCTCCCAAATATCGTTCTTTGCTGTCCTTTGCGTGTTTAATGACCTCTTGAAGTTCTTTTTTATTTGAGGTTTGCTGAACAGGTTTGTCTGCCACTACTCGCTCCGATCCCAAGTTCCCAGCATTGGCTTTGGATGAATGAGTGGTTCCCAGGCGTCCGCTAACAATTGTCTGCTGTGGAGCATTTGGGGTAAGTTTCGACTGAGATGGTCTGGAGGGTACGGCTTGCGACTTGGATTTACCTATTTTGGCAGCTGGCGAACTGTTGGCGCCACTTTGCCTAATGTCTTGTTTCTGGCGGATGAGGTCGCGAAAAGAGGTACGTTCAGTGTTTTTCTGGGTAGCAGCACCTTTGTCTTTGGGACCGAGTTCTTTTCCACTAGATTCCTGATTGTGTCGGGCACCGGTTCGCTGGGCTATTTCCTGGGGGCTCTTAGGCATCCAGAAGGTGCCGAACTTACCCAAGCCGCCTACACGCTCAACCGGAGGCGCCTGACTAGTGCTCGGGTTGCCTCGAGACAGATTCTGTAGGGATGATTCCATGAGAAAAAAGCAAACAATAGATCTTGTCAGTTATTACCCGCCGTGGGATCCCTGAAAAGTAACCTCAATCGCTCTGTTATGTCTTCGACCAACTTGGTGCTCGCATCGTCGTCTTCTTTCATCATCTCGTCGAATATAGGAGCGATTTCACCGGGTTTGAGATACTCGAGCATCTTGACGATCTGATCGATCTTGTTGCCCTTGTTGTACTGCTTGATCAAAGTAACAGCACCTTTGGGAGAAAGCTCCACGATGGTTTGGGCGAGTTTTTTGAGATTCTTTTCCTCGCTTGCGGAAACCTGTTCGAAGCCGGCCATGTAGCCAGTGATCTTTGTTTCCAGTTCTTTTTGCCTGCGCTCGAGATCTGCATTTCCTTTGACAAGATCTCGGGCAGCGGAATCTAGAATGCGTTCGCGCTCATTCAATTCGCTTTCTTTCTCGAGAATAGAATCGCGAGCGGCTTCCAATTCCTTTGAAAGTTGATCCATGGCGTGTGTTTCGGCGGGAGAATAACTGGATGCATCGGGATCAAACACCAAGCTCGGAAAACGAGGCGCTTCGACTTTTTTCGGAGGAAACAAGGCGTCCCATTTCCAAAATGCGAAACCGACAATGGTACTTACACTAATAATGAATGCCACCGCGGCGAGAACTGCTGGAGAACTAAGAACTTTCATAACTTACTCTGTTGGTAAAAGAATTCCAAATCTGGCTCCTATAACATCTTCCAAAGCACGATCCTCTTTCGCTTCCTGAAGTCGGATATGTTCTTCTTTGCGACGCTCCTTGAGCCGTAATAAAATTTTTTCTGCGGTATCAGCCTCCAGATAGGATTTTTTTGACTCCTCTTCGGCTGCAAGAGATTTGACGACTACTTCCCGCTGCTTCTTCAGGGATTCCCTCGCATGCTCAATTGAAGCGAGGAAGGCATCTTGGTCATGACCGGCAATGCCTTGCTCGCGTTGGGCAGCCACACTTCTTTCTATATCATCTAATCGCTGAGAAATTTGTTCGCATCGAAGCTCGTCGCTTTTTCTCTTGTTTATAGCCTGAGCATAATCCTTGAGACATTTTTCGCGAGTTAGCCCGCGGAAATGCAAGAGGGATTCCAAACGAAAACGAAAGACCTTCATGAAGCGAAAATAGTTCGTAGTTGCTCAAATGCGTCGTCCCTGGTGAAAAGGGTGTCATATCGCTGCTTGAGGAAACCGTCTATGCCGGGCTGCTTTTCGATAGCCTGATCAATGGGTGGATTTGTGTTAGGGACATAGGCTCCTACATTGATGAGGTCTTCGTTATGTTGATATACCGCCATTAGGTCACGAGCTTCAGAAATTAGCTCAATCTCATCTTCCGTGCATACGGCTCGGTCCAGGCGACTAACACTACGCAAAACGTCTACGGCTGGATAGTGGTTGGCATTAGCCAGTCGTCGACTCAACACGACATGCCCATCCAGAAATCCGCGGACTGCATCTGCCACTGGTTCGTTCATGTCATCACCTTCCACCAACACAGTGTAAATGGAAGTAATGGCACCAAGGTCACTTGTCCCTGTACGCTCGAGAAGGCGGGGCAACATTGAAAAGACTGAAGGTGTGTAGCCTCGAGAGGCCGGCGGCTCTCCCACAGCCAAGCCTATTTCACGTTGCGCCATGGCTACTCGAGTAAGCGAATCCAGAAGGAGCAGGACATTCTTACCTTCGTTCCGAAAGCCTTCAGACAAAGCAGTTGCCAAACGAGCTGCCCGAATTCTCATTGGGGCCGTCTGGTCAGCCGTAGACACCACCACAACGGATTTGGCCAAACCTTCCGGCCCAAGGTCATTCTCCACGAATTCACGCAGTTCCCTGCCGCGCTCACCAACAAGAGCAATCACGTTGACATCGGCTTCCGACCCACGGGCAATCATGCCCAGCAAAATCGATTTCCCTACACCACTGCCCGAGAAAACCCCCATTCGTTGGCCTCGCCCCATTGGAACAAATGCATCAAGGGATTTAATACCTGTGCGAAATGGCGTTTTGATGACCCTTCTGTCAAGAGGGTTGGGAGGATCGGCATGATACCCATCGCGGGTTGGTGTCCTTAGAGGCCCTAAGTCATCGAGCGGGCGACCCATGCCATCTATTACGCGCCCGAGCAAGGCGTTGCCAGTGGGAACCTGATTAGATTCGCCAGCTGCCTTGACCTTACATCCTGGATGGATGTGGTGAACGCTTTCCAAGGCCATCAATAAAGTAAGATTTTCACGAAATCCAACGACTTCAGCGTCAACTGACTCCTTATTCTGAGGGGAGGTAATACGGCAAATCTGACCGATACTTGCCTCCGGCCCCTCAGATTCTATTATCAGTCCGGTGACTCGCAGCACAGAACCAACCTTCTCCACTGCTCGGGCACCACGTACAGTGCCTTCAATCCAATCAAGTTGCGAGCGGAGCTCCTGAATCATTGGTCAAGTTCCTCGGCTACTTTGTTCAACTTGGTTAAAATACGTCCATCGACCAAGCCGAAACGACTTTTGATCTGGCAATCGCCACGACCAAGTTCGGTGTCTTCATGAAAGACGACGTTCGGGTAGCCTTCCAGCAAAGCGTCGGCCCCACCGATTCCATCAAAAAGTCCAGCTAAGGCACCGGAGAAATCATCCGTATCCGAAACTTCCTCAGGCTCTTCCTTGGACAATTTATCACCAGCTTTCAAAAGATTGAGATCTTCCGGTGAGAGAAAAACCTCCAGTTTCTCATCTTCTGTAGCAAATTCGCCGATCAAGTTCGTGACGACTCCCACGATCATTTCTCGGTCTAGGGAAATCTCGCCTAAAATCCGTTCGGTCAAGGCAATGGTTAGTTCAGGCAATCGCTTGATAAGCTCCTGGGTCATCTCTGAGAATTGGTTTTGCAGAGTGGCCAACACTTGGTCATGTCTGTCACCAAATTCGACTCGCATGCGCTGGAGCTCTTGGCGAGCTTCGTCAAGGGCCTCTCGCTTGCCGAGTTCGCGCGCAGCCCTCTCCCTGTTCTCAACCTCTGCAGCCGGGACAGGCTCAGGGCCAAGATAATCTACCGTAAACCCTTTCGGTTGCTCGGTGAAGGATATGGTTCTATTGTACGACAACGTCTCCTCCGCCGGTATCGAGTACGATTTCCTCGTCGTCCTCAAGTTCACGAACAATCTGAATCACGCGGTCTTGAGCTGCTTCAATTTCGGAAAGGCGCTTAGGTCCTAGGAATTCCAACTGTTCCTCCAAGTTTTCCACTGCCCTTCTGGACATCGTGGCGAAAACCACTTTTTTCAATTCGTGTGAAGCATTCTTCATCGCCAAGATGAGATCGTCTTGATCCACCTCCTTGACGATCTTGGCAACATCTGTGGGACTAAGTCGAACAAGATCCTCGAAGCGGAACATTCGTTTCCGAATGGAAGAACCAAGTTTTGGATTCCTTTTCTCCAAATTCTTGATCAGTTCCTTGCCCTCCTCCTTGTCGATCCAATTGAGCATATCGGCAGCAGCCTTAACACCGCCCATCTTGATGCGAGTTGCCCTTTCCTTGCGGGCCATGCGCCCCGTCAAAGTGTTTGCGACAAGCAAAGCTTGATCAGACTGCGTGGTTTCCATTGCTGCCACGCGTTCAATGATCTGTTCCTGCATCTGCAGTGGGAACATCTTCAACACATCCGATCCTTTTTCCGAATCGACGTTGGAAAGTACGAATGAGACGGTCTGCATCTGCTCAAAGCGCAAAACATTGTAGATTTGGCCCGGCTCCATGTCATCAATTTCATCCATAAGATCCAAGTCGTCTCGCACCGGAGCTATCTTGTTCATCATGGAATTAGCCCGGAAATCGCCATGCGCTAGCTTTAAAGCCTTTTGGGCAAAGTCCATTCCGCCCAACTGAGAGTTCACGCTCTCCTCTATGATTTCCGAAAACTCTTCCAGTACCATTTCCTGCATTTCGGTATCAATGATACTGTATTCTGAGATTTCCTTGCAGATTGCCTGCGCCTGCTTCGAATCAAATCGCTTTAGCAAGGAAGCTGAGGTTTCAGGCCCCAAAACAACCATGAGCATCGCAAGTCGCTTGACCCGGCTCATTCTCCGGTAACGGTCATACGGTGATTCTTCGAGTACGTCTTCGGTTGCCATGACTTTGTCTCCTTTAACTTACTGTCCAGTGTTAACCCAATTCTTGAGCGCAGTGCTCACGTTCTCGGGTTTTTCCTGAATTAGGTCGTTAAGCAATTCCGGGGTAAGTCCCTTGCCAATGCCTCGGGTTCCTGCCAAAGCCTGGGCATCCGCCTCGTCCAAAATCTCTACTTCGGTGGCAGTGGGCTTGAACTTCTTCAGCATGCGCAAGAAAACGAGGAAAATGCCAACTGCAATCACAATGCCGACGACATTTTTCATCAGGGGACCCCATTGATCCAAAAAATCTTGCATTTCATTAAGTGTCGCGCCTGCGGCACCCATGAAAGGCTGGAACGGCACTTGTGCCACAGTTACGCTCAAGGCGTCGTCCACCGAGTCAAAACGAGCTCCGATTGCATTAATCACAGCCGTGTGAATCTGCTCCATCTCCGCTTCTGGCCGAGGCCCATCTTCGGGCAATGCGATGAGGACTGCAGCAGAAATCTCTTTGATGTCTCCCGGTTCGTCAACCGTCTCAGTGAGCTCACGGCTGATTTCAAAATCGGTTGAAGTGGACTCTCTGGTCTCCTCGCTCATGCTTTGCAGAGACTGCTGGGCAGACGCATCTTGCGGCAAATTAGGCGTGTTAACGCTGGCACCAGTCCCTTTTGTGCTGGGAGCGGTTTCAGTCGTGGTCGCCTCATCCTTGTCCTTGGTTACTGTGCGTGGCACTTGACCTTCTGGATCGAAAAACTCCTTGAGATGTGTTTTGGACGAGTGTTCGAGCGAAACCGAGACCCGAGCGACAACGTTCTTTGGGCCAACTATGCGCGTGAGCATTGTTTCAATTTTCGCCTCGAGCCTTTTCTCGTGTCCTTCGCGAACCTTCATGTGGCCAGACGCGCTTGAAGCAAAACCACTCGCTGCAGATTCATCGGAAAGAGTATTCCCTTGATTATCCATCACAGATACTCGGTCGCGTGAAACCCCCTTTACCGAGTTGGCAACAAGGAACTGAATCGCACTAACCGTCTTCTTTTCCAATATATTCCCGCCTGAATTAACGAAAACAGATGCACTTGGACGATCATTGGGGTCTTCGGACAGGATTAGTTCGTTTTGTGGCTGAACGACCATCACGCGAGCCGACTTCACCTCATCCAGAGAAGAGATCGTACGAGCCAATTCTCCTTGCAAAGCCCTGACGTAATTAGTGCGTTGCACGAAATCACTGATCCCGAAGCCACCCTCGTCGAAAATCTCGAATCCAACGGATCCAGTGTTAGGCATGCCTTTGGCGGCCAAAGCCATCTTCAGCTTCGATGCTTCTTCCTGTGGAACTTTGACCGATGTGCCCGAGGGATCCAGTTCATATTCAACGTTACTGGCCTCGATGATCTCAATCACCTTGGGCATTTCCTCGGGTGCCACGTCCCTAACTAGTGGGACCAAACCGGAACCTCCGCTTGAGTAAGCGAGAAAAGCAATCGCAGCAATCAGAACACCAGCAGTGGCAGCTCCGAGGGTTAGTTTTTGGCCGGCGCTAGTGCCGGACCAGAATTCCTTAATTTTTTCCAAGACTTCGTTCATAAAATGTTCCGTTCAAAGGTTCGATACTTTGCTGTATTATAATCAAAGAATAATAAACTACACGCGCATGCGCATGAGCTCTTTATAAGAATCGACTAGCTTGTTTCGCACTTGGATCATCAGATTGAAAGAAACTCCTGCTTCCTGAACCTTCACCATTGCTTCGTGGATATTGTCCGACTTACCGAGGATGAGGTCTTGCACTTCGTTTTTCGCTACCTTTTTCTTGTGGTCGACTCCCTTTACAAAGCTCTCGAACATTTGAGCAAATCCAGGAGCAGTGACGCGATCCGCGGCAGGCCCTTGAACCGTGGGCACTCCCGGGGCTCTAACTGTGGGGTCCGCAACCGATGGCTCGGCAACACGGAGACCGCCGCCCATATTGGCGCCAATTTCGTTGTTTGAAGCGAAATCCTCTAGCGAGGAAGGTCGCATATTCGGATTTTGATTAAGCAAATCCGCTAGACTTGGAAGGCTGGATATTTCATTCATGGCGTTACCTTAAATTTCGTTCATCGCCCTATCGCGATAGCTTGCTGGGCCATCCGACGAGATGTTTTGACGACGGTGAGATTGGCCTCGTAAGCTCTAGATGCACTGATCAAATCGACCATTTCACGAGACATCTCGACATTTGGCATTTCCACCATGCCATTGTCATCAGCATGGGGGTGACCGGGATTATAAACCATTTTCCCGGGGGATGGGTCATCATAGACGTCGACAACCTTGACCCCTTTATACAGATTTTCGTCAACAAAGCCGGGAGTTCGCCGCTCGGGGCTAGTGATATACTCCTCAAAAACTACTTCCTTGCGTCTGTAGACGTTGCCTTCGTGGTCCTGCGTGGTATTGGCGTTCGCAATGTTTTGGGCAATGATTTCGAGTCTGATTTTCTCGGCCGACAAAGCACTGCCGGTGGACTCGACTCCAGGAATAAGGTTCATCGTCATTGTTCGGAAGAGGGCTTGAGTTCTTAGATGCGGCCCTTAATGGCCAAGTTTAGTTCCTTGATCGAGCCACTAACCATTTGGGTTAGGTACTCGTAGTTGAGTGAATTTCGATTCATCGCGAGCAACTCCTCGTCCAATTGGACGGTATTCCCATCCATTCTCACAGGCTTAGCCTGAAGGTCCTCACGACTACGAGGCAGCAGGGACTTTACGCGGCGAAAGTCCTTTCTCTCCACGGCACGCCTCAATTCAACGGAAAAGTTTTTCGGGAGATCCCGACGCTTGAAGCCAGGCGTCTCTACGTTCGCCAAGTTGTTGGACAAGGTTTCGTGACGCAAATGGGTCGCGTCGAGCAACTTCTTGGCGACCAGGTAATTTTCCTGTTCGTAAAGGTTTTGTAATAGCACTGGCACAGCCATGGACACGCACGATGCAAAACTTGTGCCAAAAATTTTGGGAGTTCCTTAATTCGTTGATAATAAGTGAGTAAAAATTGCAAACACTGAAATACACTCCATTGGCTTAGTCGCGATTGGCAGAATTTTCCTAGGTGGTCTCAACTTAGAGACAAAGCCCGTTTTCCTTGCTAATCGGAAGAAAAAAGGCATAAATTCAACCCTTTCCAATCAGTGTTTCACCTTGAAAGCACCATCGTTTGAAGCCTCGGATTTAATACTCGACCACGAAGGATCAATTCTTCGTTGCGGGCAGGATTTTGCCGATTGGCTTGGGTTGAGTATTAAGGAGCTTACAGGACAAGCTTTTCACTTGACCCTCCTGAGTCGCCAACCCGAATGGAAAACATTGTTGAGAAAGGGCTTTCACCTGAAGGAGAAAATCGTACATCTGCCCCTTTATGAAAATGGTCTGTCTTCAGGTACTGGCGTAAATTTGAGGATAAATCCGTATGAAAACGTATGTTTCGTTAGTGTAGTCCATGCCCTGGCTCCTCATGATGAGTTCAAGAAGTCGTTTTTTGGTGACATTCCACTGAACCCTGAAGTTTTCGGCCGTATGTTCCTTAGGCTGCAGACTGCAGAGGCTAGGCTTGCTGACTACATAAGCAACTTCCCGGGAATCTTCTTCACTCAACGGCCCGACCTCTCTTTTAGCTATCTTAGTAAAGGGATTCGCAATCTCTTTCCAAACGACTGGGAAGGCTTCGCAAAGAACAGCGGTCTTTTCCTCAGCTTCATCTACGAACAAGATCGGGAATATTTTCACCAACAGCTTTTTGAAAAGCAGAGCCAAGGTGAGACCTTTTCGCTGAACTATCGCGTAAAACTGCCTCCGTCGGGGCAGGTCGTCTATCTCATGGACGTGCGCACTCCCAAGATCACCGCCAACGGGAAACTGCTAGGGTATGATGGAGTTTTCTTGGACGTAACCCGCCAATCGATAGCGGAGCATCGTTTGTCTAATGCTGTTTGGCGGGAAGGTCTGTCAACTTTAACCAATGGTTTGGTTCATGACTTCAGCAATGTCATGGGGGGAATATTTTCCCTCAGTGAGCTTTATCATGGCATGATGCAAAAAGATGACCCCATGACCAAGGGCATGGAGCAAATCAAACGAAGTGCAATGGATGCCCAAAAGCTAGTTCGCCGCATTATTGACTTACATCGTGAAACCTCGATTACGCGGTCTTTGCACGATCTGCGATTTCTGCTCAAAGACCAGATCGATCTCATTCAAATAATTATCCCGCGCAGCGCTAGCTTGGAAGTCGAGAACAAAGGGGGTCCTCTGCCCGCTTACGTGGAGGAAAACGGCTTTCGACAGACGATCCTGAATCTTTGCATCAATGCCAGAGATGCCATTTCGAGAGGTGGCAAAGTTCAGGTCCGCTTGCGACGAGTGGCAAAAGGAGACTCCATAATGCGAGGAGCTTTCGCCAACAGCTACAAAGCCCCTCACACCGGAGCTGAAATCGCCATTGCCGATGATGGTTCGGGCATTCCGCCCGAGAACAGCGAGAAGGTGTTTGACCCTTTCTTCACAACGAAGGATTCCGATTCGGGGTCGGGATTCGGGCTATATAATGCGAAGTTATATGTAGAAGATCACAATGGCAAAATTGGCTACAAGTCTCAACCGGACGTAGGGACAATCTTCTATATTTATCTCCCCTTGGCCGAAAAAGAGTCAGAATCGGATACGGATGTCACCAAGCAGCGGCACAAAAGCGCTCGTCGCAGTACGCGAGGATTGATGCCCAAGCAATGAACAAGGCTTAATCGACTTGCCGCCAAGTTCTCCAAAAATCCAAACAATCACTGGGACAATCGTTCCCAAGGGTAACTGGAATAATGGAACGAACAAGTACGATTAGATTTAGGCAAAGAAATGTGGTGGCGAATAATTTCCCCAAAAATTGCTCAAAAACATCCATGGTTAGCCAAGCGCCAAATCCACATGCCATGAGCGAAAGGAATGGACCACCAGCTATAACTCCAAGCAATGCTTTTCTGCTCAGGGACTCCCTGTCATAGCCAGTGAAACCCTGAAGGCTTGACCGGAAACTGAAAGCCCAGCGCAAGCGACCCGTTTTCTGTGGCGGCAAACCCGTCTCGAGTTGTTGACTGCCGAGTTCCTTGCCTCCAAGCTCTACTTCATCTGGTTTGCCAATTTGAATTTCCACTATTTCCTTAGTCAAAATCAAGGCTGGCAAAGCGTGTCCCATTTCGTGAATCAAGGCTGCCACGGGACGAAGCAACCAAATCAAGAGTAGAATCAATGCAAAACATATGGCCATCATCAACCAATCAGATTGCGACCAACCCAAGGATGCCGAGGCTAAGGAATAGCTAAATCTCATCTTTCACTAGGGAAACGTCTTGTCAGTCGGGAGGCAACCCTTAGGGTACATCAATCTCTTGCCCCTTTGTTTTAACCCGTGTTCGATTCAATAAAAAAAGCTCTTTCGGGCAAACCCAAGGTTACAGTACCACATACCAAAGGACTACCCTTGACTGACAACGAACAATTTGGCGCGGGTGAAGAAAAGCAATGGATCGGGGTAGATCTCGACGGCACTCTTTGTCATACGGAGTCTTGGAAAGGTTTCGAGCATATTGGGAAACCTGTGCCCCTGATGCTGAAGCGAGTTAAAATTTGGATTGAGATGGGCTATAGGGTCAAAATCGTAACTGCTCGCGCAGCTGACCCCGAGCAAGCAATTCCTCCAATCAAGGCATGGCTAAAGCAACAGGGCTTGCCAGACTTGGAAGTGACCAATGGAAAAGACATGGATATGATCGAGTTATGGGACGATCGATGCGTTCAGGTCATTCCCAACACAGGAAAGCCGGTTACTCCTATGGAGCGCGATGCCCGGCGCTAGGAATCATGCTCCCAGTTGAATTTTGAAACTTTGCCCGATGTAATGCGTTATCATAAAAAAGCGCTAGTCGTTGGACATATGGAAATATAAACCACCACTCAGGAATATTATGAAGCTTACTAGTATGATTCTCTCCTTTTTGATGACATTCTGTGTTGTCAACATGCTTGCGGAAGACCGCAAGAAACCAGATCGGCGCCCCGGTCCTCAATCAGCCCCCGATCGCCCTTCCCGTGAAGAATTGCTTAAGAAATTCGACAAAGACGGTGATGGGAAGCTCGGCAAGGAAGAGCAGGCAGCTCTTCGTGCTGAGTTCGCAAAAAACCGAGGTCAAGGCGGACGCCCCCCAAGAGGTGGTGACCGCAAGCCCCCTGCCCAACTCCTTGAGAGATTCGACAAGGACGGTGATGGCGAGATCAGTGAAGAAGAACGTGGTGCAATGCGTGAAGAATTCGCTAAGCGTCGAGCTGAAACGATGAAGAAATTCGACAAGGACGGGGACGGGAAACTGAACGAAGAAGAACGTGCTGCCCTCCGCAAGGAAATGGGGCAACGCCCTCGACCCGACGGCAAGCCAGGTGCTCGTCCTGGCGGCGGTGGCCGCCCCGGTGGCAAGCAAGGTGGTCGCCCTCCTCGCGAAGGCGGTCGTCCAAGCGGCAAGCCTGCTCCTAAAGATGGCTGAGATTTCAAGCAATTAAGTCTGAAAGGGGCGAGGCTTTGGTCTCGCCCCTTTTTGCGTTGCTTTGAGGAGGGAGGCGAAACTAGATTCCCTCGCTCCTCATCCAGATAATCGAAAGGCATGCCAAGGGTATTTGTAACAGGCTTAGGATTCGTCACCAGCATCGGAAACGATTCTGCCACGGTGGAAAAGCACCTGCGCGACATGGAAGGGGGTATTGGCCTGCATCCTGAACTGCAAGTTGAATCATCACCCGTAAAGGTGGCTGGCATCATAAAAGGTTTCGATGTCTCCTCACTGGACCCGGAGGATTGGACTTATCCCGAACAATACCAAGTTCGACGAGACATGATTCGCAGTTTCTCGCCCCATGTTTTATATGCCTATTGCGCGATGAAGCAGGCAATCGAAGATGCCAATCTCGAGGCCGATGAAGTGAGTGATCCGGATTGCGGCTTGTACACAGCCTCGGGCGGCTCCATGCGTAGCGTGCACAAACATTTTGAGAAAATGGACCAACGGGGAGTAATGGCCTGCAATCCACTGGCCATAGTAGCTTCTGTGGCTGGTACCCTTAGTTTCAATCTAGTTGCGATTTTTGGGATACGAGGATTTTCCGCGGGGATGGTTTCCGCATGCGCATCGTCTGGCCATTCCCTTGGGTTCGCTTTTGATGAGGTGAAGCGAGGGCGCCAAAAGCGAATGATCGTGGTTGGAGGCGAAGACTGCAATTTCGAGAGCATTGCGCCTTTTGCTGGAATGAGAGCGCTCTCCTTGGACCGCGATCCAAGCACTGCATCTCGACCATTTGACAAAACGCGCAACGGCTTCGTCGGAAGTGGTGGAGCCACCTGCCTTATCTTGGAAAGTGAAGAGGAAGTGGCGAGGCGTGAAGTTGCTCCATACGCAGAAATGATCGGATGGGGGCAATCAGCTGATGGCTACAACGTGGCAATTTCACATCCGGAAGGAAGAGGATTGAAAGAAGCAATGGTCAGAGCTTTGCGAGATGCAGAACTGAAACCGGAAGCAGTGGATTACGTTAACGCGCATGCACCCTCAACCCCAATTGGTGACGCATCTGAACTTAAGGCGCTGAAGACCGTTTTCCCAGAACCTATGCATGTGAAGGTTAGCAGTACGAAAGCTCTAACCGGACACGGATTGTCGCTTTCAAGTATAATGGAGGCGGGCTTCTGTTGCATTTCGCTCAAGGAGGGTTTCCTTCCTGGTTCAGCCAACATCGTCGAACTTGACCCCGAAACAGGGCATCTGGATGTTATCCTGAAATCAGAAGACACCCAAGCGGAAGTCACTCTCAGCAATAGCAGTGGATTCGGTGGCGCCAACGTTTCTGTTGTCTTCCGCAAATGCCAAATATGAGCACGACTGAGGGAAGGATCGTGCCGCAGTCGGATCTCGAATCCTTGATTGCCACGCGGCGGACGAGCAAACCAGCGACTTTTGAGGGTCCGGAACCTGACCGATCTCTCATTCGCAATTGCATAGAAGTTGCACGCAAGGCCCCTAATCATCATCGCACCGAACCTGCTTATTTCTACCTGCTCAATCGCCGGCAAATCCAAGAGTTAGCTGAACTGAATGCAGCCCGAGTGGCTGACTCGCCCTCTCCCAAAGCTAATTTGGAGAAAGCTGAAAGGAAGCTTAAGGAATGGGGACAAACACCTGGCCTGCTGATCGTCACTTGTCACACGGACCCTGGGTCAACACTCGCAAGAAGCAAACCTGCGCTTTTTGAGGAGGATTACGCTGCGGTATGCTGCATGACTCAAAACCTTTTGCTCCTTCTTCACAATCTAGGCATTGCCACAAAGTGGAGTACTGCCCCGATTTGGAAACATTCGGATTTTGCGAGAATTATCGGCTTGAAACATGGTGAGCCCTCAGAACGCGTGGTGGCCTTACTTTTTTACGGGTGGTCCCAAGATTTCCCCAAGACGCGCCAGTTCCGCCCGCTCGATGAAATTCTAATCGATGGAGATGACTCTAGATGAGCACCGTTGATCAGTTCGAAAGCGTCTTCAAAGCAGCCGCTAAATCAACTTATTTGCACAAGATTTCGGTAATGAGCAAAGTGCTTGTGGCAACTGACCTTGAAGGAGCGGAAGCCAATTATTTTCTGCAAGCCACCAAAAAATTCTTAGCTGAAGCCGCACCTGAAGCCGTCTGGCAATTACTGGAAAGCAGTGATTTCAATGGTTCTCGAGACCTCTTGGGGAAAGTTGAGGAGATTCACCCGGACCTTATTGTCACTTATCGTCATCTGGATAGTGAGTCATGGAGATGGCCTTATGGCTTGGGTGAATGCCTTGATGTCTTAACTCAATCCACCCCCAACCCCATCTTGGTCCTGCCACATCCCGAGAATAAGGATACTGCCGAAAGTCTTAGCGAGCCACCCCATGAGGTTATGGCTGTGTCCGGCCATCTTCAAGATGACTATCAATTGGTGAGGCTCGCCATACATTTTACGGCCGCCCAAGGCAGGCTGACTCTGAGTCATGTCGAAGATCAAACTACTTTTGATCGATATCTTGATGCTATCTCAAAAATTCCGGAAATTGAAACCGATATAGCAAAGGAATTTATTCTGGAACGGTTGCTGAACGATGCCCGTGACTTTGCGGAATCCGTCCGGTTGGAAGTTGAGAATAGGAATCTGGAATTAGACGTGAAAGGGTTGGTCAAGGTGGGAAAACGCTTGTCTGACTATAGTGAAATGATCGAAGAGGGAAAAATCGACCTGCTCGTAATGAATGCCAAAGATGAGGATCAGATGGCCATGCACGGCATGGCATATCCGCTTGCCGTTGAATTGAGGTCCACTCCCTTGTTATTGCTGTGAAGGACCTTTTAGCCGAAATCTCAACTGCCATTGGTCACGCTGACTATCATGCCAGCGAAGTTTCCACGTCAGTTACTTACTTCTTTGTCGGCCTCTTGGTGGTAATGATCGTATGCCTTGCCTTGGAGGAAAAGATTCATGCCAAGAAATCAGTGATCGTCGGCGGAATTGCCTTAGTCGCCCTATTTTTTGGGACATGGTTCGAGTTGCTCCCATTTGCCGACGTCAAGGCGCTCCCCATCGGTGGACATGAAATATCCATTCCGGTCTATATTCCAGGAGTGGACTGGGAAGTGATTGCAATAATACTAGGGTCATCTCTTTTTGTCGACGTGACAAGTAAATCGGGCTTGTTCACTTGGGTCGCGGTTAAGTTAACCAAGTTTTCTCGAGGTGACCCCCTGTATCTATTGTGCCTCTACGGTGTAATGACGGTTATTTTCTCCGCTGCACTTAATAACGTAACTGCAATGATCATTGTTGGTTCACTGACAGGTGTTTCGCTCAAAAAGCTAGGCCAGGAGGATAAGCTGCTGGGCTTCTTGCTGGTGGAAGGCCTCCTGACTAACATTGGCGGCTTGCTCACCCTAATCTCGTCAGTTCCGAACATTATAGTCGGCAGCGCAGCTGGAATCAGCTTCATCGACTTTTTCATGAAAGCTGCTCCCTATGTGGTAGTTGCAACTATAGCAACTATCGCCCTTGGGGCAAAACTGTTTGGCATATCCCGTTTGCGAAAAGAGGAAGAAAAAGCTGAGGCTGTCCAACTGGTCTCTGGCTTTGACGAAAAAGAAGGCGTTGAATCCACCGGTTTCTTCTTCTTCGGAGCCATCATGATGCTGCTTTTTATTGCCACCGTGGCGAGCGCATCGCAACTTCCGGTCATCAAGGATCTGGGACTGGGATACGTTGCATTGGCATTCGGAGGCATCATGCTGTTTCGTTTCAAAGCCACGGCAGACCGCTTTTACAAAGCAATTGACTGGGATCTATTAGCCTTTTTCGCTTGTTTGTTTGCGGTCATAAACGTGATGGAGCACGCTCAAGTCCTTGCATTAATAGGCACTTGGCTGTCTCCCATCATAGGAATGGGAGAAGTCAGCGGACCATCTTTCCTTTTAGTGGCAGCCGCAGGAGCCAGTTCAGTCACTGACAACATTCCATTGGCAGCCATGCTCGCGAAGATACTAGGAGGTATGCCGGAAATCTCCGGAGCTCCAGATTCTCCTTTTTGGTGGGCAGTTATTTTCGGAGCCAATCTCGGAGGAAATCTCACCCCGATCGGATCCGCCTCCACCTTGGTGGCAGTGACTATCATTCACAAGCAAGGCCTTCGTTTGCCCTTCGCTACTTTCGTGAAAACGGCCCTGCCCTACGCCATGTTGCAACTTGTGCTAGCAGCGGTCTATCTTTTGCTGGTGAATTAAGTCAAGGCGCCGCCCATTTCGTTTCGGATTGTATCGCCGCTCACCCGACACTAGGGAAAAACTATGATTTCAAAGCACACGGCTGCCATCAGGATCACACCGGAGGACAACCTCTTGGTGGCCTTGCGTGACTTGCCCGAAGGGGAAATCATTGAAGTCAATGGCGAACGCATCGTAATTGGACAAGCAATCAGCGCCAAACACAAGATTGCGGGTCGAGATTTTGCCCAAGGAGATCTCGCCACTATGTATGGTGTCGTGGTCGGAAAAACCACCGCAAAGGTAAGCAAGGGGCATGCCTTGACGACCGACAATCTCGCACATAGCTCCGCCGCTTATGGCGAAAAAGACGAGGAAGTCGAATGGTCTCCACCCGATGCTTCTAAATGGATGAATCGATCTTTTCTCGGCTACCATAGGTCGGATGGAAGTGTTGGTACAGCAAACTACTGGCTGTTTCTTCCCATGGTGTTTTGCGAAGAAGGCAATCTGGTTATGCTTCGTGAAGCCTTTACCAAAGCGTTGGGTTATGAGCGGCGACAACGCTATCATGCTTTCGTCGCTTCCCTTGCTTCGGCTCACCGCGCAGGTGGGGACGAGCAATTGTTGTCAAAGATCGAATTACCTGATGAGAGGGATTATGCGGAAGATCCGATCTTCCCTGGGCTGGATGGAGTCAAATTCCTCGTTCATGGCATGGGATGCGGAGAAACGCGCGATGTATCCAACGAACTTTGCGGCTTGCTAGCCGGCTACGTAAATCACCCGAACGTTGCCGGGGCAACGATCTTGAGCTTGGGCTGCCAGCACGCCCAAGTCTCCATCCTGGAAAAAGAAATCGCAAAGAGGAATCCACTTTTCGACAAACCTTTGCTCGTCTATGAGCAGCACAAGCATGAATCCGAGAGAGCAATGCTGGAAAATGCTATCCGTGACACCTTTCTCCAGTTGCGCAAGGCAAACGAACTACAAAGGGAACCTGCTCCACTATCGAAGCTTACCATCGGCATGGAATGTGGTGCATCCGATGGTTTTTCAGGTATCTCCTCCAATCCCGTACTAGGTCGAGTGGCGGACTTGATAGTGGCGCTAGGTGGAAAAGTGATACTCTCTGAGTTCCCAGAACTCTGCGGCGTGGAGCAAGAACTGGTCAATCGTTGCGCCTCGCCCGAGATCGGGCAGCGATTCGTCGAAATCATGCGAAATTATGAGGCTCGAGCTGAGGAAGCAGGCTCAGGCTTCCACATGAATCCCTCGCCTGGCAACGTAAAGGACGGATTGATCACTGATGCAATCAAGTCCGCAGGAGCAGCGCGCAAGGGAGGGACCTCCCCTGTCGTCGACGTTCTGGACTATCCTGAATGGGTGAATCGACCAGGCCTTAGCCTACTTTGCACTGCAGGAAATGACGTCGAATCTACCACTGCAATGGCGGGGGCAGGAGCCAATCTGCAGCTATTTTCCACTGGGCTAGGTACACCAACTGGAAATCCCGTGTCTCCCATCGTCAAAGTCTCCAGTAACACCCGCATAGCCAAATCTTTTTCCCAGTACATAGACTTTGACGCGGGCCCCGTAATAAGCGGTGAGCAGAGCGTGAATTCACTAGGTGACGACTTGATGGATGCTGTTATTGAATATGCAAGTGGCGAAAAAACTCCCAAGAGCGTCCTTAGTGGACGTGACGATTTCCTTCCTTGGAAACGAGGCATTTCCCTGTGATACTTGACCAATGAGCTCGAAACGCATGCAAGACAAGATAGCCGTGGTGACAGGTGGAGGAAAAGGAATCGGGCAAGCTATTGCCCGCCGCTTGGCAACCGAAGGAGCTAAAGTTGCAGTCTGGGAAACCGATGAAGCATCCGCTCAAGCCAACGTACTTTCCATTCAAGGCGATGGGGGAACCGCAATTGCCGTCACTTGTGACGTGACAGACAGCAGCACTGTGCTCGCTGCCATCGCTACCACGGAAAGCGATCTCGGAAAAGTCTCGGTGTTAGTCAACAATGCCGGCATTGCTCACGTTGGCACAGTCGAAGACACCTCCGAAGAAGATTTTGATCGCGTGCAGCAAGTGAACGTAAAGGGCACCTTCAACTGCCTCCGCGCCTTGGTGCCCCGTATGGTGGAAAATGGCGGAGGAGCCATTCTGAACCTAGCATCGATTGCTTCGCGCCTCGGCATATCCGAGCGCTTCGCTTATTCGGCCAGCAAGGGAGCTGTGTTAGCGATGACCCTTAGTGTCGCGAAGGATTACGTTAACAAGGGAATTCGGTGCAATTGCATTTGCCCTGGACGGGTCCACACTCCATTTGTGGACGGCTATCTGGAAAAATACTATGATGACGATGCCGAACGGTTGGAAATGTTCCAAAAATTATCCGAATACCAACCTGTCGGGCGAATGGGCAAGCCCGAAGAAATCGCTGCTGTGGCTGCTTTCTTGTGCTCGGATGAATCATCCTTCGTGACAGGCTCTGCCTATGACGTGGATGGTGGAACCACGCTTCTTCGCTGACATTTTACAAAATTCCGAAAAATAAATAATGAAGTTAATTCGTAAAGGAAACTTAGGTGCAGAGACCCCTGGACTACTGCTTCAGGATAGTCGCGAAGTCGATGTCTCTGCCTTTGGCGAAGACTTTGACGAAGCCTTTTTTGATTCAAGTGGCATCGATCGTCTGCAAGAATGGGCAACGACACATGCTGATACTGCTCCCGAGTTCCCAAGTGGCATGCGATACGGAACTCCCGTCGCTCGACCAAGCAAGATTGTCTGCATTGGATTGAACTACAAGGATCATGCAGAGGAGTCCGGACTGGAAATACCAAGGGAGCCAGTCATCTTCTTCAAAGCCACATCCGCCTTTTGCGGTCCTAACGACAACTTGATCATACCAAGAAAAAGCGAAAAGACAGACTGGGAAGTGGAACTCGCATTCGTCATCGGCAAAAGAGCCAGCTACGTTGAGGAAAGCAATGCCCTTGATCATTTAGCGGGCTATGTCCTGCACAACGACTACAGTGAACGTGAATTCCAAATCGATCGATGCGGTCAATGGGTAAAAGGCAAAAGCTGCGACTCATTTGCCCCTGTGGGTCCGTGGTTGGTCACGCCAGATGAAATAGAAGACATCGACAATCTGGGCATGTGGCTTACCTTGAATGGCAAGACCGTTCAGAAAAGCAACACCTCGAACTTGGTCTACAAAATCCCTTTCCTCATCAGTTACGTAAGCCAATTCATGACCCTGCTACCTGGAGACATCGTATCAACGGGCACACCTCCGGGAGTCGGCTTGGGGATGGACCCTCCTCTATACATAAAGTCAGGAGATGTCGTGAAGCTGGGTATCGACGGTCTTGGCGAATCCACGCAAACCGCTGTAAATGCATCATGAATCTTGGGCTTGAGGGCAAAGCGGTTCTTGTCACCGGTGGGGCCAAGGGAATCGGGGCGGGGATCGTGCGCTCCTTCGTGAAAGAGGGGGCCAAGGTATCGATTGTGGATCGAAACCCAGACGTAGCAGCCCTGTTGATCGAAGAACTGCAAGACTTTGACGGTGAAGCTATCTGCGTTCCAACTGAGTTGACCGACGAGTCGGCTTGCAGGGAGGCCATTGGCGAAACCGTGGACTGGTGTGGGAGATTGGACGTGTTGGTCCACAATGCCGGAGTCAACGATGGCGTGGGTCTGGAAGCATCACCCCAAGAATTTCTCGGCTCATTGCAAAAGAATCTGATGCATGTATTCAGCCTCACCCATCACGCCCTTCCACATCTGGAGAAAGCCAAAGGGACGATCATCAACATAGGCTCAAAGGTTGCCGAAACAGGTCAAGGCGGCACTTCTGGGTACGCCGCCTCCAAGGGAGCCCTCAATGCTCTTACGCGAGAGTGGGCGCTCGACCTTTCAAGCAAAGGTATTCGCGTGAATGCAGTCATTCCCGCTGAGGTCATGACACCCCTTTATGAAAAGTGGCTTGCCACTCTAAAGGACCCCAAAGCCACACTTGATTCCATTCATGCAAATATACCGCTAGGCAACCGAATGACCACAGCCGAGGAAATAGCCGATTCCGTGGTTTTTCTCGCATCCGAACGCTCCTCTCACACCACGGGGCAAATCTTTCATCCGGACGGCGGATACGTGCATTTTGATCGAGCCTTTGGCAAGGTCAAGGTAGACTAGGCGAAAACCTATCGTGAAGAAAGACGTATGCATCGTGGGGGGAGGCATAGTAGGGCTTGCCACTGCGTACCGCCTTTCCCAAAGCCATCCTGACAAGAAAATCATCATTCTGGAAAAGGAAGCCCGGCTCGCGGCTCACCAAACTGGCCACAATTCAGGTGTTCTTCATTCCGGGATTTACTATAAACCGGGATCATTGAAATCGACCAATTTCCGTGAAGGAAAGAAGGCAATGGAGGCCTTTTGCGAAAAAGAGGAAATAGACCACGAAATTTGCGGGAAAGTCATCGTTGCCCTGGATGACAGTGAGGTCGAGCGAATGCAAAATATCCACGAACGGGGGAAAGCCAATGGAGTGAACTGCTCATTGATTTCAAAGGAGCGATTGGCTGAGATCGAGCCGCATGCAGCTGGTGTTGGCGCCATACACGTACCAGAGGCAGGTATCGTTAACTATAGCCAGGTCTCCGAGCGTCTGGCCCAACGCGTCACCGAAAAAGAAGGTAATCAAATCATTCTGGAGGCCAAGGTGACGGGGATTCGACAGACTTCCAGCGGCGTGGTGGTGCAGTCTACAAAAGGCGATCACGAAGCATCCCTTCTGGTCAACTGCGCCGGTCTGCATTCAGATCGGGTGACTGCTCTCGGGGGTGAACGAGCCCCTGCCAAAATCATCCCCTTCAAGGGGGAGTACTACGAACTGAAGGATGAAGTGAAAGGACTTTGCCGACATCTTATATATCCCGTGCCCGATCCACAATTCCCCTTTCTCGGAGTACATTTCACGCGCATGATAAATGGTGACGTCGAGTGCGGTCCAAATGCAGTCCTTGCATTTGGGCGCGAAGCCTACGGAAAACTAGACATGAACCTCAGGGACCTTTTCGAGTCTCTCACCTACCCCGGGTTTATAAAAATGGCCTGCAAGCACTGGAAAATGGGCCTCGGCGAAATGTGGCGGTCTTACAACAAGGCCGCATTTGTAAAAGCCCTGCAAAGGCTCGTCCCTGAAATCAGAGCGAAACATCTCAAATCTGTTCCCGCTGGCATAAGGGCGCAAGCCGTGACTCCGGACGGCGGGCTGGCTGATGATTTCCTGATCGAGGATTCCGCCCATGTCGTGAATGTTTGCAACGCCCCATCACCAGCCGCCACTGCCTCGCTGAACATTGGCAAGAGCATCGTGACGAGACTGGCCGAACGTTTCTGAATCCCATTTGCCTTGACTGGAAGATAATAACTCAAAAGGCAGTCGAAAATGTCCAATCCCGAGCTCACATTATTGCCAAGCGAACGACTTGCCGAATTCTCTCGTCGTGTATTCGAGCACTTCGGAATACCTGCGGATGATGCCGCTTTGGCCTCCGAGGTCCTCGCGGCAAGCGATATTCGAGGAATCGATTCCCATGGAGTGGCTCGCCTGCATGCCTATTTCGAAATGCTCACTGCAGGGCGAATCAATCCATGCCCTCAACTGACCATCCTGAGAGAGAGCCCCAGCACGGCGACCGTGGACGGCGACAACGGCCTCGGTCTGGTGGTTGGACCCAAGGCAAACGAAATTGCCATGAGCAAGGCGGAAGACGCTGGTACGGGTTGGGTTAGCGTAAGTAACACCAATCATTATGGAATCGCCGGCTATTACGTTTTGAAAGCTCTTGAAAAAGATCTCATTGGCTGGTCAATGACCAACACTACGAAATTGGTTGCTCCTTTATGGGGGACTGAACGCAAATTAGGCACTAATCCGATCGCCATTGCCTTTCCTGGCAAGGAGGAGCCTCCAATTGTGATCGACATGGCAAGTTGCTCCGCGGCCTATGGCAAGATCGAGATTGCTTTGCGCAAAGGCGCAGAGATACCTCGTGGCTGGGCCATCGACGGGCAGGGGCAAGATACTTTGGACCCAGGGGAAATGATCGAGGAAGGCGCCCTACTCCCTCTTGGCTCAGATCGGGAACGGGGTGGTCACAAGGGGTATGGTCTCGCCATTATGGTAGATGTGCTGAGCTGTGTCCTCAGTGGAGCAAACTGGGGGCCCTTCGCTCCGCCTTTTGCCTTGCGACAGGAAATTCCAGACAAGCAAGTGGGCAAAGGCATCGGCCACTTCTTCGGCGCCATGCGAATCGACGCCTTCATCGATCCGGATGAATTCAAGTCGCAAATAGATGCTTACCGAAGGGAAATGCAAAGTTCCCATCCATCCCCCGGAACGGATGGCCCACTGATCCCAGGCGACCCGGAACTCGAGGCTGAGAAAATTCGTTCCAAGGAAGGAATCCCCTTGCTTCCTGCTGTGGTCGAGGATTTGCGAGACATTTCAAAACATACCGGGGTCCCTTTTGATTAAAGGCCGGCATTTATGACAATGAAAGCGTTTCGAAGATACGAAAAAGCTCCCAAAGCTGCCCGCTTGGAAGAAGTCGACAGACCGACTCCAGATGACGATGAAGTACTGTTGAAGGTGAGCCATTGCGGATTATGCGGATCAGACCTACACGCATGGCTGGATCATCCCGGCTATGAGTTCGTCCTGCCACAGGTTACCTTTGGCCATGAAGTCTCTGGTGTGATCGAGGACAAGGGTGGCGGAGTAAGTAAATGGAACGTCGGCGACCATGCGGTCATGATAGCCGTGCAGACCTTTCATGATGAAAATTGTCGGTTTTGCAGGGAAGGTTCGCCCCAACTCTCCCCCAAACGACGTGTACAAGGGCTCTCGCTGGATGGCGGAATGGCGGAACATGTCACGATTAATGAACAATTCCTTGTCCCTATCCCAGAGGGCTTGTCCTTAAATTTGGCCGCGTTGACCGAACCATTGTCCGTGGCAGATCATTGCGTTACAGATCGTTCATCAATTGGCAGGGATAGCAAAGTTATCGTGTCAGGCCCTGGGGTGATCGGAGCCTTGTGCGGCATCGTAGCTAGGCACAAGGGTGCGAAAGTTCTCATGGTGGGCACTGAGCGGGACGAATCCTCCAGGTTGAGCAGACTCAGGCAAATAGGCTTTGAAACAGCCATCGTTGGTCCGGACGTATCACCCTTGGATGATCAAGCAAGGGAATTCTTCCAAGGCGAAGAAGCCGATGCCATGGTGGAGGCTTCCGGTGCAGCGGTTGCCTTGAGTGATGCGTGGAAAAGCGTACGCCCGGATGGAGAAATTACGGCTGTTGCCTTGTATGGACAAAACGTCGACTTCAACGCCACCCAGTTCGTTCGAAAGCAAATTGACCTCAGGACAACATACGCTTCCTCACCCAGAAACTACCAGCAAGCGATACGTCTTTTGCAGGAAGATGCCGTCGATTTCGATGCATTGACCACAGTTTATGACTTGCAAGATGCCAGCAAGGCCTTCGTTGATGCAGAGAATCAGGCCGTGCTCAAACCGGTCCTTGCGTGTAGCGATTGACTCCTCTCTGGATAGATTCCCCTTGCCTGAGACCCACAAGAAGTAATCAATTCAACAATGGCTTCCCCGAAACCCACCCAAGCAGTTCTATCTTCGATTCGCCGCAATACTTGCTATAGTTCAGCCAGAACCATATTGTTGGTCAGTTCCGTGATCCTGGCCTTGCTTGCCTTGGTCACGGGCACCTCGCTTTTTAGTTTGCTGGACAAGGAAGACCCCATGGCCGTTCTGCTTTCGGCAAGTGTTGTGCTCGGCGGAGGCTTGCTTGCATTTCTGGTGAATTGCCTCGGGAACGTTTACCTCGATGCTGCGGACGCGCTTCTGCAAATTGCCAAGTTCGAGGAACGAGGCAACCGCAGCAGAAACGAAGCCTTGGAACTGGCTCGCAAAGCGGTTGAAGACGATGAAGACGAAGAAGTCGCGCCACAGGAAAAGAACGAGCCAGAACGGAAGCCCGCGTCCCCAACTGAGGCGAAAGAAGACGAGTCGGCAGACGAGACCGATGAGGAAGATGATTAAAGATACTTCAGTCCAGATCTGACGGGAGCAATTCTCCGCGCTTGACTGCCTCAAGGTAGTGCTGCAGTGATTCGCGCAAACCATCTTCAAGTTCAGTTAACGGCATTTGGGGAAAAGCCGCTTCCGCTGTATCTGAACTGAGATCATAAACGAATGGTGTTTTCTCGGCATCGGGCGAGATGTTCACCTTGAACCGATCCCCCACCCCGCAACTTTCTGCCGCCTCCCGAAGCAAGTCGAGGAATTGTTCAACTGTTCGTGTTTCACCTCTCAGATTGAAAGCCTCATACCCAGTGAAAGGATGCAACGCGGCGCAACCGAATCCTGCCCCTATGTCACCTACGAAATGATAATGCTCGCTTCCCGCATACGGGATCACAAAGGGTTCGCCTAAAGCGACTGACTTGATCGCACGCGTGCCGGCTGCCGTATAACCACGGTCTCGGCCAGGACCATAGGTGGTCGCAAGGCGCAAAGAGACAGTGGGGATGCCCGTTTCCTGAGCGAAAGCCCGAGCAATGCCCTCGCCTGCAATCTTCCAATAACCATATAGGCTGTGAGGAAGATAGGCGTCATCGGGCTGGACGCCATCAACGCCATACATCGACCGGGGGCCGAACACACCTCCCGAGCTAGCGAAGACAACACGCTCCAAGCCGTTGGTCAATGAGGCGCACGCCTTGAATAGATTGATTGTTCCAGCCAAATTGACCTCCAACCCAAGAATTGGATGATCACGGCAATCAGGGGTCTGCAAGGCAGCCAAATGAATGACATGGGTTGGGTGGAGCTTATCGAAAATTCCTTGCAGGGCATTAGCATCGGTGACGTCACACTTCATGTTGCAAAGACGTCTATCTTGGAGCGAGCCTGCATCACTTCGCGTAAGGCCAATGACCTCATCAGCACCGTTCTCCAGAAGCCAATTTACTGTAGCCGACCCGATGCAACCACTCGAGCCAGTAACCAAAACTCGTTTTAGCCCATTCGCCATTTCACCCCTTGGTTTTCACGAAAAAGCCCCTTCTGAAACAAGGGGCTCCTTCAATTAAATCGCTCTTGCCTTAGCTCCATCCATGGGCATCGCTAACATCGATCATGGCCTTCAGGATGACGTTCCAAGTATCGGGATTTTCCAAGGTGGCGTTAGGGAACATGCAGCCATCCCAGCAGATGTGCTCGATGCCACGCGAGGTCGCATCCTTTAGCCAGTAGCCGGAGCATTTCACGATGTCCAGTTTCCCGTTGGGATCGTCGGCCGGACAATGCTTGCCCGTCTTGTCATGACTGCCTGCGCCATGTACTTGGCCATCGTTCTGCGCTACGTGGAAGTCGATTGTCCAAGGACGCAACTTGTCGGTCATCGTCTCATAGGCTGCATAAAACTCTTCTTCGGAGTAACCTTCCTGAAGAAGCGCATGCTCAGGGGCATTGTAGCCGAGAGTGTAGAGATAGGTGTGAGCGAGATCAGCCTGAAAGCCCAATGTTTCAGGCATGCCGACTTCTTCAAGCAGGTCCAACATGTCTTTCCAACTATGCATGCCGGCCCAACATATCTCACCTTCAGCTGCAAGCCGCTCGCCGTGTCCTTCGGCTATCTGGGCTGCCTCCCTGAAGGTCTTGGCAATTTTCGCGGTATTGGCAGCTTTGTCCTCGCGCCACTTCTCAACGCCAAATTCTGCTGAATCTATGCGAATGACCCCCCGCTTGCGGACGCCGTGATCATTGAAAACACCTGCAATGCGACAGGCCATCTTCACGGCATCCAGGAATTTCCCAGTGGCCTCATCATCTCCCATGGCAGAGTCACCGACCGTACCAGGCCAAACCGGGGCAACCAGAGACCCGACGTCAAAACCTTTACTTTCGATGAGATCGGCGATGACCTTCAGTTCGTCATCGGAGGCCTCAGGGTTGGTATGAGGGAGAAAAAGAAAGTAATCAATGCCATCGAACTTGCGTCCGTCAACCTCGGCGGCAGCTGATAAATCTAGCATGCGCTCGAGGCTGATCGGAGGCTCTTGCCCCTCTTCGTCTCCTTTGCCCACGAGCCCGGGCCACATGGCATTATGTAATTTTGGTGATGGGTTGCTCATCTTTGCTTAGTCCTTTCGGTCAGGGTTCGGAAAATTTTACGGGGTAACATGTGCGCCTAAAAAGGATGCTTCGGGCAAGAAAAAAAACTTCTTGTCGCTTGCCTTGTGGAGTCAAGGAACTAATGTTTTCTGAAAACTTACACTATTATTAATCGTAGCTTAAAACCATGAAAATCATCATCACGACCTTTCTGGCTCTTTCCATAGCCTGCCTTCTTCAAGCTCGCACCTGGACAAGCACTGCAGGAACTACAGTGGAAGGAGAGTTGACCAATTTCGCCAATAGCACTGCATTCATCATGACCTCGGATGGCCGTCAGCTTCCAGTCCAACTTCAATTGCTTAGCCCCGCAGACCAAGAGTACATCAAGGAATGGTACGTGGCCAAAAAGGAAGGCAGAACCTTACCGCAATCCGGAGGAGGAGGAGGAAAACTGAGCGAAGGCTTGGCTGAGATACTTCCTGAAAAGCTGCTGGACTCCAAAGGCGAAGAAGTTTCGCGTAACGAACTAGCCGGCAAGACCGTGGGTTTCTACTTTTCGGCTCACTGGTGCCCTCCTTGCCGAGCTTTCACTCCACGGTTGGTTGATTTTCGTGACACCAACAAAAAGGATTTCGAGGTTGTTTTCGTTAGCTCGGACAGAAATCCCGCCGCTCAAATGGGATATATGAAAGAAGCAAAGATGAAATGGCTCACTATGAAACATCGCTCGAAGGAAGCCAATGCGCTTGCCAAGAAATATGGAGTGAGTGGCATACCCGCTCTAATCATCGTCTCACCGGATGGCGAGACCATCACCAAGAATGGTCGCGGCGACGTTTCATCCAACCCGAAGGGTGCTCTCGCCTCTTGGCAAAAGTAAAAGCACTCAGAATAGTCAGGGGAAGGTCCTGACCTCAAAAAGGCTTAACGTATCTCGATCTCGAGGCGGCGACCACGGTCAATTTCACCGCCGTTCCTGCTATCCCCGTAGATGAAGTGGTAATCTTGAAAAGGAAATACTCCGGTATAATGGGCCAACCTGAAACGCAGGTCTCGGAAGCTTCTGGAGGCCAAGGTCACCTTGCGTTTGCCAAACAGTTTGCCGTGTAATTCGGCTTGCTGTATTTCTCTGGGATAAATGCCTTTCTTCTGGAGATCCGCCCATTTCTCCAAGTAAGGCAAATCAACGGCTTGCCGCGCATTGGCGGGAATAGCCGAAATCGTGGTGTCATCAACAATGGGAGTCCAGTCAGGCGCTTTCCACTCGTCCTTAATTTCGAAGAAAGATGGGACAGTCACGCTCAAAGCCATTACACTGGGATGATCAATTTGCCTTGGGTCCAGGGGCTCTCCTGTCACGGAAAGTTGGTTCGATGATAATTCAAATCCCATTTTCAGCTTCACTCCATCGCCATGATCGGCGATCAACTCGAGGCGGCGAAAACCCGAAGCTGAAGGCGGAGCTGAAGGGGTCTCGAAGGACTTCACTTTTCGAAGCTTGTAGTGGCGCTCCGCATAATCACGATAGTAAGCATGCGGCCAACCGAGCTTCGGGTCCTGCTTTGTATAATATCCCATGCGAAAGGAAACACGCAGCGGTTTTCCTATCACCTTGCCATCTGAATCCTTAAGAAAGATAAATACGCGCCCGCTGCCATGTACCGCGATGTCGAAGTTTCTGTTTTCGGCAACGGCATAGTAGCGAGCCCATTCTCCTTCGCCAATAGTTGGCAAGAGGATCTTTCCGCCAACGTTTTGTACAGCGTTATCAGGTTTGACATCAACGGGGGGCTTGGCGGGATTTCCAGGATCAGGCTTAACAAAGGGATTATTGCCATTAGGCGCAGGTGGGGGCTCTTCGCCGCCCAATTTCTTCGCCAAGGCTTGTGATTCAGGGGTTAACTTGGCCAACGGATAGGCGAATATTCGCCCGCCCATATTGATCGTTACAGTTTTGTCATCACTCTTGATATAACGGGCTTTGATGGTCTGGCCATCTACGTTGGTCCAATCGTAAATCGTATTATCCGCGTAAGAGTAAGCGGCGAAAAGCAAAGAGAGAAGAAAGGATTGCAGGAATTTCATGGCTTTATCTAATTAAATATTCTGGGGGAAAGATCTTAATTTCAAGCCTGCGCTTCAGGGTAGCTGCCCAGGCATTTCACAAAGGGGCAAGTGTATTCCAACTCCTTCAAGGCCTCGCTAACCAAAGAGTCCTCACAGTGCCCCATGACATCTACGAAGAAATAGTAGTCCCATGCTTTCCGGCGGCTGGGGCGAGACTCTATTTTGCTCAGATTCAGCTCCCGCTTGCTGAAAGGAGCCAGCGCTTCCTGCAAGGCTCCGGTTCGGTCGTTAACGGACAAGACCACACTCGTCTTGTAATTAACTTTCTCTCGGCGGGCTGGAGCTTTGGCTCCGATCACCAAAAATCGGGTAACGTTTTCCTTCTTGTCCTGTATTGCCTCGACCGCCACAGGCAAGCCTCTCATCTCGGCAGCCAAATTACTGGCAATCGCTGCCGCGTTGTCCTCCTCTTTGGCCCGATCAACCGCCGAGGAAGTACTTGCCACGGAAATGAGTTGAGCGTCAGGCAGATTTCGACGCAACCATTCACGGCATTGCCCCAAGGCTTGGTTTTTGGAGAGAACGGTTTCAATCTCATTCAAATCGTGCCGTGAAATCAGGCAGTGAGAAATATTCAGGTAAACTTGAGCAATAACCGTCAGGTCGGTTTCAACTAGCATGTCGAGGGAACGAAACACTGCCCCTTCGGTTGAGTTTTCAATCGGCACGACACCATAGTCACAATCGCCTCGCTCGACTTCTTCGAATACCTCGCATATGGTTTTGAGGGGCTTGTAGTCCAAACTATTCCCGAAATTTTTTATTGCAGCCTGATGCGTATAAGTCGCCTCAGGTCCGAGATAACCTATTATGAGTTTTTTTTCCAAGGCGATCGAGGCAGAAATAATCTCACGATAAATAGCTCTTAGCGAACTGTCTCCCAAAGGGCCTTCACCATGCTCGCACAGCTTGGTTAAAACCTCCTCTTCGCGAGCAGGGACATAGAGCGGTTCATCCTGTTCGTTCTTTAATTTTCCGATCTCAGCAGCCAAGCGAACACGCTCGTGGAGGCGGTCGACAATCTCTCGATCCACCTCGTCAATCTTTCCTCGAAGATGCTCCATATCCATGGCTAAATCGAAAAACAGGGTTGCACCTCAGCTCAGTTAAAGCTTTTTGAGGCTCTTTTGGAAAGCATTCAACCATAGATATAAGGATGCCAGAAGCAATGAAAACTTCGGACTCTCGCCCTTTCTCGTCCATCATAGTGGACGGCAGTGACCGTGCACCCAATCGTTCCATGCTCCGTGCAGTCGGATTCGAGGATGAAGATTTTGAAAAACCACAAGTAGCGGTCTGCTCCGCCTGGAGCATGGTCACGCCCTGCAACGCGCATTTGGACGAACTAGGGAAAATGGCTGTTGCCGGCGTCGACGCAGCGGGAGGCAAAGCGATCCCCTTTGGCACCATTACAGTCTCAGATGGAATAAGCATGGGGACTCAGGGCATGAGGTATTCTTTGGTTTCCCGTGAAGTGATAGCGGATTCCATCGAGACAGTTGTGGGAGCGGAAGGCATGGATGGACTGGTCGTCATTGGCGGATGCGACAAGAACATGCCAGCCAGTTTAATGGCGCTGGCCCGCCTCAATCGCCCTGGAATATTTGTCTACGGCGGCACCATATTACCAGGTATTCACAAGGAGAAACCTGTCGATATCGTATCAGTTTTCGAGGCCGTCGGACAATATGCTGGAGGAAAGATCGACGAGCAGGAACTCAAGGACATAGAATCTTGCGCAATCCCCGGGCACGGGTCCTGCGGAGGAATGTATACGGCCAACACTATGTCCTCCGCAATCGAGGCACTCGGGATGAGCTTGCCCGACAGTTCTGCTCAACTTGCTGTCTCAGACGAAAAGAGACTTGATTCCGAAGCGGCTGGGGCAGCTGTTGTGAAGCTCATGGAGAGCAACCTGAAACCTCGAGACATCATGACAAGGGAGGCCTTCGAGAATGCCATCACAGTGGTAATCACTTTGGGCGGCTCCACGAATGCAGTGCTTCATCTACTTGCCATGGCCCACGCCGCCAACGTGCCACTTGAACTCGATGACTTCACGGAAATCGGGAAACGTGTACCGCTTCTTTGCGATCTCAAGCCTAGCGGCAAATACAACATGTCTCATTTCGTTCGAATTGGCGGACTAAGCCCTCTTCTCAAGACCTTGCTTGACGAAGGCCTCCTGCACGGCGACTGCCTGACTGTGACGGGCAAGACAGTACGGGAAAACGTAACTGGCTCAACCCCTTATGCCCCCTACCCCGATGGTCAAGATCTCGTTCGCCCCTTCAATGATCCGATCAAGGCGGACAGCCACCTGCGCATTCTCTATGGCAACTTGGCCAAGGATGGAGCTGTGGCCAAAATAACAGGCAAGGAAGGTCTCCGGTTCAGTGGCAAAGCCATTGTATTTGAATCAGAGGAGGATTCCCTTCAGGGCATACTCAAGGGTGAAGTCCAGGCTGGCCATGTCGTAGTTATTCGCAATGAAGGCCCCGTGGGAGGCCCAGGCATGAGGGAGATGCTCTCGCCCACAGGTGCAATCATGGGCAAAGGCTTGGGAGAAGAGGTGGCATTAATAACAGACGGGAGATTCTCTGGTGGAAGTCATGGTTTCGTGGTAGGACACGTGACGCCTGAGGCAGCAGTTGGAGGTCCCATCGGCATAATCCGCAATGGCGATCCAATCACCATAGATGCTGAAAAGAATGAGTTGAATCTGGAGCTTGACGAACAAGAACTTGAAGCTCGCTTCAGGGCATGGTCTCCACCGGAGCCAAAGGAAACTCGTGGCGTCCTCGCCAAATACGCCAAGCTAGTCACTTCCGCTTCCTTGGGCGCCGTAACAGATGACTTTTGAATTCCAATGAAGACAAACCATTATCTCACCTCTCCAGAAATCAAGTTTTCGGCCGACTTCTCATATGTCGACTTCCCTGAGGGGTTCCTCGAATCGATGCAAGACAAGGTTAGTAATGCCATCGCTGCCATGGAGGCACTTGAAAATGGTGCCATTGCAAACCCAGACGAAGGACGGATGGTTGGTCATTATTGGCTACGAGCGCCCGAGTTGGCTCCTGACGATAAACTGACGGAGGAGATCGTTGCCGTTCAGTCAAGGGTTATGGATCTAGCCGACAAAGTTCATCGAGGTGAACTGCAGGCTCCCGCAGGCCCTTTCACCGACCTGCTCGTAATAGGAATAGGCGGTTCGGCTCTTGGACCACAATTTGTTAGTCGTGCACTTGGTCATCCGAATCATGACAAACTATCAAGCCATTTCTTTGATAACACTGACCCTGATGGCATAGACCTCACGCTTGCTCATCTTGGGAATCGACTGAAAACAACTCTGGCGATTGTTATCTCTAAGTCCGGCGGCACACCTGAAACGCGCAATGGCATGATGGAGGCCGAAGCAGCTTTTGCCAAACAAGGCCTCGATTTCGCCAAGCAGGCAATCGCCATCACGGGAGATGGCAGCAAACTACATGCCCATGCGACCTCATGCGGTTGGCTCGACTTTCTCCCCATGTGGGATTGGATCGGAGGCCGTACCAGTGAAACCTCAGTGGTAGGCCTTCTTCCGGCCGCCCTTCAGGGGATCGACGTAAAGGAGCTTCTTTCTGGCGCTGCTTCAATGGATGCAATAACTCGCGAAAGTAATTTTCGGAAGAACCCCGCGGCCCTACTTGCTTTGGCATGGTATCACCTCACCGATGCCAAAGGATCCAAGGACATGGTAATTCTTCCGTATAAGGACCGGCTCGAGCTTTTTGCCAAGTACCTGCAGCAACTGGTCATGGAGTCACTTGGCAAGGAAACCGATCTGGATGGCAATTTGGTTCATCAAGGAATTGCTGTTTACGGCAACAAAGGATCGACGGATCAACACGCCTATGTCCAACAACTCAGAGAAGGCGTGCCTAATTTCTTCGCCACCTTCATCGAAGTTCTCCAACAGCGAGCCGCGGACGGAAGCATAGAGGTGGACGAAGATGCCATGACCTCTGGTGATTATCTCCACGGGTTCTTCCTTGGCACCCGTGACGCACTGCATGAAAACGGACGAAAATCGGTCACCCTCACAATAGAAGAAGTAAACGCTTCTTCCGTGGGTTGCCTGATCGCCCTCTTTGAGCGGGCGGTCGGCTTTTATGCGACCCTTGTCAACGTCAACGCTTACCATCAGCCCGGAGTCGAAGCTGGCAAAAAGGCAGCTTCCTCTGTCTTGGCAGTGCGAAAGAGGGTCAAACTCCACCTCATTGAGAATCTTGGTCAAAGTTTCGACGCCAAAAGTTTAGCCGCTGCCATCGGGGCAAATGGCAAAGAGCATTGGGTGTACAAGATACTCGAAAGCCTTGCCGCGAACCATCCGAAAAGCTTTACTCGTGAAAGCGGAGAAAATCCACTGGAAGATAGCTTCTCCCAAAAATGACTTGCAATCAATCGTGCAAAATCTCGTCCAAAGCAACCATCCTGCCGACCTGCTGAACAATGTAATCCTTAAAAGGATTTGCATTCAGCGGTCAGTCATCGTAACTTTCTTTTACAACTAGGAATTTGTCATGAGAATATTGTCAGTTATACTCCGTGTTCTAACCGTGCTTTGTATTGGCGGAGGCTTTGCCATGTGGCACATGGGTAGAGCCAATCTTAAGGCAAAACTCGGAGGGAAAGCCAAAGAAGACCCGATCACCACGATCTACTCGATCTTCGACGAACAAACCGATGCCAGCTATGAAGTCATGCAGGCCGATGCGGAATCAGAACCTAAATGGACTGCAATCAATGATGGATCCACGCTTTACGAGACAACCTTCAGTGACGCTCATCCCTTTTCGGTTCTCACTGATCAGGATTTGAGAAATACCGCACTCAAGAAACTGGAACTCAGCCACCCAGACCCGGAAAAGGATCAAGACGAAAATGGCGTACCTGACATAAAGGAAGATCTACCAAATAAAATCCGGGCCACTCAACCTCAGGAAATCTACGACGCTAAAGAACAAATTACCTTAGCAGACGCAGAATCCCAGCTGGATGGGGCGGTAAAGACCTTACAAGATCAAAACTATCGCACAGGTGTCCTCGATCCCGTCCGCAAGGAATTCCTTGGGAGTGAGGCAAAGCCCATAATTAGCCGAAAGAAACCCAATTTCAGTTCAACCGAAACCTACGAGAACAAACTAAAGACGGCATTCGGAAAACTCTATTGGGAGCGAGATCGCCTTTATAATGAAATCTCAAAGACACGCAAACTAGCTGTTGCGAGGGACGAGCATTTGCAGGAAGTGCAGCAACGCTACATTGCCCGAGGCATAGAGAAGGAGAATTTAGAAGCTCAATCCCAACACCTTGAGCTAAACTTGCAGGACACCAAGCGGGAGTTTGAATTAGCCAAGACGGACTGGGGAGAGCAAAAGGACGCCTTGGATCAAAAAATCAAAACAACCGAGGACAACCTTCGGGCTGCCGAGATCGCCAAGAAAGAACTTGATGACGAGTGGAAAACCAAGATGCAGGATACTCGCAACGATTACGAAAACCAATTGCAGGAAAAGGAACGCGACGCCATAGCTCGTGAGCAAAAAGGGTATGAACGGGGACGGGAAGAGGTCTTGCAGGAAACAGGCCGAAAATTAGCAGCTACAGAAGAAGCCCCCACCAACTACTTCGAGGAGCCTGCCGCCCCGGAACAACCTGCTCCCGTGCTTCCGCCGGTCGCCCCTTCACCAGCAGTACCTGGGTTGGAAGGTGCGCCAACCTCCACAAATATTGCCAGTGGTCTTCAAGAGCAAAGCATTCCGAGCATCGTCACCAACGTTACCCGCATCAGTGCCCGCGACGGCATCATCATTTTACCGGTAGGCAGCAGCAACGGACTTACCTCGGGCAGTACCTTCACCTTGCTCAAGGGAGGGAAACAGACCGCCAAGATCAAGGTTACCCGCGCAGAAGGCTCCTATTGCATCGCAAATATCCTTCCTAAATTCGGTGATCCCCGCCGTCTGCGCGCTGGCGATCAAATCCAAGTCGTGCGTTAGCGCTTTTGATAAACTAAAACATAACGACCTAGGAATATGAAGAAATTCTGGATTTTCTTGTTCTTGTCCACCGTCACGCTTGCTAACAGCGGTTGCTTCACTGCCGATGTCGACGAGTCCCAAATCCCTCAAAGCCGTCCCGCGAATTGGGAACATTCAGGACCTTCAGGTTTTGGTGGCGGTGGTTTTCTCGGACGTTAAGCGTCTGAGTTGAGCTCAGTTTCGAGGTGACCGCCCCACAAGGCGCCCTCTATCTTGTAGCCACGCCAATCGGCAATCTTGGCGACGTTTCAAGTCGAGCCATTCAAGTTCTTGGTGATTGTGACTTAGTGGCCTGCGAGGACACTCGAGTCACAGCTAAATTATTCGCCCATCTCCAAATATCGGTGCCCACTACCTCGTATCGCGAGGAAAACGAAAAACGCAAGGCACCAGAACTAGCTGCTCGAATCCAAGCAGGTGAAAGCATTGCCCTAGTATCAGACGCTGGTTTTCCTGCAATAAGTGATCCTGGTTTTCGGTTCGTTCGAGAATGCCGACGACGAAAGTTGAAAGTCATTCCTATTCCTGGACCCAACGCAGGTTTGTCGGCCCTTTCCGTTTCCGGATTGCCAACCGACAAATTTCTTTTCTTGGGTTTCCTTCCCCCAAAAACAACAGCGCGACGGAAAGCTTTCGATCAATGGAGCGACTTCAATGGCTCAATTGTAATCTACGAATCAAAACACCGCATCCAAAAGGCCCTCACAGAGATTGTTGAAGTTTTGGGAACTGAGCGTTGTATCTGCGTGGCACGCGAAATGACCAAGGTACACGAAATCTTTCACGTAGGCCCAGCTAAGGAGGTGCGCCGAGCCGTGGACAAGGGTAGTCAAAAGGGTGAATTCGTAATCGTAATCGCTCCGCAGGGGTACGAGTTGTGAGTTCAACCAAAGTCGCGGTCATAGACGTCGGGAGCAACACCATAAAGCTCCTTGTTGCAGAAGCGACAACCGACAAGGCATTGAAGGTGGTGCATCAAGCAAGCATGCCTACCCGTATTGGTTCAGGCATTGGCCGCGATCAACCTGCCTTGGCCGAAGAGTCAATGAAAGCAGGTGTTGAAACAATTCAAGAATTACTGGAAGCAGCCGAAGCTCATTTGGCAACCTCCGTTCGCTTGGTGGCAACAGGTGCAGTGCGCGACGCCCACAACGGCAATGAATTCTCATTGCTGGTGCAGGATGCAACCGGCCTCCCTCTGCATGTCCTCACTGGTCAAGAGGAAGCCAATGGCATTGCATTGGGACTCCTGAGCGACCCTGCACTAAGCTCACGGAACGATTTCCTGGCTTGCGACCTAGGCGGAGGCAGTCTCGAACTTGTCTCGATCGAGGGGCGATTCCCCAAGAAAACCATCAGCTTGCCGTTAGGGGCGGTGCGACTTACCGAAAAATTTGTTTCCAATCCACAAGAGCCCATACCCGACTGTGAAACAAAAGAAATTGCCAAAGAGGTGAAACATACCCTGACCCAAAGTGAATTCAGTATACCCAAGAATGCGTCTATACTAGTGGCAACTGGCGGCTCTTTCTATACTGCCCGATCAATTCTTGCAAAGCGGGAGGAAGTCTCATTTGAGAAAAGATCCATCCTCACCCGAGATGATTTTTTAGCGCTTCTGGAAGAAACAGCTTCCTTGAACCTGGAAGAACGATATCGGCATTTCCCTGGCTTACCTCCGAACAGGGCGGATGTTATGGTTGCCGCATTCGTGTGCATAATCGAGCTGCTCGAATACGCGCAAGTATCAACCGCTCTGAACAGTTTGCGAAACCTACGTTACGGCATCGCCGCCAAATTGCTTGCGTAAGCCCGAGAGGAAGTCCTCGTAATCACGGGGCAGAGGAGCCTTGAACTCGACCCATTCCCCACTTGCAGGATGGGTCATTCCCAGTTTTGCAGCGTGCAAGAGAACGCGAGGTGGATCGGAAGCAATTTGGCGCGCAGGCTTGTATCCATAAGTCCGGTCACCCGCAAGAACATGGCCCATATGAGCGAGATGCACCCTGATCTGGTGAGTTCGACCGGTATGAATGATGCAATTCAAGAGAGCGAATTCCTCACCGAAGGTTTCAACGATTCGCCAATCCGTGAGAGCTTTCTTTCCATTTTCGGAAACAGCCATCTTCACTCGAATTTTTGGATGGCGACCTATAGGCAAAGAGATCGACCCAGTTTTCTCTCGAGGCACCCCCAAGACTAGAGCCACATATTCCTTCTTTGTTTCGCGCTCAGCGAATTGGGCAGCAAGCGCATGATGCGCCGAATCAGTCTTTGCCACAACGATGAGTCCGCTGGTCTCCTTGTCCAGTCGATGAACAATACCCGGTCGATCAGGTGCTCCGATGTTGCTCAAACTACTGCCACAGTGGTTTAGGATGGCATGCACGAGAGTGTCCTCCCCCGTTCCTTCACCTGGATGCACCACCATTCCAGAAGACTTGTTAACTACAGCAAAGTACTCATCCTCATGTAAAATATCTAGCGGGATATCGACAGCCTGCAAGGCAGTGACGGGTTCAGGAGTGAGATCAAGAAGCAGGACGTTTCCCGGGAAAAGTTTTTGTTTAGGCTGAACCAAGGAACCGCCTTCGGGCTTCACCTTGCCTTGCTCAATGGCTCGCTGGATAGCGCCTCGACTAACTTGAGGAAAGTGACGGGCCAACAGTTTATCGGCACGTTCGGGTGCAGCGTCCTCGGGCACTACGAAAGTTTCCATAGGCATGACCGCTATCCGTCGGAGAGAAGTTGGTCAATGGTAGCCTCGGCGGCTTTGCGGGCATTGAAATCCATGTCCGATAAGTCGAAACCATTACGGGCTAGTTGAGCAAGTTCTTCTTTCGAAAACAACAGGTGTTCGGCCAAGGCCTCGTACTCATCAGTCAAGCAGTTGCCAAAGGAGAAGGTATCATCAGTGTTCACAGTGCAGCGGATTCCTTCGTCAAAAAAGAGGCGAGCGGGATGTTCCCGCATAGAGGGCACAACCTGTAGCTTCAAGTTACTAATCGGGCAAAGGTCCAAGGTGGCATCAACTGCTTTGATCAATGCGAGTACGGATTCATCTTCAAAAGCACGTACTCCATGCTGAATTCTTCGAACGTTCAGTTTCTCAATTGCTTCACGCACGTTTGAGGCAGGCCCGAATTCACCCGCATGCGCCTTGAGCCTGCGACCATTGGCAGCAGCTTTGGCCCATATTTTGGGCGTCCAATCCTCCATCGGCAAAGTCTCCAGTCCATGAAGATCAATTCCTGCGAGATTCTCCCATGACTCAACTGCATCCTCTAGAATCGGGCCAAGAAAAGGAGTGTAGGCATTTCGACTTATCCCGAGATAAACACGGACCTCTAGCCCGTCAGGGGCAGCCGTTCGAATAGCTTCCAAGACTTCTTCACCCGGAATGTTGAGTAATTCCATAATGCCGGCGTGAAAACTTGTTTCCACATAGCGAACGTTTTGCTCGAGATGGCGTGAGAAAATAACCTTGGCTGCCTCATGGTAGCGTTCAGGTGAATTGAACCAACGAACGGCGTGGTCGATCAAGATACTCTCGAATTCCTCGAAACTTTGATAACGAAAATCATCAGCCCAAAAATGAGGGGGCTCCGAGAACTCTTCCGGATGCAGCTGATGCAGCAATTCCCAAGGAAGGCATCCCTCGACGTGCAGATGTGTCTCGGTCTTTGGCAGAGCCTGAATGAAGGCCTTGGTTGCAAGATCAAGAGACATTCGGAAAGGGAGGTAGCATCAAGAGGTTTCCGCCATCAGGTAATCCGGGTTCAACTTTTGCAAGTCGTCGGGCAGAAACAGTCCGTCCTTGCGAATAACCTCTCCGTCGAAACTAATTTCGCCTCCACCATATTCAGGTCTCTGAATACACACCATATCCCAGTGCACTTGCGAACGATTCCCGTTATCGGCTTCCTCGTATGCTTGGCCCGGAGTAAAGTGAAAGGATCCTGCAATTTTTTCGTCGAAAAGGATATCGAGCATGGGTTCGGTGATGAGGGGATTGAAGGCAATTGCAAATTCTCCGACGTAGCGCGCCCCTTCATCTGAATTCAAAATGTCGTTAAGTTTCCCTTCGTGAGCATCGGCAGTCGCTTCAACAATCTTTCCTCCCTCAAATCTTAGCATGACGTTGGAAAAAGCCGTACCTTGGTATAAGGTATCAGCAGTGAAAGTCACCGTGCCTTCCACACTGTCACGAACCGGACAGGAAAATACCTCTCCGTCCGGGATGTTATGGGTACCGCCACAGGCGACGGCATCGATCTCCTTCATCGAGAAGCGCAAATCAGTCCCGGGCCCCGTAATATGGACTTGGTCCGCATCTTTCATGCGCGTCTCCAATGCAGTCATCCCCTCGGCCATCCGGCCATAATCCATGCAACATGAGTCGAAATAGAACTTTTCGAAAGCTTCCGTACTCATGCGGGCCTGTTGGGCCATGGAAGGGGTGGGCCAACGAAGCACGCACCATTTGGTCTTTTTCACCCTCCAGTCGAGAACAGGCTTAAGGATGCGATTGGCTTTCTTCAAACTTTCTTGCGGAAGATCGGACGTCTCGAAGACATTGTCGGATCCTCGCAGGGCAATATAGGCATCCATCGCCTTCATCCGGTCCATTTCCCAAGACAAGGCAGCCTCGAATTGCTCGTCTTGGCCACCGAGAATCCATTCGCGATCAAGTCTGGCATGCTGCAATTGAACATAGGGAATGGCTCCTTGCCCGCGAATGGCCCTCACTAATGCGAGTGTCATCTCGTGAGGAACGTCGAAGGCATGAACCATCGCCTTCTCCCCAGGTTGCAGGTTTGTTGAATGTGAAACGACGTTGGCAGCCAGTTTTTCGTATCGAGGATCCATGCGGACTTCGGAAAAGTTAAAATGTGGGCGAGAGATTGCGTTATACTCCACCTCGCCGAATCTTGGATCCGGTGAAGTTGATACGCACTCGATAGACCTTCTTTCGCCGCGTTACGATCTCAAAAGTTTCCCGATCAACACGATCGGGGATCTCAACCCTGCGAATGTCAACTACTGCGGTAAAACCGCGCTCAGTGAATACGTCGATCAGCATGGCAATGGCCAAGGGATCATCAAAGACAGGATCTTCCGAATTGATGTAAGTCAGGCCTGAAATGGAATGCTTTTCTACAATGGGAATGAATTTCGTCCTTATGAGATCCACCACCTGTTCGAAAAGTTCGGTGTTAAACTTCTCATAGGAATCAAGACGGTTCACCAATAATTGACGGGCATGCTGGGAAAGCTTCTTGGCCAAAGGAATAGTCGAAATCCGGTCATAGGTAGCTTCGTCCAATTCAAGCGAGCTTTGGTATTTCAGCTCGTTGATGATTCTTTGCTGCACCTCGATGACAGTGCCTTGGGCATTGATGAAGTGATAATGAAAAACCTCCCGCAAGGAAGTAAGTGAATCGTAGGTCGACTCCTTGAACGTCTTGTAACGTTTATGAGCGGCTTCTTCGTCGAGGTCCGTCTTGCGCACCTCCCACTTCTGGCCGACACCTGAAGCCTCCACCTCGTCATTATGCTCCTTTGCCTTTTGGCCGCGAAGCAACTGTCTACGAACACTCTCTGATTCATCCACAAAGAGCATGATGATATGAAACTGAGGCTTGGGGAATTGGACTTCCGTTGCTGTGCCGAGATGTTTGCTGCGCAATTCACTTAATCGCTGATAGAACAGTTTCAGGCAGGAGACTTGAGTTTCGGTTCTAGGAAACCCATCTACCACTGCACCGCTTTCGTATTGTGGATCAAGTAATTTAAGAAAGACTAATTCGGTCACCTCTCGATCCCCCACCAAGAGACCTGCATCAATTCTCTTTCTCGCTGCAGGGCTTTGTAGCAATTCACTCACTACGATGGGCTTCTCGGTGAGGTCACGGAATTCCATGATGAATGCGGTCTGTGTCCCCTTCCCTGCTCCCGGGGCTCCATTGAGCCAAAAGATTTCCTTGGGGAAACGCATGTTTTCGCTGCCCACTTCATCTTCCAAGGTGGCCCAAATGGATTGGAAAATGATTTGAGGATCTTTCACCTCGATGTCCTCAACAGGAGCTTTACTACCTTTGGTGGATTTGGCAGAAGTATCCTTTGCGGATTGCTTCGTCTTTACTGATGGAGGCTTCACTGAATATCGGAAAGTGGGTTCAATAGCGCCAAAAGACTTACTTTACCTCAAGTGTGTCAGATGACAAGAGCAGTTTATGAAAAATTCGCAATAAAAGCACACTCCTCCTAGGATGATCCGGAAAGTTTCTTGAAAATGGCTTCGAACGCTGTAGTTGCTTTCTCCATAATGCCAAGATGAAAGCTTTCGTCCGGCGCATGCAAGTTGTCGGCAGGAGTAAAAAGTCCCACTAAAAGAGAATCTAGTCCGGCAACTTGCTTCAAGTCGCCGATAATGGGTATGCTGCCTCCCTCGCGCATGTAGATGGGGGATACGCCAAAGGATTCCTCGATGGCGCGCTCGGTCGCATCAAAGGCTCGCTTCAGCAACTCGGGCTCGTCACCTCTTGACCCTGGTTTCCCAGGTGGGATCACGACATAAGGGTCGCCACCTCCAGTGACCTCAACATCCACCGTCACTTCCTCGGGACATCGATCCGAAATGGCTGCCTTAACTAGAGCAGCTATTTTCTCCTCACTTTGGTTGGGGACCAGTCGACACGTGATCTTAACGAAAGATTCACTTGGAATGACTGTCTTTGATCCCTTACCCTGATAGCCTCCTCCTATTCCGTTGAATTCTAGAGTGGGCCCGAAACGAACGGATTCGAGGGCATTGTATCTCGGCGAGGACTTGAAGGCAGGCGAACCAATGAAGTCCAGGTAATCCTCCTCCGTCTGCGGCATCTTTAGCAATTCCTTGCGTTCCCAGTCCGCAGGCTCGGAAACGTCATCGTAAAAGCCCGGCACATTGACGTTGCCTTGATCGTCATGAAGAGAGGCACAAACCTCTGATACAGCCCGAAGCGGATTGAAGACGGGCCCGCCATGCACGCCTGAATGCAAATCCATCCTGGGCCCCTTGAAGCGGGCCTCTAGGGCAACCAGGCCACGCAAGCCAGTGGTTATGACAATCTGCTCAGGATTCGGGCTGCCGGTATCTGAGACTAGAACCATTTCAGCGTCGAGGCGGTCCTTGTATTGCTCAAGAAAGCCTTTGAAGCTGGGACTGCCCACTTCCTCCTCTCCTTCAATCAAATAAGTGATCCTGAGAGGTAGCTCGGGATTTTTGGCTAGAACGCGAGCCAAGGCCGTCATATGGACGATTTGAGGGCCCTTGTTGTCGGCCACACCGCGTCCATATAGGCGACCGCCTCTTACCACGGGCTCGAATGGCGGAGTGGTCCAAAGATCAAAAGGGTCGGCAGGTTGCACGTCATAGTGGCCATAGATGATCAGGTGAGGCCAGGTTGGATCGCCTCGAGTGGCAAGCAGAATGGGATGCATCGGGGTCTCTATGACCTCCACCGCAAAACCGAGATCCCCGAGAAGTCTAGTTACGTGTTCGCGAGCAGCAACCATGCCCTCGGCGTAAGAAGGATCGGCCGAGACACTCGGATGGGAAGCATAAGTCGCGAGTGCCGCGATGGGGTCGTCAAATGACATGGGCAATGGCAAAGGTGTTAGCTCAGGGTGATTCTCCCCTGGCTTCCTTGCCCTGTTGGTAGATGCGCATGGCATTTTCCATTTTTGACTCCAGATAAGCGATACGATTGTCCGTTGCAGGATGAGTGGAGAGAAACTCGGGCGGGCGAACCTTGCTCTGTTTCTTCATCTTTTGCCAAAAGGTAATGGCAGCTCGTGGATCATACCCCGCAAGGGCGGCGTACATGATGCCACGGTCATCAGCTTCCGTTTCCTGCTTGCGGCCATAAGGCAAGGCGACAAGCAACTGACTGCCGACTCCGTAACCAATTCGGGCCAATTGTCTATCGTCCTTGTCTTTTTTCTTCATCGAACGGTCCAGCAACACGCCACCAAGGGCAATGCCGAGCCCTTGGGACAGGCGTTTATTTCCATGCCTGCAGGCCACGTGAGCAATCTCATGCCCGATAACTGCGGCCAATTCGTCATCGCTGTCAACCAAGTCGATCAACCCGGTGTAAACGCCGACCTTGCCTCCCGGAAGGGCAAATGCGTTCACGGCATCGTTCTCGAAGACCACAAACTCCCATTCCGTCTTTGGTAGTTCAATGTCAGAGGCATCTGCAATCCGCTTGGCCACTCGCTTGACCATGGCATTGTGCTTCGGATTGGTGCTAATGCGTTCCTGACGTTTCATTTGACGAAACGCTGAATGGCCTTGGCTGGCAACGTACTCCTCGGGCAATACGGCCGCACCGCACCCGACAAAGGCAAAACTGCCTAAAACCAAGACAAAACAAGAAACGAATTTTTTCATGAATCAACTGGTGAAGATGATAAATGAATTTATGCCAAGACCTAGTCTGGACGCAACTAATTTCCCATTGAATCGCACAAGTCAGTGCCGAAAGTGGCGAACCCCGGTAAAGACCATTGCCACGTCTCGCTCGTCTGCCGCTGCGACAACTTCCTCATCCCTGACACTACCACCAGGCTGTATCGCGGCAGTAGCTCCAGCATCAGCTGCAGCGACTAAACCATCGGCAAAGGGAAAGAACGCATCTGATGCGACGATCGATGCTTCCAATGGCAAATTCGCTTCACTTGCCTTCCACACAGCGATTCGAGAACTATCCACTCGTGACATCTGGCCAGCTCCAACGCCCAAGGTGCGTTCGTCTCCTGCATAAACAATTGCATTCGATTTTACGTGCTTAACGACCTTCCAGCCAAAAAGAAGTGCCCGCCACTCATCCTCGGTTGGCTCCCGCTTGGTGGGAACGGTGCAAGATTGCCGACTCACTCGCTTTTGGTCACGATCCTGATAAAGGAACCCGCCTGGCACCGACCGAGCTTCCTGGAGAGTGTCGGCACCGAATCCTGAACTCGCGACAAGCAGGCGCAGGTTCTTTTTTTTCCCGAAGATTTCCCGCGCCTCGGGAGTAAACCCTGGGGCGATGATGACTTCGCAAAAGATTTCGGCGATTTTCTCTGCCAATGCTTGATCGAGTGTCTGATTCACCGCGATAATACCTCCAAAGGGAGCTTGTCTGTCTGTTTCAAAAGCAAGGTCCCAGGCGGAGGATAAGTCTTCCGCGCTAGCCACTCCGCATGGATTCGTGTGTTTCAGGATAGCCACCGTGGGGCGCTCGAACTCCCCTATGAGATAGGCCGCGGCGGAGGTGTCCAGAATGTTGTTATAACTAAGCTCCTTGCCTTGCAGTTGCTCGAAATGATCCAGAAAATTGCCATAGAGAGCAGCCTGCTGGTGGGGGTTTTCACCGTATCGCAGGTTCATCGCCTTGGATCCGGAAATGCTCAATTCCCCAGGCAGTCCGGCGATGGCATCCACGTCAGGTTCAGCCTGATCAGAACGCTCCTCCAAAAATGCCGTAATTGCGCCATCGTATTCAGAGGTGCGCCTATATACCTTGGTGGCCAATTCCTGGCGCAATGCGAGCTGATCAGTGAAATCATCATGTCGCATCGAATTAAGTACGCGGTCATAATCGACTGGATCGCAAACCACGGTGACGGATGCGTGGTTCTTTGCCGCGCTTCGAAGCATCGAGGGTCCACCTATGTCAATTTGCTCAATCGCTTCAGGAAGGGTGACATCCGGGTTAGCTACGGTTTGCTCAAAAGGATAAAGATTCACCACCACCAAATCGATCAGGGCGATGCCCGCTTCCTCTGCCTGTCGGAGGTGCTCCTCATCATCGCGCAAGCAAAGCAACCCTCCGTGAATCTTGGGATGCAAGGTCTTGACCCGGCCATCCATCATCTCGGGAAATCCGGTATGCTGGCTTACCTCAATGACGTCGACTCCGCTTTCCTGCAGCAGCTTGGCCGTACCTCCCGTGGAAAGTATGCGATAGCCAAATTCCTCAGCCAATTCTTTGGCAAATCCAGCTAACCCCGTTTTGTCACTAACCGATAGCAATGCGTATTTATCCACATCACGCTTCATGCCTTCCTCGGCGACACGGGCAAGTAAAAACTGCATTTGTCTGGCTTATTCTGGAAGTTAAGCGTTGCGGCATGGCCAAAGGAAGGCTTTATGGAGCATTTTTCGCCAATGGCATCACAAAGCATCGAACTGGAGGGCTTGCGCGTCTCGCTCGACAACTTGGTTTACCACAAGGACCCGATAAACCTGCCGTCCGCTCAACCCCATGCCTTCATCTATTTCATCACGATCACCAACCTGTCCGATCGGTCAGTTAGGTTGCTTGGGCGTAAATGGTTAATCGTGAACGAGGATGGAACTAAATTAGTCATTGAAGGAGACAAGATAGTGGGCGAGACGCCGACTTTGGGCCCTGGAGAAGATTTCTCCTACAACAGTTATCACATGACCAACGTGAACGCGATGGTACATGGCTCTTTTCATGGAGTTGATGAATTCGAGCAAAAGATCCACACCAATGTACCGGAATTCGAACTCTTGATACCGGAGGGTCCGGACGTCAGTCAGTCATGAAACTAACGGACCTCAATTCTCATGGAGGCATTGGCTCCAACAGTTTACTTATGGAAATGGGTCCGTTTCGCTTCGTGGTGGACGCCGGCTTGCATCCAAAGTTGGCAGGCAAGGAGGCTATGCCGGATTTTGATCGAGTGGCCGTCGATTCGCTCGACTTCATCATACTGACTCACTGCCACCTCGATCACCTCGGTTCTTTGCCTGTGCTCTCGCGAGAACAACCCGATGCCCCAGTCTTTCTTTCGCGCCCAAGCCAATCGCTGGCCAAGCGCATGATGATGAACTCCATAAACGTCATGAAACGCCAAAGAGGGGAACTTAACCTCCCCGAGTATCCCCTTTATAGCCGAAATGACGTCAAGCGACTGACGGACAGATTCCGCCCGATCGGTTTCCGCAAAGCACATTACTTCGAAAAAGACGGGGAGCAACTGGAGATTGCCTTCCAACCCGCCGGTCACGTTGCCGGAGCCGTCAGTTGCCGCATCACCCGCGACAACGGTGAAAGCGTGTTCTTTTCCGGCGACCTCCTCTTCAATGAACAAAGAACGCTCAAAGGGGCTAAGCCCGAACCCGAGGGAGTCGATGTGCTCGTACTGGAAACCACACGCGGCGCCACACCCCGCAAGGAAGGCATCACTCGTGAATCCGAGATCGAGCGCTTGCTCGATGAAATCCGCAAACCCATCGACAAGGGGGGCTCCTGCTTGATCCCGGTATTCGCCCTTGGCCGCATGCAAGAAATGTTAGTTATTCTAGATCAAGCGAGAAAGGACGGACGCCTCCCGCAATGTCCGGTTTTTTGCTCAGGGCTCGGCATGAGCATCGTGGACTTCTATCATGAAATCTCCAAATTCAGCAGCCAACTGAACTTCGACCGCAAAGTGCTTCGTAGCTTGGGCGTGCTGCCACTGCCCAATCATATGGAGCCGGGGCGCCAACCCGGTATAAATGGAATTTATTTGGTGAGTAGCGGCATGGTGGTGAATCACACGCCATCCTATCGGGTTGCGGCAAGTCTCCTTGGTGACGACCGCAATTCGATCCTCTTCGTGGGCTACTGCGACCCCGACACGCCTGGAGGCAAGCTCCTTGAGAAACGGAATGGGGAAGAGTTCCTTTTCGAAGCGATCGACTATGTCACGCAAATCAAGGCCCGCATTCGTCAATTCGACATGAGTGGACACGCTGACCGCAACGAGCTACTGGAGCTTGCCAATCGAGCCAGCCCTCGAACCATCGTGCTTCACCACGGCGACCCCGAGGCACGTGAATGGTTCGCCGAAGAACTTTCCCAAGCCTCCTATCAGCCTGAGATCATCGATCCCGTGCCTGGCAAAACCTACGAATTCTAATACGCGGCCATTTGAGCAATGTCCTTGCCCCAAGCCTTCTCTTTCACATGTATTCCCACCCTTTTAATTCATGAGCGACGAATCCATTTCTTTCTCTCGCCCCGACGACCGGGCCGTAGACCAACTAAGAGCCGTCTCACTTGAGCCTGGCATAGCGCCGCATGCAGATGGTTCAGTCATCTGCTCCTTCGGTGACACTCGCGTCATATGCGCGGCCATGATAGAGCACAAGGTGCCTGGCTGGATGCAGCGACAAAAGATCGAAGGAGGGTGGATGACGGCCGAGTACAACATGCTCCCCTACTCTACCCTGAACCGCAAGGACCGCCCCATAAGCAAAGGCAGGCAAGATGGACGTAACATTGAGATACAGCGCCTCATCGGGCGCTCCCTGCGGGCCTGCACCGACCTCAAGAAATTACCGGGCAAGACCTTGTGGATCGACTGTGACGTCCTCCAGGCAGACGGTGGCACCCGAACCGCATCCATCACCGGAGCCTGGGTAGCAGCCAATCTCGCCTTCACCAAGCTTATCAAAAACGGCAAGCTTGAGGAAAATCCCCTCACCGATCACCTCGCCGCAATAAGTGTCGGAGTGTATCAAGATACTTGCCTGCTAGATCTCTGCTACGTCGAGGATCGCGATGCCACCGTCGACGCAAACGTCGTGATGACCGGCGCCGGTGAATTCGTTGAGGTGCAATCCGCCGGAGAGGAAGCCACCTACTCCCGCGAGCAACTGGACGAACTGCTGGCCCTCGCCGCAAAGGGATGCGCCGAACTAGTCGAGGCCCAAAAGGGGGTCGCGAATCAAGACTAGGCTGCGAGAACGAACTGTTTTGCCTGTTATAATACAATGAAATCCTGTGTAACCATATCCTTGGTCTCCAGTCTCCGCGGCGGACCGTGGATTCTGTGGGACGATCTAGCAACAAGTTGCCGCAAGGCAGCTGAGCTCGGCTACGACGCCGTGGAACTTTTCACCGAGGGTCCCTCGGCGGGAGTCCCCGGAGAACTTGCCGGCTTGCTTTCCGAGACTGGATTGAGCCTGGGAGCGGTTGGTACGGGCGCAGGTAAAGTTATTGGAGGCCTTACTTTGACTGACCCTGATGAAGAAGTGCGCGCGCAAGCCCGAGCTTTCATATCAGATATGATTACCTTTGGGGCCCAGCACGGGGCGCCAGCCATCATCGGCTCAATGCAAGGAACGCACGGTGGCGAAGTTTCCCGGGAACAAGCATTGAGCCTGCTTGCCGAGGCACTCGAAGAACTAGGTGAAATCGCAGCCACCTCCGCTGTAAAACTAATCTATGAGCCGCTTAACCGCTACGAGACAAATTTATTCAACCGCTTCAACGAGGCAGCCGAGTTCCTCGATGGCTTGAAGACCAAGGGGGTAACGTTGTTGGCCGATCTCTTTCACATGAACATCGAGGAAGCGGACATCGCAGCGGCGTTACGCGAAGGAGCCCGTCACGTCGGTCACGTGCACTTCGCAGACAGCAACCGTCGTCCCATTGGCGATGGTCACACCGTGATGGAACCAATCGCCGATGCCTTGCGTGACATCGGCTACGATGGATGCATATCGGCCGAGGCATTCGACTGGCCGAATCCCGATGCTGCAGCTCAGCAGACCATCGATTCCTACCGCAAGTATTTCGGATAATCGATTCCGCCTGTCGTTTGCCATGCAGAAGAAGCCCAATATAATATTTCTGCTGACCGACCAACAGCGGTACGACACCATTGCGGCGCTCGGATACCCACATTGCATAACCCCGAACATGGATCGCCTCGTCCAGGAAGGCGTATCCTTCTCCCAATGCCATGTGACGGCACCTTCCTGCGCCCCATCAAGGGCTAGTTTGTTTACAGGGAACTATCCTCACACAACTGGAGTTCTCAAGAATGCAGACGACTGGACAAGTAGCTGGGTGGAGAACTTGGGAGATGCTGGTTACCGCTGCGTGAACGTGGGGAAAATGCACACTTGGCCATTTACCACCCCCTGTGGTTTCCACGAGCGTTACGTGGTGGAGAACAAGGATCGCTTTCTCGAAGGAGCCGATTTCACAGACGATTGGGAAAAGGAAATCGAAACCCGCGGCCTCGTGAAGCAAAAACGGATACTATACCGACAACGGGAAGATTATCAAAGTTGCCTGGGTTCCTTCCTTTGGGAATTACCGGAGGAAACCCATTCGGACATGTACGTGGGCGACAGGGCGATTCGCTGGATATACGAGTACGACGACGATAAACCGTTCTTTCTGGAAGTTGGCTTCCCCGGGCCGCACCCGCCTTATGATCCCGCGCCACGTTTCCTTGAGATGTACAAGGATGCAGACATCCCCATAGACCCTGTGCGCGAAGCAGACCTTGAAGGCCAACCACCACCATTCAAGGCCATGCGCGTGCACAATGTGGAGATCGACCACGACTCGGTCGTCCACTCCCTGAATCCCACCGAGGAGCAACGGCGGAACCAGCGGGCGCATTATTTAGCCAACGTCACCATGATTGACGAAAAGGTTGGCGATATAATGATTGCCCTGGAGAGGAAAGGTCTGCTTGAGGACAGCGTTGTAATCTTCAGCAGCGATCACGGGGACTGTCTCACCGATCATGGCCACAGCCAGAAGTGGACGATGTATGAACAAATTACTCGAGTCCCCCTTGTTGTTTGGGCCCCGGGACGTTTTGCCGCTGGTCGCCAAGTGGACGATTTAGTGCAGTTAATGGACTTGGGACCCGCCATTCTCGAACTGGCTGAAGCAAAACTACCGACAATGGAGGCACGAAGCCTCTTGCCTGCATTGGAAGGTGACCCCAGTTGGAGTGGCCGCCAATACCTCTACGCCGAACAAGCCAAGGACCTCATTTTCACTGATGCTGAATACATGACCATGGTACGAAGCAAGGACTGGAAACTCATCCACTTCAGAGATGAGCCATTCGGACAACTTTTCGACCTGCGAAACGACCCCGGCGAAACCAATAACTTATGGAATGATCCTAATTACGCCGAAATCCAGACGACCCTTCTCGACAATCTTCACCAGTGGCAATAGCCCAAAACGAAAATTTGGCTTCCATACGAACTAAGCGATCCCCAAGCTAATTCCGAGCATGAGCCAAGACGAAGAATCCACCACTGCCACAGTCAGGGACGCCCCCACGACCACCATGGGGATCCTGCGAAACGTTGGGCCGGGCATGATTCTCGCAGGCTCCATCGTGGGCTCGGGCGAGTTGATCGCCACCACCCGAACCGGCGCCGAAGCACATTTCGATTTTCTGTGGCTGATCATCATCGGGTGCATCATCAAGGTATTTGCCCAAATTGAACTTGGACGCTACGCCATCACCAACGGCAAAACCACCTTGGCCGCTCTCAACGAAGTACCCGGACCCCGTCTCAGTCTACCCGTCGGCAAGAGGCGGGCGACAGTTAATTGGATTCTCCTTTATTGGTTTCTCATGTTCTTGGCCATACTCGGCCAGCAAGGCGGCATCGTCGGAGGAGTCGGCCAGGCCATGGCGATTAGCGTGCCTCTCACGGAAGAAGGCAAGGCGTACAACGAACAGGTAGCCCAAAAGATTGTACGCGATGTCAAAAAAGCTGAATCGGCCAACGCTTCAAGTGAGGAAAAACATGCCCTGAAAGCTGAGATCGCTCAACTGGAAGCTGAACTGGAGACACAAGGCTCAATACCCAAGGCAAATGATGACGTCTATTGGTCGCTTATCCTGACTTTGGCAGCGATCTTTTTGCTGGTATGGGGAAAATTTAGTTTCATTCAGCGATTTTCAGTCTTTCTGGTAGCCGCCTTCACCCTAATTACCATAGCCAACCTGTTTGCTTTGCAAAGCTATGACAAGTGGTCGGTCACCGCAGAAGAACTGCGCAGAGGGTTGTCCTTTGGTTTCCCTGCAGCAGAAGAAGGAAGCAGGAATCCACTGATAACTGCCCTCGCTACCTTTGGCATAATCGGTGTCGGCGCCGCCGAATTGTTGGCCTATCCATACTGGTGCCTAGAGAAGGGCTACGGCAAATACGTCGGCAAGCGGGACGACAGCGACGCCTGGGCGCATCGAGCAAAAGGCTGGATGAAGGTCATGCATTGGGACGCCTGGGGCGCCATGGTGGTCTACACTTTCTGCACCATAGCTTTTTATCTACTGGGTGCCGCCGTGCTGGGACGCTCCAATTTGCTTCCCGAAGGATCGGAAATGATCCAGACATTGTCCGCCATGTACCAGCCAGTGTTCGGTTCCTTCACGCAAAATCTGTTCCTGTTCGGGGCATTTGCCGTACTCTTCTCTACCTTTTACGTGGCCATCGCTGCCCAAGGACGCCTAGCCGTTGACGTAGCCAAGGTGTCGGGGATCGCCAAACTGGACGAAACCGGTCGCCAACAAGGCTTGAGATGGATGGGCGTGGTATTGCCCACTCTCAGTGTACTGTGTTACGTATTCTTTCCCAAACCGGTCGTCCTCGTCTTGATTGCAGGCACGATGCAGGCAATCATGTTGCCTTTGATCGGCTTTGCCGTCCTCTATTTCCGATATAAAAAATCCGACGAGCGCCTCCAGCCTAACAAAATTTGGGACTTCTTTCTCTGGTTATCCTTTGTCGGCTTCCTCATAGTCGGAATCTATCAAACTTATGCCAAATTATTCCAATGAAACTAACTAGACGCTCAGCCCTCAAGACCGCCGCCGGCTCAATGGCAGCCGCAGCTGTCATCGCTTCTCCATCAAATTCCTTGGGCCAAACGCCCAAGAAGAAAGCCAACCCGAAATTTCGCATCAAGAATGGTCGCATCAAGCAATCCATTATGGGCTGGACCTTCAAGCCCATGCCAATCCCCGAACTTGCAAATCTTTGCAAGGAAGTCGGTTTGGTTGCGATGGAAGGCATCTCACGGGACAATTACCCACTGGTAAAAAAGTTAGGCATGGACGTTTCCTTGGTCGGAAGCCACGGATTCAAAAAAGGTCCGGTCGACCCAAAGAATCATGATGAGTGCGTAGCCAAATTGACCGATGCAATCGAGCTTTGCGCCGCCGCCGGCTACAAGCGAGTCATCACTTTCACCGGAATGAAGGCGAAAGACATCGACGACGAATTAGCTGAGAAGAACTGCATCCACCTCTGGAAAAAAGTCCTGTCGCTGGCCGAGAAGAAAAACGTCACACTTTGCCTGGAACACCTCAATTCACGAGACGACAGCCATCCCATGAAGGGTCATCCCGGCTACTTTGGCGACGACGTAGACCACTGCGTCAAGATGATCGAGAAAATCGGGTCACCAAGCTTCAAGCTCCTTTTCGACGTCTACCACGTGCAAATCATGAACGGTGACGTAATCCGCCGCATCAGGCAGTACAAGGACGTAATTGGACACTACCACACCGCGGGCAACCCAGGTAGAGCCGAACTGGACGATACTCAGGAGATCAATTACCCAGCAGTCATGAAAGCTATCGTGAAAACTGGTTACGACGGCTACGTAGCCCAAGAATTCATACCTACTTGGGACGACAAGTCCCTTGCTTTGCGGCACGCAGCAGAAATCTGCGACGTCTAAGACATTGCCTCCTCGCAATCTCCCGTCTATCGTTTCTCCGTAATCATGGGAGAACCAAACAAAAGGGAACTGACGAAGAGTCCAAAGGATCCATTGGCGTGGTCGGCGGGACTATTCGCTGCAATAGCCACCTTCCTGTTAGCTCCCGAACTCCTCTCCCGCCTTATCCCGGAAACCTCTTACCGACCTCCTCTCGCTAATGTCGATGACTCGACTGAGGTGAAGGTGGACTGGGTGCCATATGATTCGCCGCGGATTCGCCCACGCTTTGTCGAGGCAAACCCGGAAGCGCCAAAAAATCCGCCGGACAAGACGGATAACTTTTCTTTTCGGGACCAACAAGCCGCCCAACCTGAAGCCCCGACAATAGAAGAGGAAGCTCCAAACGTAGGAGGCGACAAGCCAAATACCCAGAAGATCGTGAAATCCGGTGATCCTGGAGCAACCACTCCGCCCCTTCCCATACTCAAACCTGAATCCGAAACCGCAAAGGATTTCGAACGTGGCACACCAATTGGCAAAGATGACAAAGGCCGGCCAAAAAAATCACCTGCCGAGCTGCCCGAAAGCGAAGAAGATGAGGGTGTGTCGGTGAAGAAGGTAAAGGAGCAGGGAGAGGATGACTCCTCCAAGCGAGTCATCATTTTGGGCGAGGCGCCACCTGCCCCAATTCATTCCTCCGTCTCCCCCACCGAGCCGAGAGTAACTGCCAAACCAAGACCCAGGCTAAGACTTGCCCCGGATCTTGTGCGGGGACCACTCATGAAAACAGAGACCAACGCCCCTCGACTTGGGCGTATCGCCATCGAATGCCGGTTACACGCCTATGGTGCGTACGTCCAAGAGATGCTGCAAGCAATCGAGGATCAATGGCACAAGCTTGGTCACGGATCTAGGGATTTCCTCAGTCGGAACAACCTGCCTCCCTTGGTCAAGCTACGTTTCAAACTGGATCAAAATGGCCGCATTCATGACCTCACAAAGACTGATGCCGCACGTTCTTCGCTTGGCTCGGAGATCTGCAGGCAAGCCATCGAGTCAAGGGCGCCTTACGGCAAATGGACCGAGGAAATGATCCGAGACTTTGGTGGGGAAGACATGATCACCATCACTTTTCACTACAAATGACTGGTGACCTTCTGGCGGACCTTCCGCTCGGCCGAAACGTCCACGTAATCGACCACCACCCTTCTGGACTGTTGGCCTTGCACAAACCTGAAGGGATTCTCAGCCACCCGAACCGGACAAGCGACCGATCAAAGTGCCTTCTAGAGGCAGAGTACGATCTCGATCGGCAAATTTACCTATGGAAAGACAATGGTGGAGAACGGCAGATCCACTTGCTGCACAGGTTAGACTCGCCCACTTCGGGAATCATACTCCTCTCCTGCGACAGCCAACTGGCAGAACAAGTGCGGACAATTTTCTCCGAACGGAGGGTCAGCAAAACTTACCATGCCCTCGCTCAAGAAAATGGACCTGGCCGGAACCAAACCTGGAAAGACAAGCTCGAGGTCACACGGCAAGACGGCAAACTGCGCGTTAAATGCAGTCCGCGGGGCATAGAGGCCATCACCAAGGTGCACTTCGAGCGTCAACGCGTCGGACGGAAAGGCCTTTCTCTCCTTCGCCTTGAGCCCACCACGGGCATCACGCATCAATTGCGTGTACAAGCCGCCCGTAATGGCTTCCCCATAGTTGGAGATAGAACCTATGGCGACTTCGCCTTGAATCGCAGAATCGGTCGAGACAAGAAAGCAAGGCGCCTGTTCCTGCATGCCAGTCAGATCGCTCTCAAGCTTCATTGGAACGGTCAGCAAGTGACCTTTCAGGCGGAATCTGCCCTTCCTAGAGCTTTCGGCAAGTTGATGGCTTAGCCGCAAAATCGCCCTCCTGTCTGAACCTTGATCAGTTCAGTCGTGTCATGCTCTTTGCATTTGCCGCGAAGAATCAAATCTGAAAGAATTGCATTATGAAAATCGAAAAGGACAAGGTGATTTCCATAGACTACATAATGGAAGACGAAGACGGAAGCACCCTGGAAAATACCATCGAAACAGGCCCAGGTGAATTCATCGTCGGCCACAAACAACTAATGCCTGCCATCGAAGATGCCTTGCTAGGCAAGGAGTCTGGTGACGAAACCACGATCTCCCTGTCACCTGACCAAGCCTTTGGACAAGCACGAGACGAATTAATCGAAAAAGTCGATCGATCCAAATTTTCCAAGGACATGCAGTTTGAGGTTGGCAACCAGTTCGAGGTGCCAGGACCCGACGGTCACCCGGAAGCTGTTCGCGTGACAGGCGTGACCGACACTGAAATCACTTTTGACCGTAATCATCCGCTGGCTGGAAAAGGCATGACATTCAACGTTACCATTCGCGATGTTCGTGATGCCACGGAACTTGAAATTGAGCACGGTCATCCCATGAGCGAAGATGGTGGTTGCGGCTGCGGCCACTGAAGCTCAGCTAAGGAGTCCGTCTAGCCGGGTGAAGGTTTCCTCGGGGAATCCCATGGCGGATTTAAGCATGGCATCGCGTTCAAAAACATTTCTCTCCTTCGCCGCGGCTCGAAAATCCTCCCACTTCAAACAACGCCCGAGCCAAGGACCAAAGCCACCGGATGTGACAGGAAAATCGCTGCCATGAAGAATGCGCCTCACTACTGGGGAAGGTAGAATTTTCTTTATTGTCCGCCAGCGGTTCGGGGTACTCAGGGCACTATTATCGGCATAAAGGCTGGGGTACTCATCGAACATCTTTATCAATTCGGCGGTATAATCGGAATCAAACAGTCCACTTCGTCCGGCGGCATGGGCAGCGATAGTCACTACCCCGCGTTCGGCAGGAAGGCGCAGAACACGAGGATCCGCATATTTCTTGTTCAGCACCGGGACAGTGTATTCGCCACCGGTATGGGCAAGAAAAGCCATTCCGGACTTTGCCATTCGATCCCAAAAGGGAATGTAACAGGGATCCGAACAGTTGACGTTATGGCAGTTGGGTAAAAGTTTCAATACCTTGGCCCCACCTGCAATACACTTGTCCAGTTCATCCATTGCATCGGGTCGCCCTGGATGAATGGAACAAGCCGGTATAAATTCCGGATGAATGGCACCAAGCTCAAGAACACGATCGTTCGGGACATAGAAAGATGCCTTGCCCTTCAGGGCTTCACCAGAGTCAGAGTACGGAAGGTCCATCGCCAGCAAAACAACCGCATCGAGCGAGGATTCCCTGACTCGCTGCAGCAAGCTCTCCAAGTAGGCCGCATCGAAACCGGATTTCATTGCGGACAAAGGCAATCCAGCGGCACGAACCAGCAATCGCGCAGCTAACCACCGTACAGGATTCGGAGTGCGCAGCCAGCATCCGGTTCCCGACGAACCATCTCCGACCAAATGCACATGGCAATCGATTCTCCTCATCAAACCGAGTTTCACTTCTTGTCCTCTTCTGGTAAAGCTTTTTGAACAAATATTGCAGCCAATGAATTAAAAAAGTCTTTTCCAATCACTCTTGAGACGTCAAAGATTGCAATGATGAGGAATGAAACGCGCAATCAATGAAAAGCTTGCTTAAACTGTTTGTCGTTCTTGTCGGGGTTGTGGTGGGTTATGAGATTCTTCACCTCTTTTTCTTTAAGGACATCGATGGATGGGCTATTCTCTCATTCATGGAAGAACCCGTTACCAATGGGACCTCCAAGCAAACAGTACCGGAAAACCGCGGCCAATTTGAAAAAGTCCTGTCCTTCGACGGCGAACTCTCCGTCCCCTTGGTGGATGGTCTCGTCTTACTCTCCCTAGCCGGACTTGCCCTCTCTACCTGGATGCTCGCAGGAAGGTCCAGAGCACCTGCAAACCCGGAAGCTTGGAAGACGGCACGCCTAACGTCAGGATTGTTTTTGTTCACCTCCGTGACCTATGCGATGACTGGCTCAGCTTCGGGACATCGCCAAGTTGCGGATGATGAATGGAAGTCCTTGACCGACAAACTCCATGTCGGGGACGTCATTGCCTATCGAAAGGAAAAATGGCGGGGACGGCGGGAAATTCTGGCATCGGGAAAACTCACGGTCATCGGCTATCGCTTGTTCAAGTACGGGCATCTCGCTATTGTCGTGGAAGACCCGAAGGATCCAATGCGCAAGGTGCTTTTTACCAGCCAAAGCAAAATCGGAGTTAACGTCGACGAAGACGTCGACACTCTCCGCATTCACAACTGGGATGCCTACCGCCTAGACAAATGGGACCGGGTAAATGAAGACCGCTTCAAGGAATACGTAAACCATTGCCTTCAAGCTGCCGGTCATTTCTTTGGATACGACTTCACAGGCATGTTTGCGCTATGGAACGACAATCTACGACCCACCGAAAAAAGTAATATCGGTTCCGAGTACATTTGCTCCACCTCTGTTCTGACCATCCTCTATTACGCTGGCTTCGAGAGCGATGCCATAAAGCGCGAAGGATGGTTTGACCTTGTTACGCCTTATCAAGTGGTGAAGGCAGACGGACGCTTCATTCCGTTGCCTGAAGGCGGCGTCATTCAGAAATAAAGACACCGACCCAATCCCGCATGGGACTGCGCCCGAATCGCCGGAAACTCGGCGCTACATTACCAAAACTTACTGCATTTATGGTTGCATCTTCCTGTGTTGGTTTTAGTTTTTTGCAATGAGGCGATTTCATAGCAATTCTTGCATGTCTTTCGGATTAATATAGCGGAGAGTTGTTTTCATGGTGGAAATAAGGTCAAACTCAAGCTTCGCCGGATGGTTCGAGGTGATCTATGAAGGGACCGTGATCGAAGAGGTCCAAGGGCGCAGAAAAGCCCTGCGTCTAGCCAGGGAAGTAGCGCGAAAGAACAAGGAGCAGCATATTTTGTGCGATGGGAAAATCATAGAGGCGGATGACTGCTGACCTTGAGTTCAGCTACAAAAATGAAAATGTACGTTATGATGAATCGCAAACGCAACGGGCCGCATGACCCCGATGCGGTGAAAGCCCTTTATGAATCCGGGCAAGTGACTGGCAATGACTTGGCGTGGAAAGCTGGAATGAATGACTGGAAACCATTAAAGGAACTGGTTCCAGATTGGTTCGAGGATTCCGACAAACTCTCCATGCCTCCCCCCTCTACGAAATTAAGTGCTCCATTAGAGCACCCATCCACCACGAGCGAAAAGGCATCTGACTCAAAATCTGCAGATAATGCGCCAGCGCCCAATGACGAGGAAGACCAAGCGTTCACTTCCGGCAAGTATGCAATATCCCCGGACACGGACAGTGATGTCCCAGTCATGCCTGCCGAAGAATCAGTTGAGCCTCCACCGGAAAAACTATATCTTGGCATTGCCGGAGAAAAACGAGGCCCTCTTTCGCCTGATGAAACTACAGCTCTTCTGACTTCAGGAGAAATCGACGTAGATTGCCTCGCTTGGAAAAGGGGGATGGCCGGATGGAAACCCTTGCGAGAAGTTTGGCCTGATTGTGAGAAGATCACACCCGATCCGACACCAGATGAGGAGCCACCGCCCATCAGGCTTTTGGATAAACTGCAAAGCGCATTTAAGCAAAATCCTTAGCGCTTAACTAAACTTGCCTCGGAGCCAAGAGGTAGCAGGGCAACCGATTGCCCAAGGGTTGGACTAAAGAAAATTTCGTCGAGCATCGGAATGGGCTTCCCTTAGAGCTACATTCAACTTTGGATGTTTGAATACTAGACGAAGCAATCGTCTGAACATTCAATCCAACACTCCATGACGCGGAAAATAATATCTTCGGTGGCCCTCATTGCCGCCTCCTGCATCCTCCCGGCTGCAATTGCCAAGAAAAACAAACAAGCCCCCAACGTGGTACTCATCTTGTCCGATGACCAGGCGTGGACGGACTACGGCTTCATGGGACATGAAACCATTTCCTCGCCGCACCTGGATAAACTTTCAAAGGAAAGTGTCCTGTTTCGCAGAGGCTATGTTCCAACTGCCTTGTGTCGCCCCTCGCTGATGACCTTGATCACGGGACACTACTCTCATAGAAACGGCGTGACCGGAAACGACCCCTCCCCAAAATACGCCCAACGCAACTCCAAACTCTATAATGAACGGCGGGCGCAACTCATTTCATATATCGACAAGTTCGATACCTTGCCTGAGCTATTGGGAGAAAAAGGATACCTTAGCCACCAAAGCGGCAAGTGGTGGGAAGGAAACTTCAAGCAAGGAGGCTTCACCCATGGCATGACGCGGGGCTTTCCACAGCCAGGGGGCCGACATGGTGACGACGGACTGAAGATAGGTCGCAACGGAATGAAACCGATCGAGGACTTCGTCGACCACGCCATATCGAAGAAGAAGCCTTTCTTTCTCTGGTATGCCCCTTTCCTGCCTCACACCCTGCACAACCCCCCCCCTCGCCTTCTCGAAAAATACAAGAAAGAAGGTCGCCCCTTGCCCATCGCCAAGTACTACGCGATGTGTGACTGGTTCGATGAAACCTGCGGGCAATTGGTGAGTTATCTAGAGAAAAAGAAAGTTCGCGATGACACTTTGATCGTCTACGTAACCGATAACGGATGGATCCAAAACCCAGCCCGCAACGGCTATGCCCCCCGTTCCAAGCAAACCCCGTACGAGGGAGGAATACGCACCCCTATCATGTACTCTTGGCCCAACGGCGGTCTCAAACCCGCCGATCGCAAGGAGCTCGTCAGCAGCATTGACATCGTGCCCACTATCCTGGGTGCCGCCGGAGCACGGATCCCAGACGACTTGCCCGGACTCAATCTTATGGACCACCTGAAAACAGGTAAAGCCATCGGGCGCAAGGGGATCTTCGGAGAAAGCTTTGCCCACGACATAGCCGACATTCAGAAGCCCGAAGCCTCCCTCCTGTTCCGCTGGCGCATCGAAGGGAAATGGAAATTGCTCCTCACCTACGATGGTGAAGTGAATCGTTACAAGAGTACCCATCCACGCACCGAGAAACGTCCACAGCTCTACGATCTGTCCAAGGATCCTCACGAAAAGACCAACTTGGCGGGCAAGCAACCCGAAATCGTTTCCGATTTGGCTGCCAAAATTGCAAAATGGTACCCCTTGAAGGAGCGCAAAGCTTTAACCGCATACAAATAAGAGCATCATGAACAACCCAGTCACAGTACTTGCTTTCCTCTTGCTCACCTTGGCTTCCGCCTTTCAGTCAAAGGCAGCTCCCGGAGACGAAATCTACCAGCGCGGCTTTCTCTCCATCGAGGATGCCCGCAAATCAATTGAGCTACCCGAAGGCTATGCCCTTCAACTGGTCCTGAGCGAACCGCAAATTGAGGAGCCAGTGGCCATGGCATGGGATGGCAATGGCGTCCTCTACGTGGTCGAAATGCGCACTTACATGCAAACCGCCGACGCAACCGGAGAACAAGAACCTCTGAGTCGAATATCGCGACATGAGGACACCAATGGCGACGGCACCTACGACAAGAGTTCAGTCTTCATCGACAAACTTCTTCTTCCACGTATGTTGCTGCCTCTGGACGATCGCGTGATGGTCGGCATCACAAACACCCTCGACCTCTGGAATTACCGTGACACCGATGGTGACGGCGTGGCCGATGAAAAGGTAAAGGTATTCGAAGGCGGCCGACGCGGCGGCAACATGGAACACCAACCGAGCGGACTCATCTGGAACTTGGACAACTGGATATACATCACCTATCAAAACGTTCGATACCGATACACCAACGGCGAGTTCAAGACAGAGCGTCTTCCCCGTGGCGGCGGCCAGTGGGGACTCACCGCAGATGACGATGGACGAGTCTACTACTCGACGGGTGGCGGGGAAAACCCCGCCTTCTTCTTTCAACAACCACCGATCTACGGAATGTTCGATTCTCCCGGTCAAACCGAAGCCAATTTTCGGGCGGTCTTTCCAATTGCGGCAGTGCCTGACGTGCAAGGTGGTCGACGCAGAGTCGGAGCCAACGGCGGCCTCAACGCCTTCACCGGATGCGCCGGTCAAGGGATTTACCGGGGTGACAGACTTCCCAAGGAACTCTATGGAGATCTCTTTATTCCCGAACCAGTAGGCCGACTCATTCGCCGAGCCAAGGTAACGCGCGAAAATGGCTTGAGCGTTCTCACCAACGCTACCCCGGGAAGCGAATTCATGCGCTCAAAGGACATCAACTTTCGCCCTCTGGGTGCAGAGACAGCTCCCGATGGCACCATGTTCTTCATAGACATGCACCGTGGCATTATCCAACAAGGGAACTGGACTCGTAGAGGCAGTTACCTGCGAGGTATCATCGACAAGTGGGGCATCGACAAGAACGTGGGAAAAGGACGTATCTACCGTCTAGTCCACAAAGACCACAAGCCTGGCCCCCAACCTCGCATGCTAAAGGAATCCACCAAAGACTTGGTGGCCCATCTCTCCCATCCGAACGGTTGGTGGCGAGACACCGCTCAGAAACTCATCATTTTGCGCAAAGACGGGAAATCCGTTGTTTCCGACTTGGAAAAATTGGCTCTCTCCGGAAAGTCTCCTCTTGGTCGGGTGCACGCACTTTGGACATTGGAAGGGCTCGAGGCGGTCGATCCCAAGTTGTTGATCGATACACTGGGGGACAAAGACCATAGGGTCCGGATGGCTACGGTCAGAGTCAGCGAGCCCTTTCTCACACTTGGGAACAAAGCGCTGGTGACTGCATTCAAGGCATTGGAAAAAGAGCCGCATGCCGACGTCGCGTTGCAAACCATCAACTCAATTGCATACAGCGGAGCCAAAGACTCTGAAATTCTAGTTGGCATCCAGGATAATCTGATCGATCAACACAGTGACAAACCCATCTTGCAAAGCATTGCCGGAAATCGAGCAAAACTCGCCCAGGAACGCGCTCGCTTGGCCGAACAACGCAAGAAAGATGCCCATTTCGGCAAGCAAATGGAGCAAGGCGGCGTAATCTACAAACAGCTTTGCTTCGCCTGCCATGGCGGCGATGGCAAAGGCACTCCCATGGCCGGCCAAGCCGGAGTCACCTTGGGACCTCCCCTGCCCGGCTCGCCTCGGGTGCTTGGTTCAGGCGGCAGCTTGGTGCGAACCATCCTGCATGGGCAAACCGGACCACTTGACGGCAAGAAATATCCGGGGCAAATGCTTCCCCTCGGCGCCAATGATGACGAATGGATCGCCGCCGTAAGCACTTACATTCGAAACAGCTTTGGCAACAAGGGCGGTCCCATTACCAAGGAATTCGTGGCTGGGATAAGAAAATTATCAGGCGATCGGAAATTGCCTTGGACCGAGGCTGAACTAGAGGAACTCGAACCTCCGCTGCTCGCCAATCGCAAGCAATGGAAACTTACGGCTAGTCACAACAGTGCTTCCTTGAACGGTTGCATCGACGGTCATTCAAAGAGTCGCTACGACACCGGAACTTCCCAAGTGCCCGGCATGTGGGTGCAAGTCGAGTTACCCAAAGTATCCAAGGTCAACCGCATCCAACTGGACTCCCAAGGCTCCAGTCGCGACTACCCCAGAGGGTACGAGGTGAAATCCTCCATTGACGGCAAGCAATGGTCCAAGCCACTGGCCAATGGAACCGGCAAGCACCCCCTGACGAACATCTCTTTCCCGACGACTCAGGCAAAATACTTCAGGATTACGCAAACGGGACGGGTCAACGGTCTCTTCTGGTCCATTCACGAAATAAACATCTTTGGTAAATCCGTGATTCGTTAATCCAAAGTCTCATCATCCAGCTCAAGGAAATCTTGGGTGGAAAATTTATTACTAAACATGATCAAACAATTCTTCCGTACATCTGGCATAAGTGCGGCCCTGCTAGCTTGCTCGACGATTTCCCTGCAAGCGCAGGCAGAGCTCTCCATCTATCAAGCCGTTTCCTGGAAAAGTCCCAGCGGAGGCAAGTTCAACTACAGCTGGAGCGCTCCCCAGAAAATGAAAAAAGGAGACAAATACCCGCTTCTCTTCTTTCTGCACGGCGCCGGCGGAAGGGGCAACGACAACAAGAGGCAACTGCACGATGCAGGAGGCATGCAAGCATTCGTCAAGCAAGGCGTGTCCTCCAAACGCCAATCCTATGTGTTTGCAGGTCAAGTCCCCAAAGCAGATCGCTGGGTGGACGTTCATTGGGCATTGCTGAGCCATAAAATGCCGAAAATATCAGACTCCATGCGCATGGCCTTCGAGGCATTGGATGCCTTTGTGGCGGACGAGAAAAACCAAGTGGACGCCAACCGCATCTACGTCATGGGCCTCTCCATGGGTGGTTACGGCACTTGGGACGCCATTCAGCGGCGCCCCGACCTTTTCGCTGCGGCCGTTCCCATTTGCGGTGGTGGCGACAAAAGCCTTGGTAAGAAAATCGCGAAGCTTCCCATCTGGGCTTGGCACGGAGACAAGGACAAGGTGATCAAGGCAAGTCGTTCACGAGATATGATCGAAGCAATCAAGGAGGCTGGCGGTTCGCCCAAATACAGCGAGATCAAGAACCGTGGCCACAACTCATGGGTAGATGTCTGGAACTCCGATGAGCTTTGGGACTGGCTCTATTCGCAAAAGCGAAAATAGCCCCTCTGTCTCAAAACATATAACAAAGACACTGCGGCTCCGCCCATGCGTCGACCAAAAGTACTCGCGGCTTTCGCGATTCTTTGTATCCCCTTCACGCCTTCGGCTGAGGAGTACGACTTTTGCCGGTTGCTCAGTCAATCCATTCAAGGAAAGAAACACGGGTTTCTAGCCGGTAATCTCAGCTATTACGTGGGAGGATTCCATGCTAGCTGGAAACCTGTTGAAGATGAAACCATTGGGCTAACCCATCCGTTTCATCACGACTTGCGTAGCCGGGGCGTCGGCCTACTTGAAAGCAAACTAACGGGGAGCGAACATACCGGCGTGGGAAACGACTACAAGGGATGGGAATTCTACAAGGATACCCGGGTGCTCTATGGCAGCGTGATCCTCGACGGGAAAACTCTCAAGCATCCTTCTCCAACTCGAATGTTTTGGCGTCCTGACAAAATGGTTTGCGAATATGAAATCGAGGACCTGCTGATCCGGGAAGAGAAATTCATTGGAGCAAACGATGCCGCCGCATCAATCATTACCTCGTCACGCCCTGTCACACTGCGTTTCGAAGGGCATAGTTTCTTTGTCAGGCACAGCGTGAGCTCCAGCGCCACGATCAGCTACCAGCCCAAGACTAACGCCATTGCCATAACAGAGGGCGGCACCGTCAAGTCACGACCGGACCCCGATGGCCCGGAGCGAATAGGGCCGGCTGTCTACCAAGACATGACGACCATTCTTTCCTGTTCCCGGGACTTTTCTAAAACCATAGCCTTCTCCAAAGGTGAACGCGGCGAACGCCGCTACCATTTCGAGGTGCCATGCGACCCCAAGGGAGTGACCGTCTCCTGGGCCATGCACGACAATCCAGAAAAAGCGCTGATGGCCGCCAGAGAAATAATTGCCCGTGACAAGGTAATGCTCAAGGCCAAGATAACCGAGATGAACCGATTGCTGAACCATGAGGTTCCCCGGTTCCGTTGCAGCGACAAAAAGTTCGAGAAGATCTATTACTTTCTCTGGGCACTACACCTGATGTACTACATCGACGTCCAAAAAGGCTGGGAAAGGGAAAACCACACGCAGACTGCAGTGAACAACTTCCTTGGGATGCACCGCTACGATGCCAGCTTCCAGATCAAGGTCGGAGCCTGGGCCAGAAACAAGCAACGCTACGCATATGGCAATGTCCTGACTTGGAAGCACCTCGTGGAGAATGGAAGATACAAGGAGAGACCGGACGGACTCCTGATGCTCTCCGACAACAAGGGGATCGGCTGGCACTCGGGAGCCTATGGCGGAGAAATGTCATCCCATGTTCTGGGCGCGATGCAAATCTATCACCATACGGGCGACTTGGAGTTTCTCCGCAAATGCTATGAGGGTCATTTTCGGAAAATCTTCTGGAAACGCGTCACTGGTTTTGCCATGAGCCAATTCGAGGTCGCCGAGGCCCTCGAGCAAATGGCCCGGTTGACAGGGCACGAAGAAGACGTTTCCCACTGGAAGGCCAGCCTTAGACGAGACCCCGAGCATGTTCGCCGAATGTTTGAAAGCCGCTGGTCGGTTAATGGACACGACAACTTTTTTCTCGGCCCTAAGAACGGCATGCTGATGACCAACGGTTTCTGGTCCATGCGTTCGCGGCATTTCCCAAGAGAATATGCCGATAAAATGGTGCAATCCTGGGCCCTCGACAAGGAGAAGGGGTTTTTCGGCGAATTCTTCCCTCTCGCGATGGCCAAGCAAGCGATGAAAACATTTGCCTCCAACGTCGACCACTCCTTTGGCTACACTCCGGACACCGCTTACTTCACCCTCGACGGCATGTTTCGGCAAGGCCTCGCCAAGCACGCATCCGAGCTGACCTTGAATCACATTGAGAACTATAACTATCATGCGCAATGGGACCTGCCTGTTGCGCCCGAGGCCTACCGCCGTGACAAGACCTTGTTCGGAGACCAATACTCCAACTTCAACGCAGGCAAGATATTGCTTTTCCTCGAGGGATTGGCCGGCATTTCCTACTCCTTGCCCGACAATTCATTCGCAATCAGTGATGCCATGCCAATTGCTTGGGACTGGATGGAGTTGGAGATCCCCATGATGGATGAGACAGTATGGACAAAGGTGAGGATCGAACGCCAAGGAAAAGAGGATGCAACAAGGAAAACAATCACTGTCTCGAATTGTCCGCTACCAGTGAAGATCAGCCTATGGCTGGAAGGCAAGCAACTTGCCCAAGAACCACGCTTGACCGAAGGAACCCTTTCCGCGATCAAGGCTTTACGGCCAGACTGCATCGCTTTTGAATCGTCTGGCAAAAGATCCCTTCATTCCGTATCCGTTTCAATTCGTAAGTAATGAAATTTATCCTCTCTTTTCTAACTGCCTTTTTGTTCTGCGTTTCTGCCGGGGCAAAAGAGCAAAAGCCGAACGTCATATACGTATTAGCCGACGACCTCGGTTGGGCTGAACTCGCATGCTATGGCAACACTTTCAATGAAACGCCTCACCTCGACCAATTGGCCAAGGAGGGCATGCGCTTCACTCACGCCTATGCAGCCGCGCCGGTCTGCTCCCCCTATCGGGCAGCCCTCCTGACGGGACAACACCCTGCCCGTCTCGGGATACTCGACTACCTCAGGCCGAACTCCTCCAATGCCCTACCCGTCAGTCACGTCACCTTGCCAAAGATTCTTCGCAGGAACGGCTACGCCACGGGCATGACAGGGAAATGGCACCTCACCGGCTACAAGTACCAAGACGCCCAGTTCGAAATTCGGCCAACCGACCATGGCTTCGACTGGAATACAGGCAGCGAAGTCAAGGGCGTGGGCAACGGCGCGAATTTTTGGCCTTACGTGTTCCGCACCCAGCCGATCCGTTGGATTGACTTCAAGAAGAACCGGCTCGGCGACAAGGAATACCTCACCGATCGCCTCAACTTGGAAGCAGTCGAGTTCGTCGAGCGCAACAAGGACAAGCCCTTCTTTCTTTACCTCAGCCACTATGCCCCTCATACCATCCTCAACGGACGTCCAGACCTAGTTGAGAAATACCGCAAAAAGCATCCGCCAGGAGCGAGTACGAGGAAGAATTGCTATCTTTGCAAGGATGCCGGACTGGATGCAGATGAGTGTACCCATTGGGCTCCAAACCACAACCCGCACCTCGCCGCCATGCTGGAAAGCATTGACGACGGAATCGGCCTGCTAGCGAAGAAACTGGACGAGCTCGGCCTGGACGAGAATACAATCTTTATCTTTTCGAGCGATAACGGCGGCGAGTTGAATGTCACCTCCAACGCCCCCCTCCGAGGAGGCAAGAGTCAACTCTACGAGGGAGGCATACGGGTGCCGCTAATCGTTCGTTGGCCCAAGGGGAAGGTACCCGCAGGAAAAGTGTGTTCGCAGCCCGTCGTCAACCACGACGTCTACCCAACCTTGCTCGAGGCAGCTGGCATCCAGCCCGATCCAGCCCAGACCTTGGACGGTGTATCAACCCTAGCCACTTGGAAAAACCCCAAAGTCGCCCCCAAGCGCGATGCCCTCCATTGGCATTACCCACTGGACAGGCCCCATTTTCTCGGCGGGGTTTCCGGTGGCGCAATACGCGAGAGAAACTGGAAGTTGATCGAGTACTTCGATCCCATGAGGCCAACCAAGTTCGAGCTCTTCGACCTATCCAAGGATCCCTCTGAAAAGAAGGACTTGTCCGCGGATCAACCCAAACGGGTGCGAGAACTCCAAGCCAAGCTCGCTACTTGGCGCGAGCGAACCGGAGCACGCATTCCCTCCCGACCCCTGCTCGCCACACCCAAGAACCTGCATTTCGGCGATCATTTCTCCGAAAGACAGGTCAGCCAACAATGGTGGTTCCAAAAGGAATGGGAAGTCGAGGATGGCATCCTGCGCAGAAATGACGTGGCAGGTGAAAACAAGCGCCTATTCTACAAGGAACCCAACTTCAAGGATGCCGTAATACGCTTTGAGTTTCGCTTCGATCAGGCAACGGATATACGCCTAGTTACCGGTGCCTCCGGGCACTACAACACCGTGCTTCATATTCGCAGAGACCATTTTTATCTCCAAACTGCAATGGATGATCGCGGCCCATGGTTCTCCATGCGCCACGGCGAATGCGCCTACGACTTCAAGCCAGGCAAATGGCACGTCATCACAATAGAGTTCATAGGTGACCAAGCCGTCGCCCATCTGGACCACGAACACTTGGTCTACGCCAAACATCCAATCATCGATCAGGAGCGCACCTATTTCGCTTTCCAAGTTGACCAGGCGGGCGCATCATTCGACAACCTCCAGGTATTCGGCGGATCTCGCCACCGTGACCGCGTGGCTAACCTCGCCCATATCGAAAAGGCCAAGAACCGATTTCCGGTAGAAAAGCCTCTTTCCGACGAACATGAGATCCGCAAGCGCAACCTGCACGCACGCTTGCACCTAGATGATCCCGCCTACCGCAAACTGGTGGAGGAAGTGGATCGGCTCGATGAGGAAAAGGTCAAACGCTTCCCCGAGGTATTCAGTTCGCACAAATCCTTCAAAAAGGAAATCCAGAAGCTACGCAAAAAGCTTCACCAAGAGGATGCCGTCTACAAGGAAACCCTCTTTGCCACTTTCCGGGCAAATCGGGCGCTGGACCAATATCTTGTCGACAAGCAACCCTCCATCGAAAAGGAACCGGACACCCGCAAAAAGGCCGCCTTGGAACGGGCCCGTATCAAACACCAAGGAGACCCCGAATACCGCAAACTGGTGACCGCTGCCAAGGAGGCCCAAAAAAAACTCGAGGCCGATTACCCCCAACTCTTTGTCTCCAACGAGGAAATCAGCGAAAAGAGAAACCAGGCCCGCCAAGGGCTCAAAGAAAACCCCGACTTCAAGCAACTCTCCAATGCCAGGGCCGAAGCTTACAACGCTCAACAGGACTACCTCTACCAAAGCGACCAAAAGCTCGCCCAATTGAAGGAACGCTTGGACCAGCAAAAGAAAAAGCGATGAAACTAGCCCTTCCTGTCCTTTTGGCGGCAGTTTGGCTCCTGCCCCACTGCCTCGTGGCGCAAAAGGCCCTCAAGGCGCATTCTCGCCCCGCCAAGCCAAACCTCGTACTTGTCATGGTTGATGACATGGGACTGGGGGACACCAGTGCCTACAAGGGAATCCGCTTGTCTGAAAACGCTAAACCCATAGGAAAGACCTTGGTCACGCCGAACATCGAGAAATTTGCAGAACAAGCGGTTCTCTTCACCGATGCCCATGCTCCCGCCTCGATGTGCAGTTCGACTCGCTATTCGTTGTTCACGGGCAGGTTCGCCCATAGGCCATACTTGAAGCAACAGGGCTGGTTGCCTCATGGGCCAAACCGCCCCATGATACAAAAGGGAATGCCTACCTTGCCGGGCATGCTCCGCCAAAACGGCTACCATACCAAAGGAGTCGGGAAATATCACGTGGGAGTCGATTACGACAACGGGGACGGTCAACCTGCCAGTCACTTTTATTTCCATGACGTGGATTTCACCAAGCCGTTCCTGGATGGTCCCACCCACCATGGCTTCGATGAATATTACGGGGTGACCGGCAACACCGAGGACTCCCTCGATACTGCCCCTCGTGTCATGATCGTAAACGACGGCCACGGATTCAGGGAGCGCTCGAAAATGAAGCTCATCGGCATCACCCGACGGGCGGACAAGATATTGGCTGATCCGGAATGGGACCTCCGACAGCTAGGGCCATTATACCTCGAGGAAATGCTGACCTACTTGGAGCAGCGGGCAAAGAAGGCAGATGCTCCCTTCTTCCTCTATTTTGCACCCAATGCCAACCACAACCAACGCAACGTCGACGGCATCTTCGCCGTGCCCGAGAAAGTGGGCGGCATAAAGATCGAGGGGCAAAGTCGCTACACCGATGGCAGCAAAGCGGGTGAACGCGAGGACATGGTGCTGGAAAACGACGTTATATTTGGAAAAATACTCGATAAACTGAAGAACACGGATGATCCCCGTTGGCCCGGGCACAAGATGATCGAGAACACTCTCGTCATGTTCACCAGCGACAATGGCCCCAACCTGAGCACCGTGAAAAACCAGGACCTCGTCCAAGAAAGCGGTGGGCTGCGCGGCAAGAAGGCAAAGATCTGGGAAGGAGGCCACCGGGTGCCTTTCCTGCTTTATTGGCAAGGGCATTTCGAAAAAGGCATCAACCGCAACCTACTTTCGCTGTCCGACCTCTATGCAACCTTGGCCAGCCTCGTAGGCCATGAACTTGGGCACGAGGAGGCCCGGGACAGCCATGACGCCCTGCCCTTCTGGACCGGCGAAGCAAAGGGCGAAGATCTCCGCCCTCGGGTGTTCTTTTGCAACTTGGGGCCGCCCTACCTGAACGACACTGTCGCGATCCGTGAGGGAACAAGAAAACTTTTGGTCAACGGCGGCTTGGCCATGCCCTCGATGAAAGGCGGGAGCAGAGGCGAACTCAACATCGCCATGTTCTACGACCTCAAGGAAAACCTATACGAGACGGGCGATTTCCTCGATGCCGCCCCCTCCGAGGAGGCCAAGGCAATGGGCGAACGCCTGCTGGCCATCCACAACCGAGGGTACGCCCGCGACTTGGGACTGGAAAAAAGCGATGTCCTGATCCTCCATGACGGATGGCACAATTTGAGGAATGACGTCGACGGTGCAATTGGCTTCGAATTCCGCATGAAGCAGGACAGGATGGTTACCCACCTCGGGATGTGGGACGACCAATTCAAGGACATTGGCGTCCGCCCCGCCCGCAACCTGCCGACCGAGGATGACCGCGACAGGCCTTCCCTCCCTGGTCCAAAGAAACGGGGGATCTCCGCTCCGCACCTCATCCAACTTCACTCGCTAAATGACAATGCCACCGCCAACCTGATTGCCAGCTGCGAAATCTCTCCGCAAAAGCAGGGCAAACTGGAAGGGGAATTCCGCTACCTCGAGCTTGCTGACAGCGTGAAGTTGGCGAAGGGCCAGCGCTACCTGTTGACGATGTCGACCGTCGCCGGCGACGGTGATCATTTTCACGATCCCGCAAGCTTCGACGGTCTGTCCCCTTTGGTCTGCCCCACCATCGAAGTGATCCGTAGCGTGCTTCTACGCGGCGATGACCCGAATGCTTCCGAACCAATTCCCGCTTTTTCCGATCTGAAAGAAGACCACTCCAAGCATCGCCTCCCAGTCGGACCCACATTGAAATTTGAATAGAATGCCCAAAACCACACTTCTCAAAGCAATGCAGCTTATGAAATTTAACTCACTCTTTCTCGTCCTAGCTTTCGCCGCGCCGCTCTTCGCCCAGAAGGTCGATCCCACCTACAAGCACGTTGCCTATGGATCGCACAAGGACATGAAACTCAATTTCTGGAAGATCGAGTCCAAGGAACCCACGCCTCTCCTAGTTCATATCCACGGCGGCGGTTGGCTGGGCGGCAAGAAGCATGAGGCCATCGGGGCCAACCAGCTCAACCAGGGTTACAGCTATGCCTCGATCGATTACCGTCTCGCCGGCACGAAACTCCTGCCTGCTGCCGTCCATGACGCCGCCAGGGCCATCCAGTTTCTCCGCAGCAAGGCCAAGGAATGGAATTTCGATCCCAAGCGGATCGCCGTTACGGGAGGCTCCGCCGGAGCCGCATCCAGCATGTGGCTCGCCTACCACGACGATATGGCCGACCCCAAGAGCAAGGATCCTGTTTTGCGCCAGTCCTCCCGCGTATGTGGGGCCGTTGCCATGGGCGGACAAACCACCCTCGACCCTTTCCTGCTGGAAAAGAAAATCGGCTTGGCCTGTATAAAGCACCCCATGATCTGGAAGACCGTGGGTGCATCCAGTCATCAGCAACTGATGAAGGACTGGGACAAATACAAGAAGCTCTCCCTAGAGTGCTCGCCCCTTACCCACGTCAGCAAGGACGATCCTCCCGTCTGGATAAGGTATGGCAAGCCCGCACCCGTTCCCGTTATCAAAGGCGACGGCATACACCACGCCGGTTTCGGGCGTCTGCTCAAGGCACAGTGCGACAAGATAGGCATTCAATGCCACCTCTCGGTCGCCGAGAACGAGCAGCCTGAAATGAGCAGTGCCGAGTTCCTCAAGCAGGTCTTTGCCAAGTAACCAACGGCTCAAAATGAACGACCCGCTCCAAAAGAACGCTATCGTCACGAAAAATGACTGGTAGCTAAGTTCATCTAGCGCTAGTTCATTTCCACCTTCCAAAAACATAAAACCTAGAAGAGACCAATGACCAGCTTACGAATTACATGCATTACACTGTCACTTTCTCTGGCAAGTGCCTTTGGGCAAAGCCAGTTGCCGCCGCTCGAGAAATCGGTTGAGGATGCCTCCACTGGATTCAACGTCCAACCGGGTTTCGAAGTCGAGTTGATCTACAAGGTGGACAAGAGAAAGTATGGTTCCTGGATAGCGGTGGCCTTCGACCCAAAGGGGCGCCTAACGGTCTCGGATCAAGGCGGTGCCGGCACCTTCTCGATCGAGATTCCCAAGCAGGGCGAAGCCTTCGACGAAAGCAAGATCAAAAAGCTCAACGTAAAGTCCTCCCAATGGGGCATGCTCTACGCCTTCGACCACCTCTACATGATGGGTAACCGCGTCTTGAGCCGGGCCAAAGTCCTGGATAATGGCGACCTGGGTCCCACGGAGGATATTGCCCCAATGAATGGCGGCGGCGAACATGGACCACACTCCATCGTGGTCTCTCCCGATGGCAAAAGCCTTTACGTCATAGCGGGCAACTACACCAAGCCACCGGAATACCAGAAGACACGTATCCGCGACAACTGGAAGGACGACTATCTCCTGCAAAACTATGCCTACGGCCACAACGGCAACGGCAAGGCACCCGGTGGCTGGGTCCTCAAGGTCAGCCCCGACGGCAAGGAACGGGAAATGATGAACATGGGCTACCGCAACCCGGTGGATTTCGCCTTGAACAGAGATGGAGAACTCTTCGTTTACGATGCCGACATGGAATGGGACATCGGAGCCCCCTGGTACCGCCCCACCCGCATCAATCACGGTGTTTCCGGCGGTGAAAACGGTTGGCGGGCGACCTCCAAGAAGTGGCGCAAGTACTTCCCCGACACCGTAGGTTCGGTGGTCGACGTCGGTCCCGGTTGTCCGACCGGCGTGATCGCGGGCACCAACACGAAATTCCCCACCCATTACCGCGACGCCTTGTTTATCTGCGACTGGACCTTCGCCACCATGTACTCGATTCACCTGAAACCGCACGGCTCGTC